>JADHPM010000001.1:0-247500 GCA_016778465.1 Methylophilaceae bacterium
CCAGCAGAAGAGGCTCCGGCAGCGGAAGCAGCTCCAGCAGAAGAGGCTCCGGCAGCGGAAGCAGCTCCAGCAGAAGAGGCTCCGGCAGCGGAAGCAGCTCCAGCAGAAGAGGCTCCGGCAGCGGAAGCAGATAAAGATAAATAACTCTTACATCTTCCTGAGTGAGTGATGGAAGATATTGTAATCATGGGGATGATTTTATCTCCACATGGTATTAAAGGCTGGATTAAAGTCCATGCATTTACGGAAAAAAAAGAAACATTAAGTAATTACAAAATTTGGCAAACTTCTCCTGATGAGAAAAATTGGCTTGAATATGAAATAGAAGATATCCAAGTCAAAAATAAAGTGCTTTTTGCTAAGTTAAAAAATGTTGATGACCGAGACTCTGCTGATCAATTAAGTAAGTCTTTCATTGGCGTTTTTAAAAAAGAATTACCTGACCTTGAAAAAAATCAATTTTATTGGTTTCAATTAATAGGTTTGGACGTAAAGAGTTTAACTGGTCACAGGTTTGGCAAAGTGGAGTCAATCCTTGAAACTGGTGCCAATAACGTGCTTGTTGTTAAAAATGAAAAAGAGACACTGGTGCCATACATTGAAAGTGTCATTTTAGAAGTAGATTTAGTGGCTAAAACAATTAAGGTTGATTGGCCAGATGACTTCTAAGCGGCTACATTTCAATGTCATAACTTTAATGCCTGAAATGTTTGAGGCTCTTGACTTCGGGCTTATTGGTAAGGCATTTAGAGGCGGAAAGGTTAGCAAAACGTTAATCAATCCAAGAGATTTTACTCTGGATAACCATAAGACTGTTGATGATAGACCTTATGGAGGTGGCCCAGGGATGGTGATGATGTTAGAGCCGTTAGTTAAAGCGATCGAGTTTTCTAAAAGTGACTCATCATCAAAAAAAAGAAAAGTGATTCATTTAACCCCACGGGGTAATTTGTTGAATCACAAAAAAATTATTGAGTTGTTAAGTTGTGAAGAGCTGACGATCGTATCAAGCAGATACGAGGGTGTTGATGAGCGACTTAATCATTGGATTGACGAAGAGATATCTGTTGGTGATTATGTAACAAGTGGAGGTGACTTCCCTGCGATGGTTTTAATTGATTGCATGGTAAGACAGCTTCCTGGAGTGTTAAATGATGAGGAATCCATTAACCAAGATTCGTTTGTAAATGGGTTGTTAGATCATCCAAGTTACACCAGACCTGAGCACTTTCATGAACAAAGTGTTCCGGATATTTTAAAATCAGGTGACCATGAGAAAATAAGATTGTGGCGACTGAAAGAGTCATTAAGACTTACATGGACAAAACGTCCAGATTTATTGGCCGAAAGGTTGTTGACGAAAGAGGAATCTCGGCTGCTCGATGAAATACAGCATGAGCAGGAACAAGATCCTCATAACTAAAAGGAACATTGTATGGCAAATATAATTGAAACATTAGAAAAAGAAGAAATTGCACGTTTAAGCAAGAAAATACCTAAATTTGCATCTGGAGACACAGTTGCAGTTGGTGTTAACGTTGTTGAAGGAACACGAAAAAGAGTTCAGATCTTTGAAGGTATTGTAATTTCAAAAAAGAATCGTGGGCTTAATTCATCTTTTATTGTTCGTAAAATTGCATCTGGCGAGGGGGTTGAAAGAACATTTCAATTACATTCCCCATTGATTGAGAGTATTGAAGTCAAAAGACGTGGTGATGTGAAGCGATCAAAACTCTTTTATTTAAGAGATCTGTCAGGAAAATCTGCACGTATTAAAGAGCGTCTAAAAGTACGTCTTTCAGATAGTGAGTTTGAAGATATTCCAGAGGGCCTAGCTCCAGCAGCAGAAGCGGCTCCAGCAGAAGCTCCAGCAGCAGAAGCGGCTCCAGCAGAAGCTCCAGCAGCAGAAGCGGCTCCAGCAGAAGCGGCTCCAGCAGAAGCTCCAGCAGCAGAAAAAAAACCTGAGTAGTTTTAAAATATTATTTAATAAAGCCTCGCTAGACGAGGCTTTTTTTATTGTGCTAAGCTTGATCAAATGATGCCTGAAGATAACAAAAAAGAACTTGATCATGTATTAATCATCGATGAATTTATTGATCATTTATGGCTTGAGGATGGCTTATCGCAAAATACTTTGAACAGCTATCGGTTCGATTTAAAGATTTTTTACAGTTGGCTTTTAAAAAATAAAGTGGATTTATTGAATGTGTCACAGGCTGATATTGAACAATATCTAGCCTATAAATTTCCATCATCGAAATCGCGCAGCATTTCAAGATTACTTGCTACTCTTCGAAGGTTTTATCGATTTTTATTAAGGGATAATAAAGTTAAGACCGACCCAACACTTAATATCCAAACCCCAAAAGTACCAAAATCATTACCCAAGAGTTTAAGTGAGGAGGAGGTCGAAGCATTAATAGCGGCACCTGATATTGATCATCCTGTTGGCGTTCGTGATCGAGCAATGTTGGAAATTTTATACGCATGCGGACTCAGGGTTACTGAATTAGTTGGATTATTAGTGACAGAAATTATCCTCCAGGATGGTGTTATCCGAGTGACAGGAAAAGGCCAGAAAACAAGACTGGTTCCAATGGGTGAGGAGTCGGTTGATTGGGTAAAAAAATACCTCCATGAATCCAGACCAAAGATATTGGCAGATAGAACATCAAAATTTTTATTTGTGTCAAATCGGTCTGAGTGCATGACAAGGCAAACATTTTGGCACTTAATTAAAAGGTATTCGATTCAAGCAGGAATAAATAAAACGATCTCACCCCATGTTTTGAGGCATGCTTTTGCAACACACCTTATTAACCATGGTGCAGATTTAAGGGTAGTTCAAATGTTATTGGGTCATAGCGATATTTCAACTACCCAGATTTATACACATGTGGCTCGTGAACGCCTGAAGAAATTACATCAAGAACATCATCCACGTGGATAATTAACGTTTTAAAATTACCCCGACAAAATCAGTGGATTCAATTATTCTATTTTTAGAAATTTTTAATTCTATTTGCTCTATTTGAAATGCACTTTTGATATGAGTAATTATTTTCTCCCCTAGGGATTCTAGTAACTTGAAATTACTATTCTCTGTTTCTTGACGAATGATTTCTTCTATTGCTGCATAATCAATGGTTACCGAGAGATCATCCTCTTCAAATGGATTTTTATTGATTAATTCAATTGTTACGTCAAATTTTAATTCTTGTAACTTGTTTCTTTCCTCCTCTGTGACTCCAATATGTGCCTTTAGCTTTACTCCTGAAAGAAAAATGTAATTAGTCATATGTGTTTCTTTTTCAAATATAATTAACCCTATGATAAATCAAATTATTTTTGTTTCAATTGCTTATTTGATTGGTTCTTTGTCTTTTGGAATCATTGTGAGTAAAGTTATAGGTAGTGTTGATCCGCGCACAATAGGCTCAAAAAATCCTGGAGCGACAAATGTTTTGCGTGGGGGAAACAAAATGGCTGCCATTTTGACACTCTTGGGAGATTTATTAAAAGCCACTTTTCTTATCATGCTTGCAAAGTGGATGAATTTTAATGATACGGTCATCACACTTACGGCCCTAGCTGTTTTGTTAGGTCACATCTTTCCTATTTATTATCAATTCAAGGGAGGTAAGGGCGTTGCTACAGCTTTGGGGGTTTTTTTGGGTTTAGACGTTCTGTTTGCTGCGGCAATTTTGTGCATCTGGATAATGACTTTTTTGATTTGGCGCTACTCATCTTTAGCCGCAATTATCGCATCACTGTCAGCTCCGGTGATGG
Organism: Methylophilaceae bacterium; assembly: GCA_016778465.1. GTDB lineage: Bacteria > Pseudomonadota > Gammaproteobacteria > Burkholderiales > Methylophilaceae > BACL14. The sequence continues at coordinate 3,790 of JADHPM010000001.1, forward strand.
CATATTTTTTTCAATTATCGAATGCATTTATTTTTTTAACAATTCTAATAGCTGTAATTGTTTTGTTTAGACATGAATCGAATATAAAAAACCTAATTCATGGTACCGAGCAAGGCTTTAAAAAATAGCTTAAATATCTGTCAGTCGCCACCTTGGCTTAATTTGATAGTGATTATTTTTATTATTTTTTGGTAAATGGTATCTAAGTGCACCGGCAAGCGCAATCATTGCGCCATTGTCTGTACAAAATTCTAACGATGGAAAAAATAAATCAAATTTATGTTTTTCAGATGCGAGTTTAAATTTTTCTCTAAGTTGTTTATTTGCTCCAACCCCACCGGAAATAATTAGCTGATCTAAATTAACATATTCTATCGCAGAGATGGTTTTCTTAACTAGAACGTCGGTGATAGCCTCTTGAAAAGCGAAGGCAATGTCTGCTCGAGTTTGATCATCTAGTAAAGTTTGTTTTTTCACTAATGTCAGTACAGCCGTTTTTAAGCCACTGAAACTAAAGTCAAAATCTGCAGTATTCATCAATGGCCTAGGTAACTCAAATCTTGGATTACCTGTCATAGCCAGACGTGATAATTCTGCCCCTCCAGGGTAACTTAAACCTAAAAGCTGGGCTGTTTTGTCAAATGCCTCACCCGCCGCATCATCAAGCGTATCACCAATAATTTCATAATCACCTATGGCTTTTACATGAATAATTTGACTATGACCGCCTGAGACTAAAAGGGCTAAAAATGGAAAATCTGGCTTTTTAGTCTCCAGCATAGGTGCCAGCAGATGCCCTTCGAGATGATGAATTGGAATGGCTGGTATTGCAAGTGAACAGGCTAAAGACTCTGCAACCGAACTACCAACAAGGAGGGCTCCTGATAGGCCAGGCCCAGCAGTGTAAGCAATTGCATCAACGGTAGAAATATCGACATTGTTTTTTTTTAGCAGGGTATCAATTAACGGCATAATTAAACGAATGTGATCCCGTGATGCTAGCTCAGGTACGACGCCACCATATTCAGCATGCAAGGCAACCTGCGAATGCAGAATATGATCGATAAGTCCTTTTTGATCATCATATAGAGCGATGCCAGTTTCATCGCATGAGGTTTCAATTCCTAGAATAAGCATTAATTGTATAAATAAGTTGAAAAAAAAGAATATTAGCATTAAAATATGCACCTTTTATGCCTTTCGGGGCAGATAATTTTAAGAGAGTTTATGTCTACTATTAAAGTAAAAGAGAACGAACCATTTGATGTTGCTTTACGTCGCTTCAAGCGTCTTGTTGAAAAAACAGGGCTTTTAAACGACCTTCGAGCCCGTGAGTTTTATGAAAAACCGACATGGGAAAGAAAAAGAAAAGCAGCTGCTGCAGTCAAAAGACAGTACCGTCGACTCAGAAATCAAATGCTCCCACCGAAGTTATACTAAACCTATGTCCTTAAAAGACGCTATCAGTGATGATATCAAAGCTGCTATGCGTAGCAAGGATGCAGCCACCCTTGGAAGCTTGAGATTATTGTCAGCTGCCATTAAACAAAAAGAAGTTGATGATCAAAAAACCCTGACAGATGAGGATGTATTGATTGTCATACAAAAAATGCTTAAACAGCGTCAGGATTCGATAGATGCTTTTAAGAAAGCAAACAGAACCGACCTGTTAGAGCAAGAAGAATTCGAGGTAAAAGTCCTCTCTAAATACATGCCTGAGCAACTATCCTCCGAAGAAGTCGAAGAAATCATTGCCAAAGCTATTACTGCCACAGGCGCTAACAGCATGAAAGATATGGGTAAAGTAATGTCGACAATAAAGGATCAACTTTCTGGTCGAGCAAACATGGGTTTGGTCTCTCAAACCATCAAATCAAAATTAAGCTAAGCTTTTTTGTAATTCAAAAAAATATAAATTCATATAGAATTGGGTAATGATTCCCGAGTCGTTTATTCAAGAGCTATTAAACCGAGTTGATGTCGTTGAGGTGGTTGACAAAAAAGTCCAGCTAAAAAAAGCAGGCGCCAACTTTGTCGCATGCTGCCCTTTTCATAAGGAGAAGACTCCCTCTTTTTCTGTCAGCCCATCAAAACAGTTTTACCATTGTTTTGGTTGTGGTGCTCATGGCTCAGCGATTAGTTTTCTAATCGAGTACGATGGCATGACGTTTGTTGAGGCTGTGAATGAGCTTGCAAACGCTGCTGGTTTAAAGGTGCCTAATGAGCAAACGATTAACCCAAAAGCAGTCAAGGAACATCAGAAATTAGAACAGGTCATGCAAAGTGCTAATATTTTTTTTCAAAAACAGTTACGTCAATCCAAAAAAGCTATTGATTATTTAAAAGCGCGCGGACTGACGGGGGAAATTGCCAAGGAGTTTGGTATTGGTTACGCCCCGGAGGGTTGGGCAAACCTTGAGAAACATATCCCTAATTGCGATACCAGCGATTTAATCAACGCTGGGTTAGCCCAAAAAAATGAACAGGGCAAACTCTATGATCGTTTTCGTGATCGAATCATATTTCCAATCATTAATGAGAAGAAAGAGGTTATTGGTTTTGGTGGCAGAGTCATCAATCCAGAGGATACCCCGAAATATTATAACTCTCCTGAAACCCCTTTATTTCAGAAGAGTTACGAGCTTTATGGGCTTATCAATGCGCGAAAGGCTATACGCGAAAAGAATTATGTTTTAGTCGTAGAGGGCTACATGGATGTGGTGGCTCTCGCGCAACACGGAGTTAAGAATGCCGTGGCTACATTGGGGACAGCGACAACACAATTTCATATAAAGAAACTCATGCGCTATACGCAAGAGGTTGTATTTTGTTTTGATGGTGATCATGCCGGTAAAGAGGCGGCATGGCGGGCACTCAATAATGCTCTCGAGGCATTAAACGATAACCTAAACTTAAAATTTTTATTTTTACCCAATAACCACGATCCAGATTCCTACATCCGAGAGCACCCCAAAGAGAATTTTGAAGAAATGGTTGAGGCTTCACTGCCATTTAGTGAGTATTTAATAAAGTATTTGACGCAAAATAATGACTTGAGCTCGCAAGAAAAAAAAGTAAAGTTACTAAATGAGGTTGAGCCAATTCTAAAAAAAATAAATGCTTCTAAACTCAAACTGCTTTTACGAAAAAAAATTGCCACGCTGCTTGAGCTTAATTCGCAGGATATGAATCAAATTTTTGGCGCCGCAACTAGCAATAAAGCCAGTGTTCAGAAAAACATTTTTTTGGCAAATCGTTCACAAAAAAGAAAATTTTGCCTACTCATGTTATTGGAACCTAGCAGCATCAGACAAGAAGACAGCATTCTCTTTGATTCAGACAGTCTCGATGATGAGCTTGGCAGAGCAATTATCGGTATTGCAAAGGATTTAGGTGAGAAAAGAACGGCGAATATAATGTTCGGGCTCGAAAGCAGATTTGACAAAAATGTCATTAGTGAAATCAATCATCAACTTGGTTCATTCGATATGAATTTAGACTTAAAGGAGGAGTTAGCTGCATTGAGTTTGAATTTGCAGCAAAAGGGCTCATCCAAAACGAACTTATCAAAATTGAACTTATTGAAAGGAAAAAGCATCAGTTCTCTTAGCGCAGAGGAAAGAAACTTTCTCCAGAATATGAGAAAGAAGAAATAAGTTTTAAAATCAACTAGTTAGTAAATCAATTGTGAAATTATTACATTGACTTTAAAAAAGCAAAACCCTATAATTAAGGGTTATTCGTACAAAAAAACGAACGCCAAATCATTTAGAGGAAAATATGGCTAGACCTAGAAAAAATCCCCAAGACAAGAAGCCCAAGACTGCCAGGAAAGTCAAAAAATTAAATGAGTTGTATCTGAAAGATACCGCCAATGATCCTGTTGAAGCTGAGAATCGTCGCGCTCAACTCAAAGCGTTAATTATACTAGGCAAGGAAAGAGGTTACCTGACTTACGCTGAGATCAATGATCATCTTCCTGACGAAGTTTCTGAGAGTGAACAAGTAGAGGGTATTGTCGGTATCATCAACGATATGGGTATCATGGTTTACGAGGAAGCTCCGGATGCAGAGGCACTATTGATGTCTGATGCACCACCCCCCGTGACGGATGAGGAGGCTGCCGAAGAGGCAGAACAGGCCTTGGCAACGGTGGACTCTGAATTTGGACGCACCACTGATCCGGTCAGAATGTACATGCGCGAGATGGGAACGGTTGACTTGCTGACTCGTGATGGCGAGATTGAAATTGCCAAACGAATAGAGGACGGATTAAAGCACATGGTACAGGCAATTTCTCTATGCCCTGGCATTATTGATGACCTCATGACCATCGGTGAGCGTGTTAAAAAAGCAGAAATCAGTGTTGATGAGTTTGTGGATGGCTTGATTGATATCGAAGCTGAACAGGAACTCGCAAAAGTTGAAGCAGCACTTACCGCTGCGGATGAGCCAGAGACGAGTGATGAAGATGATGACGATGACGATGATGATTCTGATAGTGGCGGCAAAGGGATATCTGCTGAAGATTTGGCTCACTTAACGAAAGAGGTGCTGGCACGCTTTGCTAAAATAAAACGTGCACACAAGAAACTTGACGAACTTCGTCAAAAAAAGAAATGGATCGATGATGTTGACTACAAGAAGCATCACGATCAAATTTTGAAAGAGTTAGTTAACTTCAGATTCTCCTCAAAGTTTGTAGAGCTGCTATGTGACAAGGTACGTATTTTTGTTGCACAAATCCGAATCCATGAAAGAGCTATTATGGATTTCTGTGTTGACCAGTCAAAAATGCCAAGAACGCATTTTATTAAGTCCTTTCCAGGTAACGAAACTAATTTAAAGTGGCTGAAAGAAGAAATGAAGCTTGAGAAAGGCTATGTCCCTGAACTCAAGAGGCTGAAACACTCCATCTTTGATCAACAACAAAAACTCATAGAGTTAGAACAAGAGTCGGGCATTCCGATTAAAAACTTTAAAGAGATAAATCGTCAGATGACAACAGGCGAGGCTCGAGCAAGGCGTGCAAAAAGAGAGATGATTGAAGCGAACCTTCGTCTCGTGATCTCCATTGCTAAAAAATATACGAACCGTGGACTGCAATTCTTAGATCTTATCCAAGAAGGAAACATAGGGCTTATGAAGGCTGTCGATAAGTTTGAGTACCGTCGGGGATACAAGTTTTCTACGTATGCCACCTGGTGGATACGACAGGCAATCACCCGCTCTATTGCAGACCAAGCAAGAACGATTCGAATTCCAGTTCATATGATCGAGACAATTAATAAGATGAACCGTATCTCACGACAAATCTTGCAGGCAACGGGAGAAGAGCCGGAACCAGCAGAACTAGCTGAAAAAATGGGAATGCCGGAAGATAAAATTAGAAAGATTCTAAAAATTTCCAAGGAACCAATCTCCATGGAGACGCCAATTGGCGACGATGAAGATTCGCATCTTGGCGATTTTATTGAGGATGTTGGAACACTGACCCCAGATGATGCTGCGATTTATACAAGCTTACGTTCTGTGACTTCTGAGATTTTAGAGGGCTTAACTCCAAGAGAGGCCAAAGTTCTAAGAATGAGATTTGGTATTGAAATGAATACCGATCATACACTGGAAGAAGTTGGTAAGCAGTTTGATGTTACACGTGAAAGAATTCGTCAAATTGAAGCAAAGGCGTTAAGAAAATTGAGACACCCAACGCGCTCAGAAAGATTAAAGAGTTTTTTAGAAAATAAAGATTAAATCTAGGGCCTATAGCTCAGTTGGTTAGAGCAGAGGACTCATAATCCTTTGGTCCCTGGTTCAAGTCCAGGTGGGCCCACCAAATTCCTTGTTGCTTAGTTAACTTTGTTTTTCTCGCTACCACATTGTTAACAAAATCCTCTCTTAATAATGGCACCAGTTTGAAAATAAGTGCCTTTTAATTTCATGATTGAGTCATTTCATTGTTAAAATCAAAGTATGAAACTGTCAGGTATGTTAGAAATATTTATAAGTACTACATTGCCTACAAGTTGCTGGATCAAAAAAATACATTCTCAAAATAGACTCATGAAATTCCAGAAAGACTAAAACCTAAGTTAATATTAGGGCTTAAGATTATTATTTGGAAAATATGCTATGGAAGATAAACGTTGTTGTGGGAGCGGAACTTGTATCATCAATGATGAGGGAGTTTGTTGGTGTGGGCAAAGATGGGATGGTGAAAAAATGATTTCAATAAACACAGACAACAAAAAAAATGATGAGGCTGATAAAAATAAGTGAGTAATTGTCCATTATATAGAGGACACAACTGTAACCTTCATGTTTAAATTAGCTTAACTAAACAATTAAAATATCCTGATGGATCCAAAAATAAACAATCAATTCAATATAGCAAAAAAATATTTCAATGAAAGCAAAATCACGCAAGCAGAAGAAATAGCTACAGAATTGGTTTCGAAAAATTCTAAGGTCGTTGAAATTAATTATTTCCTTGGACTCATCAAGATTAGGCTTAAAAAATATCATGAAGCAATAGAAATTTTAGAAAAATCGAATAAAATAAAAAAAAATTTTGAACACACAAATCTACTGTTAGGGATTGCGTATACCCAACTTAAAAATTTTGTTAAGGCATTAAATTTTTTAAAAAAAGAACTTCAAAACTACCCTAACAAAATTGATGCTTATATAAATTTATCGAACCTCTATATAGAGCTAAAAGACTTCAAGTTATCGGAATATTATCTCACCAAGGCAAAAGAGATTGATCCAATTCACCCCATGATTTATGAGATCGAGGGATTAAATCTTTTACGCCAACAAAAATATTCAGCAGCCTTAAGCAGTTATGAATTAGCAATCCAGCATAAGCCGAAATCCATCGAAGTAATTTTTAATATTGCAAAAATTCATGAAAAGTTATTCAAATATAGCGAGGCGAAAACGTATTATTTGAGAGCGATAAACTTAGCCCCAAATAATGGTTTTTATAGTAATGAGTACGCCAATTTTCTCAATAAAATTGGCTACGAAAAAGAAGCATATGATTTTTTAGAAAAAAATTGGCAAGACTTTTCAGGTATTGAAAAATGTAGGGCATTAGAGACATTAGCAAAAATTGCATCAGGCCAGAATCTCCTGGAGGCATCTACGAAATTCCATGAATTATTTTTATTGAACAACATTGTTCATCCGAATTTTATGGCTATGCTCTATGGCTATTCGGAAATAAGAGAAATTCATCTTGATAGCGATATATTTAAAAGAGCGAAACAGGTGTTTGATCATGAAAAGATAGATAACAAACAAAAAGCTTATTACTTTTTTGTTCTTGCTGATATTTATAAAAAAAATGATGCAGAAAAATATGTTGAAAGTTTAGTGAAAGCGAATAGTTTTTTAAAAAAATATCGTAAATATAATTTTGAAGAGGACGCTAGTAAATTCAAAAAAATCTATGCTGTTGATAATTTATTAAATCAATATGAGCTAGAAAAGAGTAAAAAAGTTAACCCCATTTTTATTGTGGGCATGCCAAGGTCAGGCACCACCTTGGTTGAGCAAATCATATCCTCTCATCCTGAGGTTTATGGTGCGGGGGAAATTCATCTTCTCTCCGATGAGCTGGAAAATTTTTTCAAAAAAGTAGACCTCAGTCCGGAAGCCCTAGAGAGAGTAAAAAATAAATATGAGCATTTACTCTCAACAAAAAAAGAGAATAAAAGATATCATACCGATAAATATCCCTTAAATTTTTTGTACATCAACTTCATCATTAAATTTTTTCCTAATGCAAAAATTATTAATATTGACAGAGATAAAAATGCCATCATCTTCTCGATATTTAGCAGATACATAGGCGATAAATTAGGTTGCAGTTGTGACATTAAAGATTTAAACCATTATTACCTGGCATATCAGAAGCTGATGCTGTTTTGGAAGAAAAAATACCCAAATCATATCTATAACCTTAGTTATGAACAGTTAACTGAAAATCCAGAAATTGAGATAAAGAAACTAATTGAATTTTGTGGTTTAGATTGGAACAAAAGCTGCTTAAATCATGAAAATAACAAAAGAGTAATCAACACACCAAGTAAATTTCAAGCCAGGCAAAAAATTTATAAAAACAGTTCTTTGGTTTGGAAAAAGTATGCAGATTTTTTTCCAGCACTCAATGAAATTAGTAATTAATGCTTGTTACGTTAGGGCTATGATTTCTAGAATAGCTTTCGTGATAATTTCAATAGCCATAGCTCCCAAAATAAGCCCCATGATGCGTGTAATGACTTTTGCGCCAATCGCTCCTACCTTTTTTGAGACCACATCAGCGTAAGTGAAGAGCGACCAGATAAGTAATGAAACGATACCGACCGGAATTATTAAGAGGACTTGATTGATCCAACCAGGATTTACACTGGAGGCAATAATGATATTACTAATCGCTCCGGGCCCTGCCAATAATGGTATGCCTAGGGGAACATAAGCAATTAAATCAATTTCATTATCGAGTGTTTCATCGAGTTTTTTTTGGTCACGGCCCTGCATCATATCAATTCCCATGATCAGTAAAAGTAACCCCCCGCATATTTTAAAGCTGACGAGACTGATGCCAAAGAAATCAAGGATGGATTGCCCTAAAAAAATAGACAGGACTAGCACAACAAAAACAGTGAGCGAGACATTTTTGGCGATCTTAGATTCATCGATTTTTTTGTTTTGTTTAAAGGCAAGGTACAAAGGAAGTGCGATCAGTGGATCCACGATTGCAATTAGTGCCGTTGTTTGTTTGATAATAAGCGTAATTTCTGGAAACATATTTTATTTTAAATGGCTTTGATCAAAAATTAAATCTATTTTTTTTAGCTGAGTTTGCAAAATTATTATTTATCTGTAGACTAATTACCCATGTTGAAAAAGCACCTCTTCCAAATCTTTATTGTTTTCAGCCTGCTCTTTAATGTGCAGGCCAGCCTTGCCCATGGCATAGAACATCATGATCATGATGTTCATGATCATGACAGTGAGGTTTACCATGACTGTGAAGACTGTGTTTTAAAACAACAAGTCTTAAAATCAACATTAGTTCCGCAGTCATCTAACTTCAAATGTGCATTTGAAAATGAATTTTTTGATAATTATCAATCACGAATTTTATTTTCAGAAACATTTGTTGCCTATCAATCCCGAGCCCCTTAAAACTTCCTAGATTTTTTTAATTTTTTTCTAATTTCTAGGAGATAGACCTGTGCGTAGAATTAATTATGTACTTGTCCTCCTTGCCTGCACAGCGCTGCAAGTCAAGGCGGATGAGTCAATATTTTTAAAGGAGCTGCCGGTAACAGCAAATCCTTTAGGTTTAAGTAATGATGAGATGGTTCACCCGATTCATATCATGCAAGGAGCAGAGCTTGAGAGAAACAAGAGCTCATCCTTGGGCGAGATGCTAGACAACATTCCCGGGGTAAATAATAGTGCTTGGGGCACTAGTATTGGGCGCCCTGTTATTCGTGGTATGGATAGAAACAGAATTAAGATTTTAAATAATGGCACAGAGCTAAGGGATGTATCAAATATGTCTGGAGATCATGGCGTCGGCTATGACAGCTTAGCATCGGAGCAAATTGAAATCATTAGAGGGCCGGAGTCAATAATTTATGGCGGCGGCGCAATTGGTGGTGTCATTAACGTTATTGACTATCGCATTCATCCGGAATTTGTAGAGGGCATTTTTGGAAAATATGATGCAAAGACTGGGGGTGCAAACAATGAAAACTCAGGGTCATTGTTGATTGATTATGGTGCTGATAATTTGATGTTTCATGTCGATGTATATAAGCGTGACAGCAAAAATTTAAAGATTCCTGGTGCCTCGGTTTCTAAAAGACTAGCTGAGTCAGATGATGAAATCAGTCGAGATGAATATGGCAGGGATACTCTGCAAAACTCTTACAGTGAAACGGAAGGGGGCGCTTTAGGCGCAAGCTACTTTTTTCATAAGGGGCGAACGGGAATTTCGTTTGCAAGACATGAGCAAGAGTACGGCACTATCCTCGAGGATGAAGCTTATATTGATTTAGAGTCAAGCAATATTAAATATGAGCTTGAGTTGCAAGAACTCTCAAAGCTCATCAACCATTTCAAAGTTAAACTCAGTTATACGGATTACGAGCACAAGGAGATTGAGGATAATGCAACGGCCCTAGATTATTTTGATCAAGGCGGCGATGCTAAATTTGAGTTTGTACATTCAGCGTTTTCAAAATCTGGGGGGGTCGTTGGCGTGGATTTAAATTCATTTCGATTTTCACAAGAAAATGGCTCATTTGCACCCAATAGTCAAAGGAAGGGCGTTGCATTATATGCGATGGAGAGGTTTAATTTCGAAGGTCATGACCTCACCGTTGGGTTAAGGCATGACTACCATGATTATAATGCCAATTCCTTTACCAGTGATAACGGCTATGCCACACCTGAGGGAGCTGAGGGAGGGGATGAAACGGAGACAACTTTTGCTGAAACAGAAAAGACGTTCAATGTCACCAGTGCGTCAATCGGCTCCTCTTCACAAATTAGCCAGAACTGGAAACTGGGTTTTAGCCTCTCCCACACTGAAAGAGCCCCGTCACATGATGAGTTATTTGTTTATGGCGAGCACCATGCGACTGAAATTATTGAGCAAGGCGATCGTTCCTTGAAAAGTGAGCGTTCGAACGCCATAGACCTGACCTTGGGCTGGGTAAGTGGGGACAATACATTTTCTATGACCCCCTATTACAAGGACTTTAATAGCTATATCGCATTATTGAATACCGGTACGGTTCAATACCATGAACATGAGCACGAAGGTGAGGTGGAGTATGAGGCATTACCTGTTTACCGCCATCAAAACGTGCCAGCGGAGTTTTATGGTTTCGAATTCCAGGGCAATATCGACATCGCGAGTAATTATGGACTAAATTATTGGGGTGACTTTGTGCGAGCTAAAAATAAAGATGGGGGAAATTTACCCAGAATACCGCCCTTGACTCTCGGGACAGGTTTGTATTACCAATGGAACGCACTTAATGCTAATTTAGGATTGGTTCACGCCTTTAGCCAGAGCGACCTGGGACCTGAGGAACTCAAAACCGATGACTACACTGACCTATCCATGACGTTGAATTATGAGTTTGCCAATTCTAAAATTAATGCCTACGTTAAAGGTACAAATCTTTTAGATGAGGAAATAAGGCTCCATACTTCGTTTCTAAAAGATAAGGTCTTGATGGGTGAACGGGCGTTTTCATTCGGCTTGTCAGGTTCTTTTTAAGGCTTATAATGAAGGCTATGAAAATTTTTTTATGCATAGCCTTTGTTTTTTTATCGCTAAATCTTCCTGCAAACGAAACAGATGAATTAAGGGCAAAAAAGTCCATTACGGAAGAGGTTTCTAAGCAGGAGTATAGCGAGCGACAAATCAATCAATTCCAACAGCTCGAGCAATATGAGAGTTACAGGCCATACTCATACAGTGATGTGAACAGAAATCCTTTAAACAACACGCCCAAACGCTACAAATTTGAAGTGACTGATTAGTTTATTTTGGTGTATCGATTTTATTCAATTTTTTACCTTCGAGCGTCAGGTTGTACATGAGTCCCTTAGGTGAAAAAACAAAAGCGACGACTGGATCCTCTATCGTGTCCGTGTTGACTTCGCCACCTGCTCCCCAAACTGCAATCGCAACACTTGCGTCACCACCACCTGACCAGCCGCTAGATTCTCTGAATTTCGTTAATGCCGCGCCATCAAGGAAAAGGTAAACCTCGGATCTTTTTTCAACACCTATTTGAAAACCAATACTCCCTGCCATGTTGTTATAGTATTGGACTTTTTTGCCACCAATAATGAGAGCACCTTCACCATAGGCGCCACCAAAGACAAGCCCCGCTTTTACGATACTGGGGAAGACCAATATACCCTTTGCCCTCTTAGATAACTCTTTTGCAGCAGGGGTGTTTGCATAAAGTTCATCTAGGGCCACTTTAATCTCTGCATCCAACTCAGCTTTTGAAGCTGCAAAAGCTAGGTTAGAAAATAACATAAAAAATACAGCGGTTAGGGTGTTAAAAAGCCTCATCTGAAAATCCTTTTTTTTGATTACTCCCATCATCGTAATAAAAATTCATAAGATTGTCAAAAAGAAACCCCTCTTGAAATGAGAATGATTCTCATTTATAATTGAGAATGATTCTCATTTACAATTATAAATTAGGAGACAAGAAAAATGAAACTTAAAAAATCCACGCCCTTGTTTCTATTGTTGGCTGGTTTTGCATTAAATACTCACGCTAATGCCCCAACAAACGAGGAGATTTACCAGATGATGTTGGAGTTAAAAAAAGAAATTGCCTCTCTAAGGGCGGAAAACCAAAAGCTCAAAGAGTCTGTAGAGGTTGTCGAGGAATCCGTGGATGAGGTGGTTATTGCAACCGATGAGGCAATCAAAGAACAGGAAAAAATTGCAAGCCGCACAACGTTTGGAGGTTATGGAGAGCTGCATGGCAATTGGTTAAACGATCGGAATGGCAACGCGGACGTAGATGAATTAGATTTTCATCGGTTTGTGCTTTACTTTAATCATGAGTTTACAGATCGACTAAGGTTTTTTTCTGAGGTAGAGCTCGAGCACAGCGTTGCGGGGGAGGATCAAGTGGGTGAATTTGAGCTTGAGCAGGCATATGTCCAGTATGACTTGAACAATAAATATTCTCTCTCGGGCGGGGTTTTTCTAATGCCGGTGGGTATTCTTAATGAGACCCATGAGCCAGCCACCTTTTATGGGGTTGAGCGAAATAATGTGGAAAGTAAAATTGTGCCAACGACCTGGTGGGAGGGTGGCGCCATGCTATCTGGTAAATATGATAACGGCATGAGTGTCGATTTTGCCGTATCTTCAGGCCTTAAAGCAACTGTTGATAGTAATTATGCGCCAAGGAGTGCGCGCCAAAAAGTTGGCGAAGCAACTGCTAAAAGCCCATCAATTACCGGGCGTATGAAATATACTGGGTTGCCGGGTATTGAGTTGGCAGCATCGATTAATCATCAGGTCGATTACAGCCAAGACTCATTAAGTAATGTGGACGACGCAACATTATTCGAACTTCATACGATTATCCAAAAAGGCAATTATGGTTTAAGGGCTATGTATGCCATGTGGGATATTAATGGTAGTGGCCCAAAATCGATTGGCGCTGATGAGCAATTTGGCTGGTATATCGAGCCATCTTATCGTATTAATGACGTGGGATTTTTCACACGCTATAGCCTTTATGATAATTTAGCAAACAGCAACAGTGATACGGAAATCAAGCAATGGGATATAGGGATTAATTGGTGGCTTCATAAAGATGTTGTCGTCAAACTTGACTATCAAAACCAATCTGCGCCGTCGAGCATGGCTGAGTTAGATGGCATTAATGCTGGTCTTGGCTACTCTTTTTAGAGCTTGAGTATGAAAAAAATCTTTTTAGCTTTACTGCTCCTTTTTTCGATGTCCATGGCACAGGCAAAAGGAGTCTACAAAACTGAAGAAAAGTTTTTAAATGACGTCTTTAATCAAAATGTTCCTGCAAGTGAGTCGCTCCTTTTAAAGAGCGAGCTTCGTGCCTCGGTGACGAAAATTTTAGGTCATCGTTATTCGGGTCTTAGAATTAAGTACTGGAAAAATGAAAGTACTAGCGCATGGATATTGGAGGAAATTGGCAAAGATGAATTAATTACTTTCGGTTTTGCCATCAAAGAGAAAAAGATCAGCCAAGCAGAAGTCTTAATTTTTCGTGAGACTCGAGGGTGGGAAATTAAATACCCGGCCTTTACAACCCAATTCATTGGTGGACAACTGTCAAATAACGAGCTCACGCAAAACATCGACGGTGTTACAGGAGCCACACTTTCAGTATGGGCGATGACCTCTGTTGCGAAATTAGCCTTATTTTTAGATGCATACGTAAATAAGCAATAATGAGACGGAATACTAAAATCATTAATTTGCACCGTAAAATCGGTATTTTGATTTGTGCCTTTTTAGTTCTCCTGTCAGTGACAGGGATTTTTTTAAATCACAGTGATGATTTGAGTTTGAATAAGCATTATCTCAATTGGCCATGGTTGTTGAAACATTATGGCCTCGAGGCACCAGAGCCAAAACAAAATTTTAACTTAGGGTCAAACTCAGTGACCAATGTTGATGGTCAAATATTCTATAATGAAGTAAAGCTCTTTCAGACGAGTGATGAAATTAAAGGGGCAATTTTAAAAAATAATTATTTGTATATTGCATTATCTGATGAGATTATGATCTTCGATGACGCAATGGAAATTGTTATGTCCTTAGTGAATATGCCAGCCACAGTTGAACTGATTGGAACCAATCCAGATGATGAACAAATCAGGTTTCTTGATAGTAATTATCAGAGCTGGACTTATAATGCAGCAGATAGTGAATGGATATCTGACTCTACAAAGATTCATGATTGGAGCCAATTAGAGCCTATGTCCTCAAGCCAAAGACAACGTATGCAGGATTATTTTCTAAGTAAAGGTGTCACGTTAGAGCAATTCTTGCTTGACCTCCACAATGGCGCTATTTTTAAGAAAATTGGGAAATACCTGTTAGATGCCATTGGCGTATTAACTTTCCTCTTATCGATTACAGGTATTTTGATGTGGGGTATCCGAAAACGTTAATTCAATTGCCATAGGTACCATGCGGCAATAGACCTGTAAGGTTGCCAGGCAGCGGAATGCTTCGCTAAATCTTCATGGTTAATTCTCTCCGGCAGCTTTTTCAACTTGGAATAATTAATTTTTAATGCAAGATCGTTGCTCGGTAAGATGTCGGCTCGACCAAGGTTAAAGATGAGCAGCATATCGATGGTCCAAGGTCCTACACCCTTGATGGGTTGAAAAATATGCTTAATTTCACTTTCTGTCATTTTCTGGATCTCAAATTTATTAGGCAGTTTGTTTTGAATATGCAATTCGGCAATATTTTGAATACAGCTCATTTTATTTTTTGATAATCCACAATTTTTAAGTTGATCATTATCCATTGTAAAAATTTGTTCAGCGGTGGGAAAATTTTTTTGGAAAATATTTAAAAATTTTTCATATATGGAATTGGCTGCTTTGGGATTCAATTGCTGAAAAATCACAGACTTGATTAAAGCTTGATAGGGCTCATACGATGTATTGATTTTAATTCTACAAGAGCCAATGTGCTGAATGAGTTGTTTCCAGTCAAGGTCGATGTTGCTTAAAAATTTTTCTGCCCTTTTCAGCTCATGTTTACCAATTAATTTTTTTTCCGGCATAGTCAACATAATTACCTGAATTGCTGAGATTAAGTTTTGCTATTTGTTTGAGCATTCCGTTTACACTCTCATCAGCACTTATCCAAGCACCAAGTCCGCCCATATCGGTTTTTACCCAACCCGGGTGAAGAGTGAGCGTTGCGATACCATCATTGGCAAGGTCATATTGCAGGCTCCGCATCATAGAGTTTAGCGCCGACTTACTTGTTCGATAAATATAAGAGCCTCCGCTAGTATTATCATCAATACTGCCCATCTTACTGGTGATAGAGACGACTTTTTTTTGATTACCGCGATGCAGATGAGGCAAGAAAGATATAACAATTTCATAGGGCGCAATCGTATTGATAGCAAAGCTCTCTAACCATGCTTTTTTATCTAGATTCCCTAGTGTGCAAGAGCGATAAATACCAGCATTGTTAATTAAGATATCAATGGCTTCAAAGTTGAGGTGGTCCGCTAAATGTTTAATTTGTTCAGAGTTTTCAACTTCTAAAGGGTAGATGGCTATGGATGGATACTCTTGTGCGAGCAAGTTAAGTTCTTTAGCATCCTGAGGGTTTCGACATGTAGCAATAACATGCCAATCTTGTTTGGCGTATGCCTCCACAAACTTTAAGCCAAGACCTCGATTGCAGCCAGTAATAAAGACGGTCGATTGTTCCATTTACTTTAAACTTTCATAAGTTAAGAGTAGTCTATAAAAGAAATCCTCATTTAGGAAGTAATACCATGAAAAAAATCATTATTACATTGTTCGCTTTGTTCACTTCATCCCTCCAAGCAACTGAGTTTGATCGTTATTGTACGACAAGTCTCGCCGACGGAAATTATAATAAGACAGATTGTTCTATTAAAACCACTTTTGATGGTAAAGAGTACTGTTTTGGCAATGAGGCAGCCTTGACTATTTTTACCGAAGATCCCAAAGCTGTTTTGGCAAAAGCAAGTAAATTTTATGTAAAGAGCAACCAAGAGAGAGATAAAATTACTCAAGCTGCTGCTGATGAAATCTTAGAGGATCCTGATTGTGATTTTTCAAATAAGGATGTGGGTTATTTAGATTTCAACGGACGCGATCTTACGCATTGCATCATGGTAAATACAAGCTTTTTTGGAGCAGATTTACGAGGTGCAAATTTATCAGGGGCAAATCTTCAGAGAGCTTATCTTAATTTGGCGCGACTCGAAAAGACCAATTTTTCAGGAGCGAATTTAAAGGAGGCAACCATCTTCCAACCCATTTTTGGGGAGACTGTATTTCGCTCAGCAAACTTATCAGGCGCAAGACTCATAGGTACCCTTGGAAAAGTTAATATGTCTGGAGCGATTCTAACAGGAGGTCGGCTAGGTTTGGATGTGGGGAATCAGCCTATGGGGCAAATGAAATTTGATTCTTCCGGTGGAAATTTCGAGGGCGCTGATTTCGAGGGAGCTGATTTGAACATTGCTAGTTTTATTTTTGGAAATCTACAAGGTGCTAACTTAAGAAATACTAATCTTTATCGGGCAGAATTAATACAAGCTGATTTAACCGGTGCTGATTTAACCGGTGCTGATTTAACTGATGCAGAGGTAGATGGTGCGAACTTTGCGGCTGTCAAAGGTTTAGATACTGTGAAGGGATTTAATACAGTCAAAGGAAAGTGCAAGAGTTGTGGCCAATAAAAAAATATTAGCCTCTGAAATAACTGCAGAAAAAATTTATTATGACCGCCGTAATTTTTTAAAAAAAATAGGCTTTGCTTCTGCTGCGATTGGGTTTTCTCCCCTTTTGTCTTTTGCCAATATGAGCCAAGCAAAAAAAATACCCCACGACATTAAAGATAGCTTAACAAGTTTCAAAGATGTCACTTCCTATAATAATTTCTATGAATTTGGCTTACAAAAATCTTCTCCAAAAGCCCATGCTCATAAGATGAAAATTGATCCATGGTCAGTAGATATTTCCGGCCATATTGAAACAAATAAAACCTACGCCCTCGAGGACCTTGTTAAGCTGGCATCACTTGAAGAGCGAGTTTATCGTTTAAGATGTGTTGAGGGATGGTCGATGGTTATCCCCTGGATAGGCTTTTCATTAAGTGTTCTTTTAAAAAAATTAGCCCTTACCAGTCGGGCTAAGTATATTATTTTTGAAACACTTTTTCGACCTGATGAAATGGAGGGGCAAAAATCCAGAGTATTAGATTGGCCTTATCTTGAAGCTTTGAGGATAGACGAGGCAATGCACCCCTTGACATTACTTTGTTTTGGCGTCTATGGAAAGGTATTGCCTAATCAGAATGGCGCCCCAGTGCGTCTTATTATTCCGTGGAAATATGGATTTAAGAGTATCAAATCAATTGTAAAGATTAAATTTGTTGAGTCTATGCCAAAAACAACTTGGGCATTATCTAATCCAAATGAATATGGCTTTTATGCTAATGTTAATCCTAATGTTGATCATCCCCGTTGGACTCAAGCAACAGAGCGACGTATCGGTGACTCGATTCTTGCCAAGCGGCGTAAAACTGAGTTTCTAAATGGATACGCTGAGGAAGTAGGCTATCTCTATTCGGGGTTAGATCTGAAAAAAAATTTCTGATTCAATGAAATTATTTCTTTTTTACAATTTTTGTAATGCGCCAATTTATTTCATCTTAGCAATCTTATTCGGTATTTATTATGTCACCAACCCAATTGATTATTTATTATCAATTACGGGTCATGCAGCAATTATTCTATTAATCATTTTACTTCTCATTCCACATATTTTTTTTCGGCTACAAATAAATTTATTTTTCTATCGACGGCCGATTGGATTATATGTCTTTCTTTATTCGTTTTTGCACACCTTAATTTTTTTTGCTCTTGATTATCAGTTTGCATGGCCTAGTATCTTGCATGAAATTAAATTACATTTATATTTGCAACTGGGCCTTCTTGCGCTTATTTTTCTTCTACCTTTGGTGATTACCTCCAATGACTATGCCAAGAAGCTCTTATCTGATTGGTGGGGAAAGCTTCATAAGCTCATTTATTTGGTTATCATTTTCACCTTGTTACATTATTATTTTTTAATTAAATTAGATTTTAATTTTTTAATAATGTACATCGTTTTATTTTTAATCCTGTTTATTGTACCCAAAAAAAACGCCCAATAAATGGGCGTTTTTTTAAAAGAATTTTTTTAGTTTACTGCTGACTTAAGACCAGCACCTGCTTTAAACGCTGGAACTTTTCTAGCTGGTATTTTTAGTTCCGCACCGGTCTGTGGGTTTCGCCCTGTACGTGCTGCTCTTTGACTTACTTTGAAAGTACCAAAGCCAATTAAAGTTACACTGTCACCTTTTTTAAGTGCACCTGAAACTGCGTCTATGGTTGCATCAATTGCGCGTGTTGCATCTGCTTTTGTTGAACCTGTAGCGCTAGCTACTGCTTCAATGAGTTCGCCTTTATTCATTCAATATTCCTCCGATGAATTAGTTAGTATATTAATCTTTCTCTCTTGAAACCCTTGCCATAACTGCTTTATAGGCTGGTTTGATTCACTTTGCCTATTTTCTATAGGAATGTCAACACGTTTTCTTTAATTTTCTTTAATTTTTCTATTGAATTTTTCTGCTAAATAATAGCTCTTTTATTTTGATTAATGTTACAATATTCAAAATGAAAAATAAGAATTGGGGCGGATTAAGAAAAGGAGCTGGGCGTAAAGTTGGCTCGGGAGTATATGGTGAACGTACAAAAGTAATTCGTGTCCCCGAGAGTCGCGTTTATGATATCAGGGATTATCTTGCGCGAACGCAATCAAGCAATATCGTCGAGTTTCTGAGCATAGAAAACAATCTAAATACCAATCCAAGAGTTTTGTTTGAACATAAAGTGGCAGCTGGATTTCCTTCACCAGCCGACGATCATGCAGAAAAAAAATTAGATCTAAATGATTATTTGATTGGGCAAAAAGAAACTACCTTTTTTGTTAGGATTAAAGGGGATTCGATGATTGATGCCAGTATCCACGACGGTGACATTGTGATTATTGATCGATCCAGGCAAGCTAAAATTGGAGATATTGTGCTGGCATCAATTGATGGCGATTTTACAGTCAAGATCTTATCCAACCAGGGGGGGCGACCACGTTTATTACCAGCCAATGAAAAGTACCGGCCGATTGATATTAAAAAAGATACGACTTTTGAGATTTGGGGCACGGTAACGGGCGCAGTAAGAAAGTTTAAATAATTGATTGCGTTAGTGGATGTAAATAATTTTTATGTAAGTTGCGAAAGGCTATTTAATCCGAGTCTCATGCATCAACCAGTAGTTGTGTTGAGTAATAATGATGGTTGTATTATATCGCGCAGCAATGAAGCAAAGGCGCTTGGTATCAAAATGGGCGAACCTTTATTTAAAGCAAAATCGATTATTAAAAAATATCAAGTAAAAGTCCTGTCATCAAATTACCCGCTTTATGCCGACCTGAGTGAACGAGTTATGAAGGTTTTAGCAACCTTTACAGATCAGCAAGAAATTTATTCCATTGATGAGTGTTTTTTAAATATGTCAGGGCAAAAAGATTTACTCGGTAGAGGATTCATGATTAAGAAACGACTGTCTGAATGGTTGGGGATGCCAGTTTGTGTCGGAATCGGCCCCACTAAAGTATTAGCAAAATTTGCGAATCATTGCGCAAAAAAACAGCCGTGTTGGGATGGTGTTTTTTCAAAAGACCAATTTCTGGATGACCATTTACATCAATTGATGGCATCGGTAGCTGTAGGTGAAATTTGGGGAATAGGCAGGCGATTGGCACAACAATTAGTGCGCATGGGAATTCATTCAGTACTAGACCTAAAGCAGGCTAATCCTAATCATATGAAGCAATACTTTAGTATCAATATGGAACGTATAGTTCTAGAACTTAATGGGGTTAAGTGTTTTGAGCTTGAGACACAATTTAAAGCAAGAAAAGAAATTATCGCATCTCGTAGCTTTGGCAGATCTGTTGTCTGTTATAACGAGATTGTGGAAGCGATTACAACTTTTGTGACTAGAGCTGCACGTAAAGCTAGACAGCAATCAACGTTGTGTGGCTCTATTAGCGTCTTTATCCGCAGCAGCCCTTTTAATGCAAAAGAAAAATTTTATGCAAACAGTGGTACATTATCGCTCAAGCCAATGACAAATAACTCAGCTTTAATTTTAAAATCAGCCCTGATGATTTTACCGACTATTTATAAACCAGGCGTCAGGTACAGTAAGTGTGGCGTTATTCTTTCTGATTTGGTTGATATAGATGCAGTACAAAATGATTTATGGACGGTCTCTTCTACCGAAAAAGAGGCACTCAGTCAGGTCATAGACCGTATTAACGATCGTTTCGATAAAACTAGTTTGCGTATCGCTACTCAACCAGTCAAACCTTTGTGGGGAATGAAGCAGTCACTAAAAAGTCAATCCTATACGACGGCATGGGATCAACTGTTAGTAGCGCATTAATTTTGAGGCTCGGGTAACTCGGAAGGATTGAGCTGAATAAAAGAGTGGCTCGGATCAACTCTGACAATCCATCCTTGAAAAAAGAGTCGACTTTTTGAAGGATCCAGTTGAATTTTAAAAGGGGCTTGACCTCGGATGGTTACACGCCCCTCTTTTTCTAATTCCACGGTTTTAAAATTACCCGCATCATCGATAGAGCAAATTGTTTGCGGTTCAAGACTAACTAAATGGAAGTAAGTCGCAGGTTTTTCAGGATTTTTGGTGGTGTATTCTATGGTCGTAGCATTCCGAATGATGCAAAGAAACTCATAATTAGATTCGGTTTCATCTACAATTGGGGCGGCAATAGTTTCATTCTGCGGGATTAATTTTTCTTCATTTTTATCACTTGTATTTTTTGCTTTTGGCTCAGGATCATTGATAATGATTGGTAAAGTGTCATCCTCATTTTCCATTGGCTTCATTTTAGCGATAATACTTTTTTCAAGCGCAGTAATGGACAAATCATCTTCAATATTTTCTGGGGCATCAAATATAAAAATTCGCATCATGACACCTAGCAAGACAACCAGGAAGATTAGAGAAAAAAAAGGCTTAAAAAAAGGTCGCGGACTTACAGGAGTATTTTTCGCTGGAGCTTTGGTTGAGTCACCCTTGGTGATAATAATTTTTTTTAAATCAACCTCTAAAAGTCTAGCATAACGCTTGATACTCAACGCTTTAAAATGAAAGTTGATAAACCCACGATCCTGATTTTTTTCAATTGCATTAATTTGGTCAATACTTAACGTCAGTTTATTGGCAACCATGGCCTGGCTCAAGCGCAATTTTTTTCTTTTGCGAGCTAAGGCCTCACCTTTAAAAGAGATTTTGTTACTTTGATCCATATTTAAATTAAACGAAAGGCCAATATGGCAACAAAAGTAGGGACTAGAGCACCGGCTAAAAGCCCAAGCGGACTGACTACCTTCTCATCAAAATATTCACGTAAGATTGAGATACCTGCAGGGTTGGGTGCATTAGCAATTACTGTTAAGCCTCCACCGGTAACAGCCCCTTCAACGAGTGAAACCTTAAATTCATCTGATAGACCCTCCACAAGTGACCCAAGATAGGTGAGGGCAGCATTATCAGTGAAAGCCGTTAATATGGTTGCGCCGTAAAAAACAACGGTACTATCCATGGAAATTAAGGTTGGTTCGAGCCACCATTGTTGCATCCCACCGAGGACTACCAGACCCGCCAAAAAGAAACCAACTAGAAGTGCCTCTTTCAGAATTAATTCATTTTGATGATGTTTATAGGCAGCTGTAAAACCTAAAAAGAATAAAAATAGTGACATGAAGACTGCAGGATGATGAGCAAAGAGAACCACCCCCACTAAAAATAATAAATGCATAATGATGATAGGGAAAGGAACAGCTTTTTCACTTGTATCATCTTTAAATTTGATTTCCAATAATTCGGTTTTGAAAATACTTATTAACAAAATTGTATTCACAAGGACCGCGATAGCAGAACGCCAACCAAAATGGGTTAGCATGAATTGTAGGTCCCAACCCCATGTACCACTTACCATAAGCACTGGGGGGGCAGCGTAGGGGGTTAACGTGCCGCCAATCGAGATGTTGACGAATAAGATACCGATGGTGGCATATTTAAATCTATTACTCTTAATTTGCTTAAAATAATTTTTTCCCAACAGGAGGGCGGCTAAGGTCATGGCGGCCGGTTCGGTGATGAATGAACCTAATAAAGGCACAAAGCTTAACAGTAGAAAAAAAATAGCAACCTCTTTTTTTACAGGGATCAATTTCGCTAACCATAAGACAAAATTTTGCGATAACTGCAGAATGGGTCTTGTAGCTGCAATCACCATGATCACAAAGACAAACATCGGCTCGGTATAATTTCGGGTATCTAAATATTCAACCGCTGCACCCTCACCTTGAATCATAAACATAAAAATTATGAGAATCATTGCCCAGAAGCCAAAGACAACCTCGACTTCTCCCAATAAGTGAAAAATACCTTCAAATCGGGGATTAGTATGAGCTAAGTGTTCAAAATACTTCGTTGAAAACGTATGAATGATGGCAAGTGCAAAAAGTGAGGCGCCAATAATATTTATTAATGAAGTGTCCATGCTTAGTTTTTTAATGTTAATAAAGGCTAGATTCTATCATTCAAATAATAGATTAAAAAAGAATCAGGGGCGATATGAGATATATTTTTGGCTTGATTCAATTTTGGTTAAAATAATTTGCCATAATTGCCCTTTTCTTGCTCTAAAGTATCCTGCACAACTTAACAAATAGTACTCCCACATGCGAAAAAAGTGGTTGTCAAAGCTACTTTGGTGTTGTGACCAATGATTTTTAAAATTGTCATACCATGCCATCAAAGTGTAATCATAATTTACCCCAAAATTATGCCAATCCTCTAGATGAAAATTACCCTCTATCGCTTTTGTAATTTGTTGATAAGAAGGGATGAAGCCATTGGGAAAAATATATTTATGTATCCACGGATCGGTAGCAATTTTTGACCTACTTGATCCGATGGTTTGTAAAAGAAAGAGTCCATCTTTCTTAAGATGTTGGTAGGCACCCTTAAAAAAATCTGCATAATTTTTTTTCCCCACATGCTCAAACATTCCAATAGAAACAATTTTATCAAATTCGCCACGGATATCTCGATAATCCATTAGCGTAAAGTTTGCTTTGAGTCCATGACATCTTTTTTTGGCATAATTAATCTGTTCTTTAGAAATAGAAACGCCTGTGTAGTGTATTTTGTATTTTTTAATTGCATATTCTGCGAAGCCTCCCCAACCACAGCCAATTTCTAGGACATGATCATTTGGCTTTAAGTAAAGTTTCTGGCAAACCATATCGAGTTTATTTTGTTGAGCTTCATTTAAATTTTTTGCTTTTTCCCAATAAGCACATGAATACTGCATATATGGATCTAGCATAGAGGAAAAAAATTGATTACCCAGATTGTAGTGCACTTCTCCAACATGAAAGGCGCGTCTTATGCTTTGTAAATTGAGTGTTAATGAACTTAGGTAATGAAATAGCAAAGGGATATTGTTCCATACAAACTTTTTTCTATCTAAATTAGATTTTAAAAGTCGACAGACCATCTCATCAAGCCTCTCGCAAGACCAAAAACCGCGCATATATGTTTCTCCAAACCCAAGCGACCAGTTTCCCAACACATAGGAGTAAAACTGTTCATTATGAACTTGAATATCATATGGCTGATTACCATTAACAGTAATTCCAGCTTGTTTAAGAAATTTTGTTAAAATATGCTTAGATGCAATCATTGGCAAAATGTTTGTTATGCTTAATTTAAATTGATTTTAAAAAATTTTTTTCTATGAAACAACTCTCTCAGCAACAAATTCAGCAGTTAGT
Organism: Methylophilaceae bacterium; assembly: GCA_016778465.1. Lineage (GTDB taxonomy): Bacteria > Pseudomonadota > Gammaproteobacteria > Burkholderiales > Methylophilaceae > BACL14. The sequence goes on from JADHPM010000001.1 coordinate 28,055, forward strand.
TATGCTGCATCAGCAAGGTCGACATGACCAAGTTATTCAAGAGGCCACACGACTCATTGCCGGGCATCCGCGCGAATTTATCCTGTTTAATCTGTTGGGAGTCAGCCTTGAAAGTAAAGGTAAGCTATTGGAGGCAGCTACCGCATATCAAAAGGCGCTGAAAATTAATCCAAATATTCCCGAGCTACAATTTAATCTTGGAGCAATGCTTTATGCACAAAATAAATTTGAAGAAGCTATTCAGCATTATCAAAAAGCTATCAAGTTAAATGCAAATTTTGTTGAAGCTTTTTTTAATCTTGGTATCACCTTCCAATCACAAGGAAAATTTGATAATGCAGTTAAAGCATACAAGAATGCTCTAAGCATCCAGCCTGGTTTTTACGAAGCAATAACAAATATTGGCACAATAAAACAATTACAGGGCGATCTTGATGGTGCCATTGTGTTGTTTGAAAAGGCCATTAAGATTCATGAGGACGCTAAGGGCCACTATAATTTAGCAGGTGCTTATAGAAATCAGGGAATTCTGGGGAAAGCGATACAGCATTTCAAAAGAGCAATTGATTTAGGTTCGAACGAGCCAGACTTTTATTCTGATTTGGGCGATGCGCTCTGGCATGATGGGCAAATCAAAGAAGCCAATAATTTTTTGAGACTTGCAGTAGAGAAGGATCCCGATCATTCAAGAGCAAACTACCAGCTGGCTATTTTTTTGTATGATAATGAAAATTATGATGAGGCAATTAAGTATTTTTCAGCATCAAGATTTGAAGATTATCAGGAAAGATCGCTCTATTGTTTGTACAAACTAAAACGATTCGATGAGTTCTATCAGCAGTTGCAGAAATTAATTTCAGTTAAAAACAGATCTCCCTTTTTGGCAACACTCTCAACACATTATTCGCAGAATTTTAATCATGAGGATTTGTATCAATTTTGCCCTAACCCACTTAATTTTATTTGCCATGAAAAGATTCCTGCGCTAATTGAAAACGATTCCAAGCTGGTAAGAGAACTTTTACACGATATCAATACAGCAAATATTTCTGAAAGAAAGCAGAGTAGATTGTCGTTTGGGGTTCAGTCATCTGGAAATTTGTTTAGGCGTAAAGAGCCATCTTTTCAAAAATTAGCTGATGCTTTGAAGCTAATGATAAAAAATTACCGCACCAGATTTGCAAATGAATCTTGTGAATTTATAAAGTCATTTCCTAAAAAAATTGAGTTTAGCAGTTCTTGGTTTGTGAAAATGCAAAAAGGTGGGCACTTAAGCTCACACATTCATGAAGACGGATGGATTAGTGGTGCTGTATATCTTAGTATTCCTAATGAAAATTCGAGTTCGAATGAGGGTGCAATTCAATTAAGCACTCATGGCGATAATTACCCAAAGATGCATGATAATTTTCCAGAAAAAACTATCTTACCTGAAGTGGGGGACGTTATTTTTTTTCCGTCATCGGTATTTCATCGAACTATCCCTTTTAATTCAACTAAAGAGAGAATTTGTATTGCTTTTGACTTGCGACCAGAGACTAAGTAGCTTGTAACTTTCTTGCCATATGATTCAGAAATTGCATTGCAATATCATGATTTTCTTTGATTAAACGACGCATTCTTTTTTCATCAACGATAATAACTCTTGCCCAGTCGGAAGCTATATAAGCAGAGGCCACACGCGGAACTTTGTTTAAAAGCGATAATTCTCCAAGATACTCACCCGCTTTAACAATATCAACCCATTTACCTGATTTAACAATACCAACCTCCCCTTCCACGATGTAAAAGAGTCTTTGATCATGATCGCCTTCATTAAATAGTATGTGATTTTTTTTTACTTTTTGCCCAAAAAGCTTCATAAGTTTCGGTAAAATTGGGTGTCGATGCATATTATCATTTTTAAAGAGTTGCTTAATTAAGATAAGATCCTGGTTCTTGCTAGCAGCTATTACTTCTAAGCCAAGTAACAAGGCGCCAGTATTTAAATAAAGCCAAATGATAGAAATAAAAATATTTCGCATTCCGCCAAAAAATAGGCCGTAGCCTGCGCTTAAAGAGGTAAAAAATTCAAATACAATACTCAGAAAAAACCAACATATGCAGGTGACTAAACTTCCTGCAAGTAAATATTTTGCTTTCATCTTCACCGGTATAAGACTTTTGAAGAAAAAAATCATAATTAATACTAGGAGAATAAAAGAGACGAATGAGGTTAATGCCTCTTTTTTAACGAGAGGAATGAATTCGGCTAAGACAGCTGACATGTCATCCAAGTAAACATTAATAAAGGAATAAAATGTAAACAAGATAAGAATAGTAATAACCGAGAGTAGATCAAATAATTTGTTAATTAAAAAAAATCGTCTTTTCATCTCGCCAAAAATCTTAGTGATACAGGATCTTAAGGTCGAAGTAAGTGGTGTTGAGCCAACGAATAAAAGAAGAATCCAAAATATTTCCCAGCCTACATGTTGGCTGGCAATATTTCTTACCTCACCCATGATAAGTTGGCTGAGTTCAGGTAATAGGAGCTGTGTAATTTCTTGCAGACGCTCAAAAGCCAACGTTGATTCATTCAGCCATGTGCCAAGAACAAATATGATTAAAAGTATAATTGGAATGATGGCAAACAATGAAAAGAATGCAACAGATGCGTTCATTGCTACAAATTGATGTTGCTTGAGATTATTAAGGATGTCCTTATATATGTAGTAGAGGGTATTTGTATCCATAAATAGGCTATTTATTTGTTGTTTCACAACGACTTGAAATCCTCTGTTGCTTTTATGAGTGCGCTGAGTGTCCCTTTCTCTGAGGCTGAATGTCCTGCGTCAGGCACCATAATTAATTTTGCCTGTGGTAATTTGACAGTTAACTCATAAGCTGTTTTTGGAGGACAAACCATATCATAACGGCCTTGAACAATAACGATCGGTTTAGATTTTAATACAGTCGCTTTATCGAGAATCTCCTCTCCATTGATAAAGCAATTATTAATTATGTAGTGTATTTGCACTTTTGCACGGGCGAGTTCAAATGCATAATTAATACTATCAACTTCCCCCACGCCCTCATCTGGAAAAAGTTTAAGGATACTGCCCTCAAATTGATTCCATGAAAATGCTGCTTTTTCTGCTGCATCTTGCGAGCCATGAAAAATAAGCTGTGAATACTTTTCAATCAAGTTGTCTTTATTGATCCCTGGACGATGATCGATTAATTTTTTGTATAGTTCTGGGAAAAAATGTTCAACGTCTCTCAAAAACCAATTGAGTTCAGATTCACGGCTTAAGAAAATTCCCCGTAAGATTAAACCTTTAACTTTATCGGAATAGTTAATAGCATACTCAAGGGCAAGTGAACTTCCCCATGACCCACCAAATAATATCCACGAATCAATTTTGAAACGTTTACGAATGGCCTCAATATCATGTAACAAATGAGCTGTGGTGTTATCTTTAATCTCACCCAACGGTTTGCTTTGTCCACAACCTCGCTGATCAAATAAAATAATTAAGTAATGTTTTGGATCAAAGAAGCGTCGTTGTTTAGCACCTGTGCCACCGCCAGGACCTCCGTGTAAAAAAAGGATTGGTTGCCCATTTGGATTCCCAGACTGTTCAACATAAATTTCGTGACCATCTTTAGAGCTAAGATGGCAAGAGTGGAAGGGTTCAATTTCGGGAAATAGGTCAGTCGGGGATTTTGAAAACATACTTTATATAACCTTATATTTTTTATCTAGCTGGTGTTCATTGTAAATCAAAAAAAGGGGTTATTTAGGGCAATTTTTTTGATAAGTAAAATAAATCACATAATGTAACAAAATTGTTACAAAACTGTTGCAATTCAAAAATTAGGGGTATAGAGTACTCAACAAGCACGTGTAGTTTGTGCTACGAGTGAAATTTCCCTTGGCCAGATATACTGTTTTGCAGTTCCTCTGCATGAGTGGCTCTTTCACTTTATTTTAAACCCTTAGTTAAAACTATGGAGATTTATAATGCAATTAAATAAAATCAAATTAGCTCTTGGTTTCGTTGCTGGTTTAACTGTTGCTATGCCAATGGTTGCTTCAGCTGCTGCTGATCAAGAAAAAGCTATGGCGAATGCTAACAACTGGGCTCACCCACGTGGTCAGCATGACAACCAAGCTTATTCAAAATTAACACAAGTAAATAAAGGTAACGTTAAAAACCTTAAAGCTGCTTGGACATTTGCTACTGGTGTTAACCGTGGTCACGAAGGTGCTCCACTTGTTATTGGTAACACTATGTTCGTTCATACTGCTTTCCCTAACAACGTTTACGCTTTAGACCTTAACAACGATCAAAAAATCGTTTGGTCTTACTTCCCAAAACAAGATCCTAGCGTTCAGGCAGTTCTTTGCTGCGATAACGTTAACCGTGGTCTTGGTTTCGGTGATGGTAAAATCTTCTTACAACAAAACGATGGTCAGTTAGTTGCGCTTGACGCTAAAACTGGTGCTAAAGTTTGGGATGTATCTAATGTTGATCCTAAAGTTGGCGCTACAAACACTAACGCTCCACACGTAATCAAAGACAAAGTAATTACTGGTTGTTCAGGTGCTGAATTCGGTGTTCGTTGCTTCATCGCAGCTTACAACATCGCTGACGGTTCTCTAGCTTGGAAAGCTTTCAGTACTGGTCCTGATTCAGAAGTTTTAATCGGTGCAGACTTCAACAAAGAAAACCCACTTTTCTCAGCTCTTTCAGTTTATGAAGACGTGAACGGTGGTAACAAACAAGGTGGTTCTTTCAAAAGAATCCCTACTGACCAACTACAAGGCGGTGTTGCTGATCTAGGTATTAAAACTTGGCTCAAGCCACAAGCTGTTAAAGACGGTTGGCAACATGGTGGTGGCTCTGTATGGGGCTGGTGGCCATATGACGCAAAAACAAACTTAGTGTACTACGGTACAGGTAACCCATCTGTTTGGAACCCAGACGTACGTCCAGGTGACAACAAATGGTCTATGACTGTTTTTGCTCGTGACCTTGATACAGGTATGGCACGTTGGGGTATGCAAATGACACCACACGACGAGTGGGATTACGACGGTATTAACGAAGTTATCCTCTTCGACAAAGGTGGTAAAACATATGCATGGCACCATGATAGAAACGGTTTTGCTTACACATGGCAAGCTGACAACGGTACTTTAGTTTCTGCTGAAAAAGTTCACCCATTCGTGAACTGGGCAACAGACGTTGACCTTAAATCTGGTGTACCTAACAAGGTACCTGAGCACTCAACACACCAAGATTACAACACTAAAGGTACATGTCCTGCAGCTCTTGGTACTAAAGATCAACAGCCTGCTGCATACTCACCTAAAACTGGCCTTATCTACTCACCACTCAACCACGTATGTATGACATACGAGCCAGTTGAGTCTAAGTATGTTGCTGGTCAGCCATGGGTTGGTGCAACACTTACTATGTTTGCTGGTCCTGACGGTGTAATGGGTGGCTTTGCTGCTTATGACCCAATGACTAACAAAAAAGTATGGTACAACAAAGAGAAATTCTCAGCTTGGGGCGGTGCTTTAACAACTGCTTCAGACTTAGTTTTCTACGGTACTTTAGATCGTTGGTTCAAAGCTCTTGACGCGAAAAGCGGTAAAGAACTTTGGAAATTCCAAGTTGGTTCAGGTGTGATTGGTAATGCATTCACATATGCACACAAAGGTAAACAACACGTTGGTGTCCTTTCAGGCATCGGTGGTTGGGCTGGTGTTGCTATGAACCTTGGTCTTACAAATGACACAGACGCACTTGGTGCTGCTGGTGGTTATAAAGAACTAACAAAATACAACGCTGCTCCTGGTGGCGGTGCATTAACAGTATTCAGCCTATAATCTCATATGATTTTATAGAACTAAATACACGTTAGTTAGTCCTAGAAACACCCTACTTCGGTAGGGTGTTTTTTTTTGCTCGAAAGAATTAGAGATAATCATGAGGTCAGCTTGTATTTAACAAGGTATAATTTGGCAACAAAAAATTAAGGATATAACATGTTCAAACATCTATTCAAGACGACAATCATTTTATTATTTAGCACATCAATGGTAATTGCTGATACTAGAACCGTTGATGTAAATCCCGATGAAGGAAAGCTAGGTGGTGTTCGCCGCGTACCCAAAGCTGATGAATTCAAAGTTTGTGCGGACCAAGATAATCTACCTTATTCTAATGCTGACGGCGAAGGCTTTGAAAATAAAATTGCCGAAGTCCTCGCTGCAGATTTGGGTCGTGAATTAACATACCAATTTTGGCCTGATCGCTTTGGTTTTTTAAGAAACACGCTAAATGGTTACCGATGTGATTATGTTATTGGTACAAATACCACTTATGACGCGGTAAATACCACTAAACCTTATTATCGAGCTGGACATGTTTGGGTTTATCGTAAGGACAGTGGTTTCAATATTGAGAACTGGGATTCACCTGATTTAAGAAAAGGTGTGATTGGTGTTAATGATAAAAGTCCAGTCGCGGTGGCTTTAAATGCTAATGGTCTAATGTTTAATGCGAGACCTTATCGTATTCAGCGCGATTTAAATCAATCACCAGGACAAAAGATTGAAGATTTGGCTGAAGGAAAGATTGATATTGCAATTGAGTGGGGACCTATTGGAGGGTATTATGCAAAACAATCCAAAGTCGAAATGGTTGTGGTTCAAATTCCTGAGTATGCAACAGACCAGTCACGACTTACCGGAAAAACAAACTGGAATATCTCGGCTGGTGTCAGAAAGAAAGAAGATGATCGTCGAGATGAAGTTGAGGCCGCAATCTTTAGAAATTTAGATAAGATCAAAAAGATAATGGATGAGTTTGGTATTCCATACACAGACCCAACCTTTGCGGATCGTTTAGACGGTTACAAACGCCATAAAAATTAGTTTTTTTTTGGTCAAAAAGGGTGACATAAACTTTAAAAATTAGTAAGATTAATGGTTAGGAAATCTTAAACGTTCTAATTAATTTAATCCCTTATTGCAAGGAACTTATAGCTTTTTAGGTGTCCTACTTTTAGGAATGCTAAAAAGAATACGGAGATATTTATGTTAAATAAAAAAATAATTTTGTCATCACTACTTATTGCGATGATTAGTGTGGCAGGTATTGCTAGTGCTAAAGTCAAATTAATCAAAACCACTGACGGAACAGAATTCACAATTCCAAAAGAGGGCCTTAAGGGAACACCGGCTGAAGAAGAATTTCTAAAAACTGGTAAAAACATTTATGTGGGTGATGCGGAAGCTGAAAAGCGAGGAAAAAAGCGCTTTGGTTACTGGTCATGCACGCAATGCCATGGTCCAACTGCGAAAGGTCAAGTGGGTCCAGGTTTAGTTGGTCCTACTTTTAAGTATCCAAAAGACATTACCAATCAAGGTATGTTTGAGACAATTTGGTGGGGTACTAATGGCGGTATGGGCGGTAAAGGTTTTGGTGTAATGGCTGCTGATGATGGCCTCTCTGTTGATGAACTCTTAAAAATTATTGCATGGGTGCGTACGCAGGGTAGTCAAGGTGTGACAGGTAATGAAGAAGATCAAATGAAGAAGTTTTTAAAGAATTAAGCTTCGTTACAACTCAGCAATAAATAAATTTAAAGACTGAAGTATAATTACTTCAGTCTTTTTTTTTAAGTTTTAGTATGTCCAAAAATCTTGTTTTTGTTTTATTTTTTTCTTTCATCTTAGTAGCATGTTCAGATTCCTCACAGTCCATACACTTTATTAAGACCACCGATGGTTCGACACTTAATATAGATCGAGAACTTTTTGATACAGTGGCAGCAAAACATTTTTTAGCTACTGGAGAAAATTTGTATATAGGTGACGCAGAAGCAATCAAATATGGAAAAAAACGTTATAACTTATGGTCTTGTACACAATGCCATGGCCCGACCGCGAAAGGTCAGGTGGGGCCAGGGCTAATAGGGCCAGATTTTAAATATCCCAAAGACGCAACTAACAAAGGCATGTTTGAAACAATTTGGGCAGGAACTAACGGTGGTATGGGTGCAAAAGGCTTTGGCTTGATGGTTCCAGATGACGGCATAACCCCTGATGAGCTATTACAGATCATTGCTTTTATTAGAAGTAATGGAAAAATTACTGGGAATGAATAAAATATGAATAGTCGGGAATTACATAAAGTTGTTATCGTTGGAGGTGGGGCAGGCGGACTTGAGCTGGCAACCAAATTAGGCGATTCGCTTGGTAAAAAAAAGAAAGCTGAAATCACCTTAGTTGATGCTAAAAAGACGCACGTTTGGAAGCCACTGCTGCATGAAATTGCTGCTGGCAGTCTTAATCCTGATAAAGACGAGCTCGATTATTTAGCCCAAGCACATTGGCATCATTTTCATTTTCGCTTAGGGATGATGGATGGGATTGATCGAGAAAATAAGAAGATTTCACTAGCCCCGTTTCAAGATAGCGAGGGTAATGAAGTTATTCCAAGACGCTATTTTTCTTACGACACCTTAGTTATTGCTGTTGGTAGCACTATTAATAATTTTGGTATTCAGGGTGTTGCTGAAAATGCCATTGCATTAGATACGCAGCATCAAGCAGAACGATTCCACCAAAAATTACACAATGCTATTTTAAAAGCGCAAACACAAAAAGATGAAATTAAACCAGGCCAATTAGAGGTAGTTATTGTTGGCGCAGGGGCAACGGGAGTTGAGTTGGCGGCAGAACTTCACAAGGCGACAAGAGAAATGACTGCTTATGGCCTAGACAAGATCAATCCTGATAGGGATATCCATATCTCTATTGTTGAGGCAAGTGATCGTTTATTACCGGCCTTACCTGAGAGAATGAGTCTTTCAGTTAGGCGTGAATTAGAGAAATTAAATATTAAACTTTTCTTAGGCGAGAGTGTTGTCGAAGTAAATCCGACTGGAATTAAAACCAGTAACGGTAGATTTATTAAATCTTCATTAGTGGTATGGGCAGCAGGAATTAAAGCCCCGAGTTTTTTAAGCCGTTTGGGCCTTAAGACAAACAATATCAATCAAATAAATGTCTTACCATCATTGCAGACTGTCGATGATCCAAACATTTTTGCTTTTGGAGATTGTGCAAGTTGCCCTATTAAGCCCGGCGCTATCGAAACTGTTCCCCCCAGAGCACAATCGGCTCACCAACAAGCCTCTATGCTTGTGAAATCCATTCAGCAAATTGTAAAGGGTAAATTCGATATTTTACCGCAATACCGATATCAAGATTACGGTTCTTTAGTTAACTTAGGGAGTTACTCAACCGTTGGTAATTTGATGGGCTCAATAACTGGAGGCAGTATGTTTATTGAGGGTTTGATTGCACGACTTATGTATTTGCTACTCTACCAAATGCATTTACTTGCCTTACATGGTCCTTCAGTCGTTTTTTTTCGTTTAATTGCAAAATTTATAACTCGCCGAACGGAAGCACACGTGAAGCTACATTAGGACATTCCTTTTTCCTCATAATGAATGCGCGCGATAATCATCGCAAATATTACGAATAAACCAAAAATAAAGACTATGGCGGTAATTGGTAAGTCATATTTGACCATAATGGTATAGGTTCCGCTGAGGATAAGAATACCTAGGTTCTCGCTAAAATTTTGAACGGCTATGGAGTGTCCAGAGCCAACGAGTTTATGCCCCCGGTGCTGCAATAGAGCGTTCATGGGTACAATTAAAAAACCACTAAAAATACCAATTAGCAGGAGAACAAGTGCTGCGATATACCATGCAGTGATGAATGTCATGGCGCACACAAAAAATCCCATGAGCACGCCAATGAATAAAATCTTTACAGAATCTCTCATTTCCACATACTTTGCCGCAATTACTGCTCCTATGGCAACACCAAGAGCAACAATTGCTGTGAGCATGGTTGCCTTATCAATTTCGTAATTTAGAGCGTAAGCTGCCCAAGCGATAATCACCAATCGCAACGTTGCGCCCGCACCCCAAAAAAGTGTGGTAATTGCCAACGATAATTGCCCACCAAAGCGATCTTTGCAAAGCTTCGTTGCTGATTTTATAAAATCTTTAAAGAGGAACCAAGGATTTTTTTTCTCAACCTTATGCTCAATAGGCAATTTAGGTATGTAGCGATTAAAAATAGCAGCCAGTAAATAGAGTGCTGCAATGATCAGTATTGCATGATGCACATTATAACTTGCCAGGAGTCCGCCCACAATTGCGCCTAGAATAATAGCAGCAACTGTGGTGCCTTCAACCCATCCGTTAGCTGGTACCAAAGATTTTTCTGGTAAGAGCTCAGTCAAAATTCCATACTTTGCAGGCGAATAAGTCGCAGCTCCTATGCCTACAATGCCATAAGCGTAGAGAGGTTGCATTCCAAAAAACATCGCTAAACAGCCTATAAGTTTTATTCCATTTGAAATAAACATGACTTGTCCTTTTGGTTTGGAGTCAGCAAACGCGCCTACAATTGGCGCAAGGACAATGTATGATATGACAAAAAACTGTAAGAGGAGTGGTTGATGCCATTTTGGCGCATCCATTTGTGCTAGCAAAGCAATAGCTGCAAAAAGAAGAGCATTGTCGGCAAGGGCAGATAAAAATTGGGCTGTTAGATAAGCATAAAACCCCTTTGATTGAATAGCTTTAGAGGATATCTGCTGCATAATCGGCTAACCTAGATCTTTCCCCACGCATCAAAGTGACGTGACCATTATGATCCCAACCCTTAAATCTCTCGACAACATAGGTTAGACCGGAACTTCCTTCCGTAAGATAGGGGGTATCAATTTGTGCAATATTGCCTAAACATACCACTTTGGTTCCTGGCCCCGCCCGAGTTATTAGGGTTTTCATTTGTTTTGAGGTAAGGTTTTGAGCTTCGTCAATAATTAAAAATTTATTTAAGAATGTTCGGCCCCGCATGAAGTTAAGGGATTTAATTTTAATTCGTGAACGAATTAAATCTTGAGTGGCAGCTCTGCCCCAATCCCCTGCATCGTCATCGGATTTGTTGAGAACATCAAGATTATCTTCAAGCGCCCCCATCCATGGAGTCATTTTTTCCTCTTCCGTACCTGGCAGAAAGCCTATATCCTCGCCAACGGATACTGTGACACGTGTCATGATAATTTCACTGTATTTTTTTTTATCTAACACTTGAGCGAGGCCAGCAGCAAGCGTTAGTAAAGTTTTTCCCGTACCAGCTTGCCCTAATAAAGTGACAAAATCGATTTCGGGATCCATTAACAAGTTTAACGCAAAATTTTGCTCACGATTTCTTGCGTTTATGCCCCAAACATTGAACTTGGGATTAGTGAAATCATGCACTACCTGCAATGTCGCTGTTTTTTTCTCAACGGTTTTAACAATTGCATGAAAAGGTTTATCAAACTCATAGTAAAGAAATTCGTTGTTGAGAAAGCCATCACACGTGGGTCCAGACAGCCGATAAAACATTTTTCCTTCGTCTTGCCAGGATTCCATTGCTTTACTATGTTTCTCCCAAAAGTCTTCTGGAAGTTCACGCACCCCCGAATAAAGTAATTCAGTGTCCTCCATGACTTTGTCATTAAAGTAGTCCTCAGCGCTAATTCCAAGCGTTCTTGCCTTGATTCGAATATTAATGTCTTTGGAAACAAGAATAACCTCGCGACTTTTATGTTCTTTTTTCAGATAAGCAACAACACTTAAAATTTGGTTATCAGCGATATTACCCGCAAGCATAGGCAGGTCAAATTTGATGGGGTGTGTTTGTAAAAAAAGACGCCCTGCAATATGATTTCCATTTGTGTCAAGCGGGCAGCCATTCTCAAGGCCATCAAGACATGGAGTCATAATTTCTTCCAAGTAACGACTTGTTTGTCTTGCATTTCTTGCAACTTCCGATAAACCCTTTTTTATATTATCTAATTCCTCAAGAGTTACCATGGGCAAATAGATATCGTGCTCCTCAAAACGAAAGAGACTTGAAGGATCATGCAGTAATACATTAGTGTCAAGCACGAAGAATTTGGTATTATTTTTTTTGGGCATTATTTAGGAATTTTCTTTTAATTGGTTCAGTACTTCAACGACGTGGCCATCAACTTTAACTTTTCTCCACTCATGGATTAATATGCCATCCTTATTAATTAAAAACGTACTTCTTTCAATCCCCTGAACTTGTTTTCCATACATATTCTTCATTTTGATGACATCAAAAATTTTGCAAGCAATCTCGTCAGGATCTGAAAGTAGCTCAAATGGAAAATTGTATTTTGTTTTGAAATTTTCATGTGATTTAATTGAGTCTCTTGAGAGGCCAAAAACTTCTGTATTTAGTTTTTGAAATTCCTCATAATGATCTTTAAAGTCAATGCCCTCATTCGTGCAACCTGGAGTTGAGTCTTTAGGGTAAAAATATAAGACAATATTTTTACCTAAGAAATTCTCAAGAGTAAATTGCAGGCCCGATGTACCGGTAAGTGAAAAATTTGGTATTTTACTTCCCAGACTTACATCTGTCATAACATATTCCTTTGATTAATTTTATTTGAAGATTGACCTATTATAGCTCACAAAATTCATCCAAATACCAATGTAATTTAGATAATTCCATCAAAAATTTGTATGTTTACGATAGTATTTTTTTCAATGTTTGAATCATTTTTATCAAGCACAATAAAGCAGTTTGCTTGAGTCATGGAGCTTAGGATACCTGAGCCTTGATTTGCAGTTGGCTGCACAATCCATTCATTATTTTTTTTGATTAATACCCCTCTTTGAAATTCCAAACGCCCAGGTCTTTTTTTTATGGGCTCTATACATTTGGCATGAAAGTATGGGGGTAACTGGTAGTTAGTCTGCCCCATAATTTTTTTAATTGCAGGCTGGACAATTTGGTAAAAAGTCACCATTGATGATACTGGATTTCCAGGCAGTCCAAAATAGTGTGCCTTCATAATTTTTCCATAAGCCAGCGGGCGGCCAGGCTTTATGGAAAGCTTCCAAAACAATACCTGCCCAATTTCACTTAAAACCTCTTTCATATAATCTGCCTTACCTACAGAGACTCCTCCAGATGTGATAATCAGATCAGCAGACTTTGCCGCTTTTAAAAGTGTTTTTTTTATAATAACCTTATCATCAAGAACATTTTTATAGTTTGTGAAATCAATATTTAAACGTTCCAACATTGCTTGAATAGAATAGCGATTACTGTCGTAGATTTGGCCAACTTTAATCTTACTTCCAACAGGAATTACTTCGTCACCCGATGAGAAGAATATGACTTTTAGTTTTTTTAAGACATTGACTGAACTTAAGCCTAGGGAGGCCAGCAGTCCAATTTCTGCGGGGCGAATAAAATGTCCTTTTGTTAATATAATTTCTCCTTTTTTCACATCCTCGCCAATATTGCGAATGTTGGCATACTTTTTTGGCAAAGAATTTATGGTGATATAGGATTCATGTTCTCTCAATAATTCAATAGGTACAACTGCATCACAACCTTTTGGAATTCGTCCTCCCGTCATGATCTGAATTGCCTCTCCAGGCCTAATACTTTTTCTTTTAATTGAACCAGCATATATTGCGCCTGTTACCTTAAAAGTTAAGCCGGTATTATTGAAAGCTATGGCATAGCCATCCATTGCTGAATTATCATAATTTGGAACATTAATTGTAGATTTCACGTCTTTGGCTATTACTCTACCAAGAGAATTTTGGATAGGTATTTTTTCTGAAGCACTAATCGGCGTTAAAAATTTATCAAGGAATTCATGCACCTTCGCAAAATCCATAGCATTAGGATCATAGTCACTCAGACAACTTGGGTCATCTGCTAACCTTTTTAAGTTTATGGTTTTTTTCATTGTTTTATCAAATTGAATATAAATTGTTCGACCGCATCAGTATCATTTATATCAAAGACGGGTTTATTGCATGAGAAACTTTCATTACTAACGATTGCAATAATTGAAGAATCAATCTCAGCTAGCCGGACTTTTGATACCGATGATCTATACACCTCTATTTTTGGAAAATTTAATGATTTCAGCCCCTCTATTAAGATAAGATCAACATTTTGATCCATCTGTTTTATTGCAGCCTCAAAGGTAACAGGCTCACTCTCAAATTCTGTCAATAGAGCAGATCTTCTTGTATTCATGACCAAGGTTTGGTAGGAACCTGCTTTTCGTAATCGATAACTATCTTTTCCCTCATGGTCAATATCAAAATCATGGTGCGCGTGTTTAACTGAAGAAATTTTTAAACCCCTTCGTATGAGACCAGGAATAATTTTTTCAATGAAAGTGGTTTTACCAGCTCCACTGTTAGAAGCAACGATAGTAAGAATAAGTGGGATTTTAGTCATTTTCAATTAGCGCCAAAGCATCTTTATCATTAATATTGGTAAACGCTTTTTTATCAGCAAATTCAACAGTAACATAATTATGTGCCATAACCCATTTCAACAATTTTGCACCCTCTTTATTTACAAAATCAGGTATTTCATTTGCTAATGATTTTGAGCACAGAATAAATGTTGGCTGGAGAAAATTATTAACGCTAGGAATAACAATATCTAGATTCTTGTCATTTATAAACTGCGTTAGATACCTAACTAAATTTGCGTCAAGAAAAGGGCTATCATTTGGACAAAATTGCACCCAATCACTTTCAGCTTTGTTTAAACCAGAATAAATTCCAGTTAAAGGGCCAAAACTCTCTGAAAATTCATCTTGAAATTGAATATCCTCTGGAAATTGTTCCAAATGTTCATTGGTACTTATCCAAACCTGCCTAACTTGAGGAAATAATAAATCGTATACGTGATTAATGAGTGGCTTGCCTTTAAATTGAATTTGAGATTTATTACACCCCATTCGAGATGATTTTCCACCAGCTAAAATTACACCGTCAATTAACACTAACCACCTGTATGCGACATAAATCGAATCACCGCAGGGGATTTTTTATGTATTTCGAATTCATGTGATTTTGGTTTCGTTTTTAAAGCATCGAGAATGCTATTAATAATTGGTTTATCATCATTTAAGTGGCGTCGCAACAATGGTAATAATTCAATCTTGTTTTCTTGTCCCAAGCAGAGAAATAATTCACCCTTACAACTTATTCTCACACGATTACATGACTCACAAAAATTATGGCTATGAGGAGAAATAAGACCTACGTGGGTTTGACTGTTTTGAATCTGCCAATAATTTGCAGGCCCCCCCGTTGATATTGATGTTTTTATCAGATTATAATGATTTTTTAAATTTTTCAGCAAATCATCATTGCTGACAAAAGTTTCTTTTCTCTCATGCGTCACATCTCCTAGAGGCATTTCTTCTATAAAGCTTACATCCAATGCATTTTTAATTGCAAAATCGACTAAATTATAAATTTCATGATCATTAATTCCACGCATTAAAACAACGTTTAATTTAATTTTTTTAAAACCCAGTTCAATTGCAAAATATATATTTTCCAAAATTGTATCCAGATGACCTGTTCTCGTCATTTTTTTAAAAACTTTGGAATCCAAACTATCAAGGCTAATATTAATTCTTTTGACACCAGCATCTATTAGCATTTGCCCCTTTTTTTTTAATTGACTTGCATTCGTTGTGAGAGTCAATTCTTTTAAATCCCTATTTTTTCCTAAATTTAAAAATAATTGGTCAATATCCTTTCTAACAAGGGGTTCGCCGCCTGTGATGCGAATTTTTTTAACCCCAAGTTGAATAAATATTTCGGCAAGACGTTGTAATTCTTCTAAGGTTAAGAGATCTTTCCGGGGCATAAAATGCATATCTTCAGACATACAGTAAATACAGCGAAAGTCACATCGATCGGTTACAGAGAGTCTAATATAATCAATATTTCTATTGAACTGATCAATTAGATGTGTAGTCATAGCAGTATAATTTTTTCTTGAACATACAGTATAATAAACCATTTATTCTTAACGAAAAATTAGCCAATGTCATTTACGAAAGAATCTGCAGAAAAGATACAAAATTTAATAGGAAAGTTTCAAGACAAACCAGGTGCTCTTCTACCTCTAATGCATGGTATTCAAGACGCTCTAGGTTTCGTCCCTGAGGAAGCTTATCCGTTAATTTCAAAAGCTTATCAATTATCCATCGCTGAGATTCATGGCTTTGTTACTTTCTATCATCATTTTAGAAGAAAACCTTCAGGAAAAAATATTTTGCATATTTGCCGAGCAGAATCTTGCCAATCAATGGGGGCTGAAAAAATTGAGCAATATTGCAAAGATAAATTGGATATTGATTATCACGACACTACATCAGATGGCGCTATTACTTTAGAACCAATTTATTGCTTAGGAAATTGTGCCTGTTCACCTGCAGTCATGATTAATGAGAAAGTTCTCGGTCGAGTGACCCCTAACATGATAGATAAAATTATTGAACGGGCTAAGGAAAATTCATGAGTTATAAAATTTATATTCCTACCGATTCCACTTCACTCTCACTGGGTGCAGATGAGGTTTTTGAGGCAGTTCAGCGTGAAGCAATTCAAAGAAATATTTCCCTTGAAATAGTTCGTAATGGATCACGGGGCCTTTTTTGGCTTGAACCTTTAATCGAAGTTGAAACAAAAACAGGTCGTTTAGCTTATGGTCCAGTTACAGTCGATGATGTTAGAGCTTTGTTTGATGCAGAATTCTTTGCGGGTAAAGGGCACGCATTGTGCCATGGATTAACAGAAGAAATTGAGTGGTTAAAAAAACAGGAACGCCTAACATTCGCCAGGGCAGGTATCTCAGACCCACTTAATCTTAATGATTACCTTAATCTTGGAGGCTTTAGAGGTTTAAAAAATGCGATTAATCTAAAGCCTAATGAAATCGTTAAAACTGTTACAGATTCAGGCTTACGCGGAAGAGGAGGTGCTGCTTTTCCAACCGGGATTAAATGGCAAACAGTGCACGATACACTTAGTCAAAAAAAATATATCGTTTGTAATGCCGACGAGGGTGATTCAGGCACCTATTCCGATCGTATGATTATGGAAAATGACCCCTTCGTGTTAATTGAGGGAATGGTTATTGCCGGATTAGCAGTTGGTGCTGATCAAGGCTATATTTACTTGAGATCAGAATACCCTGATGCATTAAAAGTCTTGAATAAGGCTATAGATCTTGCAAAAGAAAAAGGTTATTTGGGAGATAAAATTTTAGGAACAGATTTCAATTTTGAATTAGAGGTGACAAGAGCCGCAGGGGCTTATATTTGTGGTGAGGAAACCTCACTTCTTGAAAGCCTTGAGGGTAAAAGGGGAATGGTTCGTTACAAACCTCCACTTCCCGCGATCGAGGGGCTTTATGGAAAACCTACGGTTGTTAATAATGTCATAACATTAGCCTCGATTCCTATTATCTTAGACAAGGGCTCAAAGTATTATGCTGATTACGGTATGGGTCGATCTAAAGGCACACTTCCTATTCAATTAGCTGGTAATCTTAAAAAAACAGGTTTAATTGAAAAAGCTTTTGGCATCACTTTACGGGAACTTATCTATGATTTTGGCGGAGGTTCAGCAACGGGGAGACCAATTAAAGCAGTTCAAGTTGGAGGTCCTTTAGGAGCCTTTATACCAGAGTCTCAGTTTGACATGCCGATGGACTATGAAACCTTTGCAAAAGTTAATGCAGTAGTGGGTCACGGAGGAATTGTAGCTTTTGATGATACCGTTGATATGGCTAAGATGGCGCGTTACTCATTCGAATTCTGTGCTATTGAATCTTGTGGAAAGTGCACGCCATGCAGAATTGGCTCCACTCGAGGAATGGAGGTAATTGATAAAATTAAAGCTGGTGTTGAAGTTAATAAAAATGAAAAATTGCTCCGCGATCTTGCTGATACAATGGTAAGCGGGTCACTATGTGCAATGGGCGGGATGACGCCATTTCCTGTGATTAGCGCGCTTAATTTTTTCCCGAACGACTTTGGTCTTGAAAAGACTGATACTAAGGCTTAAACTTATAAAAATAAATAATGAAATTAATGGGTTATAGATAAAATGGACGATACAAAAGATTTTGGTACGCCAAAAAGCACAAAAGAAAAAATTGTTAATTTAAAAATTGATGGTTTTGACGTTAGTGTTCCGGAAGGCACTTCAATTATGCGTGCTGCAGCTGAGGCTGGAATTAATGTACCAAAGTTATGTGCCACGGATAATCTAGATCCATTTGGCTCTTGCCGTCTATGCTTAGTTGAAATTGAAGGTCGAAGAGGCTATCCAGCATCGTGCACCACTCCTGTTGCAGAGGGTATTGAAGTTAAAACAGAAACACCAAAGTTGGAGGATTTACGTCGCGGTGTGATGGAGCTTTATATTTCTGATCATCCATTAGATTGCCTTACATGTGCAACCAATGGTGATTGCGAATTACAAGACATGGCGGGTCGAGTTGGGTTGAGAGAAGTGCGTTATGGCTACGAAGGAGAAAATCACTTAAATGCTGTCAAAGATGAATCTAATCCCTATTTTACCTTTGACCCATCAAAATGTATTGTTTGCTCTCGATGCGTGCGAGCTTGCGAGGAAGTTCAGGGCACATTTGCACTAACCATAGATGGCCGTGGTTTTGAATCTAAAGTTTCTGCTGGTAATAAAGACTTTATGGACTCAGAGTGCGTTTCATGTGGTGCTTGCGTTCAAGCCTGCCCGACGGCAACTCTCATTGAAAATTCAATTATCGAACAAGGAATTCCAGATAGAAAAGTAACTACCACTTGTGCCTACTGTGGCGTAGGTTGCTCTTTTAATGCTGAAATTCAGGGTGACCAAGTTGTTCGAATGACGCCCAATAAAAATGGCGGAGCTAACCACGGTCACTCATGCATTAAAGGCCGTTTTGCCTGGGGATACACAACCCATCAAGATCGCATAACCACTCCTATGATTCGGAAAAGCATTAAGGATCCATGGCAAAAAGTAAGTTGGGATGAAGCCATTTCTTATGCAGCTTCTGAAATTAAAAGAATTCAGAAAAAATATGGCACTAATTCAGCAGGAGCAATTTCATCTTCACGATGTACAAACGAGGAAGTATGGGTTGTGCAGAAATTAGCACGCGCAGGATTTGGTAATAACAATGTTGATACCTGTGCCCGTGTTTGCCATTCACCAACTGGTTATGGCCTAAAACAAACATTGGGAGAATCGGCCGGTACTCAGAACTTTGATTCGGTTATGAAATCTGATGTTATTATGATAATTGGTGCAAATCCAACTGATGGCCATCCTGTGTTTGCCTCTCATATGAAAAGACGCTTGAGACAAGGTGCAAAATTAATTATCGTTGATCCAAGAGAAATTGATTTAGTTAAAAACTCAGTTCATATTAAAGCTGATTATCATCTCAAACTAAGACCAGGTACAAATGTGGCAACCATAAATGCGATATCTCACGTGATTGCTACTGAAGGCTTAATTGATAATGATTTTGTTCAAGAGCGATGTGAAACAGAAGCATTTAAATATTGGCTTGAATTTATCTCCGATAAAAGAAATTCACCCGAGGTATTGGAAAGTGAAACAGGTATTCCTGCCGACACCATTAGGTCAGCAGCAAGACTATTTGCTAAAGAGAAAAATGGCTCTATTTACTATGGACTGGGTGTTACTGAACATAGCCAGGGGTCAACAATGGTTATGGCTATTGCTAATTTGGCGATGGCGACTGGAAATATTGGCCGAGAAGGTGTGGGGGTTAATCCGCTAAGAGGGCAAAACAATGTTCAAGGCTCATGTGATATGGGATCATTTCCACATGAATTTCCAGGTTATAGACATGTCTCTGACGACAAAACTCGAGAGTCATTTGAAAAAGCTTGGTCTGTGAAATTACTAGGAGAACCTGGTTTAAGAATCCCAAATATGCTTGATGAGGCTATTTCCGGTAAATTTAAGGCGCTTTATTGTGAAGGTGAGGATATTGCTCAATCAGATCCAAATACCCAGCACGTAACTCATGCGCTTGAGTCAATGGAATGTGTCATTGTTCAAGATTTATTTCTGAATGAAACGGCTATGTACGCCCATGTATTTTTACCTGGAGCTTCATTTTTAGAGAAGAGTGGAACATTTACCAATGCTGAAAGACGCATATCACCTGTACGAAAAGTTATGCAAGCAAAAAATGGATATGAGGACTGGGAAATTACACAAATGTTGTCTAATGCTTTAGGTTATCCAATGAATTATAAGCATGCCAGTGAAATTATGGATGAGATTTCCTCTATGATGCCTACTTTCAAGGGGGTTAGTTATGAAAAACTAGATCGTCTTGGTAGTATTCAATGGCCTTGTAATGATGACGCACCGGAAGGAACTCCTACTATGCATAGTGAAGAGTTTGTCCGTGGAAAAGGAAAGTTTTTCATTACAGAATATGTCCCCACGACGGAAAAAGTCAATGCTAAATTCCCATTAATAATGACGACTGGAAGGATATTGTCACAATATAATGTGGGTGCTCAAACAAGACGAACTAAAAATAGTACATGGCATAGTGAAGATTTAGTTGAAATTCATCCGCATGATGCAGAAGAGAGAGGAATTTTAGAAAATGATTGGGTAGGTATCTCAAGTCGAGCAGGAGACACTGTTTTGAGAGCTAAGATTACTGAGAGGGTTCAGCCTGGGGTCGTTTACACAACATTTCATCATCCAGAATCAGGCGCTAATGTTATTACAACTGAAAACTCAGATTGGGCAACCAACTGTCCTGAGTTTAAAGTTACAGCTGTTCAAGTTTCAAAAGTTTCACAGCTTTCAGATTGGCAAAAACAATATAAAGACTTTAGTGAAAAACAAATCAAATTTGTTGATGAGAGCACCGAAAAAGTTGATTAGGTTTTTTGGTGAAATCACACAAATTTATTCATTCTAATAACCCTGTTGCCGAAGTTAAAATCACAAAAAGCAGTCTGCTTGGCGAGTTTGTTGATGAATTCTTAGTCGAAGAGACTCCTATCGCCATGGTTTTTAATGGCATTTCGCATGTAGTTATGATGGCAAGCCCCTCCAATTTGTATGATTTTGCCTACGGCTTCGCCATTACTGAAAAAATTGTTTCATCTGTTGACGATATTTACGGGGTTGATATTAATGTAAAAGATCATGGTATTGAGTTAGAAATAAATATTAGCTCTGAAAGTTTTGAAAAACTAAAAGAAGTAAGACGAAACCTTACTGGACGAACAGGCTGTGGTCTTTGTGGGGCCGAAAGTTTGAATCAAGTGATAAATTTACCTGTTGATCAAATTAAAAATTCCTACATTTTTTCATCAGAAAAAATACTTATCGCTATTGAAAAATTTTCTTCCAAGCAAGAAATGCAATCCAAAACAGGGTCTACGCATGCCTGTGCTATTTGTTCGCAAAACGGTGAGATAAAATTAATTAGAGAAGACGTAGGAAGGCATAATGCACTTGATAAGTTAATAGGTGCAGTTATCAAGAATAATTTACTTGAACCAGATGATTTTGTCTTGATTTCTAGTCGCGCAAGTTACGAGATGCTACAAAAATTCGCTTTCTTAAATTTAGGACTAATTGCGGCGATTTCAGCTCCAACAGCATTGGCTGCTAGGTTGGCAGATAGTCTAGATATAACTTTAATTGGATTTGCCAAAGGTAAAAAATTTAATATTTATTCACATGAAAGACGCGTTACAGGGTAATATCTCGACATATGAAAAATGATCATTTAATAGTTATGGCAAATCAAATAGGAGATTTTTTTAAAAGTTATCCTGATCAAGAGTATGCTAAAAAAGAAATAGCAACGCATTTAAGAAAGTTTTGGGCACCTGATATGCGTAATTTAATTAAAGAGATGGTTGAAAAAAATACACCTGAACTTCAGGACCATGTCGCTGAGGCAATAAAGAAATACCTCTGACTACTCTCTTAACAGAACAAAATAAAATTTGTCTTTGGGGCGCTTACCTGTCCAAATCTCGCGCCAATCCTTAAATTCAGCAGGAGTTTCATTGTCCCCTTGTAATCTTATCAACGCAAGTTTGCAATTTTGCAAATTGTTTGAGTAGTTAATCGGTTTGACTTTTGTATAGTAATGCAAAATATTTATTTGGCTATCATTTAAATACTGTGAATATAGGCAGCTGGATGACTGCACAAGATGTGGTTTTAAATCAGTAAATAAACTTTTCATGCTTTTTCGGTTATTAAATGAATCACCCCAGAGCATTATAAAGATTACCCATATCATAGTGATACCAATAGCCCAATTACTGATCATAGAGCGGTTAGTAATTTTCGATTTGATTATATAGAAAATCCAGAGACTAGAGATTGCTAGCGAAATTAAAAAATTAAGTATTGAGAATTCAATTTTAAAATTAGCTGATGCGTCGTAAATTCTAAGATATAAATCATAGGGTATAGAAGTCAAAGAGCTGAGCCATCCAAGCCAGATGATAATACCTATAAAGCCAAAAATAAGTATGCCAAACCAGTTCAATGCACTTGCAGCACCTCGCTTAAGATTATCAATTGCTCCAGTACCTAAGATTGAGAAGGGTACAAGAAATGGCAGAAGAGAAATTGGGCTCTGTTCATATTTGAATGAGATAAGGATGAAATAGCTGAGAATAAAAATGATCGGTAAAGTTAAATTTTTATCAACAAAACATTTTTTATAATTTTTATAGATTACCGAGACTGCTAATGGTAAAGCTGGCCAAGTAAACCATGCTATTCCTTCCATGATATAGAGAAACGATGAGGAATTGTTAAAAATAGGCTGCTGAACCCAGAGTAAAAAAATTTCAGGAAATAGTTTTTTAAAAATGATAAGCCAAGGAAAAATAAACGAAATTGCTATCATGCTTGATAGCCCAATAAACGTTAAGTATCTTTTATTGCGCCAACTGGAAAATAAATATAGTGTAACCAGACAAAAGAACATAGCAAGAAATGGTAAAAACCCCCCTGCTAAAAATAGTATACCTAAGCCCAAGCCTAAGATAACGCTTGAGCGAAAGGGTCTGCGATAATACAAAGTGCAACTGTAAAAACATAAACTAAAGCCAGATAGGGATGCAACTTCAGGGGTTAGAGTGTGGGCATTTAATATGAGCCCAATGGATGCAATAAAAATTAATCCTGCTTGTCTACCAAATCCTCGACCAAGAAGCTCGCGTGTACTCATGCCAACCGCGACTAGAGTTATGGCTAGCCATAAAAGATTTGATAGTCGTGCTGCATCATGAAAAGCTAATAAGGGCGTGAGAATTTTTACAAAGACTGAGGCAATTAATGCATATAGTGGGGGGGTTGTGAGGTAAGTGTTGCTAGCAGATAAAGGAGCTATAATTTCCCCATCATGAATAATACTTACTATTTGACTGATGGTTTCTGATTCTTGTGGCGGCCATGGATCATGACCAATTAATCCAAAGGTAGTCCAAATGACTGTAAGGGCAATAAATAAATTAAACTTTGTTTTTCCCCCAAGATTTTTTCTTGGAGTTGACATATTACCTTGCCAATCGTGCTCAAGATCAAATTTCATATATTGTAATCATATATAAAAAAAGGCAGCGCAGCTGCCTTTTTTTAAAAATAAAGAGCTAATTACATGCCATATTTTTGTTTGAATTTTTCAACACGTCCAGCTGTGTCTAATATTTTTTGTTTTCCAGTATAAAAGGGATGACATTTAGAACAGACTTCAATCGTAAGATCTTTGCCTACAGTAGATTGAGTCTTAAAAGTGTTACCACAACTGCAAGTAACATTCACTTCTGGATAATTTGGGTGTAAATCTTTTTTCATTTGTATCATTTCTTAAAAAATTGAGGTGTAATTATGTTAGAAAAAACGAAAAAAATCAATAAGTATATGAATTAGCCACCACGCATGCTATCAAAAAAATTATCATTATTCTTTGTTGATTTAACTTTGTCTAACAAGAATTCCATTGCTTCTAAATCGTCCATCGGGTAAAGCAACTTCCTGAGTACCCATATTTTTTGTAAAACTTCAGGAGTGATGAGTAGTTCCTCTCGTCTTGTGCCTGATTTATTCACATTAATGGCTGGGTAAATTCGTTTCTCAGCCATACGACGGTCTAAATGAATTTCCATGTTACCTGTACCTTTAAATTCTTCATAAATAACATCATCCATTCTGGAACCTGTTTCAACAAGAGCGGTTGCTAAAATGGTAAGAGACCCCCCTTCCTCAACATTTCGAGCAGCCCCAAAAAATCGTTTTGGCTTTTGCAGAGCGTTTGCATCAACACCACCTGTCAAGACCTTACCTGATGAAGGTATTACAGTATTATAAGCTCTCGCAAGTCGAGTTATTGAATCAAGCAATATAACAACATCTTTTTTGTGTTCAACTAACCGCTTCGCTTTTTCTAGAACCATTTCAGCGACTTGGACATGGCGTGTTGCAGGTTCATCGAATGTTGATGCTAGAACCTCACCTTTGACTGACCTGGCCATATCTGTCACCTCTTCTGGTCTCTCATCGATTAAAAGTACTATTAATTCAACATCAGGATGATTAGCGGTGATTGCATGGGCTATATTTTGCATCATGACAGTTTTTCCGCTTTTAGGACTTGCAACAATTAAGCCGCGCTGACCCTTACCGATAGGGGATATCATGTCAATAATACGACTAGTGTAATTTTCTTCTCCACCTTTGTCTCTCTCTAAAGTAAGAGGCTCATTAGGGAAAAGAGGGGTTAGATTTTCAAAAAGTATTTTATTTTTTGTATTCTCAGGTGCGTCATTATTTACTTTATCGACTTTAACTAGAGCAAAATATCTTTCACTGTCTTTTGGTGTTCTGATCTCTCCTGAAATAGTATCTCCAGTATGAAGATTAAAACGTCTTATTTGCGAAGGTGACACATAGATATCGTCAGGACCAGCGAGGTAGGATGCCTCTGAAGATCTAAGAAAACCAAATCCATCAGACAATACTTCAAGGGTGCCCTCACCTTGAAGTGTGTCACCATTTTTTGCCTTATTTTTAAGCAGGGCAAAAATCAAGTCCTGTTTTCTCATCCTTCCAGTATTTTCAATTTTCTCGGCTATTGCCATATTTACTAACTCGGCAATTGGAAGGTGTTTTAAATCAGATAAATGCATAGTTATATTGTGCTATCGATGAATGCGGTTAATTGTGACTTTGATAAGGCCCCAACCTTAGTTGCCTCTGGATTTCCATCTTTAAAAATCATAAGTGTAGGGATACCTCTGACACCATATTTGCTGGGAATTTCTTGGTTTTCATCAATATTTAGTTTTGTAATCTTGAGTTTTCCTTCATATTCTTTAACTAATTCATCAAGAATAGGGGCAATCATTTTGCAAGGTCCGCACCATTCAGCCCAATAATCAACAAGAACTGGAATAGTTGACTCGATTACTTCTGTTTGAAATGAATCACCACTGAGGTGAACGATAGAATTACTCATAAAACGTTTAGATTATTAATATAAGGGGGGTAATTAGGATCATATTAAATCATAAAAAGGGGAAGATCAATATTTATTTATATAATTGTCATCAATTTCAAATAAGGGAATTACTTTCTTAACTCCCTTGGATGATTTTGCAATCTTAATAGCGTCCTCAGCCTCTTTAGTGCTTAGAAGACCCATTAGATATACTTCTTGTCTTTCAGTGTATACCTTGACATGAATAGGGGATAAGTTAGACTCAAAATCCTTGATATACATCCTGGAAACAACATTAGAGGTAGTAACAACATCGGCGGCCTTTGATTTTAAAGAACTTGTCGATCCAATATGCAGATAATTCTTAATTTGTTTAACCCCTTCAATATTTCTTATTGCATTTTCAATCTCCTGTTTTACTTCTTCAGAAGGAACTTCGCCGGTGATGAGAACAGTTTGATTGTAGCTAACAAAGCTTAAATTATCATATTCGTTTATAGATTGTGTTTCCAGGATGGCTTTAATTTCAATTTTTTGATCGAGGTATATTACTTCTGAACTTCTTCTGTCAGCATATGCTACTGGCACAGCAACAACTCCGGAGGCACAACTTGTTATTTGAGCGATAAGTAAAGCAACGAGAATTAAAAAACTGTATGATTTAATCATTGAGAGATTATAACTTTTTTTCAAATTTTTAAAAGAAAATACACTTGGAACCTGCACTTTATATTGTAGCAACACCTATTGGAAATTTGAATGATATTACTCTTCGGGCTGTTGAAATATTAAAAACAGTAGATTATGTAATTTGTGAGGATACGCGACATTCAAAAAAACTTTTAAATTTTTTTGGGATTAATAAAAAAACAACCTCCCTTCATCAGCATAATGAAAAAAATAAAACAGATGAAATTGTAAATTTGTGCCAAAAGGGAAAGTCAATCGCTTATATTTCTGATGCTGGTACACCAGCAATAAGTGACCCCGGTGCTTTTTTAGTTAATAGTTTTCATGATGCAAAGTTGCGTGTCATTCCAATACCAGGAGTATCTGCGGTCATAGCAGCATTTTCAGTAGCTGGCTTGACTGACCATCACTTCCAATTTTATGGGTTTTTACCTAACTCCAAAAAAAAAGCACACGATTATTTATTAAAAATTTATAAAAGTAATATAGCTACAGTTATTTATGAGTCACCTAATCGGGTAATGAGCACACTTAGTGAAATTATAAATATTTTTGGAGAAGAGCATATTGTCATTATTGCTCGTGAGCTTACAAAGATATTTGAAAGTATTAAAAAGGCATCTGCAAAAGAATTAGTAGATTTTTACAAGGAAAATAAAATTCAAACGAAAGGTGAGTTTGTTTTAATTATCACTCAATCAAATAGCTACATTGACATGGATGAGGAGATAATTTTACGCGCCTTAAAGTTTACCTTAAAAGATCTATCATTGAGTCAATCAGTAAAACTTGTCTCCTCAATATACAATATAAATAAAAAAGAAGTTTATAATTTAGCGCTGAGACTGAAAAATGAATGAATTAATCATAACAAAACCAGATGACATGCATTTGCACCTAAGGCAAGGCGAACTTTTAAAGACTGTCATAAAAGATACTGAGAAGCAATTTGCAAGAGCAGTTGTTATGCCAAATCTCAATAATCCAGTTATGAATGTTACGCTTGCTGAAGATTATTATAATGAAATAAAACAATCTTGTTCTGTGTTTGAACCTTTAATGACTTTATATTTCACTGATCAATTAACTGAGCAAGAAATTAAGAAGGCAAGTGCTTCTCCTAAGATCATAGGAATTAAACTTTATCCAGCGGGGGTTACGACCAATTCAAGTCATGGAGTCAAATCAATTAAAGATCATTATCATATATTTGAGAAAATGGAAAAATATGACCTACCTCTCTTAATTCACGGTGAAGTAAATGACAAAAATATTGATGTCTTTGATCGTGAAAAAGTTTTTATTGATAATTATTTAAGCGAAATTACAAGTTTGTTTCCCAGCCTAAGAATAGTATTTGAACACATCTCAACAAAAGACGCTGTCAGCTTTGTTAGTCAATCAAGTGAAAAGATTGCAGCAACAATCACTCCTCATCACATACTAATGAACAGAAATGATTTGTTGGTAGGTGGAATTAAACCCCACAATTATTGTTTGCCTGTATTGAAAAGAAAAATTCACCAAGAGGCGGTCTTAAATGCTGCAATTTCAGGAAATGCAAAATTTTTTCTGGGTACAGATAGCGCTCCTCATTTAAAATATGAAAAGGAAAGTGCATGTGGATGTGCAGGAGTATATTCGGCCTCTAATGCGATTGAACTTTATGCTGATATTTTTGAAAAAAATAATGCTCTTGATAAATTAGAGGGTTTTTCAAGTTTTTATGGGGCAGATTTTTATAATTTGCCAAGAAATAAATCAAAATTGAAGCTAATAAAACAACAAAATAAAATTCTAGAATCAATTCCTTCCGAGGCGGGTGAAATTATTCCCTTTATGGCCGGTAAAATAATTCAGTGGCAATCTTTTGATGATTAAATGATAAAATATTTGCAAGTTGACCAGACAGTCGCTGTGCCTAGCACAGAGGAAAGTCCGGGCTCCATAGAGCGAAGTGATGGCTAACAGCCATACGCCGTGAGGCGAGGAATAGGGCCACAGAGACGAGCGTATTTAGTTACGGTGAAACGCGGTAACCTCCACTTGGAGCAAGGCCAAATAGGATAACATTGACATGGCTCGTGTCGTTATCGGGTAGGCCGCTTGACTAAATAAGCAATTATTTAGCTAGATGAATGACTGTCCAAGACAGAACCCGGCTTACCGGTCAACTTATCTCTTTAATGTATAAATCCTTGAAATGTATGGAATATTTTAAAAAGTGCTTGCAAAGCACTTTTTTTTTGCCTATAGTGTATTTGTTAGGGAAAAAGTGGTAATTTGTGGGAAATTATTTAACGATACTAAGGGCGTTCAGTAATTTCCCATCTTTTTATAGGTAAAAGCTATGTATAGGGGTGTGACGCTATTAAATTTAGATGGCAAGAGTCGAGTGGCAGTACCTACAAAGTACCGTGAAGCTCTTCTTAATGAATCCTCAGGCTCTATTGTTCTTACTGCACATCCTCACGGCTGCCTTCTTTTATATCCTCAAAAAGCATGGGAGCCTATTCAAAATAAAATCATGCAACTTTCCAGTTTTGACAAAAAATCAAGTAAATTGCAACGATTATTGGTCGGTTACGCAGAAGATGTTTCCCTTGATAACTCTGGAAGAATTTTAATATCTGCTGAATTAAGAAATTTCTCGAAAATTGACAAAACCATCATGCTGGTTGGACAAGGGAGTCATTTTGAGCTTTGGAGCGAGGAAGCTTGGGTACTGCAAATTCAAGAAATTAGTATTGATAGTGAAGATGAATTACCTGATGAGTTGGATGGTTTCTCATTATGAGTAGCAATTGCTATCAACATATCCCCGTCTTATTAAGGGAGGCAGTTGATGCGCTCAATATCAAGGCTGATGGTTGCTATCTAGATTGCACATTTGGAAGGGGAGGTCATTCTCGATTGATACTTGAGCGATTAAATAAAAAAGGTCGGTTGATTGCAATCGATAGAGACGCAGAAGCGATTTCAGAGGGCAGGAAAATTGAGGATTCTAAATTTTCTATTGAGAGAGCAAATTTTTCTGCAATGCAGGATATTTTAAAAAAAAAAGAATTCATAAATTAGATGGAATTTTAATGGACTTAGGTATCTCCTCTCCGCAAATAGATAACCCAGTTCGTGGTTTTAGCTTCATGCATGCGGCTTTGCTGGATATGCGTATGGATCAAGATCAGAAAGTATCAGCTTTTGATATTGTCAATGAATGGGATGCAAAAGAACTGACGAGGATATTCAAAACTTACGGGGAAGAAAAGTTTGCTTGGAGAATTGCTAACGATATTATTGACTATAGAAATGATATAGGTCCAATCCAAAATACATTAGAGCTAGCAAAAATTGCAGCCAAAGCCCAGCCTAAAAAAGATCTGGGAAAAAACCCTGCCACCCGTATATTCCAAGCTTTACGGATAGAAACAAATAAAGAGCTTAAAGAATTAGAGGACTCATTACCATTAGCTATAGAGCTCCTTAGGGAGGGAGGTCGCTTGGCAGTAATTAGCTTTCACTCTCTTGAGGACAGAATTGTAAAGAATTTTATAAGCTCTCAAAGTAAGACTGATTTCTTACCAAAAAATATTCCCATTAAAGCTTCTGAAATCAAACCCTCAAAAATTAGAAAAATTGGGAAATTTATCAAGCCAAGTGAAATTGAAATTAAGCACAATCCAAGAGCAAGAAGCGCAACATTGCGCGTTATTGAAAAGGTATCAGACCAATGAGGCTCAACTTAATATTATTTGGCATATTAATCATATTTTCGTTGACGCTAGTAAATTCTGAGCACCAGTATCGAAATAATTATTCACAATTAGATCAAGAAAATAAAAAGACATTTGAGTTAAGAGATGAGCAAACAAAGTTACAGATAGAGGAATCAGAAAAATCTAGTAATGATCGTATAAAAGAGATTGCGACCAAAAAGCTGGGAATGTTCGAGCCAAAAAAATCTAGTATCAGGGTTATAAAATAATGGTCAGAAAAGCCAAAACCCCTTCTAACTTCTTTGAACTCTCCACATTTAGAAGGAGGCTGGTTCTTCTTGTTCTTTTATCTCTCTTTGCAACCTTAATAAGTCGATCTTTCTATCTGCAAGGTATGCAAACAGATTTCTTACAAAAAAAAGGACGCGCCACCAGTAATCGTACTGAAGACCTTCATGCGTACCGAGGAAAAGTTATTGACCGCCACGGAGAAATATTGGCAATAAGCTCACCAGTGCAAACAATATGGGCTAACCCACCTGAGGTTGAAATGACATTATTGCAAAAGAAAAAATTAGCAAGATTACTTGAATTGAGAGTGGAGCATCTGGAGCAAAGAATCAATAAAAAAGATAAACAATATATATATTTGAAGAGGAGGGCTTCGCCCGAGTTAGCAAATCGTGTATTACAACTTAAAATTCCGGGTATTCGTACGGAAAAAAACTATGATCGTTTCTATCCAGAGAGAGAAACAACTGCTCATTTGGTAGGGTTCACGAATATTGATGGCTTGGGGCAGGAAGGTATTGAGCGTCATGCAAATAACTTACTTTCAGGTATACCAGGCTATAAAAAAGTACTAAAAGATAATTTGGGGCGGATTGTTGATGATTTGCAAGACATAAAAATACCAGTTGATGGAAGAGACGTTCAACTTGCTATCGATAAGCGCCTACAATATTCATCATATCAGGCACTAAAAAAAGCAGTTGAAAAACATGGTGCAACATCAGGTTCAGCAGTTTTACTTGATGCAAAAACGGGAGAGGTTTTAAGCATGACAAATTATCCCTCGTTCAACCCTAACAGCAAAAGAAAGCCAACAGAGCGAATTAGAAATAAAGTGGTTACGGATATTTTTGAACCTGGCTCAACAATAAAACCATTAACAATTAGCGCTGCGCTCGAGTCAAATATTGTTAAACCAGAAAGCGTTATTGATACTGAAAAAGGTCACTATCGTCTTGGTGGATCACGTTTTACAGTCAGAGATACCAAAGCCTATGGGATTATTTCAGTTAGTGAGGTCATACAAAAGTCATCAAATGTTGGAACAACAATAATTAGTGAAAAACTTGATTCAAAGTATTTATGGTCGACGATCAATTTATTTGGATTGGGTATCAAGACAGGAATAGAATTCCCAGGAGAAACTTCGGGAAAAGTGCACCACTACAAAAAATGGAGAAAAACAGAGCATGCAACGATAAGCTATGGATACGGCTTAAGCGCAAACCTATTGCAACTGGCACAGGCATACACGGTTTTTGCAAATGAAGGTGAATTAAAAACGGCTAAACTTTTTAAAAATAGTGAACCTGTCATTGGTCGGAAAGTTTTATCCAGCAAAACAAGTAACAAAATGTTAGAAATATTAGAAACCGTTGTTTCAGATGACGGTACTGCACCTCAAGCTAAAGTCCCTGGTTATCGCGTTGCTGGAAAAACAGGAACGGCCCATAAACTTATTAATGGAGTATATGAAAATAAATATATTGGATCGTTTATTGGCATAGCCCCAGTTTCCAATCCTCGCTTTGTTTTGGCGGTAATGATTGATGAGCCAACATTGAACGGTTATTATGGTGGAGTTGTCGCTGGCCCAGTATTTAGTGCAATTATGAACGATGCACTAAAAATATACTCAGTCCCTCAAGATGCGATAGAGGAAAAAGAAAATACCATTGTTGCTGATTCTAAAAACGACAAGGTCATATGAGTGTCGATTTACTTGATATCCTCTCAAATTGTAACGGCATAACAAACGATAGCCGCAAAGTTAAATTAGGTTGGCTTTTTTTGGCTTACCCAGGACGCTATGAAGATAGAAGGAAATATATTCCAGATGCCATAAAAAATGGAGCCAAATATATTCTTTATGAACCTCGAAATTATAGTGTTGATTCTAAGGCAATAAACTTTATTCCTGTAAAAAATCTTAAAGAAAAAATATCAAATATTGCCTCAGATTATTACAATCATCCCTCAAAAAAAATTGAAATCATTGGTGTAACAGGCACCAACGGAAAAACTACAGTAACGGGATGGCTTGATCAATCATTTAGGTATTTAAAAAAACCATCAGCATGGATAGGTACTTTGGGCTTTGGTGATGGGGAAAACATAAAAATTTCAAATAACACAACCCCGGACGCGATTTTAATTCAAGAAATTTTATCGGATTATGCGAGTAAAAAATATTCTTTTGTGACCATGGAAGTTTCCTCACATGCCATTGAACAAAAAAGGGTTGAGGGAGTAAACTTTAGCGCAAAGCTTCTAACAAATGTCTCAAGGGATCACCTGGACTACCATGTGACATTGAAAGACTATCAAGACATAAAAAAAAGCTTTTTCCAATCAAATAAAGCAAAATTTTTTGTAATCAACGCAGATGACAAAATAGGGCAAAAGGTAATCAGAGATCAGAAAAAATTTATTAAGATAATTACTTATGCTTTGAAAAATAATGCTGACCTTGTTGCCACAAATATCGTCTATGGAAATAAGACTTCTTTTGATTTACTTTTTCAAGAACAAAAATATGAAGTAACTTGTAATTTCTTTGGAAAACATAATATTCAAAATGTTTTATTAGTAATCGCTACATTAATTGGCTATCATTTTAAAGTAGACCAAATTATTGAATGTATACGTCTTCTAAAATCGGTACCAGGACGTTTGGAAAGAATTGACTCTAATTCCAAAAATAAATTAAATATTTTTATAGATTATGCGCATACCCCGCATGCGCTTGAGAATGCGCTTTTAGCTATAAAAGAAACATATTCCAAGAAAATTATTTTAGTTTTTGGTTGTGGAGGCGATCGAGATCATGGAAAGAGAGCGGAAATGGGAAGTGTTGCAAATAAATTAGCTGATGAAATTATTATTACCTCTGATAATCCTCGTAGTGAGAATCCTAAAAAAATCATGATGGATATCGCGACTGATATTAGAAAGCCTTTCAAAATGATTGAAGATAGAGGTCAAGCGATAAGGATGGCAATTCATAATATGAATGAAGAAAGTATTCTTTTAATTGCAGGTAAGGGGCACGAGCAATATCAAGAAATTGATGGAAAGAAAATACCTTTTTCTGATAGAGATATAGTACTCAAGACTCTAAAAAATAATGACTAATCTTGATTTAGATAAATTATTAGAAGTTTTAGGGGTGAATAATCGTTTAAGTCAGCATTCAAATAACAGACCTATTAATGGCCTCTCAATCGATTCGCGAAGTATAAATAAATCCGATATTTATATTGCAATAAAAGGTAAAAATTTTGATGGACACTCTTTTGTAAAACAAGCATTCGAAAAGGGAGCTTCTTATTGCATTATCTCAGAAAAAAAGTTGAATGGTGAAAATTGTATTGTTGTAGAAAATACAAAAACTGCACTTGCGCAAATTGGCTCTTTTTTTCTTGAAGAAAGCAAATCAAAGGTAATTGCCATTACTGGTAGTAATGGCAAAACAACAACCAAGGAAGCAGTGTTAAATATTCTTAAGTATAAATTTAATGAAGAATATCTATTGGCTACAGAAGGAAACTTCAATAATGAAATTGGTCTGCCCTTGACATTATTTCGCTTGCGACCAACTCATAAAATTACAATTTTAGAGATGGGTATGAATCATAAGGGTGAAATAGAGAATCTTGCAAAAATCGCTCCTCCCGATATTTCTATTGTGACAAATATTGGCGAAGCACATATAGAAAATTTTAAATCGAGAAAAGATATTGCTTTGGCAAAAAAAGAATTATTGATAAATACCAAGCCCACTGGGACCTTAATATTGCCATTTGATGATGATTATTATGAATTATTAGTGAATGATTTAGGCCACAAGAAAATCACTTTTGGCTCCTCAAATCAAGCAGATATTTATTATGAAAGAGAAAACGATCTATACAGTTTTTATTTTCAAAATAAAAAAATTATTGAGAAAATTAAGTTCTGTGTGGAACACAATGCTACTAATTTTATGGCTGCTATTGGTGCTGCTATTGCATTAGATTTTTCACAGGAGGAATTTAAATTAATTAAAAATTTTGATTTGAAAATACCTCATCGATTGGAATTCATCAATACAAATAGTGATGTGTTAGTTATTGATGATTGTTACAATGCAAACCCAAGCTCTATGAAAAAAGCTATAGATGTTTTGAGTAAAATGGGAGGCCATAAAATTGCATTAATTGGGGATATGGCTGAACTTGGAGAAAGAACTGAAAAATATCATCAGGACATAATAAATTATTTAGAGGAAAAAAAAATTGATTTAATTTTCAGAATTGGGGGTCGTTTTAAAAATATTAAAACTAATCATGAAAATAATTTTTGGTTCCCATCTAAAGAATCACTCATTGAGTCTTTGAAAAAGCAGCTTAAATCAAATAGTATTATCTTGATAAAAGGTTCGCGCTCCATGAAAATGGAAGATATGATTGAAGACATACAAAATTATTAATCTTAAAATGGATCAAAGCTCATGCTACTAGAATTTTTTCGTTGGTTGTCTGATAGCTTTAGTAGCTTTAGTGTTTTTAACTATATTTCTCTAAGAGCCGTGCTTGCAGTTATTACCTCTTTATTTGTCTCTTTTTCTTTTGGCCCTTGGTTTATTAGAAAGTTAGGCGATTACAGTTTTGGGGAATACATAAGATCTGATGGCCCCGAGGACCACCTTAAAAAATCTGGGACTCCAACAATGGGTGGCGGGCTAATTCTTATATCCATTTTAATTTCAACACTACTTTGGGCAGATTTGTCGAACCGTTATATTTGGCTACTAATTTTGGTTACAGGGGGGTTTGGTATAATTGGCCTTGTAGACGATTACAGTAAAATTAAGAAAAAAAATTCGGATGGCCTGCGTGCTATCCATAAATATTTATTACAGTCTATTATTGGTCTTGGGGTAGCAACTTACTTATTAATGACTGCGACATCGCCACTTCAAACAGAATTACTTATTCCTTTCTTTAAGGACCTTAGCTTGCCCTTAGGAACATTTGGTTTTTTAATTTTGTCTTATTTAGTTATTGTGGGTAGCAGTAATGCTGTCAATTTAACAGATGGTCTTGATGGTTTGGCAATCATGCCAATTGTTATGGTTATAAGTGCATTAGGCGTATTTGCTTATTTGAGTGGCAATACTATATTTGCATCCTACCTGGGTATTCCCTACATATCAGGAACTGGTGAACTTACAATTTTTTGTGCTGCGATCGTGGGTGCGGGCTTGGGTTTCTTATGGTTTAACGCATATCCTGCTGAGGTATTTATGGGTGACTTGGGGTCGTTATCATTGGGAGCTGCAATGGGAACTCTGGCAGTAATTGTTCGCCAAGAGATAGTTTTATTGATAATGGCTGGTGTTTTTGTGGTGGAAACAATCTCAGTGGCGCTGCAAGTAAGCTATTTTCGCTATACTAAATTTAAATACGGACATGGTAGAAGAATATTTTTAATGGCTCCTCTTCATCACCATTATGAAAAAAAGGGATGGAAAGAGACTCAAGTGGTGGTTAGATTTTGGATTATATCTATGATATTGGTCCTTATCGGATTGGCGAGCCTTAAAATTAGGTGATGCACAAGACAAATACTGATCACATTCTTATTCTGGGTATGGGGATAACCGGGCTATCCTTGTTGAATTATTTATCAAAAAAAAATAAAACAATTTCTGTCTATGATC
This sequence comes from Methylophilaceae bacterium, assembly GCA_016778465.1. Taxonomy (GTDB): domain Bacteria; phylum Pseudomonadota; class Gammaproteobacteria; order Burkholderiales; family Methylophilaceae; genus BACL14. The sequence goes on from JADHPM010000001.1 coordinate 63,957, forward strand.
AAAATAAATCTTTAGATAAGCTAAAAGAAATTACAAAGAATTACGAAGTTCAAAATTTGTACATTGGCGATGTAAATAAACTAATATTTAATAACATTTCTTCTGTAGCCGTTAGCCCAGGGGTTAAGCTTGAGAGTGAAGTTAAAGAAAAGTTAAAGAAAAATCATGTTGAAATTATTAACGATCTGTATTTGTTAGCCCAGGAAATTGAAGGTAGCAATATAAAATTAATAGGAGTTACAGGAACAAATGGAAAAACAACAACGTGTTCTATTATTAAATTTCTCCTTCTTCAACAAGGCATAAAAGCAGAAGTCGTTGGAAATATTGGCAAACCAGTACTAGATATTTTACCTATTGAAAATCTAGATGTTTTGATTATTGAGCTCTCTAGCTTTCAATTGGAAATTGAAAGTTTTTTGAAGTTCGATGTTGGGATCACTTTAAATATATCTGAGGATCATCTAGATAGACACAATTCATTTGTCGACTACATACAAGCAAAAAAAAATCTTCATAAGAATTCATATAAAAAAATCATCAATTATGATGACCCAAACCTTCATGACTGGTATGACGAACATACAGCGTCGGTAAGCTTATCTTCAAACAAGAAGTGCCCAGATTATTATTTAACTTATTCTTCTTCAAAACCCTTTTTAAAAGATAAAAAGGGTTTTGAATTAGACCTTTCTGAGTCTAGGCTGCAAGGCGAGCATAATCTCTTTAATGTTATGGCATCAATTGCGGCGATAAGAGCTATTTTTTTGAATTTTGAGTGTAAAAAAATCCAATTAAAAAACTTTTGTGGGATACCGCATCGTTTGGAATGGGTAAGGAGTTTGAGAGGCATTGATTTTTATAACGATTCAAAAGCAACAAATATTGCATCAACTATTGCAGCGGTGAATAGCTTTTCTAATAAAAATATTCATCTGATTATGGGTGGTGATAGCAAAAAACAATCCTTAGCCCCATTAAAAAAAATATTACGTCAAAATATTCAATCAATTGCCCTAATTGGAAAAGATGCGAAAATATTTCAAGCTGAATTTTCTAGCAATGAGAGCTTGAGTATAAAAAATTGTAAAGTGATGGATGAGGCTGTAAAGTTTTTGTTTTCGTTAGCAAAAGAAAACGACATTGTTCTTCTATCACCAGCATGTTCAAGTTTAGATAGCTATACCGATTATAAGGCACGAGGTGACGATTTTAAGAAAAACGTCAATTTACTTGAATGAAAATATTTTCTTCTCAAAAAAATTATAATTTACCGATCTATGATTACAATTTGATTTGGGTCAGCTTAATCTTATTAGGCATTGGTTTGGTCATGGTTTACTCCTCATCTGTAGATATTGCAGCGGCAAGTAAACTTTCAAATTATCAAAGCTACTATTATCTTTTAAGGCAATCTATTTTTATCTTTTTAGGTTTTTCTGTTGGATATATTTGTTTCTTGATACCAATTTATTTTTGGCAAAGAATGGCGCCATTTTTTTTCGTAATTGGTTTGATTTTACTTGTATTAGTTTTAATACCGGGAATCGGGCGTGAAGTTAATGGCAGTCAACGATGGATTTCTCTTGGTTTTACTAACTTTCAACCATCGGAAGCAGTTAAATTATTTACTATAATGTATGCATCTGATTATGTTTTAAGAAAATCAAAGCAGATGCGAACTATTATGAAGGGGTTTTTACCAATGCTTGCAGTGATTGTATTAACAGGATTTCTGTTACTACTTGAACCTGATTTTGGAGCATTAGCAGTAATTACTTTAATTGCTATGGGTATATTATTTTTAGGTGGTCTCACCTATAAAATATTTTTTAGTCTGATTATTTTTGCACCAGTAAGTATTTATTTTTTAATTACAAGTTCACCCTACAGAATGGAGCGCATTGTAGGTTTTTTAGATCCTTGGTCCGATCCCTTTGGGAAAGGCTATCAATTAACACACTCTTTAATTGCATTTGGTAGGGGTGAGTTTTTTGGTGTTGGTCTTGGTGGAAGCGTTGAAAAATTACAATATTTACCGGAAGCACATACAGACTTTATATTGGCAGTTCTTGGGGAAGAGTTTGGCTTTTTAGGGGTAACAATTGTGATTTGTTTATTTGCATATCTAGTCCTTCGCATGTTTGGTATCGCTAAAGAATCCATACAAAATAAAAAACATTTTTCGGCTTTGATGGCTCAAGGGGTTGGTTTGTGGTTTGCCTTACAAGGTATTATTAACATGGGCGTCAATGTTGGCTTATTTCCTACCAAAGGTCTAACTTTACCGCTTCTTTCTTATGGTGGTAGTGGTATTTTAATGAATATGATTGCCATTGCGATCGTGTTAAAAATTGACTATGAAAATAGAAAAAATATACGAGGACAATTTTATTAAAAAATTCCATATAGTTATTGCTGCAGCAGGAACCGGAGGGCATATTTATCCTGGACTTTCGATAGCAAATTTTTTTTCTATGCGAGGAGCAAACGTCTCTTGGATGGGTACATTGGATGGCATGGAAAATGATTTGGTGGATAAAAAAAAATACCATTTTTTAAGTATTCCAATGATGGGCGCAAGAGGAAAAGGAATTATGCATTGGTTTAAAGTACCTTTTTTCTTGACTAAAGCAATTTTGAAGGCCATTTATGAGCTAAAAAAAATTAAGCCAGATTTTATAATTCTTATGGGCGGATATATATGTTTTCCAGTTGCAATAGCAGCAAAACTTCTCAGAATTCATATTATCATTCATGAGCAAAATTCAGTGCCAGGCATGAGTAATAAAATTCTTTCATATATAAGTAATAAAATTTTTTTAGGGTTTGAATCAAATAAGCTTAAAGGTGAGCTCATAGGAAACCCAATTCGTGATGACTTGATGCGCATAAATAATCCACACGAAAGGTTTGAAGATAGAATGGGGCCATTAAGGATTCTTATTATTGGAGGAAGTTTAGGTGCAGTCCAATTTAATCGAATTATTCCCAAAATTCTTAATGAAATTGTAAAAAATAAAGAGATAAAGGTGGTGCACCAGTCTGGGAAAAAACATTTTAAAGATTTAGGAATTTTTTATGAGTCTTTAAATATAGATGTGGAAGTTGAGGATTACTTACATGATATGAACTATTATTATTCATGGGCAGACCTTGTTATAGCTCGTTCTGGAGCTATTACTGTTTCAGAACTCAGTCAGGTCGGCATTGCGAGTATCCTTATTCCCTATCCATATGCTGTCGATAATCACCAATACTTTAACGCAAAGATTTTGGAACAAAAAAAAGGAGCAGTGATCATCTCTCAAGAAAATCTTGAAGCTAATCTCCCAGAAGTAATTATGAAATTAACAAGAAAAACCTGCGAGCAAATGGCAATAAATGCAAAACTTAGCATTCAAAACTCCCCATGTGAGATTATTTACAAATATTGTTTGGCGGTACATGAGGGATAAGATAAAAAAAATACATTTTATTGGCATAGGTGGCTCCGGAATGAGTGGCATCGCCGAGGTTATGCATAATCTAGGATTCATCGTTTCTGGTTCAGATTTACAATTATCATCAGCGGTAAAATCTTTAAAAAAAATGGGGATAAAAGTTTTCTCAAAACATTCATCTTCAAACATTAAAGGAAAAGAGGTAATTGTAGTCTCCGGAGCTGTTCCAAAAAATAATATTGAAATAAAAGAGGCGCAAAAAAGTAATATTCCTATTATTCCCAGAGCTGAAATGCTTTCTGAGTTGATGCGATTCAAAAAGGGGATAGCGATTGCAGGAACACATGGTAAAACCTCAACTACAAGTTTAGTTTCGAGTGTTTTATCTGCGGGAAATTTAGATCCTACCTATGTTATTGGTGGCCGATTAAATGCAATGAAAGCAAATGCAAAATTAGGTATGGGAGATTTGTTTATTGTGGAGGCAGATGAGTCAGATGCTTCTTTTTTGCACTTAAACCCCATTAATACAGTTGTCACAAACATTGACTACGATCATTTAGAAACGTATGAGGGGGATTTCGAAAGACTAAAAAATACATTTATAGATTTTATTCATCAAACACCTTTTTATGGAACAGTTTTTATGTGTATAGATGACGAACATGTGAAATCAATAATTCCAAGGATTTCAAGGCAAATTATTACCTATGGTTTAAGTAAAAATGCATTAATACAAGCTAAAAAACTAAAGCATCAAGAAAATAAAATGTCATTTTGGGTTGAGGATAAATTTTTTAAAATGAAATCGTTTGAAGTAGAAATAAATCTTCCTGGTGAGCATTATGTTCGAAATGCTCTTGCAGCTATTGCCATTGGTTTGGAATATGGTTTATCAATACCTGATATTAAAAGAGGTCTAAAAGATTTCTCAGGTGTGGGAAGAAGGTATGAAATTTTTACTAATTGTTATCACCACAAAAAAAACTTTGTACTAGTTGATGACTACGGACATCACCCAACAGAAATAAAAGCAGTTATTGATGCAACGAGAAAGGGATATCCAAATAAATCAATTAATCTCGTATTTCAACCCCACAGATTTTCAAGAACTCGAGATTGTTTTGAAGATTTTGTACTAGCTTTAAAATTACCAGATAAAGTTTTCATAATGGATATATATCCGGCTGGGGAAAAGCCAATTCAAGATATTTCTTCAAAGGCTATGATCGAAAAAATTGCCAACAAAAAAACTTTTTATTTACCAGATTTAAAAAATACAAAAAAATTTATATTAAGTGAAATAGAGGATAATTCTATTTTAATACTTATGGGCGCGGGTTCAATTTCAAGTTTTGCAAAACAGTTTATTGGAAAAAAATAGTGCAAAACGATGAAATTCTTTTCGATATTCCATTACGAGATCTCAACAGTTGGCGTGTTGGAGGGGTTGTAGATCAATTTTATTTTTGTACGGATAAAGAAAAACTCTCCTATAATTTACAAAAAAGAAATTTTAAACTTCCCATTATGTTTATTGGTTTAGGTTCTAATACCCTCTTTAGAGATGGTGGGTTTAGAGGCACTATCATTGCAATGCATAAAGGTTTAAATCATATTAAGCTGGAAGATCAATTATTTTATGCTGAGTCTGGTGTCAGTTGTAGCAAACTTGCAAAATATATTGCAAGGTTAGGGTATGCAAATTCTGCATTTTTGGCAGGGATTCCTGGCACCCTCGGTGGTGCTCTTGCAATGAATGCAGGTTGTTATGGTTCTGAAACATGGGACTTTGTGGATAAGGTTTTAACCATTGATCAAAATGGAATTGAGCATTTAAGAAAAAAAGAGGAATTTGATATTGCTTACAGACATGTTGAAAACAAAAAAAATCCACAAGAATTTTTTATTGCAGCATGGCTTGAATTTCAAGAAGGTAATAAAGAAAAAGCTGAGTTAGATATTAAAAAATTACTTGAGAAGCGAAAATCTACACAACCTTTGAACTGGCCAACAGCTGGATCGACCTTTAGAAATCCTGATGGGCATTTCGCAGCAAAGTTAATAGAGGAGAGTGGATTAAAAGGTTATCAAATCGGAGGTGCTCAGGTATCAGAAAAACACGCTAATTTTATTATTAATAGGGGTAACGCAAGCGCATCTGATATTGAAAATTTGATTACTTACATCAAAGCGGAAGTTTTTAAACAGACAAAAATTATATTAGAAACTGAGATTCGAATTATCGGAGAGAAAAATTGACTCGTAGATCATATGGTCGAGTTGCAGTTCTGATGGGGGGGACCTCGAATGAAAGGGAAATATCTTTACAAAGCGGCCATGCTGTATTAAATGCACTTAAGGATTCCTCAGTTGACGCATATATTTTTGATACTAGCAACCAAGATCTAGATAATCTCAAAAAATTTGATTGTGCTTTTATTTGCCTCCACGGAAAAGATGGGGAGGATGGTAAAATCCAAAAATATCTTGATCAAATAAATTTAAGGTATACAGGCAGTGATGCTAAAGCTTCAGCATATGGAATGGATAAATACAAGTCTAAAGAAATTTGGGTATCATTAAAAATTCCTACACCACATTTCTTAAAATTAAATGATCAGTCAGTATTTGAGGATGTAAATAAGAAATTAAACCATCCTTTTTTCATCAAAGCATCAAATTCAGGATCAAGTATTGGGGTGTATAAAATTACATCCAAAGAGCAATTTCACAAAGCTTACGAAGAAGCAAAAAAAATTGATGATATTGTCTTTGCTGAAAAAAAAATTTCTGGTCGAGAGTTAACTGTTCCAATTTTAAATAATTGCACATTACCAGTCATAGAAATTATTCCTAAAGGAGAGTTTTATAACTATGAAGCGAAATATCTCAGGGAGGATACTAAGTTTATTTGTCCCGCCGAAATTCAAGATACTTTAAAAAAAGAGCTCAACAAAATTTCATTAGCTGCTTTTGAATCGATAGGATGTAAAGGATGGGGCAGGGTTGATTTTATCGTTGATTCTTTTTCTAAGATTTATGTTATAGAGATAAACACAATCCCAGGAATGACGAGTCATAGCTTAGTTCCTCTATCTGCAAGAATTAATGGAATTAGTTTTAATCAACTTGTAATTGAGATTTTAGAGAGCGCTTATGCTTAATGATCTTCAAGCATTAAAAAGATTAACCTTATTGGTATACCTTTTAATTATCCCATTAGTTATTTTTTTGATACAGCAGTCTCTAATTCGTTCAAACTTCCCCATCAATGAAATCCAAATCAAGAATCAGTATGAAAAGGTAGATTCTCTTCAGGTCGATTTAATTATTCAACAATATTTGAGAGGAAACTTTTTTGGGTTGGATTTAAATTTAACCAGAAATGTTTTTAAAAAATTACCATGGGTTCGTGAAGTTAGTGTAAGGAGGATATGGCCAGATAAAATTGAAATTTCAATTGAGGAACATCAGGTTATAGCAAGATGGGGTAATGTTGGATTAGTTAATGACAAAGGAGAATTTTTTAATGCAGCCTATCAAGATGACTTGCCATATTTTTGGGGACCTAAAAATTTTGTAAGTGAAATAACTCAAAAATATTTTGAAATAAACAAAATACTTTCGAAAGAGTTAATGCAAATTGGTACAATCTCAATGTCCGACAGATTATCATGGGAAATACAAACTGATAATAATATTAAGATAGTTCTTGGTAGAAAAGATATTTTAAAAAAAATAACCAATTTTGTTGAGCATTACCAGACTGTTTTAACTGAAATAAATAACCGTATTGAATACGTTGATATGAGATATAAAAATGGTTTTGCTATAAAAAAACTAGATGAAAAAATAATTCAACGAGATAAAGAAAAAGCCACATTATGATTAATACAAAAGAAGAAAAAAAATTAGTTGTGGCATTAGATGTTGGTACGTCAAAGATTGTTGTCATAGTTGCTGAACTTCAAGATGATGGAATTATGAAAATCATAGGTCTTGGTCAACACCTCTCTAAGGGCTTAAAAAAGGGTGTGGTAATTAACATAGATTCAACCATGCAAGCTATTCAGCGTGCAGTCGAGGAAGCAGAGCTTATGGCTGATTGTAAAATTAAAGATGTTTACACAGGCATTGCTGGAAGTCATATAAAAAGCTTGAATTCGCATGGAATGGTAAAAGTAAGAGATTCTGAAGTTAGCCAAATGGATATCGATCGAGTGTTAGAGACAGCACAAGCTATTACACTCCCACCTGACCAACAAGTTCTCCATGTATTGACCCAAGAATATGTGCTTGATGATCAGAGAGATATAAGGGAGCCTCTTGGTATGAATGGTATGCGATTAGAGGTAAAGGTACATATTGTATCTGGCGCAATAGCAGCAGCACAAAATATTATTAAATGTATTAAAAGATGTGGCCTTGAAGTTTTAGAATTAGTTCTACAACCACTTGCCTCAAGTGAAGCTGTTCTTACAAAAGATGAGAAAGATTTAGGTGTATGTTTAGTTGATATTGGAGGAGGTACGACTGATATCGCAATTATCAAAAATGGATCTATACAACATACAACTGTTATACCCATTGCAGGGGATCAAATTACAAATGATATTGCTGTTGCTTTTCGAACACCTATGCAATCTGCAGAGGATATTAAAATTAATCATGGGTCAGCATCAATGCTAATGGCATCATCAAATGAGATTATTGAGATACCCCTTGTTGATGGAAGAGAGCCAAAAAAAATAACAACACAAGCTTTGGCACAAGTAATTGAGCCAAGAGTAACGGAGTTATTTGAATTAATTAGAAATGAACTGCAAAGAAGTAGAATGGGTAATGTTATTGCATCAGGGGTTGTTATCACAGGCGGATCATCTATGATGCGCGGTATGGTTAATCTAGGTGAGAAAGTTTTTAATATGCCAGTTAGAATTGGGATTCCAAGAGATGTTGATGGATTGCTTCAAGTAGTGGAAAATCCTAGGTATGCGACTGGAATAGGTTTACTTAAAATGGCTAAAGATGAAATCGATAGCGGACAGAATCACTGGCCTAATGGTAATACTGTGCTCGATTTATTTAAAAAGTTAAAAATGTGGTTTCAAGGAAATTTTTAAGATCAAATAAGGTGACTTATGTTTGAAGTAGTTGAAAATAAGAAACAAAAAGCTGTTATAAAAGTAATGGGTGTTGGTGGTTGCGGTGGAAATGCAGTCGACTACATGATAGAAAAAAATGTTGTTGGTGTTGAGTTTATATCTGCTAATACTGATTTGCAAGCTTTGCAAAAAAGCCAAGCAAATAACATAGTACAAATCGGCGAATCATTAACTCAAGGTTTGGGAGCTGGTTCAAGGCCTGATACTGGAAAGCAAGCAGCGCTGGATGATAAGGATAAAATTATCGAATCGATCCAAGGAGCAGACATGCTCTTTATTACAGCTGGTATGGGCGGAGGAACAGGCACGGGAGCAACGCCAGTAATTGCACAAATTGCCAAAGAGCAAGGTATTTTGACGGTTGCGGTTGTGACAAAACCCTTTGAATTTGAGGGTAAGCGAACACAAGTTGCAAAAGAGGGTATTACGGAACTGATAAAACATGTTGATTCATTGATAACCATTCCTAATGAGAAATTAATGGGCGTTCTTGGTGAGGATGTGACTTTTGTTGATGCATTTGGTGCTGCAAATAATGTTTTATATAGTGCCGTAGCGGGTATTGCTGAAATAATCAACAGTCCAGGAATGATTAACGTTGATTTTGCAGATGTTAAAACGGTAATGAGTGAAATGGGTATGGCGATGATTGGCTCAGGTTATGCTGAGGGATCAGATCGCGCCATCATTGCTGCTAAAGCAGCTGTAGCATGCCCACTTCTTGAGGACGTTAATCTCAATAATGCCAAAGGAATCTTGGTTAATATATCAGCCAGTCGTGACTTTAAAATGAAAGAATACTTTGAAGTGATGGAAATTATTAAACAATATGCGGCAGAAAATGCCAATATCATTGTCGGGAATGTCATCGATGAGGGCATGGCCAACAGTATTCGAGTGACGATGGTTGCAACAGGACTTACGAATCAATCATTAATGGATGATAATAAAGCTTCAGATGTGATGAAAAGTTTTGTATATGAAAATGATGAAAATCAGAAGGAAGATCAAGAAGATGAAGCTGTTAATGAGCAAGACGATGATGATGCACTCAACGTTTTTGCAGATAACTCGGAAAATGGATTAGATGCAATGAAAGTTCAAGCTGATGACGAGTATGATATCCCTTCTTTTTTGCGAAAAAAATAAATGATTAGACAAAGAACAATTAAAAATTCAGTTAGCACAGTCGGAGTAGGTTTGCATACTGGAAAAAAAGTTAAGTTAACTTTAAAAGCTGCCCCCCCTAATCATGGAATCGTTTTTTGTCGAACAGATCTACCAGTTCCGATGAAAATTGAGGTAGGCCCTAATATTGTGCAAGATACAAAGTTATGTTCCGCAATTGGAACAAATGAATTTAAAATTGCGACCGTAGAGCACTTAATGTCAGCTTTGTCAGCGTTAGGTATCGATAATATATTAATTGAAGTTAATGGCTCAGAATTACCAATTATGGATGGCAGCTCTATTTCGTTCATTTTTTTAATTAAAAGCGCAGTGATAGAAGAGCAAACTGCACCTAAACAGTTTGTTTTTATAAAAGACACAATTGAAGTTGCTGATGAAGATAAGTTAGCAAAGTTTGAACCATATCCTGGTTTTATGATTGATTTTACAATTGATTTTACTCACCCTGCATTCAAAGATGATGATAGCCGAGTGCAGATTGATTTTTTTAAAGATTCTTACATTCAAGAAATAAGTCGTGCGAGGACCTTTGGCTTTATGCATGAAGTAGAGTTTTTGCGATCCAATGGACTTGCGCGGGGTGGATCCTTAGATAATGCAATCGTCCTTGATGAGAGAAAAATTATTAATGAAGATGGGTTAAGATTTTCTGGAGAGTTTGTTAGGCATAAAATTTTAGATGCTATAGGTGACTTATATTTATTGGGAAAACCAATCATTGGGAAATTTACTGCATATAAATCAGGTCATGAACTTAATAATCGTTTATTGCGTCAACTTGCTGCGGAACAAGATAAATGGAAAATTGGAAACTTGGATTTGAATGATCCAGAGACTGCAAATTTAGCTCAAGAATATTTAAAAATGAGTGAGCAGCTAAATGAACGTGCAGAGCTTGTGGAAGAGTAATGCTATTTTTAAGACTCGCTATTTTTATTCTTGTAATAACCTTAGTGGTTCTCTTTTTATTTTTTGCCATCACAAAAAATAAAAAATACCTCCTTTTGATTAAAACTATATTTAATTATTCTCTTTATTTAGGAGTTATTGTCGGATTAATTTATCTCATAATGCGCGCATTGCAGATTTAATTATATGAATGTTATTTCAATTTTTGGTGGTTCAGGATTTATTGGGTCTCAATTAATCTATGAGCTTGCCAAGAAGAAAGTGGAAATACGTCTTTTTACCAGAGATAAAAGATACGCAAACCATTTAAGAGTTTTTCCAACCCTCAAACTTATTGAGTACCAAACGAATTCCAATTTATCAAAATTTCTAGAAGGAACAGATGTTTTGATTAATTGTATTGGTATTCTGCATGAGCGCCCAAATAATACTTTTGATAAGGTTCACGGTCTTTGGCTCAAAAAACTCTCGACCCTAGCAATTAAACTGAAGATTAAACGTTTCATTCATCTTAGCGCCCTTGGCGCTAGTAAAACTGCACCCAGTAAATATTTGAAATCAAAATTTAATGGTGAGAGCTATATAAAATCAATCTGTCAGAGCATAAATTGGACAATTTACAGACCCTCTATTGTTTTTGGTGAGGAAGATAGCTTTGTTAACTTATTTAAGAAAATGGTTATATGGCTGCCGATCCTTTTTGTTGTATCTCCAAAGTCAAAATTTCAACCAATTGCAGTTAATGACCTAGTATCGATTATCAATGCAAGTATTTCCGATAAAAAAACTTATAAAAAAACTTATAACCTTGGAGGCCCTAAAAGCTACACTTTTTTTGAGCTATTAAAAGTAATTACTGATTCTTTAAATAAAAAAAGGCTGTTTATTCCTTTGCCCAAAAAGCTTTCATATTTGATGGTCTGTTTCCTAGAATTAAGTCCAATAAAATTAATTACTAGAGATAATTTAAAGTCAATGCAGTTAGATAATGTAACACCTGTAAATGATGCTTATCAATTTAAGAAGCGTCTTATTCAGCTTGAAACTTATTTAGATAAAGTAAATGATTAAAAAATACCTTGTAGGCGGGGCAGTTAGAGATCAGATTATGGGTATTCCAACTAGCGACTTTGATTATGTGGTGGTCGGTTCTACGCCTGATGAAATGATTAAACTAGGATACAAACCTATTGGAAAAGATTTTCCTGTTTTCTTGCACCCCGAAACCCATGAAGAGTATGCGCTAGCTCGAACAGAAAAAAAAATTTCAAAAGGTTACCATGGCTTTGAATTTTATGCATCGCCAGATATCACTCTTGAGGAGGATTTAGGAAGGCGAGATATTACCATTAATGCTATTGCCCAGGATGACTCCGGCCAATTTATTGATCCTTACTGTGGTATTGATGATATTAAGAATAAAATTATTCGTCATGTTAGTGAGGCTTTTACTGAGGACCCACTTCGTGTTATAAGGGTAGCAAGATTTAAAGCTAAATTTCCAGATTTTATTATTCACCAAAGTACATTTCCCCTTCTAGAAAAGATTGTAATGAATAATGAAATTCAAACATTATCTGCTGAGCGCATTGTTGAAGAAATAAGAAAGGCCTTACCAAATTCTAATATCATTACGATGTTAGAGGTTTTGGAGGAATGTAGAGCCCTGAATTTGATTTTTCCCAATTCTAACTTTGTAGAGATTAGACAAGACGCATCCGAGTTTTTTGGTAGTCCAAAATTATCTGAATTACATTTAGATGACCAGGTTATTTTGCTGCTGCTGATTTTATACTCTTTCAAGCAAGGGATTTCAAAGGAAGCTGGTGTTTGTGCAAAAAAATTAAAATTATCCTCACGAAATAAAAATCTTATTAATCTTATTTCGCAACATTTTTTAACACTAAGCGAAATTGAAAGCGCAGGTCAAAAGGAACAGTTTGATTTTGTAAGTTGTGTTGATTTTTTTAGGCGACCAAACGTTCTATATTCTTGCCTTTTAATCACACAACATATTTTAGATTTAAAAAAACAAAAACATACTTTAGGTGGATTTGTTTCTAAAATAAAAGCCTTTGAACAAACTTTGGCTGAATCTAAACTTGAGGTTAATCTTGATCTGAAAGGCAAAGAGTTAGGCAGTGATATTAAGTCAAAAAGATTTAAAATTTTTCAACAAACTAACTAATTCTCATTTGCCTTAATTGATTGAGATTAGAAATCTTATAATTAATAAAGTTTGGTTTGTATTTTTCTTTGGTCAACCAAATTGTGATTAGGCCCATTTTTTTTGCCATCATTAAATTTTCTTTGACATCATCAATCATAATACCTCGGGTAAATTTATTGGTTTTAAATAATTTATGAAAGCTTTTTTGATTAGGTTTTCCATGAAAATTAGATTCTTCTATGCTATGAATTCGATTAAAAAAATTATAGATTTTCATATGCTTTAAGATCTTTTTTGTGTAGATTTTTGGGGCATTGGTAAATATCAATTTCTTAGCACGAATTTTTTTAATAATGTGTCTGGTATTTTTTGGGAAAATTATATTTTCTTCGCTTAAGATTATATTGTGTGTGGTTTTGAGAAAATCCTGTGCATCAATTTTATGATGTTTGACAAGCCCTACAAGTGTTGCGCCATATGAATCCCAGTAAAACTGCCTTAATATTGCCGAGTTCTGTTTGTTAATTCCGAGTTTAGTTTGGATATAGCTATCCATTTTATAATTAATTTGCGGGAAGATTTTATGATCTGCAAAATGCAGGGTATTATCTAGATCAAAGATCCAGTAACGACCCATTTATTTTGCCTTGATCAGTGTACCAACACCTTGGTCGGTTAAAATTTCAAGAAGTAAAGCGTGCTCAACACGACCGTCAACAATATGCACAGCATTGACACCACTTTTAGCTGCATCGAGCGCAGAATTTATTTTGGGTAACATTCCACCCGATAACGTTCCTTCAATAATTAAATTTTCGATTTCTTTTGCGGTAAGGCCAGTAATCAATTGTTTATTGTTGTCTAATACACCCGGTGTGTTAGTCATTAAGATTAGTTTTTCCGCTTTTAAAATTTCAGCTAGCTTGCCTGCTACAAGATCGGCATTTATGTTGTAAGTTTTATCATCATCTCCAATTCCTATGGGGGCAACTACTGGAATAAAATCACCACTATCAAGAAAGTTAATAAGCGTCGGGTCAATACTGTCAATATCTCCTACTTGACCCAAGTCAATATTTTTAAATTCATCTCTCTCATCTTTAACAATCAATTTTTTCGCGTGAATAAAATTACTATCTTGCCCCGTCAAACCAACAGCTTTACCTCCATTTTTATTTATGAGCTGAACAATTTCTTTGTTTATTTGACCACCCAAGATCATTTCGACAATATCCATGGTTTCTTCGTCAGTAACTCGCATACCATTTATGAATTCACCCTTTTTTCCTAGCTTTTCTAGGTGAGCACTGATTTGAGGACCGCCGCCGTGAACAACGACGGGATTCATACCAACTAACTTAAGTAAGACGACATCCTTAGCAAAAGATTGTTTAAGGTTATCGTCAACCATTGCATTACCACCATATTTAATAACAATGGTTTTATCGAAGAATTTTTTAATGTAAGGCAGGGCCTCACTTAGTATTTTGGCTTTATCGTTCGGGCTCATTTCAGAAAGATTTTAAAAAAAACATTATTTTATATCTTTTTAGATAAGAATTTTGAGTTTCTCTCTTTCTGGTAGATTTTTTTTCGATGCCTAGGCATCAAATTCTTGTTCGCAACTTTAAAACCCTTTTCTATAAACCAGTGTTCTGATTGTGTAGTTAAAATGAAGAGATCATATATATTTTGACTCTTGGCTTCTTTTTCACAGAATTTAAGAAGTTTTGAGCCATACCCTTGGCTATGAAGGTTTTCATCAACTGCAAAGCATGCTACTTCAATCATCTTTTCATAATGGTAAAGAGCAACGCAGCCAATTAAATCAAGTCCATGCTCCATAACATAAAAATTATTTAACTCTTTTTCAATTTGACTAATTGTTCGTGAAACTAAAATACCATCCTGGCCTAAGGGCTCAATCAGTTGAAAAATTTTATTGGCGTCGCCCGCTCTTGCTTTTCTAATTTGCTCTAAAGGATATTCAGTTAAGACAGTACCCGTGCCCTTGTCCGTAAAGAGTTCTTCTATAATTGATCCATTAGTATGCCGATTAATTAAATGAACCTTTTCAATTCTATTTTTAATTGCAACCAAGCTACTCTTTAAGATATTAAAATCATTGTATGAGATAAATGGAGCTTTACTGGGCGTTGACTGGGACTCAATATGATGTATAAGATTCTCAGCTTTTTCAGTTGTTAGTTCCGTAATAAGCTCACCTTCTAAGTTGAGAATACCGTCAGAGTTTACATAGAAAATTAACTTATGGGCTTTGATGGCTGATGCTACTGAAGAGGCGAGTTGTTCGTAAGATAAGTTAAATACATCGCCTACTGGAGTGAAACCTAAAGGCGAAATTAATACTACCTCTCCGCTATTAAGACGAGCCTGAACGACCTCATGATCAACCTTTCTTACTTGCCCTGTAAATTGCATATCCACGCCATCTAAAACACCTAACGGCCTTGCTGTAATAAAATTTCCACTTGCAACTCGAATATCGCTTCCGAATAGCGGGGAATTGATAAGGCTTGATGAGAGCACAGACTCGATCTTTGTTCGAATTCTACCACTTACATCTATCACATGACCCATTGTTATTTCATCCGTGACACGAATATTTCTTACCAAGTTTGTCCTGACTTTGCTTGCTAGCAATAAATCATCAATCTGTGGGCGAATACCATGAATAAGAATAATTCGAATGCCAAGAGAGCGGAGTAAATTTATATCATAGGCAATAGACTCAAATTGATTATCCTGTAAAACATCACCACCAATGGCAATAACAAAAACTTTATTGTTGAATGAGTTGATATATTTTGAAGCACGTCTAAATTGTTCAACAAAACTATTTGATGCATCATAATCAGGAGAGGTTAGGAGATCATGTGTTCGGCATTGAAGGGCATTGGCTAATTTTTCCAAAAGTCCCACGCTAATATTTAGCTCTCCTCGCTCAATTCGGGATAAATTACCTGAACTCATTGCAATTTTTTTGGCGAGCCCTTCAAGGCTCATATTATGCAATTTTCTTATACTTCTTATTTTTTTACCAATAATAATTTGCATATAAAATATAAATTATGTAAATTATGTATTATTTTAACAAAAAATTGTATTTTATACAAAATCACCATAAATAGATTGTAATATTGCAATGCTAGCAATAGGCGCCGTCTCTGTTCTTAAAATTCTTGGGCCTAGCATAACTGATTTAAAATCATGTGATTCTATGAAACTTACTTCATTTTCCGTAAATCCACCCTCAGGGCCAATAACAAGTTTAATCCCATCAGGCGCAGCATCTATTTTATTAGCCTTCAAGCTATTTTTAACATAAGGGTTAAGTAAGTACCTTAGCTCGCCAACTTTCAGTGCCATAGAGGTAAAACAGGTCTCTAGCGATATTATATCGTTGACCTTTGGGATAATAGATCTACCTGATTGCTCACATGCTGATAGGGCAATTTGTTGCCAGTGCTGATTTTTTTTATTTCTTTTATCGTCTGTTAATTTAATTAGGCTACGTTGAGTTAATATTGGCGTGATTGAATGGACGCCTAACTCAATTGCCTTTTGGATTACCCAATCCATCTTCTCATTCGTTGACAAGGCTTGATAAAGTTGAATTTTTAAGGGTGACTCGCTTGAATTTTTATTTTTCTCAAGAACCTTTACTGAAACGTCATTTCTATCTATCGATTTTATTTGGACCTTATAGTCGTGACCGTCTCCATTAAACAAAATAGCTTTGTCATCTAATTTAGCGCGTAAAACTTGTACTAAATGACGTGCAGCAAAATCGTCTAATCTAACAATTTCATTTAACCTCAGGGTTGTAGAATGGTAAAATCTTCTCATTTGCAACAAGTAGGAGATGAAAGATTGGTTAGTTTAAACCCGCCCTTATGCGAGTTTGGTTGGAAAGCAAAAGACTTTAAATTAATAGGCGTCGACTCCAAAGTTTGGACTTTAGAGAATGCTTGCGGAGAGCATGGTCTAATAATTATGTTCATTTGTAATCACTGCCCATATGTTAAAGCTATTCTACCTCGATTGGTTGAAGATATAAGACAATTAAAAGAATTGGGGATAAATACTATTGCAATTTCAAGTAATGAGGTTGTTAATTACCCCGAGGATTCGTTTGAGAACATGCAGATGATCGCGTCACAATATCAATTTTCTTTTCCTTATGTTTTTGATGAGACCCAAGAGGTGGCGAGAGATTATGATGCCATTTGCACGCCAGATTTTTTTGGCTTCAATGCAAACTTTGAGCTACAGTATCGTGGCCGTTTTGATTCAACAGGGCGTGGAGAACCCCCACCAAATAATAAACGAGATTTATATGAGGCAATGAAGTTAGTTGCAAAAACACAGCAAGGACCACGACAACAATATTCAAGCATTGGATGTTCGATAAAATGGAAAGACAAAACGATTAATTAAAGACGATCATAGCCTTGATTGAATAGGCTGTTTGGTTGATAATTAGGGATTATGAAATTAATTATTTAAGCATGGCTTATCATGCTATGTAAGTCATCATTTTGGGAGGTAACATGGCAACAAGACAAGATTTAGCGAATGCAATTCGCGCATTATCGATGGATGCGGTTCAGAAAGCAAAGTCCGGGCATCCTGGCGCGCCGATGGGGATGGCGGAAATTGGTGAAGTTCTATGGAATCATCATTTAAGTCACAATCCTACAAACCCGGATTGGGCAAACCGAGATCGATTTATCCTTTCAAATGGGCACGGCTCAATGCTAATTTATTCGCTTTTACACCTTACTGGTTATGATTTGCCAATGAAGGAAATAGAAAACTTTCGGCAGTTACACTCAAAGTGCGCGGGTCATCCTGAGTATGGTTATGCACCAGGTGTTGAGACAACAACTGGTCCTCTAGGACAAGGCATAAGTAATGGTGTTGGTTTTGCCATGGCTGAAAAGTTACTCGCGAATCAGTTTAATAAACCCGGGCATGATATTGTCGATCACTACACTTATGTTTTCATGGGTGATGGTTGCCTAATGGAAGGTGTCTCACATGAAGCTTGCGCTCTCGCGGGAACATGGGGGCTTGGTAAGCTCATCGCTTTCTGGGATGATAATGGGATCTCCATTGATGGCCATATTGAGGGCTGGTATACCGATGATACAGCCGGACGTTTTGAGTCTTATGGTTGGCATGCAATTCGTGATGTTGATGGCCATGATCCCGCTGCAGTCGAAAAAGCTATTCTTGAAGCCCAAAGTGTTAAAGACAAGCCAACGCTAATTTGTTGTAAAACTATTATTGGTAAAGGCTCACCAAACAAATCAGGCTCACATGATTGCCACGGCGCACCTTTAGGTGAAGATGAAGTAGCTCTTGTACGAAAAGAAATTGGTTGGGATCACCCTCCTTTCTCTATTCCACAGGATGTCTATGATGGCTGGAACCAAAAAGAAAAGGGGCAGGCAAAAGAGGATGCTTGGAATGCAAAATTTGATGCCTATGCAAAAGAGTTCCCTGAGCTGGCTGCCGAATTTAAGCGGCGTATGGCGGGCGATCTTCCTACAAATTGGAAACAATACACCACAGAAATGATCAATGCTGCCAACGAGACTGGAGATAAAATGGCGACACGGAAAGCCTCACAGAATGCAATTGGCGCATTAGCTGAGGTGTTACCAGAATTTATTGGCGGCTCAGCTGACCTAACAGGGTCGAACTTAACAAGCTGCGCCTCCTTTGAGCATGTTAGTGGCAAAAAGCCGGGAAATTATATTTCTTACGGTGTTAGAGAATTTGGTATGGCGGCTATTATGAACGGTATAGCTTTGCATGGTGGCTTTTTGCCTTTCGGCGGTACATTCCACATATTCACCGACTACATGAGAAACGGTATGCGAATGGCAGCACTGATGAAACAACGTGTAGTTTACGTTCTCACGCATGACTCAATTGGTCAGGGCGAAGATGGACCAACCCATCAGCCAATTGAAACGACTTCAGGACTTCGTTTTATACCTCGTATGGAGGTATGGCGGCCATGCGACGCTACAGAAGTGGCAGCAGCATGGACAGCGGCAGCTGAAAATACTGAAAATCCTACCAGTCTTGTGCTTACAAGACAAGGAACAGGTTTTCATAAGCGTTCAACCTCACAACTGGCCGATATACGTAATGGCGGTTACGTTCTCTCTGACGCAGATGGTAATCCTGATGTAATTTTAATTGCTACAGGCTCAGAAGTGGATTTGGCAGTTAATTCGCAAGCAGCCTTAAAGGAACAGGGTATCAACGCAAGAGTAGTTTCGATGCCTTGCACTCAAGCTTTTGATCGTCAAGATAAGGCCTATCAAGATAGTGTCCTTACACCAGGCGTGAAGCGTGTCTCCATTGAGGTTGGTGTCACGGATTATTGGAGAAAATATGTAGGCCTTGAGGGTGCGTCTGTAGGTATTAATACCTACGGTGAGTCTGCGCCTGGGGGTGTTCTCATGGAACATTTTGGATTTACCGTTGAAAACGTTGTGAAAACGGTTAAATCGGTCCTGTAAATTTTTGTTTTAATGTTTCCTTAAGGCATCTTTTTAAATCTAAAAAGATGCCTTATTTTTTTTAAAAAACTATTTTAGGGTTTATTCATGACAATTAATGTTGCAATTTCAGGTTTTGGCCGAATTGGGCGTCTTGTTCTTAGAGCTATTTATGAGAATCAATACAGCCATATTAAGGTGGTGGCAGTGAATTGCAGTCGTGGCACAATTGAGAAGCATGCCCATCTTTTGCGGTATGATAGCCAGCACGGTCGTTTTAATGTCGAGGTTCAGACTACTGAAAACGCCTTCATTGTTAATGGAGACCGTATCCAATATTTCAACACACGTGATACTAAGGAATTGGCTTGGGATGAATTGAATGTCGATCTTGTGTTGGAGTGCACAGGTGCTTTTCGTGGTAAAGCAGCCTGCCAATTTCACTTGGACAATGGTGCAAAGAAAGTATTGATTTCTGCTCCGGGTGAAAAGGATGTCGATGCAACGATTGTTTATGGAGTGAATCATGATCAAATAAAAGCGGAACACACCGTCATTTCGAATGCGTCTTGCACAACAAATGGTTTAGCCCCAATTGTTAAGGTCATACAGGATAGTATTGGCATTGAATCAGGACTGATGAATACTATTCATTCTTACACCAACGACCAGGTCATTTTAGATAACATGCATGATGATGTAAGGCGAGCACGATCAGGCGCTGTGTCTATGATCCCAACTAAGACTGGGGCTGCCTCAGCGGTTGGTCTTGTTATTCCCGAGTTAAAAGGTAAGCTTGATGGTGTCGCGATTCGTGTGCCTACGTCAAATGTATCTTTAGTCGACCTAACTTTCACAACCAAGCGAGTAACAAGCAAAGATGAAGTGAACGGTCTTATGAAAAAGGCTGCCGAATCCCATCTGAAAGGCATCCTAGTCTATAACGAAGAACCTCTGGTCTCAATTGATTTCAATCATACTTCAGGCTCAAGCTACTTTGATTCAACCCTCACGAAGGTCAGTGCTGACGGCAAATTGGTTAAAGTCTTTGGATGGTATGACAACGAGTGGGGCTTTAGTTGCCGCATGCTGGACACTGCAGTTGCAATGATGAAAGCCTAAATATGGCTATCCTTAGAATCAGCGAAGTTGATTTAATAGGTCAGCGCGTGTTGATTCGTGCTGATTTAAATGTCCCTATGATGTCAGGTAAGATTGCTTCTGATAAGCGTATTCAAGCCTCCATTCCAACCATTCAGTATGCCATTAATCAAGGTGCTCGAGTTATGGTGACCTCGCATTTAGGTCGACCGACCGAGGGTGAATTTTCTGAGGAAAATTCCCTAGCCCCCGTTGCTGATTATCTTCGTAAGTATTTGGGTGCTCCAGTGCGTCTTCAACGTAATTGGGTGAGTGAGCCTTTTGAGGTAGTGCCGCAGGAATTAGTAGTCCTTGAAAATTGTCGTTTTAATGTTGGTGAAAAATCAAATGATGCAGTCTTGGCGAAACAATATGCCGCACTGGCGGATGTCTTCGTTATGGATGCGTTTGGTACCGCTCATCGAAAACAAGCCTCTACTTATGGTGTGGCAGAGTTTTGCGAGACCTCATGTGCTGGTTTTTTATTTTTACAAGAGCTAGATTCAATTCACAGAGTCATGCTTGAACCTAACCATCCATTGGTTGCCGTTTTAGGGGGCTCTAAGTTATCCACCAAACTTCCAATTCTACATGCTCTTTCAGACAAAGTAGATCAACTTATTATGGGTGGTGGTATTGCGAATACCTTTTTAAAAGCCCAAGGTTATGATGTGGGTCAGTCCATGTACGAGGCGGGCTTTGTTGATCAAGCGAGAGCTATTATCAAAAAATTAGAACAGCGCGGGGCATCCTTACCAAAGATTATTGATGTCATTTGTGGTAAAAAATTTGACCCTAATGAGCCAGCGATTTTAAAGAAAATTAATCAGATGGAAGTCGATGACATGATATTTGATTTGGGTCCAGAGTCGATGAAGGGCATTGAAGCTACGATCAAAGATGCCAAGACCATTTTATGGAATGGGCCCATTGGCGTCTTTGAATTTGCACAATTCTCACAAGGCACGCAAGCATTAGCTGAAGCCATTGCGAAATCGAATGCCTTTTCGTTAGCGGGGGGTGGGGACACCATTTCGGCCATTCAAATGTTTGATGCTGAAAAAGATTTATCTTACATATCCACCGCAGGTGGGGCTTTCTTAGAATTCATTGAGGGTAAAAAATTACCCACCATTGAAATTTTAGAGAAAAGGGCAGTTTGATGACATTACTCAAATCAAGTCTTGAGAGCTTGCCTCTTATTCATCAGGGTAAGGTACGTGATATTTATGATATTGATCAGAGAAAAATGCTCATTGTTACCACTGATCGTCTGTCTGCCTTTGATGTCATCATGGGCGAGCCCATCCCATATAAGGGGGAGGTATTAACGCGGATGGCTAACTTTTGGTTTGATTATTTTAAAGACATTCCCAATCATTTAACGCATGAAAATCCTGAAGATTACGTTTTACCTGATGAGATTAGGCAGGTCAAAGGTCGTGCAATCGTGGTGAAAAAACTCATACCCATTCCGATTGAAGCTATCGTTCGAGGTTACATTATCGGAAGTGGTTGGAAGGAATACCAATTAAGCCAGACCATCTGCGGTATTGGCTTACCCGAAGGTCTAAAACAAGCAGATCGATTACCTCAAGTGTTATTTACACCGTCAAACAAGGCTGAACAAGGACAGCATGATGAGAATATCACGCTTGATCAATGCAGAAAACTCATCGGCGACGATCTTACACAAAAGGTAAGTGATATCAGTATAGAAATTTATTCAAAAGCAGCTGCATTAGCAAAAGCAAAGGGTATTATTATTGCTGATACTAAGTTTGAATTTGGTCTCGATAGTGACAATCAAGTCACCCTCATGGATGAGGTCCTAACCCCTGATTCCTCCCGCTTTTGGCCTGAGGAAAGTTATCAAGTTGGCGTGTCGCCTCCGAGTTTTGATAAGCAGTACGTGAGAGACTGGTTGGAATCTCAGACTTGGAACAAAAAAGCTCCCGCCCCAAAGCTACCAAAGAATGTGATTGATGAGACCTCACAAAAATACATAGAAGTTTTTTTTAAAATTACAGGAAAAGGTCTTTCATGATCAATTGGCTTGATAAACGTTCATTTATTCAACTTTGTATTCTGGTACTTTTAGTCACAGGAGCCATTAATGGCTGGATTGCATCGATGAACATTGAAGGCGTGACCGCGCAAAAAATGCATCATAATTATCAGTTTTTTCCAGCACCCTATGTGATCGGTACGGTTTGGACTTTACTAATGTTGAGTTTAGCGTTTTGTTTTAAAAAGCTAACAGGCCATAGCTATTACCAAAAAGGTATTCTTTTTTTGTTTGTGATTTGTGTAGTTTATCCGATGTATACCATAGGTTTTTCATCGATAGGACTTATGATTGCGGGGAATTTAATTACTATTGCAATTGCTAGTTTTTTGTCTGGCATTATTTTTGAAAAATTTAAATGGCTTGCAGGTATTGTTCTTTTAATTTCTGCTTGGGTAGTGTTTGTGACCTACCTCATGTTTTTTATTCATTAATCTGAAGCTTACACGTACTCTTCAAGCATATTGAATTATTCAAATAACCTTCATTTTGCCCAACCTACTCTCTAAATAAGCAATTTTGATTTATTTGCAAACATAAAAAAACCTGCCTTTAAAAGGCAGGTTTTTTAATAAAAAATCAGATTATAAAATTGGCACAATAAGCAGAGCAACAATGTTAATAATCTTAATCAACGGGTTAATTGCTGGACCCGCTGTATCTTTGTATGGATCACCCACAGTATCGCCAGTGACAGAGGCTTTATGCGCTTCCGATCCTTTACCACCGTGGTTACCGTCTTCGATATGTTTCTTCGCATTATCCCATGCGCCACCACCCGTACACATTGAAATTGCTACAAAAAGACCTGTTACAATCGTACCCATCAAAAGACCGCCTAAAGCTTGTGGCCCTAAGTAGAAGCCAACTAAAATGGGAACAACAACTGGAATGATTGAAGGAATAATCATTTCCTTAATTGCTGCAACAGTTAATAGATCAACAGCCTTCGCATAGTCTGGCTGCGCTTTACCTGTCATGATGCCTTTAATGGTTTTAAACTGACGACGTACCTCTTCAACTACTGAGGCAGCCGCACGACCCACCGCCTCCATAGCCATCGCGGCAAAAAGAAATGGAATTAAACCACCAATGAATAAACCTATAATGACCATAGGTTCACTTAAGTCAAAGCGAGTAACCTCACCTAAATGTTCTTCGAGTTTATGCGTGTAGTCAGCAAATAACACCAAAGCAGCTAGGCCAGCAGATCCAATTGCATAACCTTTCGTGACAGCCTTGGTTGTGTTACCTACAGCATCAAGTGGGTCAGTGATATCACGAACTTTCTGGGGCATACCAGCCATTTCAGCAATACCACCAGCGTTATCGGTGATAGGACCATAAGCGTCAAGAGCCACAATAATACCCGCCATGCTTAACATTGAGGTGGCGGCAATAGCAACCCCATAAAGTCCGGCAAGGTCATAGGAGAAGTAAATAGCAGCACACACAGAGAGCACTGGAAGTGCAGTAGCCTTCATAGAAATACCTATGCCTGCAATAATATTCGTAGCATGACCACTTTCAGAGGCTTTTGCTACTTGTTGAACCGGTGCGTATTCAGTGCCAGTGTAGTATTCAGTAATCCAAACAAGTAAAGCGGTCAAAATCAAACCAACAATGGCAGAGCCAAACAAAGCATTCGCTGAAACTATTTTTCCGTAAATCTCAAATCCCTCGGGGAACATATGATGCGTAACGTAGTAAAAAGCTACAGCAGAGAGTAATCCGGCAATTGCGAGACCACGATACAAGGCAGGCATAACATTTGTCATTTTACTGTTTGCCTTAACAAAGAAGCAACCAATCACTGAAGCAATGATAGACGCAGCCCCAAGCGCTAATGGATATAGCACACCATTTGCATCTGAAACCATAAGCGCACCTAGGACCATTGTCGCAATAATGGTCACCGCATAAGTTTCAAAAAGGTCTGCTGCCATACCCGCACAGTCACCTACATTATCACCCACGTTATCTGCAATTACTGCTGGATTTCTAGGATCGTCCTCAGGAATACCAGCTTCAACCTTACCCACTAAATCAGCTCCGACATCAGCACCTTTAGTAAAGATACCGCCACCTAAACGAGCAAAAATAGAAATTAGTGATGAACCAAAAGCTAAGCCAATAAGTGGATTTAAAGAGGCAGTTGAATTAAGAGTCTCACCACCCAAGTAAATGTAAAAACCTGCTACACCTAAGAGGCCGAGGCCTACTACTAACATTCCAGTAATCGCTCCACCTTTGAAGGCAACATCAAATGCTTGTGGCAGACCTTTTGTCGCTGCTTGCGCTGTTCTGACATTGGCGCGAACGGAGACGTTCATCCCAATAAAACCGCAAAGGCCAGAAAGAACAGCCCCTATAACAAAGCCGATTGCAGTATTCATATCAATAAAGTAGCCAATGAGGATAGCTAAGATAACGCCAACAACACTAATCGTCTTGTATTGTCTGGCGAGATAAGCTGATGCGCCATTTTGAATTGCGGAAGCAATTCCTTTCATTTTTGCATTACCATCGGATAAGCCGAAAATCCATTTTGACATAAGGGCACCGTATAAAACCGCGATGATTGCCGCCGCCAGTGCAAGGTTGGTTACTGACATAATTCCTCCGTTAGATGATTTGTATTCTTAAAGTCTTATATAAGACTTAAAAAAAAAGATTCCGCATTATACCTTTTTTCGTGCAAGTCTCAATCTTTAAAAGGGAATTTTTTTTATTAATATTGGTTAGCCAACATTAAAAAACCGATGGCAACCAACAGGCAAGCAAATGATTTTTTTATTGCGCTATCAGGAATTTTTAACAACCAGGTAGCCGACAATTTCACAAAAATAAGGCTCGGGAGGGTTAAGAATAAAATAGCAGGTACATAAATGTAGCCAATCATGTCATTAGTGTTGTTATTATCAGCTGCCAAAAGAAGGCTTACGCTTGATCCCACGCCAATGACAAGTCCTAAAACACTCGAGATACCTACTGCGAGCTTAGGCGAGATATTTTTTCGTAACAAATAAGGTACAAATAAAGTACCTCCACCAATACCAATAAGTCCTGAAATCGCCGCAAAAACATAACCAATAAGTTGACTTTCAATTATGTTTGGAAATGGTTTGTGCGAAAATTTAGCTTGTTTTTTTATTATTTTGTAAGCTGCCACAAATGTGTAAACTATAAAACAAATTTTGATAATTTCGGTCGGTATATGTTTAAGATAAAAACCGATTGTAAATGAGCCAAATAAAACCCCGATCGCAAAGCGTTGAAAAATTACGCTATCGAAATTTCTGTTAGTAATGTGAGTTAGTGAAGCAGTGAGGCCACTAAAAATAATAGAAGCTAAAGAGGTAGCAATCCCAGATAATAAGCCAACCTCAAAACTTACGGAATGAAAATAAACCAAGCAATATGTCACCACTGGCACAATCAATAATCCGCCGCCGATTCCAAAAAGCCCTGCCATAGTCCCAATAAACATACCAGCAAGAATCAATAAAAAAATTTCTATCATTTTTTTAGAATCTTGCTTAATTTTTGTTTAAGCGGGGAAGAATTTAGTTTCTGGGCAAGTTTTTCTAATTGAGAGCGACCCAAATTTTTTACTTTCGCTCGGTCTACCCTTAACTGGCTTTTGTTGGGATTCACCTTAACCTTCAAATCCTTTATGAGTAGGTTGTCTGCGCTAAACTGTTTTAAGAATTTTGGTTTAAGCAATTTTAATTGGTTTGCCATCACATTACTTGAAACTTCAACAATCATAATTTGGTCCATCAGATTAATTACCCTGACTTCCGAATGTTGGGAAATGGGCAGCAACTTTTTAAGCTGGTAATCACAAGCATCTATTTGCTCTTTTTTTTTCTTTATATTAGAAAAAAAATCGTTTTGGAATAACTTTTTGATGGGTTCCATACTATAATGCTACCTTATTTTTTTTTATCTAATTCTAAATTAATGCGAATTTACTTTCTCGGTAAAAACACAAAAAAAACTAAGAGTTTTAGTCTTGAGCTTTTTATTTTTGCGCTCCTCATTTTTATTGGCATAACGTTTTACATTGCTCATCAATATGCACAAAACCTGATTCTTTTATCGACACAAGATAAAGAAAGTTTTGATCAGCTCGATGTCGTTGATACAGCCCAATTAAATGCTAAAGAATTACATATGTTTGTTAGGCAAATTAGTGAACTGCATACCCGCTTGGAATACATTGATCAGCAAACGGAAAGAATACAAAAAGTAATGAAGAAGCAAATTGTTGGAAAAGAAAAATTTCCCAAGCTTGATAAAAAAGATCAGACAAATGCTGCGGGCGGACCATTTATCAATAATGATTTGGAAGAAACTGATGTTAGGCAAGGCCTAGAAATTTTACTCGCCAGTGTTGGAAAACGTGAAAACTTATATAATCAGATGGAAGCAATGATGTTGAAAGAATCAGTTCTTAAGGTTACATTACCTTCCCTATATCCTGTTAACGCCCCGTATCGGTCATCAAGTTACGGTTGGAGAAACGATCCAATTCTAGGTATCCGTGCTTTTCACAACGGATTAGACTTTAGTGCATCTAAAGGAGAAGCAATTAAGGTTACCGCAAGCGGGATTGTTAAGCGTGTTGGAAAGGCGCCTGATTATGGAAATTTTGTGGTTGTAAGTCATGGCGATCAACTAGAGACACGTTACGCGCATGCATCCGAAATTTTAGTGAAAGAGGGAGATATTGTTGAACGTGAACAAGTTATAGCATTGGTAGGCAATACTGGCCGCTCCACCGGTCCTCATTTACACTATGAGATCCGCTATAAAGGTCGCCCACTCGACCCCCGTCAATATTTGAAGAAATAATTATGTTAAAAAAATTAATTACAGGCTTGTTTGGAAGTCGCAATGAACGTTTACTTAAGGATTATGGAAAAAAAGTAACCATGATCAATTCGTTAGAGGCAGACTTCCAAAAGTTAAAAGAAGTTGATTTTAAAAAGAAAACTGAAGATTTTAAGAAACGCTTTAGTTCAGGTGAAAAGTTAGACGAATTTCTTATTGAGGCTTTTGCGCTTGTTCGCGAGGCCAGTGTTAGAACCATAGGATTGCGCCATTATGATGAACAATTAATGGGGGGTATGGCGTTGCATGAAGGAAAAATCTCTGAGATGAGAACTGGTGAAGGTAAAACCCTTGTTGCAACTCTCGCAATATATCTAAATGCTCTTGCGAATAAAGGAACGCATGTTGTCACGGTGAATGATTATTTAGCAAAACGTGATGCAGAGTGGATGGGTAAAATTTATGAATATCTCGGGCTCTCGGTTGGGATTAATCTATCTAGAATGCCAGGAGACCAAAAACAGAAAGCATACCAATCTGACGTAACCTATGGAACGAACAATGAATTTGGTTTTGATTATCTAAGAGATAATATGGTTTATAACGCTGAGGATCGTGTGCAACGACCACTCAATTTTGCTGTAGTTGACGAGGTTGATTCTATCCTCATTGACGAGGCTAGAACCCCACTAATTATCTCAGGGCCCTCTGAACATAATATTGATCTTTATTCAAAAATTAATAACGTTGTACCCAAGTTAATTAAACAAGAGAAACAAGATGGTGAGGGTGATTTTTGGATTGATGAGAAGGCACACCAAGCTATCTTGTCCGAAAATGGGCACGAAAAAACAGAAAAAATTCTCTCAGAGCTAGGCTTGCTTGAGAAAGGCTCTAACTTATATGACCCATCAAATATTAGTCTGTTGCATTATGTAAACTCTGCATTAAAAGCACATTACCTTTTTATACGTGACAAAGATTATGTTGTTAAAGACGGAGCAATTACAATTGTAGACGAATTTACGGGTCGTATGATGCCTGGGCGAAGGTGGTCAGATGGTTTGCATCAAGCTGTAGAGGCAAAAGAGAAAGTGACCATTCAAAAAGAAAATCAAACCATGGCAGGAATTACCTTCCAGAACTATTTTCGTATGTATGACAAATTATCTGGAATGACTGGTACAGCGGATACTGAGGCTGAAGAATTTAATCAAATTTATGGCCTAGAAACGGTCATTATCCCTCCCCATAAAATGACGGTTCGAAAAGATAACATTGATAAGATTTACCGTACTACTGAGGAACGTTATGAGGCGGTCTTAAATGATATTATTGATTGTCATAAAAGACAGCAGCCGGTCCTAGTTGGCACAACTTCTATTGAGAATTCAGAATTGATCTCTAAGCGCTTGACCAAGGCAAAACTAAAACACCAAGTTCTAAATGCTAAGCAACATGAGAAAGAAGCAAATATTATCGTCCAAGCGGGTCAGCCAGGTATGATAACGATTGCCACTAATATGGCAGGTCGTGGAACGGATATTGTCTTAGGAGGAAATATTGAACCTGAGATAGAAGTATTGGAATCTAAAAAAATCGATAATAGCAAAAGAAAAAAACAAATAGATGAGTTAAGAAAAGATTGGCAGTTGCGTCATCAATCAGTAATAGAAGCGGGTGGATTGCACATTATTGGTACAGAGCGACATGAATCTAGACGAATTGACAATCAACTTAGAGGTCGATCTGGTCGTCAAGGTGACCCTGGTTCAAGTTCATTTTATTTATCTTTAGAGGATCCTTTATTAAGGATTTTTGGGTCCGATCGTGTGGCTACAATCATGGATAAACTCGATATGCCAAAAGGTGAACCGATTGAGCACAATTGGGTTAACCGATCAATTGAGGGGGCGCAAAGAAAAGTTGAGGGTCGAAACTTTGAGATCCGTAAGCAATTGTTAGAATTTGATGATGTTCCAAATCAGCAACGCAAGGTGATTTATGAACAAAGAAACGATATCCTTGATAGCTCAGATTTAGTAGAGACCGTTGATCGTATTATAAATGACGTGCTTGAGCAGACAGTTTATGAATATATGCCACCTGAGAGTGTTGAGGAGATGTGGGACTTACCTGCTCTAGAAAAGAGATTATTAGCAGACTATGGTCTTGATGAGAAAATAAGTGATTGGCTCAAAAAAGATCCGAATCTACCAATCGAAGATATCATCAAGCAAGTTCAAGGCAATGCTTTAAAGAGTTACCGTTTTAAAGAAAAAGTAGCTGGAAAAGAAGCCTTACAACATTTTGAACGCTCCGTAATGTTGCAAATTTTTGATCATCATTGGCGATCGCATTTGTCGGCACTTGATCATTTAAGGCAGGGGATTGGTTTACGAGCTTATGGGCAAAAAGATCCTAAACAGGAATTCAAAAAAGAAGCATTTAGTCTATTTGAACAATTGTTAGAGACTATTAAATTTGAAATTACGCGAGTGTTAATGTTGGTTGTTGTGAAAGATGAGAAGGAAGCAAAAAGAATTGATCAAGAAAATCAAACAAAACTTGCAGCAGCTCAATCCAACCGTGATAAAGCGGAGCAAAAAAATACAACTAATCAAGTCAAAGTTGGTCGTAATGACCCATGCCCTTGCGGTAGCGGTAAGAAATATAAACATTGTCACGGAGCATTGATTTAATGGATGATTTTAAAGATCAGTCAACAGTGGAGTCTCCATGTGTTGGCGTTTGCCAGTATAACGACGAAGAGGTTTGCCAAGGTTGTTTTAGAACATCAAAAGAAATCACCGATTGGTTTGATATGAGTAACGAGGACAAAGCTAAGGTTATTGCGCTTCTTCCCGCGAGAATGGAAGAGCTTTTCTAATTTTTTTCCTTAAATTCACATAACGCGTTAATTACGCATGTGCTGCACAATGGGTTTTGCGCCTTACATACATAGCGACCGTGCAAAATAAGCAAATGATGGGCATCAATTAAAAATTTTTTTGGGGTCAATTTTGTTAGTCGCTTTTCAACATCCAATGGGGTTTTACCAGTCGCCAATTTAATTCTGTTGCCAAGGCGGAATATATGAGTATCTACAGCAATAACCGGCTCTTTAAAGATGGTGTTCAGAATGACATTTGCAGTTTTTCTGCCGACTCCCGGAAGGCTCTCTAAAATAGTGCGGTTATTTGGAACTTCGCCATCATGATCGTTATGTAAAATTTGGCTGGTGCTGAGTATGTTTTTAGCTTTTGTTTTGTAAAGCCCTATGGTCTTTATTAAAGATTCAATTTTTTCTAACTTTAATTGACTAAGTTTTGAAGCAGTATCAGCAATTTTAAATAATTTTTTTGTGACCTTATTAACCGATATATCAGTGGCCTGAGCAGATAATATAACCGCGATTAGCAGTTGAAAAGGAGTTCGGTAGATAAGCTCAGTTTTTGCATTAGGGATACTTTGCTTTAGTAGAGAAAATATTTTTTCTCTTTTTTGATAGTTCATGACGATGATTTTTTTTGATCAATCCAGTTTGTTATGGCTATTAGAAACGCCAGTCCTAAAAAGGCGCCTGGTGGCAATACAGCAAGTAAGAATCCATCAGCAGAATTAAAGAATTGGATGTTAAAATCACGATAGGCCTCACCAAAAATAAGGTGTAATCCCGAAAACAAAGTACCTCTGCCAAAAAACTCTCGCATACCCCCCAGAATCGCAAGAATGATACATAAGCCCAATCCCATGAAGAGGCCATCATAAACAGAGGGAAGAAGTGGATTCTTGGAGGCAAATGATTCGACTCGAGCTAAGACAATACAGTTAGTAACTATAAGAGGAATGAATATCCCTAGAGTTTTGTAGAGGGGTTCAGCATAAGCATGGATAGTTAAATCGATGATAGTCACAAGGGCTGCAATGACTAATATAAAGACTGGTACACGAATCTCGCTTGGTATAAATCGTCTAATGGGGGCAATAGATGCGTTAGAAAAGATCATGACAAAAATAGTCGCAAGCCCAAGACTGACTCCATTTACAACGGTAGTTGTTACTGCCAGAGTAGGGCAAAGTCCAAGTAGCTGAATTACACCGGGGTTTTGTTTCCATAACCCATCAATAGCAGCTTGCTTAAACATCGTTAAAACCTAACATCTTTTTATTTTCTTCAAAGTATTTAAGCGCGTTATATAGCGCCTTTATAACAGCTCGAGGTGTAATTGTAGCACCAGTCATATAATCAAATTCCCCTTGATCTTTTTTAACTGCCCATTTTTTTTCATGAGTGGTTTTGAATGATTTTGACTGAAAAATATCAATCCAGTTTGTCTTTTCCTTATCGATGTAATCACCCAACCCTGGCGTCTCTTGATGTTTAATGACTCTAGTATTAATGATTTCTGCATTTTTATTAATAGCAACCAACAAAAAAATATCTCCAGAATATCCGTCAGGAGCCCTTACCTCAAGGATGACAGCTTTGTTCATATTATTATTTTTAACCAGATAAAGTTGGGTTGGTTTTTTATTTTTTAATAAAATATTTGACTCAATTTCGATGAAATCTTTTTCAATATCATTATCATAAACCTCGTTGGAGACCAACTCTAATAGCAGTTTTCGTTTCGCTTCAGCCTCACTTTTCTGAATAATAGGACTTGTTGTTTCAAAAAAATATCCAAGGAAGGCGGAAAAAATAAGTCCAAACAAAGTCATTATGAAAACTGTTTGAAAAATTATTTTCTGATGCGACAGAAACTTACTCATGACCAAAAACTTTCGGTTGTGAGAGTTTATCTATAAGGGGTACACATATGTTGGCAAAGATAACAGCAAAAGCAATACCCTCAGGGTAACCTCCAAAAACTCGGATAACATAAACTAAAGTTGCAATTAAGATGGCAAAGAATATTTTTCCATTTGGCGTTGTTGGTCCGCTCACTGGGTCTGTAATAATAAAAAATGCAGCTAACATGGTCCCACCATTAAGTAGATGAAATTGAAATGGAGCAAATTGGTTAGGATCAATTAAATGAAAAATTGAGGCGATCACAAATAAGGTCACCAGATATGTCAATGGCAAATGCCAAGTAATCACCTTGGTTAAAAGTAAAATAATTCCACCAATAAAGAAACCAAAACTAACCCATTGCATTTGAGTTAATTTGGCAATAGGCTCATTCATAATTTGCGAGACATTTTTTCCTTGAAGCAATTCGGTTTTTAAATAATCCAACGGAGTTGCTGAGGCAATGGCATCATAATTATCTATTCCACCTAGGAAGATAGAAAGTGATAATCCCATATCATTAATATGGGAGGGATTTTGCCATTTTGTCATAACGGCAGGAAAGCTAATTAATAATATTGCATAACCTATCATTGCAGGGTTGAAGAGATTTGAACCAATACCCCCATAAAAATGCTTTGCAACCACGATAGCAAACAATGTACCTAATACTGTGATCCACCACGGGGCAATGGACGGGATAGAGAGCGCTAATAACCATGCAGTGACAACAGCAGTATAATCTGTAAGAAAAATTTTGGCTGGAAGTTTACGAATTTTTAAAATAATAAATTCAGCGAAAATTGCAGTTATGGTTGCGATGAGCACATTTAATAAAATACCTAAGCCAAAGAAGTGTATATAAAGAAAGAGACCCGGCAGTAAAGTCAATAGAACCAAAAGCATTATAGTTGAAACACTACTTGAGCCTTGTACAAATGGAGATTGAAGATTAATCACTGCTCTTCACCACCAGCTTCAATACGTTTGAGAGCATCAGCAATAGCTTTTCTTTTTTCCTCAATGAGTTTTGTTTTGTCTTCATTTGAGGATTGTTCGCGTCGCAATGCATTTCTCTCGGCTCGTTCTTGTTTTTCACGTTCCAGTCTTAGAATACGGAACTCATTTCTTTCTCGGGCAATATTTGCTTGCTCTTGCTCCTGTCTTTCTTCAATAATTTCACTTTTAGCAAAACGATAGTACTGCACCAGGGGAATATTGCTTGGACAAACATACGAGCAGCAACCACATTCAATACAATCAAATAAGTTGTATTCCTCAGCCTTTTCAAGTTGTTTAGATTTACTAAACCAAAAGAGCTCTTGCGGTTGAAGTTGGACAGGACAAGCCTCTGCGCAGCGAGCACAACGAATGCAGGGTAGGACGGGTTTTTTTTCCTCAACCATATCAGGCTCTGAACTAATAATGCAATTCATCGCCTTAGTAACGGGAACATTAATACTTGGGAGTTTGAATCCCATCATAGGCCCCCCCATAATAAACGTATTGTTCTTGATAACTTGACCCCCAGCAGCATCAATTATTTCTTTCAGCGGGGTTCCGAGTAATACTTCATAATTTCTTGGCGACCTTAAGTTGCCAGTGATGGTGACTATTCGCGATATTGAAGGCTCACCAAATTCAAGAAATCGGTAGATAGCAATAATTGTTGCAACATTAAACATTTGAATACCGTAATCGCTAGAACGTTGACTTTTAGGAATTTTAATACCTTTGAGTAAGTAAATTAGACGTTTTGCATCACCACTAGGATAAATTGTGGGTACGATTTTAAGAAAGATATTTTTTTCATTTTCAATTGCCTTCGTTAGAAGATTAATTGCTACAGTTTTATTGTCTTCAATTCCAATAACGCTTTCTTCGACACCTAATATCTCATGAACTAACTTTATTCCCAAAATAAGCTCATTGGTTTTCTCGCGCATGAGCATGTCGTCACAAGTAATATAGGGCTCACATTCTGCAGCATTGATAATAAGTGTTTTAAGTGAGTTTTCTGCTTTGCCATGATTAAGTTTAAGGTGAGTAGGAAATGCGGCCCCGCCAAGACCAACTATTCCTGAACTTAAAAGAAGTTTATTCACCTTTTCAAGGTCAATCTTTTTCCAGTTAGTTGGCTTTATTTGTACCCATTTATCTTTTCCATCCGGCTCAATTTCAACACAGAAGTCCGGTAATCCTGATGGGTGAGGGATGAGTTGTTTTTCAATGGATAAAACTTTTCCAGATGTAGGTGCGTGAATTGCAGCAGAAACGTTGCCATCAGCCTCAGCAATTAACTGTCCTTTCAAGACATGATCTCCAACAGAAACCTTTAATTTAGCTAATTTTCCAATATGTTGTCTTAAGGGAAGAATAATTTTACTTGGCAATCCAAATTGTTTAATTGGGCTGGTTGTTGAAATATTTTTTTTTGTCTTTGCCTGTATACCACCATTAAATTTAAATATCTTTTCGAAGACTTTCATGACACCCGCCTTTCAGACGATTTATCAATTTTATAAACAGGATATTTCCACTTCCAGTTTTCAGCATTTTCCTCAATTGGGGTCATATCTATGCAGTCAACAGGACAAGGAGGAAGGCACAATTCGCAGCCAGTGCACTCTTTTTCAATAATGGTATGCATATGTTTTGCAGAGCCCAGAATGGCATCTACGGGACAAGCTTGAATGCATAGCGTACATCCTATACAAGTTTTTTCATCAATAACAGCTACTGATTTAGGTTTAGGCTCGCCATGCTCAGCATTTAAGGGCTTATATTCCACCCCGAGCAGATCTGCCAGTTTGTGAATTCCCTCATCACCACCTGGTGGACACTGATTGATGTCAGCAGCTCCATTGGCAATTGCTGTGGCATAGGGCTTACAACCTGGAAAACCACATTGACCGCATTGTGTTTGAGGTAAAATAGAATCAATCTTGTCAATAATAGGGTCACCTTCTACTTTAAATTTAATAGATGAAATTCCTAAAATTATTCCAATTAGTGCAGCAAGAAAAATAACAATGAGTATTGAGGTCAACATTAACGATCAAGCCCTATGAAGCCCATAAAGGCAAGACTCATCAGTGCTGCGGTTGTCATTGCAATCGCAGAGCCACGAAATACTTTTGGTACGTCAGCTCCATCAAGACGCTCTCTTAAGGATGCAAAAAGAATCAGAACAAAGGAGAATCCTACAGCCCCTCCAAAGCCAAAAATTGCAGATTCGATGAGTGTATGACTCGCTTGGGCATTTAAAAGGGGAATACCTAGCACAGCACAATTGGTTGTAATTAAGGGTAGAAAAATACCAAGCATTTTATAAAGCAGCGGAAAATTCTTTTCCATTAACATTTCGGTAAACTGGACCACAGCTGCAATGACAACTATAAAAGTTATTGTTCGCAGGTATATTAAATCATTTGGTTCTAGCAAGTAGTGGTTAATTGCCCAGCTTGTCATTGAACCGATTGTGAGGACAAATGCTGTAGCAGCAGACATACTAATTGAAGTCTCAAGCTTCTTTGACACCCCCATAAAAGGGCATAATCCTAGAATTTTGGTGAGCACGATATTATTCACTAAAACCGTACTTATAATTATTAAAATGTAGCTATTTGACATTATCTAAAATTATAGAGTATTTAAAGCCTTATCTATCTTATTATGTTGTAAAATTACGCGTAATATAGCAAAATTATTATATAAGTAAAAAGAATATTATTTTATTAATTTATAATTTTTTATTATATAAATGTAGTTGTTGTCACCGAATTTTCCAAGGATTATTATGTTTCAAGGAAGTATCGTTGCTCTTGTGACGCCAATGAACCCAGATGGTTCTATTGATTACGAGGGTTATCTTAAGCTTTTAGATTTTCATATTTCCAATGGCTCAGATGGCGTTGTCGTTGTGGGCACGACAGGTGAGGCGCCAACTATTGATTTCGACGAGCATGTCAGTCTTATTAAAGAGGCAGTAAGCTTCGTTGATGGAAAAATTCCTGTGATTGCGGGAACAGGTGCGAATTCGACAAAAGAAGCAATATTCTTAACGGAACAGGCTAAAAAATATAATGCTGACGCATGTTTACTTGTTACCCCTTATTACAATAAACCAAATCAAAAAGGCCTATATGCCCACTACAAGGCAATCAATGATGCTGTTGATATTCCTCAGATTCTTTATAACGTCCCTTCAAGAACAGGATGTGATCTCACTAATGAAACCATTATTGAGTTGAGCCATCAAAAAAATATTGTTGGTATTAAGGACGCAACCGGCGATTTAAATAGAATTGATTTTATTAAAAATAAAGTCGATACAAAATTTGGATTGATTAGTGGGGATGATATTAGTTTTTTGCATTTCTTAAAAAAAGGTGGAAGTGCAGTAATATCGGTAACTGCAAATGTGGCACCAAGACAAATGCATATGATTTGCAAAATGATTCAAGAGAAAAAATACGGTGAAGCAGAGTCACTCAATGACACAATAAAAAGATTGCATGAGATGATGTTTATCGAACCTAATCCTATTCCAGTCAAGTGGGCTCTTTCACATATGGGCCTAATTAATGGCATGATAAGACTGCCTATGGTTAAACTTGATCCTATGCATCAAGAGGAATTGTCTAAGTTGATAGATCGTATTAGATGAGAAAAATAACATTTACACTTATCATAACTTTGCTTTACTCATGCAGTGCAACGGAGAGAATTTATGACGATGTAACCTCACCAGATTATGTCAATTCCTCAAAAGCGAAGAGGTTAGAGGTCCCCCCTGATTTAACTGAGTTAGAACAAAGTGAAAATTATTCAGTCCCTGGAGAGGCAAAATCATACAAAGATTATATGGAAAGGGAACAAGGGGTTCTCACAGCCAATGAGAACACCACTAGAAGTTTGATCGCAAACCCTGAAGGACTGCGCATAGTAAAATCGGGTACCCTAAGATGGCTCGTTGTGGAAAAGGAGCCAGATTTAATTTGGCCCCACGTGAGAGATTTTTGGGAAGAGTTAGGCTTTAGGGTTATTGTCGCAAATAAAAGAACCGGAATCATAGAGACAGAGTGGATGGACACAGAAGACCTAAAATTAGATGCCACTGATGATGGTGTTTTGTCAGGTTTTGATAAGTGGTTGGATAGTCTTTCAGGGTTTTCAGACAAGCGAAAATTTAGGACAAGAGTGGAAATTGGAGAAATGAGCGGTTCAACAGAAATATACATTTCTCAAAGATCTGCAGCAGCAGCAGCAGATCAGCATTCAAGAATATTAGCAACAAGACAGTCTGAATATAATGTTTCAACAATTTATAAAATTGAAGAATATAAAAGCGATGATGAGAAAAAACCTGAAACAGTAGAAATTTCTGAAGCAAGAGAAGAGGATGATTTTGAGATTGATTCAGAACTTTTAACCAGGCTAATGATAAAACTGGGAGCAACAGGCTATGAGGCAAAAGAAAAGGTAGAAAATCCTCAGCTTTTGGTTAAAGCGGAGCTTATTGATAATGAAAATGAATCTGCTGTTAAATTGTTAGATCCTTTTGATAGGTCTTGGAGGCGATTGGGTTTGGCGTTAGATATTATTGGTTTTGTCACAGAAGATAAGAATAGGAGTGAGGGTATCTATTATGTCAGATACAATGAGATTGAATTACCTACTGAAAAAAATAAGGAAGATGATGACGAGGGCATTATAGATAGATTAATTTTTTGGGATGATGACGAAAAGAAAGAAAAAAAACAAAACCAAGATAAAAAAGAAATCAAAGAGGAATCTACTCAGGAGGGAGATGAAAAATATACTGGAATTGAATCACCCGAAGTGAGACCGCTGGATGAAAATTATAATCCAGATGACTTTGGTGAAGAAAAAGTAAAACCGGGTGAAGAAGAAACTTGGTTAACAAGGCTTTGGCCAGACTGGGGCGGGGAAGAAGAGGCAGAGTCGCTTCCTGAAAATGAGCAGAGATATAGAGTGAGAATCAAGCCTATAGATAATGGTAATTCAATAGTTTATTTAGATTTCCCTAATGGACAAAAAAATTACTCACCGAAGGGTAGGCAGGTTATTAAAATTTTATATGGGCACTTAAAATAGATGAAATTTTGTTCCTTAGGGAGCGGTAGTTCAGGTAACTGTTACCTGCTATCAGATGCAAAGGAAACAATAATCATTGATTGCGGATTTAACGCTTCAGAATTTGAACGCAGATTAAAGAGATTTGAAATCAATCCATCATCATTAACAGCAATACTATTAACCCACGAGCATGATGATCATAGTAAAAGCATTTTTTCAGTTGCACATAAACTAAAAATTCCCATTTTTTTAACTCATGGTACTTTTAAAATGTGCCATAAAAAAATTACTAAATCACTGCAACTTGACTTAAGATTTATCAAATGCCTAGAAGTTTTTAGAATTGGAAACATAAGTGTTACCCCAATACCTGTTCCGCATGATGCTAGAGAGCCAGTGCAATTTAAATTTCAGTCAAATGGTAAGACATTTGCAATTATTACAGATTTAGGATTTGGTAATAAAATCCTTCTTAACGAAATTCATCATTTAGATGGCCTAATTTTGGAGAGCAATCATGATGATGATTTACTCAAGCAATCAAGATATCCAAAAAGCTTAAAAGAAAGAATATCTGGAATGTATGGACACCTTAGTAATCAAGAGTCGGCAAAGATACTTAATAACATAGATACAAAAAGACTATCATGGTTAGGTGCATCACATTTAAGTAAAGAAAATAATACAGCAGAATTAGTCACTAAATCATGGCAAAAAGTATTGAAAAATAATTTAATTGATATCAATATCATTGATCAGGATAATGGCGTTAATTGGGTGTCCTTATAAGAATGTATAGCTTTTTAAAAAAAATAATTTTTTTATTTGAACCAGAAATTGCACATCACATTATTTTTACCTTCCTTAAATTTTTAAATCACCTAGGAGTTTTAAAATTATTAGCGCCAAAAAATAGTTCAAAAGAGAGAATTGTATTTAACCTTAAATTTAAAAATCCTATTGGAGTGGCAGCTGGACTGGATAAGAATGCTGAATACATAAATATCCTAGATAAACTTGGGTTTGGTTTTATTGAGGTTGGTACACTGACTCCTAGACCGCAGGCAGGAAACAGCAAGCCTAGAATATTTAGATTAATTAAAGACAAAGCATTAATCAACCGGTTTGGTTTTAATAATATTGGTATTGATAAGGCAATTATAAATATAAAGAAATCGAATTATGATGGCGTATTAGGGATTAATATTGGTAAAAATTTTGATACACCAATGGAAAATGCTATTGATGATTATTTAATCTGTTTTAGAAAATCTTATGCTTATGCGGGTTACATCACAATCAATATTTCATCCCCAAACACTAAGAATTTACGTGATCTTCAAAATACTGATAATTTTTCAAATTTAATCAGACAGATAAAAAGTGAACAATTAAAAATGAGTAAACTTCATTCAAAATATGTTCCATTTGTAGTAAAAATTTCTCCAGATTGTACAAATGAGGAATTAGACAACATTTGTGAAATACTGCTTGAAAATAACGTTGATGGGGTAATTACTACGAATACAACATTGTTGCGCGAAGGATTAAAATCAGAATATAAAACTGAGAAGGGTGGGCTTTCAGGAGAGCCCTTGAAGACTTATTCGCTTAATACCCAAAAAAAAATATTTAAAAACTTGAATGGAAAAATTCCTATCATTGGAGTTGGAGGCATAATGAATGCAAAAGACGGGTTGGAGAGATTTTCAAATGGAGCTGAGTTAATTCAAATTTATACTGGATTTATATATCAAGGCAATCGATTAATTAATGAATTACTTAAAAGTATTACCCAAAAATAATTTTACAAAACCATTATTATATTCATACCGCAGATGCCCCTATGCTATGCGGGCTAGAATGATTCTTTTGCAAGAAGGCATTGATTTTGATATTTACGAAATATCACTCAAAGACAAGCCATCACAAATGTTGAAGTTAAGCGCAAAGGGCACTGTTCCAATTTTGGTTTTCAAAGACATTGTTATAGATGAAAGCTTAGAGATAATATCATGGGCTTTTAGTCAGAGTAAAAACTCAACTTTCCATAAACTAAAAAAAAATGAAATAGATTTAGCAAACGAATTAATTAAAAAAAATGATAATGATTTTAAACTGTCATTAGATCGTTACAAATACCATATTCGATACCCAGAAAAATCCCAAAAAAGCTGGCGTGATGAGTGTTTATTTTTTATGGAAATTCTAGAGATGTACTTATACAAAAATAGATTTTTAATAAAGGATGAAATCACATACGCGGATATTGCAATTTTTCCTTTTGTAAGGCAATTTAGTAATGTAGATTTGGAAGCGTTCAAAAAACTGAACTACAGTAAAACAAAGAAATGGTTAGAGAGTCTTGTGAACAATGATTTATTTAAAAAAATTATGGCTAAACCGAAGATATAGTTAGACAGAAACTTCTTCTTTATTGATAAAATTCAGAAGTACTTTTTCTTGATCATCAATATCTATTTCGACCTCACCACCATTAACCAATTTACCAAATAATAACTCGTCGGCTAAGGCTTTTCTGATTGTATCCTGAATTAATCTTGCCATTGGGCGAGCACCCATTTGTGGATCAAAGCCCTTTTTAGCAAGGAAGTTTTTCAATTTTGCTGTGAAAGTTGCGTCAACTTTTTTGTCATGCAGCTGGTTCTCCAATTGAATGAGAAATTTATCAACAACCCTTAAAATAACATCATTATTTAATGGTGCAAACGAAACGGTTGCATCAAGTCGGTTTCTAAATTCAGGTGAAAATATTTTCTTAATTTCAATTTGTTCGTCACCCACCTGTTTATTCTCTGTGAAGCCAAATGTTGTTTTTGAGAGAGTTTCAGCGCCCGCATTTGTAGTCATAATAAGCGTGACATTTCTAAAATCTGTTTTTCTTCCATTGCTATCTGTTAAATTTCCATTATCCATTACTTGTAAGAGGATATTAAAAACATCTGGATGAGCTTTTTCGATTTCGTCAAGCAAAAGTACTGAGTGGGGGTTTTTATTAATACTCTCCGTCAAGATGCCGCCTTGATCAAATCCAACATACCCAGGGGGGGCCCCAATTAATTTAGAGACTGAATGCCTTTCCATGTACTCACTCATATCAATTCTAATAAGTTCTATACCCAGGGTGTAGGCAAGCTGTCTTGCTACCTCAGTCTTACCAACGCCTGTTGGCCCGCTGAAAAGAAAACTTCCAATTGGTTTGTTGTCAGAGCCTAGACCACTCCTTGCCATTTTTATTGCAGCAGATAACGAATCGATTGCTTTATCTTGACCAAAAATTACAGCTTTTAAATCTCTATCGAGTGTTTTTAGTGCATTCCTATCATCTTTATTAATATTTTGCGGCGGGATGCGTGTTATTTTAGATATAACATCTTCAATCTCTTTTGAGCCAATCAACTTTTTTTGTTTGTTTTTTGGCAAAACTTTTTGAGCAGCACCAGCTTCATCAATCACATCGATAGCTTTATCCGGTAATTTTTTATCATTGATGAACTTGGAAGATAATTCTGCAGCGCTAATTAGTGCATTGGAGGAAAATTTAACATTGTGATGTTTTTCAAAATGTACTTTTAAACCTTTCAGAATGTTAATGGTTGTTTGAACACTGGGCTCTTCCACATCTATTTTTTGAAATCTTCTCGATAACGCATGATCCTTTTCAAATACTGTTCTATATTCTTGGTAAGTTGTAGCCCCTATACATTTCAAAGCTCCATTTGCCAGAGCAGGCTTGAGAAGATTTGATGCATCGAGGGTGCCACCACTCGCTGATCCAGCACCAATAATTGTATGAATCTCATCAATAAAAAGAATAGCATTTTTATTTTCACTTAATTGCTTCAATACATTTTTTAAACGCTGCTCGAAGTCACCACGATATTTTGTACCTGCAATTAAGGCACCTAAGTCAAGTGAGTAGATAATAGCTTTTTGAAGAATTTCTGGTATTTGTTTATCGACAATTTTCTTAGCCAACCCTTCGGCTATAGCTGTTTTTCCAACGCCTGCTTCGCCAACTAATAATGGATTATTTTTTCTTCTTCTACACAGAATTTGGACAACTCTTTCAACTTCAGATTCACGCCCAATTAGAGGATCAATTCTTCCTTCAGCTACAAGTTTATTAAGATTTACTGTATAGGTCTCAAGATTTTTGTTTGTTTTGGTATCCGTCTCACCCTCATCCACTTGAGGTTCTTTATTTTCATTTTCAGTAATCTTCGAAATTCCGTGCGCAATGAAGTTTACAACGTCAAGTCTTGCAATACCCTCTTGATGGAGGAAATAAACTGCATGGGAATCTTTTTCTCCAAAAATTGCTACCAAAACATTGGCACCAGTAACTTCTTTTTTCCCTGATGATTGAACATGCAGCATTGCTCTTTGGATAACTCTTTGGAAGCCAAGTGTTGGCTGAGTATCAACTTCATTATCTCCACCAACAATTGGAGTATGCTCTTCGATATGTTCAGAAATATCTGAACGCAATTTTTCTAATTTTGCTCCACAAGCTTTCAAAACTTCCGAAGCAGAGGGATTGTCAAGCATTGCTAAGAGCAGATGCTCAACTGTAATCAATTCATGACGCTTTTGTCTAGCGTCCATGAATGCCATGTGTAAACTAACTTCTAATTCTTGTGCGATCATAATAAAACTATATCTTTTCTATAATACATTGCAAGGGGTGCTGCTCCTCTTTTGCAAAATTTAATACTTGATTCATTTTTGTTTCTGCTATTTCTAACGGATACATTCCACAGATCCCCATACCCTCAGTATGAATTTTTAGCATTAAACGAGTAGCCTCATCATGTGTTTTGTTAAAAACAGTTTGGACAACATGAACAACAAATTCCATCGGGGTATAGTCGTCATTAAGAATTACGACCTTATACAGGCTTGGAAGTTTAGGTTTTATTTTACTCGGTTTGAGTTTTAGGTTTTCGGAATGATTTATATCAGCCATGACAACACTTAATTATATATTTTAACTGTTTTAACTATTTTATCTTGACTGCTCAAAACCTCAAAAGTTTTATTGTGAATTTTAAAGCTAGTATTGGGCTCTGGAATCTCTTCAAAAAATTCTATAATTAGACCATTTAATGTTTTTGGTCCGTTAACTGGTAAATTTAGCTTGAGTTTTTTATTCAGCTCTCTGAGCGTTATTGAGCCGTCAACGATCCAGCCATCAACATCAAATGTGACATTTGATAATTTGGATGGAAGTTCAACATTAAATTCACCTATGATCTCTTCGAGTATATCTTCCAAAGTGATCAGGCCCATAAACTCTCCATGCTCGTTCACAATTAACCCTAGTTTTTCTTGGTTGTCTTGGAAATATTGTATTTGTTTGTAGATGGTTGTTCCGTTAGGAATAAAATAAGGTTTATCTGCTAGAGATTTAATGGTTTCAACATCTAATTCTTCTTGTTTGTTTTTTAATAAATATTTAAAAAGTTTTTGTGTCTCTAATACTCCAAAAATACTCTCATTATTCTCTTGTTTTATAAGAATTCGGTTGTGATGAAAATTTGAAATTTTATTTAATATCTCGTCTAGGTTTTGACCTAAATTTATCGACTCTACGTGCGTATAGGGAAGCATAATGTCTTCAATTGTGACTTTCTCAAGATCGATTAAATTTAAAAAAATAGTTTTATTTTTACTCGGTAAAAACTGACCTGAATCACTGATAATACTTTTTAATTCATCCATTGTAATCAAATGGTTTTGATTAAATTTTGTTTTAATGTTGAATATTTTTAAGAGACCAAGTACAAAGAGATTTACAAACCAAACGATAGGATAAAGAATCTTAAGAAGTGGAAAAAGCACATAACTACACTTGAGAGCTAATTTCTCTGCATGCGCAGCAGCAATAACTTTTGGTGAAATCTCACTAAAAATTAAAATTAAAAAAGTTGTTATTAATGTTCCGGTCATGATGATAAATTCTTGTTCACCATAAAAGTGCACTGCGATGACTGTTACTAATGTGGCAGAGGCTGCATTGCAAAAGTTATTGCATAGAAGAATGACACTGAGTAATTTATCAGTTTCATTTAGAAGATTTGAGGCAAGCAGCGCGCCTTTATTTCCTTTTTTTGCAAGGTGTTTCAGGCGGAAGCGATTTACGGCCATCAGGCTCGTTTCGGCTATCGAAAAAAATCCTGACAATACAAGAAGAGTTGCAAGAAGTAACAGCTGATGTGTGAGGGAAAAATTAATCAAGGTTTTAATTAAATAATTTCTTGCTCAGTTTTTTTTGGGTCCTCAGTTCTTGCAAGATTACTTTGATTAGTTCCGAGCCACATTGCAAGCGGGCACCCAACCATAATAGATGAATATATTCCGAATAGAATACCAATAGTTAAAGCTAATGCAAAGTTGTTTAATATTTCTCCACCAAAAATTAACATAGATATAACAACTGTTTGTGTAGATAAATGGGTCATGATTGTGCGGGACATAGTCCTTGTT
Source organism: Methylophilaceae bacterium (assembly GCA_016778465.1). Taxonomy (GTDB): domain Bacteria; phylum Pseudomonadota; class Gammaproteobacteria; order Burkholderiales; family Methylophilaceae; genus BACL14. The sequence continues at coordinate 108,837 of JADHPM010000001.1, forward strand.
ATAGCATTATTTATTACCTCTTCAACTTTAGATTTGCGCATTCTTCTAAAATTTTCTCTAACGCGGTCAAATACCACCACAGATTCATTGACTGAGTAGCCAAGAACCGCTAAAACTGCCGCCAACACAGTCAAATTAAATTCCCATTGGAAAAATGCAAAAAATCCAAGAATAATAATAACGTCATGCAGGTTTGCGACTATTGCCGCTATAGCAAATCTCCACTCAAACCTGAAGGATAGGTACAAAACAATTCCAAGACAAACAAACAGGATTGCAAGCGCACCATCCTCGTATAGTTCTTCGCCAATTTGAGCGCCCACAGATTCAACACGCATTATCTCGACAGCATCGTTTTTTTCTTTTAGGCTAGCTAATACTTTTTCTGACAAATCTGCAATTGAAAGGTCGCTTCGCAAGGGTAATCGAATAAGAACATCTCTTGCCGTACCAAAATTTTGAACTTGAGCGTCCTGTAAATTTATTGTGGCAAGTGTATCTCTAATACTTTGGATGTTGGCCTGTTTAGCATATTTAACCTCCATGATAGTACCGCCCGTAAAATCAACCCCAAGATTTAACCCTTTGAGACTTAGGAATGAGATAGCTAAGACAAATATTGAAATTGAGATAATGGCAGATATGCGTCTAAATCGCATAAAGGGAATATCTTTTTTTACTCTAAAAATTTCCATAATTAATTGTTTTCAATCTTATATATTTCACCAATTGATAGGGATTCAATCTTGCGCTTTCTTCCATAAATATAATTGATGATTGATCGTGATACCCAAATAGCGCTGTACATTGAAGTTAAGATACCAAGTACGTGCACAACTGCAAAACCTTTGATAGGCCCTGATCCAAACATAAATAGAGCCAAACCAGCAATGAGGGTTGTAATATTAGAATCTAATATGGTCCCCCAAGCTTTTTCATAGCCCATATGAATGCTTGCTTGCGGCGTATTTCCATTCCTAATTTCATCCCTAATGCGTTCATTGATCAGCACATTTGCATCAATTGCCATTCCCAATGTTAAGGCAATTGCAGCCAAACCGGGCAATGTTAATGTTGCCTGAATGGCAGATAGTAAAGCTACTAGGAACAATAAATTAGCAGAAAGTGCGACTACTGAAACCAATCCAAATGTCATATAGTATAGGGACATAAGTATCATGATCGCTACAAAACCCCAGATAGTTGAATTCACGCCACGAGCAATATTTTCTTTACCCATACTTGGCCCCACGGTTCTCTCTTCAACGATTTCCATTGGGGCTGCAAGTGATCCAGCTCGAAGTAATAAGGCAATATCGGTAGCTTCCTGGGCATTTTCCATGCCAGTAATTTGAACCCGACCGCCACCTATCTCACTTTTGATTACTGGAGAGGTAATCACCTCAGCAGAATTTTTTTCAACCAAGATTAGAGCCATTCTTTTACCAACATTTTCTCTAGTAATTTGTTTGAAAATATTCGCTCCAGAGCCATCAAGTGTTATTGAAACAATTGATTGTCCTGTCATTTGATCTACACCAGGACCTGCGTTAATAATTTTTTCCCCAGTGAGGATAATTTCTTTTTTTATCAGCATGGGAGCACCATCTCTATCACGATAAAGTTGGGTTCCTGGGGGAGCTTGACCATTTTCTGCACGTTCAATCAATTCAGGTGATTGATCATCGCTGAGCATTTTCATCTCTAGAATAGCGGTACGTCCTAAGATTTCTTTTGCTTTTGCCGTGTCTTGAACTCCTGGGAGTTGAATTACAATTCTATCTTTGCCTTGTTGCTGGATGATCGGTTCAGCAACACCTAATTCGTTGACACGATTATGCAAGGTTTCTAAATTTTGCTTGAGGGCAAAACTGACAGTATCCTCATCAGCATATTGCGATTGGCGAATCTGAAGAATAAATTCTCCATTATTTTCTGTTTCTAAAAATGAAAAAGCTTCCGTTTCCTTTGCTGAACCAGCGCCAAAAATTGAGCGACCAGTACCCATACCCCTAACAATATCTTTGACTTTATCAAGATCATCTTCTTGCTTGAATTTTACTTGAATAACACCGCCATTTATTTGTGAATCATAATATTGGATTTTGTCTTCTCGCATTGCTCTTCTCAAATCACTGAGTAAACCGTCATTTTTTCTTTCAGAGACCTTAGATAAGTCAAGCTCCATGAGAAAATGTACACCACCCCTTAAATCTAATCCCAGATACATTGGCAATGCACCAAGGCTTGAGAGCCATTGAGGGGAATTTGATATTAAATTTAATGCAACCACAAAGTCACTCCCCAAGACATTTTCACTGATACTCTTTGCAGCAATCTGCTCCTCTGCAGTTTGAAACTTGAGTTTTATATTGTCTTTTTCAGCAATAGCGCCAACTGGATCGATTCCAGCAATCTTAAGTTCATTTTCAATGACTTGCAGAGTAGTGATTTCAACTTTTCCTCCAGACTTTGCAGGCATAATTTGGATAGCAGGGGACTCACCAAAAAAATTAGGAATTGTGTAGGTAACCCCAAAAATTATTGTGAGAGCAATTACAACATACTTCCAACTGGAAAATTGATTCATGGTTAGCAGATAAACTTATATGGATTTAATTGTGCCTTTTGGAAGCAATGCTTGAATAGATTGCTTTTGAATTTTAATCTCAACTGCACTGGCAATTTCAATGGTTGCATAATGCGTATTTAATTTGGTAATTTTTCCTAAAATACCTGAGCCAGTAGATATTTCATCACCATTTTTAAGAGACGCAATCATTGCTTTGTGCTCTTTCGCTTGCTTCATTTGTGGTCGAATTAACATAAAGTAAAATAATACAAAAATAACTATAAACGGTAAAAAACCCATTAAACCTTCGTTCATTTAAATACCCTCATTTTTAAAGCCTAGATTCTATCACAACACTGCTTTCTATTCACTTGTCTTTCTTGCTTCTAAGAAGGTTTTTTTAAATGCATTAAATGTATTATCTATTATGGATTGTCGAATATCTATCATCATCTTTTTGTAGAAATAAAGATTATGAATTGTGTTTAATCTTGAGCCCAGCATCTCACCAATTTTGAATAGGTGGTGTAAATAGGCTCTCGAGAAATTTTTACATGTATAACAACAGCAAGTTTCATCAATAACACTCATATCGTCTCTATATTGTGCATTTTTAATCTTAACCTCACCAAAGCTTGTAAATAACCATCCATTTCTTGCATTTCTCGTGGGCATGACACAGTCAAACATATCTACACCATGGGTGACTGCCTCAATAATATCTTCTGGTGTACCAACTCCCATCAAATAGCGCGGGCTTTTTTTTGGTATTTTGGGGCTAATATATTTTACAATCTTGATCATCTCATTTTTTGGCTCGCCAACCGACAGCCCCCCAATAGCATAACCGTCAAAACCAATATTAGTTAGATTATCTAACGATTCGGAACGAAGGTCTTCATACATCCCTCCTTGTACAATACCAAAAAGAGCATTATTTTTAGACTGAAAACTATCTTTACTGCGATACGCCCATTCTTTTGATAGTTGCATTGATTCTTTTGCTTCTGCAAAAGTGGCTGGATAGGGGGTGCACTCATCAAAGATCATGGCAATGTCGCTATTGAGTTGCGCCTGGATTTGCATAGAAACCTCAGGGCTAAGGAAACATTCATCCCCATTGATAGGAGATTGAAAAATAACACCCGCTTGCGTTATTTTTCTCATTTTGCCTAAACTCCATACTTGAAAACCCCCGGAGTCAGTCAGCATAGATTTTTGCCAACTGGTGAACTCATGCAACCCCCCGTGTGCATTAATTACCTCCAAACCTGGACGTAACCAGAGGTGAAATGTATTTCCAAGAATAATTTCAAAGTTTAAGTCTTCAAGGTCTTCAGGGCTTAAAGATTTTACTGCTCCGTAGGTCCCTACAGGCATAAATACAGGTGTATCTATTTTTCCATGTTTTGTCGTGAGACTACCTGCTCTTGCTTCGCCATCTGTATTGATTAATTTAAATTGCATTTTTATTTTTTTAGGATTAATTAACTATTATAAGTTTTTTTCAATGCTCTAACGATGAATAATGTTTAATTCTAGGATAGAATTTATGTATGGCTGATAAAGAAACAAAATCTAAAGCGTCAGAAGGGGTTAGAAAAAAAGGGTTCTACTTGTTACCAAATATTTTCACTACTGGTGGACTATTTGCGGGATTTTATGCAATTGTTCAGGCTATGAGTGGAAATTATGATCATGCTGCTATTGCTATTTTTTTTGCTTTAGTCATGGATGGCTTAGATGGAAGGGTTGCAAGACTTACTCAGACACAAAGTGCATTTGGAAGTGAGTATGATAGCTTATCAGATATGGTGTCTTTTGGTGTTGCGCCAGCGCTGGTCATATATGTTTGGGCACTCCAACCTTTAGGACGTCTAGGATGGGTGGCGGCATTCATCTACTGTGCGTGCGCTGCAATCCGGCTTGCTCGCTTTAATGTAAAGCTCGACATTGACAATAAGAAATATTTTTTTGGCTTGCCTTCACCTGCAGCAGCAACGTTGTTAGCGAGTTTTATCTGGATTTCTTATGATAATGGTATCAGTGGAAATGATATTTTTCTTGGTTTTTTTCCAATGCAATGGTTTGCACTTTTATTGACTATTTTCGCAGCTCTTTCAATGACAACAGATTTAAGATTTTATAGCGGTAAGGATATAAATTTAAGGAATAGCCAACCTTTCATTGCTATTCTCGCTATTATTTTTGTGTTTGCGATAATCTCTCATAATCCAGCAGAAATTATCTTTCTTATTACTTTAGGCTATGCCTTGTCGGGGTACTTTACATTTTTTAAAAATAAATTTAGCGAGCGAAGCTTCTTAGATGTCGACATCTTTAAATAACCAACTAATCATATTTGATACCACTTTGCGCGATGGGGAACAGAGCCCAGGTGCCTCTATGACCAAAGAGGAAAAAGTAAGGATAGCGCGTCAATTAGAAAAGTTAGGGGTAAATGTAATTGAGGCAGGTTTTGCTGCGGCAAGCCTTGGTGATTTCGAAGCAATCCAGGCAGTTGCAAAAACTATCAAGCACAGCACGGTATGTTCATTAGCGCGTGCAGTTGAAAATGATATTCACAGAGCGGGCAATGCTATAAAGCCAGCAAAATCAAAACGCATCCATACATTTATTGCTACCAGTAAAATTCACATGGAAAATAAATTGCGCATGACGGAGAGCCAAGTTCTCGAGAGGGCTGTTCAGGCAGTCAAGTGGGCACTTGAGTTTACGGATGACGTTGAGTTCTCTGCAGAGGATGCTGTACGTTCTGAAATTAATTTTTTAGTAGAAGTGTTTGACGCAGTAATTCAGGCAGGAGCTAAGACAATTAATGTTCCCGATACGGTAGGCTATTCGATTCCACATTCTTGGGGAGAAAGAATCGGAATGCTTATCCAGAACGTGCCAAACTCAGGCAAAGTAGTGTGGTCAACACACTGTCATAATGACTTGGGAATGGCTGTTGCTAATTCCTTAGCAGCCGTTATCAATGGGGCACGTCAGGTAGAATGTACCATTAATGGTTTGGGTGAGCGGGCTGGAAATGCAAGTTTAGAGGAAATTGTTATGGCTGTTAAAACGCGCCGCGATATTTTCAAACTTGAGACAACGATTAATACAGAACAAATTGTTCCCTCATCAAAACTTGTATCCACGATAACTGGTTATCCCGTGCAACCAAATAAGGCGATTGTCGGTGCGAATGCCTTTGCGCATGAATCAGGTATTCATCAAGATGGTGTTCTAAAGCACAGAGAAACATATGAAATTATGAAGGCACAAGATGTTGGTTGGGGTGCAAACAAAATTTCTTTAGGAAAGTTATCAGGACGCAATGCATTTAAATCTCGATTGAAAGATCTTGGTATCGAAATCGATTCCGATGAAATTTTAAATGCTGCCTTCGATCGATTTAAAAATTTAGCAGATAAAAAATCTGAAATTTTTGACGAAGATATTCACGCTTTAGTTAGCGAGGAATATGTTGAGGTTGCAATTGATCGTTACAAATTAAATTCTCTTAAAGCCTCATCAGAATCCAATAAGACTCCTAAAGCATCAGTTGTGATTTTTGTGGATGGAAAAAGTTATGAGGCAACTTCGGAAGGAGGCGGTCAAGTTGACGCCACATTTAAATCCATTGAGTCGATTGTTAAATCAGATGCTGAGCTTTTACTCTACTCCGTTAATAATATTACTACAGGCACCGATGCCCAGGGCGAAGTTACTGTGAGACTTGCTAAGGGGGGTAGGGTTGTGAATGGACAAGGATCCGATACAGATATCGTGATCGCCTCAGCAAAAGCCTATATCAATGCTTTAAATAAATTATTCTCCAAGCTCGAACGAGCGCACCCTCAGGTTTAAGGCAAGTCATATTGAATTTAGCTATCTTTGATCTTGATAACACCTTACTCAATGGGGATTCTGACTATAATTGGAGCCTATTTCTTATCAAAAAAGGGATTTTAGATCAGGCAGTTTATGAGAAGCAAAATGAGGAATTCTTTAAGGATTATCAAACAGGGTCTCTAGATATAGACGCTTATGCTGAATTTCAATTTAAACCCTTACGTCAAAATAAAAAGTCTGCTCTCAATGAACTGAGGGCGGAATATGTGAAAACTATAATACAACCAATGATTACTAAAAAAGCGCTTGATTTGGTCAATCAACACAAAAAACAAGGTGACCAACTTTTAATTATCACTGCAACTAATAGCTTCATCACAAAACCCATTGCAACGCTTTTTGGTATTGAAGAATTAATAGGGACGGACTTAGAGGAGGTTGACGGCCAGTTTACTGGAAAAATTCAAGGTGTGGCTTCCTTTCAGGAAGGCAAAGTAACTCGACTTCACGCTTGGCTCAAGAATAAAAATTTAAGTTTTAAAGATTTTAAAAAAATATTTTTTTACAGTGATTCAAAAAATGATTTACCATTGCTAAGTGTTGTTAGTGATCCTGTAGCAGTCAATCCAGATCCAACATTGAAATTTGAGGCTCAAAAAAATAATTGGCCAATATTAGATTTAAGATAGAACAATTTCTAATATAAATTTGGTTCCAACGTAAGCTAATATCAGAGTAATGAAGGCTGCAAGGGAGAGGTTTATGGCTTTTTTTCCCCGCCAGCCAAACAGAAGGCGCCCCACTAAAAGTCCTCCATATAAAATCCAAGCGATAAGAGATAGCAAAAATTTATGATTGAATACGAAAGCAGTTCCAAAGAGCTCTTCTGAGAAAAGAGAGCCCGAAAGCATCGTCGTTGTTAATAAAATAAAGCCAATCCAATATATTTTAAAAAGTTGGTTTTCAATAGAGAGAATAGACAAGTCACTTGAAAAAAAAGAATCTTTATTTTTTTTATCATGCAAATCTGTTTCAATAAATTTCAAGAAGATTGAAAAGATTGCTCCAAAAGCAAAGAAGCTATATCCAATAAGGGCTGTAAGAACATGTACGAGAGCATTGATTGAAAAATATTGCGTGATGTAGTGATCATTCTGAATGGTAGGGTTAAATAAAATTATAATTATTGCGGGGATTAATGTTAAAAATTCTAACCGATGATAGCTACCTCTTAAATTTAAAACAGTGTAAATTAGAACGGTTATGAAGCTAATAACAAGAATCGCATTAGAAAAATTTAGGTTGATGCCTTGATCAAAAATAATTAAATATGCGAAGTAGGCATGGGATATTAGACCTAGGATTAACACAATAGATATTTTTTTAAAATGTGATTGTTGTTTGCTCGACAACAATCCAATACAAGGAATGATATAAAGTATTGCTGTTAAAAAATATGCGGTCCAATAATCCATCGTAATAATTTATATATCTGCTAAACCCAATTATAATAGATAATCGTCAATAAAAAATAATAGTTAATTATGCTTGAAAATTTAACAGATCGTTTACAGTCAGTAATAAAAACTATTCGCGGTCAGGCAAGATTCACAGAGGAAAACATTAGCGATGCAATGCGAGAGGTTAGAATTGCATTGATCGAGGCAGATGTTGCTCTGCCGGTTGTGAAATACTTTATTGATCGTGTCAAAGAAAAAGCAATTGGCGCTGAAGTTCTCAAGAGTGTTAGCCCAGGCCAGGCAATTATTAAAATTGTGCAAGATGAATTAACCGATCTTATGGGCGAGCAGAATGCTCAACTTGATTTCTCCACAAAGCCACCTGCAATTATTTTGCTGGCAGGTTTGCAAGGCTCAGGTAAGACAACGACTGCTGGCAAATTAGCAAAAATTCTAAAGGAACAAAAAAAGAAAGTATTACTCGTCAGTGCTGATATTTATCGACCTGCAGCAATTGACCAATTAAAAACCTTGGCAGAAAGCCTCTCAATTGATTGTTTTGATTCCTCACCAAAAGACAAACCCAATACCATTGCAACGGCTTCCATGGCCTATGCAAAAAAACAATTTTTTGACGTAATTATTTTTGATACTGCTGGACGCCTTGGTATTGATGAAGCTATGATGAAAGAAATCAAGCAGTTGCATAAAACCTTAACGCCGATTGAAACTCTTTTTGTTGTGGATGCAATGCAGGGTCAAGATGCTGTAAATACTGCCAAAGCATTTGGCGATGCTTTGCCTTTGACGGGTATTATTTTAACTAAACTTGATGGTGACTCAAGGGGAGGCGCAGCGCTCTCCGTCAGACACATTACGGGTCAGCCAATCAAATTTATAGGTGTTAGCGAAAAGACTAACGGGCTAGAACCTTTCTATCCAGATCGAATGGCAAGTCGAATTCTTGGTATGGGAGATATCGTTGGCCTAGTTGAAGAGGCGCAAAAGAATGTCGATATTAAAGAGGCTGAAAAGCTTGCTAATAAAGTCAAATCAGGAAAGAATTTTGATTTAGATGATTTTAAAAACCAAATTGCGCAAATGAAAAAAATGGGTGGTATGGGGGCTATGATGGATAAGATGCCTAAGCAGCTAATGAATGCTGCTAATAATGTTGACCCAGAAGAGGGCAACAAATCTTTAAATCAAACTGAGGCAATTATTAACTCAATGACACGCCTTGAGAGACAAAAGCCAGAGCTCATAAAAGCAAAACGTAAGATGAGAATTGCCAATGGATCAGGCGTCCAAGTTCAGGATGTTAATCGTTTGTTGAAGCAATTTGAAGAAATGCAAAAGATGATGAAAATGTTTTCCAAAGGGGGTATCGGAAAACTCATGCGCGGCCTTGGTGGTCGTTTACCTGGAATTCGTTAGTTTTTTATTTTTTAGGGTTGACCTGCTTTAACTAATCTTAGATAATCGCGTTTTGCCAATGACGGGGTGTTAGCTCAGCTGGTAGAGCACCGGACTTTTAATCCGTTGGTCGCGCGTTCGATCCGCGCACACCCTACCAACATTTTTTGTTTATTTTCAATATAATATCGGTATTAGCAAATACCCAAATCTTCTTTTAGATAATCAACTCTGTTTCGCACTTTATGCGGCAACAAACTCAATTATTCGGTATTATCGATTTTATTTAAAAGAAATTGGACTGACATACCCACAATATTTAGTTCTCCTTACGCTTTGGGAATCTAGCTGCAAAAACTCTTCAGAGATTGCAAGTCAACTTAAATTAGACCTACCAACCATTTCCCCCATTTTAAAAAAAATTGAAAAATTAGGCCTAATTAGTCGCTCACGATCAAAGGACGACGAGCGAATAATTACAATTAAGTTAACAAAAAAAGGGATCGAGTTAGAGGAGTCCGTCGCTTTAATTCAAGAGAAGGTTGCATGCAAGACGCATCTATCAAAGAGAGATTTCGATGATTTGAAAACAACACTCAACGAATTGACAGAGAATATGGAGATCGATGCCAAGGATCTAGCAGATTTAAAATTGAATCATTGCAGATAAAAAAAGGCTAGCCCTAAAGCTAGCCTTTAGTGTATAAAAAAATTACAGACCGCTATAAGGACTATTATATGGGCTTGTGTAGCCAGCAGTGGGTTTTGTGACAATGTCACCTCTGAAGCTTTGCAGATCTGCCATGATTGGTTTTATGAGATGATCAGGCACATCGAATGCATAAAACGTATGTAAACATTCAATCATAATAATATCAAACTCCCTATCCGTAATATTTAAATGCGGGTGGGAGTCTTTCATAGACTTTCCACGGCCAAACTCATCTGGTTGATAAATCGCTGGCCCACCAGTTCTCTCAACGACCCAATTTGTAAGCATTACCTTAAAGCCTGCTCTTGTTTGATCTGCATCATGGACCGCTTTCAGCGCAGGATTCTTATTTAAGGCTTTGTTCACACATATTTTATCTACCAAATGATCAACAGTAAGAGCAATATTTTAAGTACCGCCTAGCTGCGTATAAATAGATTCCTCTTCTGCAACTGCTACAGACGAAAAAGAACCAAATATAAATAGTGCTAAGAAAGGCACCATAATTTTTTTAACAAATGTAAATTTCATAACGCTTCCTCCTAAACATTAAAAAAAAGAAAAAATATGGAAAAAGTGTCCATATAAGAATATTGTTGGCACACTAATCATTAGCATGCAAACTATTTTTTATTTAAGTCTTTTAAAATTTCACTTATTGCCATCAGATTGACAATGAAAATAATGGTCCCCACAATAAGGTCAGGTAATTGGCTGGTATAAAAAAATGTAATAATGCCCGCAATAATAATGGCAAGATTGCTGATGACATCATTTCTTGCAGAAAAATAAATCACCTTAAGCATGGTGTTAGATGCCTTTTTATATTTTCTCAACAAGAGGCTGCAAATTAGATTTATCAGCAATGCCCCAAGAGCGACAGATGTCAATGTAAACGGTTCCGGTACGGTCGACTGACTTATTTTATTTACAATAAGGAAAATTGCACCAAATGCGGGGAGTATAAAAATACTTAACAGCAGTAAAGTAATGTATCTTCTGTAAACGATAGCGGCATTCATAAAAAAAAGTGCAATAAAATTAGAGCTCGCATCTTCAAGAAAATCTATACTATCGGCGAAGAGGGAAACGGAGCTGATTTTTTGTGCAAAAAAATATTCAACAAAAAAATAGCTGATATTGAGGACAATAACCAGAGAAATTGTTTTGGCATCGCGTTGCATTTAATGATAAATTGAATTAAATGAATAATAGTAAATCATATACAGGTGGATTATTTAATAAATAAAACTAAACTTTTCTTACTTTTGCTATGTGTCATATCCTTTAAAGGACATGCCTATCCTGCCCAATCAGAGCTCTTTGGTATAAGCGAATCCATGGTTCACATATGGGTAACATATGGTGATGGGGTTACAGGAACTGGCTCTGGTGTCGTCATTAAGGAAAATCATGTCGCTACCGATTGCCATGTGTTTGCTGACTCAAAAGGCGTCAACGTTGTGAAATATTTTAAAACCTATGTGCCCATTGCCGTTTTTGCTGACTGGGGACACGACTTATGTATTTTACAATTTGATGATCTGCCATTACCGCCGGTTAAGATGGGTAAAACTGAGTCTATAAGTTATGAAGATAAAGTTTTTGCCTTAACGTTTCCTAACGATAATCCAGTACCACTCCCTTCCTACGGAAAGGTAAAAGGTTTACATCAATTTGAAGGCGGCAATATTATTCGTACCTCTGCGACCTTTACTGTTGGTTCAAGTGGAGGAGCATTATTCGACCTTGATTTTAATTTAATTGGCATTACAACCTTTAAAAGCCCTGGTAAAAGGTTAGGTCATTTTTATTGTTTGCCAGTTGAGTGGATTAGCGACTTACTTCAGAAAACACCACAAAATGATCTGATGAGCTCAGAGCCTCCTTTCTGGAGCCTCCCTGACGCTGAGAAGCCTTTTTTTATGCAGGTAATTGTTCCAATGCAACAGGAGAACTGGCAGCAGATGAAAAAAATTGCTAAGACATGGACGCAATCTGAGCAAGGTAGCCCCGATGCTTGGTATTACCTTGGCATAGCTGAGTCTAAATTAGATAATTACTCCGAAGCAATCAAGGATTTTGAAAAGGCTTTAATGATTAATGATCGTCATTTGGATTCGTTATCCGAACTTTATGCGATCGCTAAAATTAAAAATGATACGATTTCACAGTCCACTCTTATTGATAAAATGAGGGCTATTGATCCTGATTACGTTGAATATTTTCTTCAAGTAAATTCTTGAGAATAATGGCGCGCCCGAAGAGATTCGAACTCCTGACCCCTTGGTTCGAAGCCAAGTACTCTATCCAGCTGAGCTACGGGCGCAAATACCCAGGAAATGGCGCGCCCGAAGAGATTCGAACTCCTGACCCCTTGGTTCGTAGCCAAGTACTCTATCCAGCTGAGCTACGGGCGCGTTGCGATATTATAACTTAAAACTTTGTTGGCTAGTTAACGGGTAAGGTGAGTAGCGGACCGGATTTATCCATGTCTCCTGATTGAAGTGCTGTGATCTGATCAAGTAACATAAAGGTGTTTTTACTTTCTATATCAGTGTCATCTATGTAGAACCAATAACCTCTCCAAAAACATTTTACCGCCGCGATATCCTCGCTTGGCTCTTGACGTGAACTTTGAATTTGAAATAAATCACCGAAGATACTATCCCAGTCAAAAACTTCACCGTCTGCTGCCTTTGTGATCTGCACTTTGTTTTGCATGATATGTTCTTCGGGAACCTGAACGCCGTGACTTAAATAAAATTTCATACCCGATAGGGATCTGACACTAATATCAATTTCCTTATTTGATCGATAGTCGGTATTACCTTCAACATTGACGACATAGAAAGAGTGCTTATCAACTTTCAAAATCTTAGTAATGTCTTGCATTTCTGGTCGTTCTAGCATTTCCGCACGGACGTCAAGAGCTAAAACTTTTTGGTCATTTATTATGGTGTAGCCTAAAACAAATTGACCATGACCTACTTTTTCTATAACGGACAATAATTTATCAAAGTCTAATGTATCGGGCGCAAACGCTGGGGTCGGCCCACTTGCAGCAGCAGCATTGTCGAGGTCGTTAATGTTATTCAGAGTAAGGCGCATGATGCGTTCCAATCTCCAACCGGAACGTGAGAGCAGGATTAAGACTTCTGGGTCAAGAGGACTTAAATTCTTCTTGATTAAATCAGGACCCTTTACTGGCAAGTATGTAATGGTGGGTCTCTCTGTATAGGCACCATTGGCGCCAATACCTAAACTATTGGCATCTTCACCCCCGTCAAATAGAGTAAGACCCAGATTACCTCCACGTTTCCACTCAAGAGTCGTCGAAACGCTATTTACCTCCAGTAAGGCAGTGTTATCCCCATATCTCCTTTTGACGAGGTTAAGAAGTAACTGTTGATCATTAGTCTCAGCAATCACAGTATTGAATTGCCCACGTCCATCTTCCACGCTGTCAGGTCCAATTTGAAGGAGCTCATCAAATGTCCCGCAACCAGATAAAATGAGAGCAAAAAAGAGAGAGGCAAGACTTTTTAAATGAAATCGAAAAAAATTCTTTAAAAAAAACATCTCAAAATTATACTAAAAAAAACTCTATTTATATTTTTTTTTTCACACTTTTAGCGTTATTGGCCGGGAATAATAAAATCCACTCCAATAGACACTATTGAAAGACCAAATTCGATATAATCTAACTCAATCCCCATAAAGGTTCTTTCTGAGTCATCATTTTCTGGAAAGAGGGATGTAAAAAAACCTTCCTCCTCTAATTCACAAGTTTTAATCTCTGGTTCAGGAATGTTGTCATGATATTTCGTATTTTGATAAGCATTTATTTGCGGCGAGATCATTGTTATGTGTGTTGGGTAAAAATTATTTTGTGCACTGATTTGAGTAGAAAAAATTAACAGGAATAGAATGTAAAATGAACGCACAAAAATCTCCAGGATTAAATTAAAAGCTTCAATTAATTAAAAGCAATTTCTATGCCAAATTAATTAAAATCAATGTCTCTTTTGAAGTGACAGGTATAACCAAGCGGATTTTTTTGTAAATACTTTTGGTGATTTTCTTCTGCGGGATAAAATGCACCAAATTGCTCAACTATGGTTACGATTGGTGCACCCCATTTTTTTGAATTGCTAACTTTTTGAATTACTTCAAGTGCGATTTGTTTTTGAGTTTGATTAGTATAAAAAATAGCAGAGCGATACTGCGAACCTCTATCATTACCTTGTTGATTTGTCGTTGTTGGATTGTGAATTTTGAAAAAGCTTTCAAGTAAATCAGCTAAATCTATAATTGATGCATCGAATTCAATCAAAACTGTCTCGGCATGCCCAGTGTCACCTTTCGTTACCTCTTTGTAGCAAACATTTTTAACATGCCCACCCGAAAATCCTACCTGGGTTTCTATCACACCATTTATTTCTAATAGTAGGTGCTCTAAACCCCAATAGCAACCTCCAGCAAGATATATGGTTTGTCTATCCATTTTTAAAATTTATCTGTTCAAGTTTGTGAAATATTAAAGTGGCGGAGAGCGAGGGATTCGAACCCTCGATACAGGTTAACCCCGTATGCTTCCTTAGCAGGGAAGTGCCTTCGACCACTCGGCCAGCTCTCCGAAAATATAATTCTAAATGATTTAAGGCTAAATCGTGATGTTTTTATCGAGTTCGAAAGCTTTGTGTAATGCCTTGACGGCATCATCCAAAGATTTTTCCTCAAGAATAACTGAGATTTTAATTTCACTTGTTGAGATAGTGCTGATATTAATGGCTTCTTCAGATAATGTTCTAAACATTTTACTTGCAACCCCTGCGTGAGATTTCATACCCACGCCTACTAAGGATAATTTCGCAATTTTATCGTCACTAAGAACCTCTTTAGCGCCAACATGATCTTTCACTTTGCTATTCAAAATATCCAATGTTTTTTTAAGGTCTCTTTTGTGCACAGTGAAGGTAAAGTCTGTGGCACCATCTGTTCCAATATTTTGAATGATCATATCAACGTCAATATTCGCATCCGCAACAGGACCTAAAATTTGATATGCAATACCAGGTTTGTCAGGTACACCTAAAATATTGACCTCTGCCTCATCTCGATTGAATGCAATACCAGAAATAATTGGATTCTCCATTTTTTCATCTTCCTCAAATGTTATGATAGTTCCCTCACCAGCAGCTTCAAAGCTGGAGAGAACTCTTAACTTTACTTTAAATTTACCCGCACATTCCACAGAACGAGTTTGCAATACTTTTGAACCTAAACTTGCTAATTCAAGCATTTCTTCAAAAGTAATTGATTTTAGTTTGCGTGCCTCAGGCACCAGCCTTGGGTCAGTGGTATAAATACCATCAACATCAGTGTATATTTGACATTCATCGGCTTTGAGGGCGGCTGCAATTGCAACAGCCGTGGTATCAGAGCCACCTCTTCCTAAAGTAGTGATGTCCCCATTTTTATCTACACCTTGAAACCCAGCTACTACAATGACGTACCCTTGCTCTAAATCAGTATTAATTTTTTTATTATCTATACTTAGAATTCTTGCTTTGGTGTATGCATCATCAGTCAAAATTTTTATTTGATGACCAGCATAACTTTTTGCTTTAATACCTAAATTGATGAGCGCTAATGCAGTCAGACCTGATGTAACCTGTTCCCCTGAGGAGACAACAATGTCATATTCACGTGGATCAGGTTGAGTCATCATCTCTTGAGTCAAGCTTACCAGTTTGTTGGTTTCACCTGACATGGCTGAAACTACCACAATAATGTCATGTCCTTGGCTTTTATATTTTGCTACCTTATCAGCAACAGCTTTGATACGCTCCGGATTGGCTACAGAAGTACCACCAAATTTTTGAACAATTAAAGACATAATTTATTATTGATTAAGATAATTTTTGATATCTGACAGAACTAGATCTAAAGAACTTATTTTTGACCCTCCAGCCATTGCCATATTATCTCGACCACCACCTTTCCCTCCTAGTTGCTCACCCATAATTTTTGCAATAGCACCAGCTTTGAATCTATCAGTTAAATCATCAGTGATACCAACAGCGAGTGATATTTTACTATTATCGTGAGTGGCCAGTATTATAACGGCTGTTTTAAGTTTTGTTTTAATTTTATCAATCATTTCTCTTAATTCGTTGGGCCCCGTATTTTCAACTTGTGCCGCAAGAAAATTGAAATCTTTAATTTTTATCGCACTTGAGGTTAAATCCTCTCCTTGATTGTTCATTAATTTGGTTTTAAGAGTACTGATGGCTTTTTCATTTTCTTTAAATTGGGTCAATAACTGACGCAATTTATCCATGACATCATTAGCGCTTGTGTTTAATTCTTTTGCAACATTTTCTAATAATGTTTGTTGATGATGTAAAAGATTAATCACGTTTAGTCCTGAAGTAGCCTCGATTCGACGAATCCCGGATGCGACACCAGACTCTGTTTGAATTTTGAATAGTCCAATATCCCCAGTTTGGCTTACGTGCGTTCCCCCACATAACTCTCTACTGTTTCCGATATCTAAAACCCTTACATTCTCATCATATTTTTCACCAAATAACATCATAGCGCCTTCTTTTTGCGCTTCTTTTATTGCCATCATTCTTGTTTGAGTAGCTTGATTTTTTAAAATCTCATTGTTAACAATTTTTTCAACTTCACTTTTTTCTATGTCAGTTAACCCTTTGGGGTGTGAAAAATCGAAACGCGTTCTATCCTCTGTTACCAGAGAGCCTTTTTGTTCAACATGCTCACCTAAAACCATTTTTAGTGCCTTATGAAGCAAATGGGTGGCAGAGTGATTTCTCTTGATGGCTTCACGTCTGAAAACATCAATCGATGCTTGTGCATGGTCATTAATTTTTACATTACCTTTTTTAACAATACCTTCATGAACAAAAATGGTTTTGTTTACTTTTAAGGTAGTGGTCACTTCAAAAACAAAATTTTTGTTGCTTATGTGACCAGAGTCACCAATTTGACCACCTGACTCAGCGTAAAATGGGGTTTGATCAAGTATTAATAAGCCTTTGGCCCCCTCATCCATTTTATTTACAGACTCATTATTTACATATAAACCTATGATGGTTGATTCTGTTTCTGTTGCTTCATAACCAACAAAAATTGTATCTGGACCAGAAAAAGCAAAGGTTTCTAGAACTTTAAATTTTCCAAAGCTTCGCGCTCGAGTTTTTTGTTTTGCCATTTCAGATTCAAATTCTTCATGATTTACGTCTATGCTATGTTCACGACAAATATCTGCCGTCAGATCGAGAGGAAAACCGAATGTATCATGGAGTTTAAAAGCTACTTTTCCGGAGAGAATTTTTTGCTTAGTTGTAATGACGCTATTTAAGGAATCATTTAGAATCGTCATGCCGTTATCAATCGTTTCAAAAAAACGATTTTCCTCATTTAAGATTTCTTCCTCAATCATACTAATTTTGTCTTGCGATATACTGCAAGCATCACCCATAACCTCAGCAGTTACTTCAACTAGCTGATGGAAAAAAGCCTTCCGCATACCTAACTTATAGCCATGTCTTATTGCGCGTCGTAGGATTCTTCTTAACACATAACCTCTCCCCTCATTTGATGGCAGGATGCCATCATGAATTAGAAATGTTGTTGCGCGAATATGATCGGCAATGACCTTAAGGGAGGGATGATTCACATCTTTAGCATTTGTAATTTTTGCTGCACTGTCGATAAGAGTTTTAAATAAATCAATATCGTAATTTTGATGAACACCTTGAAGAACGGCAGCAATGCGCTCTAGACCCATTCCCGTATCCACAGAAGGTTTAGGTAGATCATGCATGATGCCTTTGTCATCACGGTTGTACTGCATAAAAACGAGATTCCAGATTTCAATGAATCTATCACCATCTTCATTTTTTGAGCCTGGAGGACCACCTGCAATTGCAGGGCCATGATCATAAAATATTTCGCTACAGGGTCCGCAAGGTCCAGTGTCTCCCATCATCCAAAAATTATCTGAAGCATATTTTTCACCTTTATTGTCTCCAATACGAATGATTTTATTTTCAGCAAGGCCAATAATTTTGTGCCAAATCTGATAGGCGTCTTCATCTTCTGCATAAACCGTTACAATTAACTTCTCTTCTGGAATTTGATAAATGCTGGTAAGTAATTCCCATGCATAAGAGATGGCCTCTTTTTTGAAATAGTCGCCAAAACTGAAATTACCAAGCATTTCAAAAAAAGTATGGTGCCTTGCTGTATAACCAACATTTTCTAGATCATTATGTTTTCCACCTGCTCGCACGCAGCGTTGACTTGTACTGGCTGTATGGTAGTTTGTTTTTTCTGCTCCAAGAAAAATATCTTTAAACTGATTCATGCCAGCATTGGTAAATAAGAGTGTTGGGTCATCGCTTGGCACAAGACTGCTTGACGGTAAAATTTTATGCCCCTTGCTCTTGAAGAATTTAAGAAATTCCGATCTAATTTCATTACTGCTTTTCATTATTTAATTTTTGTCTTTTCCCGAAATGATTTGGTGAATTAATGATAAATCAAAACCTCGACTTTGCAAAAATCGAATTTGTTTTAATTTTTCATCATTTGTTTTTGGAATTGTATTAAATTTTTTTACCCATATGTTTTTGACAAAAAAGTATTCCTCATCTTTCAGAGGCATTAAGTTTTTTGCTATAAGCTCCTCATCAATACCCCTAGCAGAAAGCTCGTGAGAAATTTTTCTTGAGCCATATTTACTTTTTTTAGTATGAATAAATTGCTCAACGAAACGTTTATCAGAGAGCCAATCATTACTCTCTAGCTCATCAAGTAAAATTTCAATTTCTTTTTGCTCTATCTCCAATTCAAAGGCATACAAACGAAGTTTATTTGAAAGTTCATGGCGGGAGTATTCTCTTTTACCAAGGTAGTAAAGAGCTCTTTTTTTAAGGAGCTTTAGTGAGTCATTAATATGCCTAATCCTCGGCAGTGTTTATTTCTGCAGCATCCTCAGATGTAATCATTTCAGCATTAATGATGTTAGCTTTCTCCATAATTTTTTGTTCAATTTCTTGTGTAACTTTTTTATTGGATTTTAGGTACTCCCTAACATTGTCTTTGCCTTGTCCAATTTTTTCGCCATTGTAGCTGTACCATGACCCAGCCTTTTCAATTAAATCAAGGTTTACCGCTTGATCAATTATTTCTCCTTCACGAGAAATTCCCTCGCCGTAAAGTACATCAAATTCTGCTTGTCTGAAAGGAGGTGCTACTTTATTTTTAACCACTTTTACGCGAGTTTCTGCCCCTATAACCTCGTCACCTTTTTTGATTGCCCCAATGCGTCTAATATCTAAGCGAACAGAGGAGTAAAACTTTAAGGCATTACCTCCTGTTGTTGTTTCAGGATTACCAAACATAACCCCAATCTTCATACGAATTTGGTTAATAAAAATTAACATCGTGTTTGTTTTTTTAATATTACCGGTGAGCTTTCTTAAGGCCTGAGACATTAATCTTGCCTGTAAACCCATATGAGAGTCACCCATATCACCCTCAATCTCTGCCCGCGGAGTCAGAGCGGCAACCGAATCAATAACAACGATATCAACAGAACCGCTTCTAACTAACATATCGGTTATTTCAAGCGCTTGCTCCCCTGTATCAGGTTGAGATATGAGTAATTCCTGGACATTTACTCCAAGCTTAGCTGCATATTGCGTATCAAGAGCATGCTCAGCATCAATGAATGCTGCGGTCCCACCTTTTTTTTGCATTTGAGCAATGACGGATAGCGTTAGCGATGTCTTTCCGGATGACTCTGGGCCATAAATTTCTACCACACGACCCCTCGGTAAGCCCCCAATCCCAAGAGCGATATCTAGCCCAAGTGAGCCGGTGGAAACTGCCTCAATTCCCTCAATCACACTTGAGTCATCCATCTTCATGACGGAGCCTTTTCCAAATTGTTTTTCTATTTGCGCCAGAGCTGCATCAAGTGCTTTACGTTTATTATCATCCATTAATGTGTGCCTAAATAATTAAAATTTCGAAGCTTAATTATTTCATACTTGGCTCTATAAGGTAAGCTTCAGCAGTGTATTTATTGCAAAAATAACTGCATGCTCGCGAATGATTCCACGATTACCTTCAAACAACACTTTACGTTCAAAAACAATCTGACCATTCCTTGCAACGGCAAAGTAAACTGTGCCCACAGGTTTAATTTTAGACCCTCCAGTCGGACCTGCTATGCCCGTGATACCGATACTCAGATTTGCGCTCGTTTTTTTTAAGGCTCCCAATGCCATCTGCGTTGCAATTTGTGAGCTCACGGCACCAAACGCATCTATATCCTCTGCATTAATATCGAGGCAATCAATCTTTGCTGCATTACTGTATGTTACATAGCCTCTTTCAAACCAATTTGAACTGCCATCGATATGCGTTATTGCTGCAGAAAGAAGACCGGCAGTGCAAGATTCAGCAGTCACAATCTTTATTCTATTGACCTCACACTGCCGACCTAAATTGACGCATAGAGTGGAAATTTCCTCAGAAAACATAATATATAACTTGAAAAATTAGAAAACTAAATAATGCAGCCAAAATATCATCTAACATGACACCAAAGCCATCATGGAATTTTTTTTCTGCCCATGAAATTGGAAATGGCTTAAAGATATCGAACAGCCTAAAAATAATAAACCCTAACACTAAGTTTTTAAGAGAGATTGGGATTAACAAGAGCAGCATTATAAGCGCAACAATCTCGTCGATAACGATACATGAGGGGTCCTTTAATTTTAAATTCTTACAGGTAATATTCGAACTATGAATGCCAATAAAAAATAGGGTGATTAAAAAAAGCCATTGCATATAGCCATTAAAATTTATTATTAAAAAAAACAATGGAATGGCTACCAACGAACCAGCAGTCCCGGGACCTTTTTTAAACAATCCAGCGCCAAAACCCAGAGCTATAAAATGATTGATATTTGCAAATAAAAATTTTCTATTTATCAAAATGCAAAAAGCCTTTATTTAAATTTTTTAAAGGTATTCCATGTGTATCGAAGACTTTTAATTTTTTCCCATTGGTAATTTTACCAATACAGGTCAGTTTAATTTTCTCTTGCTTGGCTAATAATTCAATTTGACTTCTATTTTTTTGTGCTGCAGTTAGAATTAATTGGTAGTCATCTCCTCCATATAAAGCATAGTGATAGGCTTCATTTTTTTTTGTCCATGGATGAACAGGGAGTTGGTTGGAAAAAATTTCTGCGGATACCCCAGAGCTCTTTAAAATATGTGATAAGTCAGCAATTAAACCATCAGAAATATCAATAGCTGAATGAAATAATTTTTTTGCTTGCAAGCTGTAAATGTTGGATGGTTGGGGTTTATTTAAATATTCTATGAAAGTTTTTTTTAGACCATCTTTCATTGCTATCTTTTTTTTTACACAATCGAGTCCAATGGCAGCCAACCCAATTTTTCCAGTAACCCAAATATCGTCCTCTACTTTAGCCGCATCTCTTTTTAGGACATTTTTTTTAAAAACACTTCCAATGATGGTGATGGAGATTGAGGTTGCTCCTCGAGTTGTATCTCCTCCGATAATTTCTACTCCATATTTTTTTGCACATGCATGTAGGCCCTGAGAAAAGCCTTTGAGCCATTTCTCATTATGCTGATTTAAAGAGATAGATAATAATGCATAATTAGGCTTGCCACCCATGGCATAAATATCAGAAACATTTACTGCAAGTGCCTTCCAGCCTAGTTCAACAGGAGGGGTATCGGAAGAAAAATGGGTATCATTATTTAATGTGTCTTGAGATATCGCCCAAAATTCCCGTTTATTTTTATTAATGAGCGCAGCGTCATCTCCGATACCAAGCGGTACGTTGGTATTTTTTTTGAAATAGCGATTTATGATTTCAAACTCTAAAGTCATTTTTTGGGTCGAAATGATTTGACTATGGACTCATGTGTATCAATATGCGTACCACCAATTAAGTCTAAACAGTATGGAATAGCTGCAAAAATACCAGGCACGATGGTATTGTTTTCCGCATCTTTAAGTCCCTCAAGCGTCTGTTTAATTGCTTTGGGTTGCCCCGGAAGATTAATAACCAAGCTATTTTTTCTTATCACAGCAATTTGTCTTGATAAGATTGCGGTCGGCACAAAATTAAGACTAATTTGGCGCATTTGTTCGCCAAAGCCCGGTAATGTCTTATCAGCGATGGCAACTGTTGCTTCTGGTGTTACATCACGTTTTGATGGACCCGTGCCCCCAGTAGTAAAAATTAGCTCACATTTTTTTTTATCGATAAATTCAACTAAGGTTTTTGTTATCAGTTCATACTCATCAGGGATGATTGATTCTTCAGAGTCGAAAGGCTCTTTAAGCGCTTCTTGCAGCCATGTTTTTAACGATGGCAAGCCTTTATCCTCATAGATACCTTGACTCGCTCTGTCACTTATTGAAATTAAGCCAATTTTAATGAATTTTTTTTCCTGCATAATGTCTTTTTGAGTAATATAAACTATATTATCATTTCTTTAAGGTCCCCTTCATGATTAAACATCTCATTAATTTCTCTCTTATAATATTTGCAACCTTATCCTCGTTAGTCTATGCCGAAGAAAACCTCTTTGAGAAGAATTATCAATCCCAAAGCCCTAAAGGTTTTAAATCGTTTGTATCATCTCCAGACACAAAAATCATGCGGGGTTGGTCAAGGGAGTCTGACAATATAAAAATGTTGGAGGATGGTTACGATCTAATGGGTTTTAGTGGCTTCACAAGCACCAATCTCCCTCCAGAGCTTGCCCTAGCTCATGGAAAATCAATACAAGCTGATATGGTTCTTATTTATGATAGACAAATTAATGAGAATACCCGAGCTACTGCAATCAAAAGAGCGCGTGAAAGTGTTCTAACTAAGCAGCTTGATAAAGACGGTAATACGACCGAGATTATTATTGATGAGAAAGATTTAGTGGACCCGAATGCAAAGTATGAGTTCTATGCTTCCTATTGGGTAAAATTACCTAAGCCCACCTTTGGAACTCACTTCATTAAGCTTACAAATCAAAATACGGAAATTGAGAATCCCGGTATTCAAATTATTGCTGTGATTAAAGACTCACCTGCCTTTAATGCAGGAATTTTACGTAAAGATAGCATTACAGCTGTGAACGATGTAAAAGTGAATGACCCAAGTGAATTTGTGAAAATCATTCAACAGAACAAAGGTAAATCTATAAAAGTTACATTTCTTCGCAAGGGTGAGGAGATGACTGTGATGGTAGGTATTTAGTCTTTGATAATCTGATTGATTATTTTGAACAAACTCCTAGATGATTTAGGGGCTGAATTGTTCTCTTTCTCTGTTATAGCATTTTTTAGTATGGAACGCAGTTGTTGAACGTCAGTTTTGGGATACTGATTGATGAAGTCGGTCATGGAATCTGGTGTTAAAATAAGCTTGTCGCGCCATTGCTCTGCTAAATGAAATAACTGATGTGCGTGCTGCGAGTGATTCTTGATCACATCGTATTGCGCATGTGCCTTATCCAAATTAATTGCCCGCAATAATCGTCCAATAAAAAGTAGTTGCCTTTTTTTTGCGCTCAAAGACTTTATTTTTTTATATTCACTGATTGCGTCCACAATATCTTGAGGCAAGCCAAGTTTTTTTAGTTGGTCTTGACTTAACTGAGCAATCTCTTTGCCAAAGTTGATAACGTCTTGCGACTGTTTTTTTAGCTGTGTTTTACTTATTTCTTCCATATGATTGGAACTTATACTCAATCTTATTTTTTAAATCACCTGTATCATAACAGTTTTATAATTTTAACTTTAGCCAATTGAAAACCACCATTATGACCAACAATGATTTAAGTAACATAGCTGCTTTTGCCCTTGAGAAGGCAAAATCAAATGGTGCTTCTGATGCGGAAGTAGAAATTAGCGTCGCCACTGGAAAAAGCATAACTGTCAGACTTTCTGAGCTTGAAACTATTGAGATGAATAATGATAAAAGTTTTTCTCTTTCAGTGTATTTTGGAAAAAAAAGGGGATTGGTTACTAGCTCTGATTTTAGTTTGCAGGCCATAGAAAATTGTGTTCTATCCGCTTGCCAAATCGCCAAATATACCCAAGAAGATGAAGGGTATGGTTTGGCTGATAAAAGTCTATTAGCAAAAGATATCGCTGATTTAGAGGTTTATTTTCCTTTTGACCTTACAGAAAGTTTTATGATTGACCATGCCCTAGCCACTGAGGCTGAGGCATTAGGATTTAATAAATTTATTAAAAATTCAGAGGGGGTTCAGTTTTCAAACTCCGAGGCAAACTTTATTTATGCAAATAGTAATGGTTTCGCTGGGGGGTTTCCATCCTCACGGATTACCCTTAGTTGCTCAGTTATCGCAAATGATGACGGTCAAATGCAGCGTGATAGCCTATATACAACCGCACGGAATTTCTCTGACTTACGGAAGAATATTGATCTGGGAAAGGAAACTGCAAGAAGAGCTGCTAGTAAATTAAATCCTAAAAAAATTAAGACTGGTCGATACCCAGTAATTTTTGAGGCACCAATAGCAACATCATTAATATCAACCTTAGTATCAGCATTATCAGGTGGGAATCTATATCGTCAGAACTCTTTTTTTCTTGATGCATTGGGTAAAAGTATTGCTTCTTCACATTTGACTATCACTGAAAATCCTTTTTTGAAAAGGGGAAATGCAAGTACTTATTTTGACGATGACGGCGTTCGTGTAAGTGAGCGTAAAGTTGTGAATCAAGGCCAACTTAATGGTTATTTTCTATCAACTTATACGGCTAGTAAACTAAATTTAACTTCCACCGGGAACGCAGGAGGTGCACATAATTTGATTATAGAAACATCCAATGTAAGCTTTGATGATATGTTAAAAAATATGGGGACAGGACTTCTTGTCACTGATATTTTAGGGCATGGAACCAATATGGTCACTGGAGATTATTCTAGAGGGGCATCTGGTTTTTGGGTAGAGAACGGTGAAATCGCATTTCCCGTTGAAGAAATTACGGTGGCAGGAAATCTTAAAAATATTTATAAAGATATTCGATTGATTGCAAACGACGTATACCTAAATAGCTCTAAATATACCGGATCAATACTCATTAACGAAATGACTGTGGGATCAAATAATTAGTTATTTTGTAGGCGAGGTGTATGAAACTTTTTCTGACCCTGATAAGTTATCTTCTTTCATGTTAATTTCTTCATCGGATAGATATAGCTCATATTCGCTTAAATTTGTAGAATCTTCAGATTCACCATTTCCCTGTTTACTTAACATGTTGTAATCTCCATAGAGGTCTTGTTCTTCTTCATCGTTTATCAATCGCTCACGGTATTGAAGGTACGAGTCACGTTGGAAGGCATATGGGTCGAGTGCTGCTTCGTCTAAAATCGCAGTAGCGTTCAAGAGTTCTGCTCGGGCATCAATGAATTGTACAACTCTAATAGCATTTCTTACCCTAACATTTTCAATATATGAAATGGGATCAAAGAATAGTGAGTCGACGAGAAGGCCACCAGTATCTCTTACGGTTGAGGGGCCTAGAAGCGGAAGCACAAAGTAAGCACTATTTTCCCATCCATAGAAGGCAAGTGTTTGACCAAAATCTTCTTTTCTTCTCTCGCCACCATTCATCGAATGTACATCAATAAAACCAAGTAAACCTATCGTTGTATTAACTACAACACGGCCACCGTCGTTAATTGCATGCTCACCTTTGAGCTGCAAAATATCGTTGATAAAAGTAATGAAGTCCCTGATGTTATTAAAGAAGTTATTAATGCCCTTCACGACGGGTTCTGGGGCCACTGCAACATAGGCCTTAGCCACGGGTTCAGCTACATATTCATCTGCAGTCTCGTTAAATGCAAAAATTGCACGGTTGTATCCCTCCATGGGATCTTTATCATCGACGGTTGCACAACCGGTCAAAAGCCCAAAAAGGATTATAAAAAGATACGAGTGAAGTTTTTTAATCATATACTATCCAATTATCCTCGAATGTTGTGTTTGAGTCTACAAATTTTCGCTTTAGGGGCCTTAATTCAGTTATGGTGTTGCATTTAAACAACATGCTTAAGATCATACATTTTTAAAGCTTTGTCACGTTGTTCCTTGTGGTTGATAATCGGGAATGGATACTCTTTACCTAAATGAACCCCAAAGTTTATTGGATCTTTTTCAAAAGGGACCCATGGTGCGTGAATCTGTTTGGCATTAAGCGATGATAGATTGGGGATATATTTTTTTATAAACTTTCCCTCACTATCAAATTTTTCAGATTGCAAAATTGGATTAAAAATTCTAAACCACGGCTGCGCATCACAACCTGTTGACGCAGCCCATTGCCAACCCCCGTTGTTTGCTGAAAAATCATAATCAATCAACTTTTCTGCAAAATAGGCCTCACCCCAACGCCAATCAATCAAAAGATCTTTAACTAAAAAAGAGGCGACAACCATTCTTAGACGATTATGCATGAAGCCAGTTTGATTTAATTGCAGCATTGCTGAATCAATAATAGGAAAACCTGTTTTTGCATTCTTCCATGCATCAAAGAAATCCGCATCATTTTCATATTTCACTTGATCAAATTGTTGTTTGAAACTTTTACCTTCATTTATATGTGGAAAGTTCGCAAGAATTTGAAAATAAAAATCCCGCCAAATAAGTTCATTTAACCAAGCTGAGGCCCCATGGCTTTGTTGATCTATGGCTAGCCTTGCCAAATGTCTAATCGAAACCGTTCCAAATCGATTATGAACAGAGAGATATGAGACTCCCTTCGTAGCTGGAAAATCTCTTTTATCTTTGTAATGGTGTATTCGATGTTTAAAATCTTCGAGAAGCTTATTTGCTCCCATAGTACCAAATTCAATTTTTAATGAACGAAGATTCGTTTGCTGAAAACCCATCTCCTCCAATGAAATTAGTTTTTTTTGCGCTATTTTAGCTAAACGATTCCTATTTTTTTCACAATCAAATTGTTGAATCCCTTCAAAGGTAATTTTTTTTAATACATTGTTTCTATAAGGTGAAAAAACAGTATATGGGTTTCCATTCGCCGTAAGAATTTCTTTTTCTTCAAACAAAACTTGGTCTTTATATTTAAATAAAGCTTTATTTTGACTCAATAGTTTGGAGGCAACCTCATTATCTCTGTCAATTGCATAGCCTTCATAATCTTTATTAATAAATAGCGCATCACAATTAAGGTTTTCTACAAGTTTAGGAATTAAATTTTTTGGGTCTCCGTATTCAACAAAAATATCTGAGCCAAGAGTATTCAAGTGTTCTTTTAAGCAGCGAATTGATTCCCAAATAAATTCGACTCGACGGTCTTTTTTGTTCTTAAGATTATTTAGTATATTTACATCAAAAATAAAGCAACAAAAAACAGATTCTGAGCGTTCTAGTGCATGAAATAGCGCGGCATTGTCGTAGAGACGAAGATCACGACGGAACCAAACTAAACTTTTTTTTAAATCATTATTCACGATGGTATGGGTGATTTTTTAAAATACAAAAAGCTCTGTATATTTGTTCAATAATTATTACCTTAGCAAGGTGATGCGGAAGAGTCAGGGTAGATAGACTCATTACCAAGTTTGCTCTTTTAATAAATTCATTATCAAGACCATCTGCACCTCCAATCACAAAAGCTATTTTTGAAAAATTTTCCAACGTTTTTTGCAGTTTTTCTGAGAATTTTCTGGAAGAGTAAGACTTGCCATTTTCATCGAGTGCAACAGTAAAGAATCCTGATACATATTTATTGATAATTTCAGCTTCTTTTGATTTCTTCTTCTTATTCTCAATTAAATGACAAGGTTTTATTTCAATCAGTTCAATACTGATTTCAGATGAAAGTTGTTTTAAATAGCTTTTGCATGACTCAGTCACCCAATTAGGTGTTGAATTGTTTACCGATATTATCTTTATAAACAATTTATTTTATACTGACCAGAGTTCTTCAAGATTGTAGTAGGCGCGTGTTGTTGGTGTCATTATGTGGACTATGATATCGCCAAAGTCTACAAGTACCCAATCGCCCTCGGTTTCCCCCTCAATACCTACGATATCAATTTTTGATTGCTTAAGTTTCTCTTGAACATTTTCTGCTAGAGCTTTTGCTTGTCTAGATGAACTTGCACTAGCTATAACCATGAAATCTGCAATTGAACTAATCTTTCTTACATCTAGTGAGACAATATCAAAAGCTTTGATGTCCTCAAGAGCACTGATTACCTCTTGCTTTATTTGTTCTACCGAAATCAATCGAAAATTAGGCTACCTGCATAGCAATTGAATTTTTACTTATTGTGATTTGATTTTTTTTGTCCACATAAACGAGCTGCGGCCTGTATGATTTAAGTTCTAACTCATTGTAATTGCCATATGTTGCAATAATTAGCATATCACCCGGATTTGCTTTATGTGCAGCCGCACCATTAATTGAAATAATTCCAGAATTCGGCTCAGCCGAAATGGCATAAGTTGTAAAACGCTCCCCATTAGTGATGTTATATATACTAATCTGTTCATATTCTTGAATATCCGCAGCCTTAAGAAGCTCGGTATCAATTGCACAAGAACCTTCATATTCGAGTTCGGCATGAGTAACTGTTACTCGGTGTAATTTAGACTTAAGCATTTTACGGTGCATATTTTCTTTCCATATAAATAATCGTGATCATTATAGTCAGTAAGCTCATTCTATGCAAAATTCTATGTTATCAATAAGTCTAATTTTATCAAAATATGCTGCAGCTAAAATAATTAATGCTTTGTCATCTAAATTTGGTTGAGTAAGTTTTTTTCGTGTTTTAACCTCGAGGTAATCGACATGCCAATTTTTTTGCAACAGTTTCTCTTTTGCAAGATAGGTTTGTTCCTCAATATCTGCTATAGATTTTATTTTTAAGCTAGCTTCAAAAAGAATTTGAAAGAGATCTGCTGCTTTTAATTTATCTTCCAGTAAATTATTTCTAGAGCTCAAAGCTAAATTGTTTTTATCTCTGACAGTATCAACTGAAATGATATTTACTTCTGGGTAGGCTATCTTGCAAAATTTTTCAATAATACAGAGTTGTTGATAATCTTTTTTTCCAAGGATCAAATAAGATGGCCCAATCATTTCAAGGAGAATATCAATGACATTAATTACACCATTAAAATGACCAGGACGAAATTTTCCACAAAGCTCATGAGCAATACTGCCTAATTCATAATTTTTTTTTGATGAATTTGGATATATTTCTTTCTCTGTGGGAATAAAAACTTTTGCAGAGGGAAAATTTTCTGCAATAAGTGATAAATCTTCAGTGATTGTGCGTGGATAATTACGAAAATCGTTCTGGTCATTGAATTGCGTCGGATTTATAAAAATAGAAATAATCATTTCATGACTTTTTTTAAATGCCACATTAAAGAGTGCAAGGTGACCATTAT
Source organism: Methylophilaceae bacterium (assembly GCA_016778465.1). Classification (GTDB taxonomy): domain Bacteria; phylum Pseudomonadota; class Gammaproteobacteria; order Burkholderiales; family Methylophilaceae; genus BACL14. The sequence continues at coordinate 138,418 of JADHPM010000001.1, forward strand.
GCAAATTACCCATGGTTGGCACGAAACTTATTTTTTTATGTTCTTTAACGTGTTCTTGTAATTCAATAGAGGTCTCAATTATTTGCATGGAGTCTATTTATTAACAGATTCAATAAATTGATTGAGAAGGTTCTTTACTGGTAATGCAGAAATACCATTTGGAAAGGTTTTTGGAGAGGAAAGGTTTTTGGAGAGACCTAAAATATCATATAGAATTTCAACGGCTCCATCACAGTTTTTTGATGAGCGGAAACCAATAGTTGGAATATTTAAATTATTCGTTACAAGCTTATCAATATTCGCATCCGTCATTGACAAAACTATCATGCATGCACCGCTTACCTCGAGTGATTTTGCTTTTCCTAGGTAATCTTCAGGATTTTTTAACCTTTTTATTTTTGGAGAAATTTGTGGGGTATATCCTATATGCGCGCAAACATAAATTTCATTTTGATATAAAAATGAGACGATGTCATAAATTTCTTTATCGCCTTCAATTTTTATAATGTCGGCTCCAGCAGCAATTAATTTTCTGGCATTTTTTAATGCTAGCGCTTTGGTTTTGTAGGAATTAATGGGCAAGTCAGCAATTATGGGTGTTTTAGTCGCACCTTGCCTGACAGCTTTGGTATGGTAAATCATTTCATCAAGCGTTACATTGTGAGTATTTTTTTCCCCTTTAATTGTCAAACCAAGTGAGTCACCTACAAGAATTGCATCGCATTTCGTCTGCTGAATCAAGTTAGCAAAAGTTGCGTCATAACATGTAAGAATTGCAATTTTTTTTGTCTTAAGAAGTTTCTTTATATTTCTCATTTCTAAATTAAGCTTGGATTAAAATATTCTCGAATACTTGAGATTTGATTAATTCGATCAATTAAAATATTTAGAGCTGATTTATCCTCAAGGAGATCAATATTTTCATTATTAACAATCAATACATTCGAATCATGATTGTTATGAAAGTAACTACTATAAGACTCTGCGATTTTCTCTAGGTATTCTCGAGTTATTCTCTGCTCATAGTTAATATTTCTTTTTTGTACTCTTTGTCTTAACAGCTCAACGGGGGTTTGCAGATAAATAACAAGATCTGGTGTGGGAGCTTTAAGCTCTAAATGTTGATATATCTGGTGGTACAGTTTAAATTCCTCATCATCAAGATTTAGTTTTGCAAAGATAGGATCTTTTTGTAAAAAGAAGTCTGCGATCACACCGCTGCTAAAAAAATCTTTTTGGTTAAGTTCGCTAATTTGATTTGCGCGCTGGAACAGAAAAAAAAGCTGAGTGGGGAGGGCATAGTGCTGCATATCCTCATAAAATTTAGGTAAAAAAGGATTACGCTCGGCCTTTTCTGAAAACATATTTGCATGATATTCATTGGCTAGTAGTTTTGCCAATGTAGATTTACCTGAACCTATTGGACCCTCAACAACTATGTAGGGGTACCTATTAAAAATATTCAATTTTCCACCTTTTTTATTCCGTCATAGCTCAATTGACTCAGTAGTTTTTTTATTGGCATTTTGTTGATAAAAATATTTGGTGCTATTTCTTCTAGAGGCAATAAAACAAAAATTCTTTCCATCATTCTAGGGTGAGGGATCGAAAGATTATTATCATTAATTACCAATGTATTAAATAATAGTATATCTAGATCAAGTATTCTTGGCCCATTTTTTTTATCACGCACTCGACCGAAAAGTTTCTCAATTCTTAAGAGTTCATTTAATAATTTTTCGGGAGTGTCATCATATTCAATTTCAATTACTGCGTTAATAAAGTCAGGTTGATTTACTATACCTATCGGCTTTGTTTGATAAAAGCTTGATTTTTTGATTAGTTTAAAATCCTTATGATCATCTAAATGATCAATCGCTTTTTTTAATTGGTAAACAGGGTTATTAAGATTACTGCCGATTGCGATATAAATTTTATTCATATTATTGCTCTGTTATTTTTTTTCTGCCACCATCATCAGCCTCAACAAAATTTGTCCACCAAGTTACTAATTTCATATCCACTTCATTTTCCTCTCCTCTTAAAAGCATAAAATCATAGGCAGCCCTAAATCTTGGGTGAGAAAAAAGTCTAAAAACTCTTTTTTTATTTAGGTTTTCAAATCTGGGTTGTAATCGCCATATCTCTGTCATTGTGGTTATGAATCTTTTTTGTATTGGAAAAACTTTGTTTTGCTTTATTAATGTGATCTCTATGGCATCATTTAACGCAGTAATTGGATATTTTGATTTTTTTTGGAAATTATTGCGTAAATTATTTACATCTTTCCATAGAAAAACAGCGAGTAAATAACCTGGATTAATGGGTTTGCCAATCCGAATTCTATCATCGGTTTTTTTTAAACCTCTTAGAACGAAATTGTTAACTTCCTCAGAACTTGTGTTTAGGGATGGGAAAAAAATATCTGATAAATTGAAATTTATGAATAAGTTAAGACTTTTTTCAGCATGACCCGTTAGAAAAATTTTTAGTACTTCATCAAAAATTCTCGAATAAGGAATTTTTTTTAGTTCAGGAAGTACCTTTATAATTTGCTGCTTAAGTTTAAAATCGATTTCAAAATTCAGCTTCGCTGAAAATCTAATAGCACGTATGGCCCTAACGGGGTCTTCTGCCAACCTTTTTTTAGGGTCACCTATCATCTTTAGTTGCTGAGTTTCAAGATCATTTATACCACCATAAAAATCAAAAATTTTATTTTTAATTGGGTCAAAATATAGGGCATTACAGGTAAAGTCTCTTCTTTCGGCGTCCTCTTCAATCGTACCGAACGCATTATCTTTCTGTACGCCATTTTTTAGCCTTTCAATCTTTTCTGGCTTTGCTCTGAATGTTGAGACCTCAATTAATTCTCTACCAAAAAAAATATGAACCAGTCTAAAGCGCCTACCAATAATTCTGGAATTTTTAAATAATTGACGGATTTCCTCAGGGGTGGCATTAGTCACAATATCAAAATCTTTTGGGGCCAAAGAAATTAAGATATCTCTAATTGCTCCACCTACGATATAGGCCTTAAAATTATGTTTCTGTAATTTTTCGATAATCTCCAGTGCATTTTTGGAAATAAAATCTTTGCTAATTATCTCTTTTGAAAAAAACTGATGGTATGCGGCTTTAACACTATTTAAAATTTTTTTTTGCATTAAAATATCAAATATTTTTTTGCCAAAAGGTGTCGTTCACTTTTTTTTCTCTATTAATTTCTCTGGCAAGTACAAATAGAAAATCCGATAAACGATTTAAATATTGAAGTGAAATTGAGTTTATTTTTTCCATCTCATTAAGACGAAATAGAGATCTTTCTGCTCTTCGACAGACGGTCCTTGCCTGGTGGCAAAGTGCTGACTCAAAAGAGCCGCCTGGTAAGATAAATTCTTTTAAAGGTGAGAGATTTTTATTAATAGCATCAATATTTTTTTCAATAAATTCAATCTTTTCAGTATCAATCTTACGAAGATTTGGAATGGACAGCTCACCACCAATATCAAAGAGATGATGTTGAACAATTTTGAGTATTTTATGTAAGTCTTTATTTATATCGGTAGTTAAGATAATTCCAATTATGGAATTAAATTCATCAACATTACCTAAAGCTTCAACTCGCAGGTGATGTTTATCAACTCGAGTGCCATCCCCTAGGGAAGTTTTTCCCTCGTCTCCAGTTTTTGTATAAATATGTGTTAATCTATTTGCCATAATTTTTCTCAAAATCATTGTACATTAACCCATTGCAAATGCATGCGAAAAAAACGAATTTAGCTATGAATAACTTATCGCCAATCGGTATTTTTGATTCAGGAGTTGGTGGTCTTTCAGTTGTCAATAATATTGTAAATCTATTACCCTTTGAGAATTTAGTTTATGTAGCTGATTCTAAATATGCTCCCTATGGATCAAGATCCAAGGAAGAGATCTTTGATAGATCATGTGTAATAATAAATTATTTAATTCAAAGTTATAATATCAAGGCTATTGTGGTTGCATGTAATACTGCAACAGCTGCCTGTATAAATGAATTACGAGTGTTATTTTCGATTCCCATTATTGGCATGGAGCCCGCTATAAAGCCTGCGAATAGATTGAGTAAAAATAAACGCATTGGCATTTTAGCGACATCGGGAACGTTAAAGAGCTCAAAGTTTATTGCGTTATTAAGTCATTATGAGGGCAATTCAGAATTTTTTTCCCAGCCTTGCCATGGGCTTGTTGAGGAAATTGAAAAGGGTTTAATTGATACCTCCAAAACACGTGCAATTATCAATAAAAATTTATCTGTATTAAAAAGAAAAAAAATTGATGTAATTATCCTCGGCTGTACCCATTTTGTTTTTATTAGGCATCTAATCAAGGAATTTTTTAATGAAGATATTCCAATAATTGACACAGGTCTTGCCGTAGCAAAACGCTTGTTAAGCCAATTAGAGGAAAATAATTTATTAATGAATCGATCTTTGAGGGGTAAATTAATAATATGCACTAATGATGATAGTAAGCAGCCACAACAAACACTTAAAACTCTCGCGCCAGATTTAAAATATAAGCTAATAACTTTTAACTAGCGATCTTAAATTTTGTTCCACAATAAGGGCAAGTAGCTACCCCCATGTTATCAGGCTCTAAATAGACTCTTGGATGCATTGCCCAAAACGTTTTATCTTTAGGAGGGCAGAAGATAGGCAAACCTTTGTTAGATACTGATATTACTTTTTTAGTCAATGTAGGTGAGCCAATTTTCATATTCTTTACTTGTACCTTTTACCGTATCAAAATATATTGATTGTAATTTTTCAGTTATTACTCCTCTGCTACCATTACCAATGGCTCGCATATCTAATTCCTTAATAGGGGTAATTTCCGCAGCCGTTCCAGTAAAAAAAGCCTCATCTGCAGTATATACTTCATCGCGGGTAATATTTTTTTCTATAACCTCTAATCCTTCATTGTTAGCTATTGTGATTACCGAATCCCGAGTGATTCCATCTAGCGCGCTAGTAAGGGTTGGGGTAAATAATTTCCCTTTTTTTACGATAAAAATGTTTTCTCCAGATCCTTCGGTAACATAGCCTTGGGTATCAAGAAGGAGTGCTTCATGGTAACCATCATTTGTTGCCTCTTGATGAGCTAAAATTGAATTCATGTAGTTTCCATTCGCTTTGGCCTTACACATCGTAACATTTACGTGATGTCTTGAAAAAGATGATGTTTTAACATCAATTCCTTTTTCGATTGCTTCTTGTCCCATATAGGCACCCCAGCTCCAAGCTGCAACAATAACGTGTGTGGATAATTTCTTTGCTGAAATACCCATACCCTCTGCCCCATAAAATGCCATTGGTCTTATGTAAGCTGATTTAAGTTTATTTTCTTTTACAGCTTTTTTTTGGGCGCTATTTAATTCCTCTTTCGTATAAGGTATTTTCATTCCTACGATATGTGCTGAATTAAAGAGTCGATCGGTATGATCATTTAATCTAAAAATAGCAGTACCTTTGTTCGTTTCATAAGCTCGTACGCCCTCAAAAACACCTAAGCCATAATGAAGGGTGTGGGTTAGAACATGAGTTTTTGCTTCTCGCCATGCAACCATCTGTTTGTCATACCAAATGACTCCATCACGATCTTCCATTGATTGAGGTATTGCCATGTAAATCCTTTAATTATTTGAGGATAATATCTATAAAGATACCATGATAAAATGAAAACCTTTTTTGAGAAACCATTATGTTTAAAAAATTTTTAATTCTTGTCTTATCTTCCTTGTTAATTTCTTGCGGAGACGATGTTTCTAATGAATTTACTGGGTCTGACATTTCTGCTGCAAATTTAGACGCAAGCTTTTCATTAATGAATCAATTCGGTGAGAGGGTATCGCTTGACACATATAAAAATAAAGTGATCGCGGTTTTTTTTGGGTTTACTAATTGCCCAGATATTTGCCCAACCTCTCTGCAAGAACTTAAATTTATTAAGCAGAAGCTTGGAGATTTGGGTGAGAGTTTTCAAGTTTTGTTTGTTACTTTAGATCCTGAGAGAGATACACAGGAGAAGTTGAAATTATTTATACCCTCATTTGATCCGACCTTTATAGGTCTATATGGCACTAATAAGGAAATTAATAAAATTGCTAGTCAATACAAAGTCTTTCACCAAAAAGTAGAGCAGGGCGATTCTTACACTATTGATCATTCATCCGGAATTTATTTTATCGATCGTCAGGGGAAAATAAGAATTCGACACCCCTACGGGTCACCAGTTGAGGGAATCATCAGTGATGTTCGTAAACTTTTATCCGAATCGATATAAAGAAATCCCTTGTTGTTTCAGTTCTTTCGATAGGGATTTGTAGTTTGGACAAAGCTCCTCGACTAACGACCAAAATTTACTTGAATGATTCATGTGGGTTAAATGCGATAATTCGTGACAAATAACGTAATTAACAATTTCTGGCCTACTTAAAATTAGCCTCCAATTTAATCTAATCACTCCTTTGCCGTTGCATGTTCCCCAGCGTGTTTTGGCGTTTGAAATTTTCACACTTCTGTAGCTGAAGCCATGAAGCATCGCCAAACGACGAGTTTTTTCTTCAAAAAAATTTAGTGCGAAGTTTTTTAGCCAATTGATAAATAATATCTCAATATATTTTGCATCGCCTAAGATCTTTGTTTGTATCCAACACGTACCATCTTTTAAAAAGACTTTATTTTTTCCTTTGATAATTTTGACTGTATAGCATTGATTAAGAATACTAATGACTAAATTATTCTCCAGCTTACTTTTTTGATTTTTTTGATTAAACCAATTTATTTTTGTTAGGACCCAATTCCTTTTTTGGAAAATCAATTCATCGATACGATTTTTACTTACTATGAAGGGCGCGTTAATGAGCAATCCATTCTCGTTTACTCTAAGGGTAATGGTTTTTCGTAAAGTTTTTATTAGGGTATAGGAAATAATTTCATTATTTAAAGAAATACTCTCTCTGGTCTCTCTTTTAAACATTTAATTCGGTCATTTTATTCTCAATCCATTCTTTTGATATTTGATTGAGTTTTTCGGGTGTATTTTGCCCTGAGGAAATAGGTTGGCCAATAACTACTTTTATTACCCCTGGTTTTCTTAAAAAAGAATTCTTTTGCCAAAAAAAACCTGCATTATGCGCGACGGGAATAATATCCAACTTTAATTCATGTGCCAGCCAGGCTCCTCCGATATGATACTTTCCGACCTCCCCGGGCTTAACCCTTGTTCCCTCAGGAAAAATGACTATATTGAATCTTTTGTTAATTCTGTCAAGGCCCTGAGTTTTCATTTGATCAAGAGCTTTTCTGCCAGCGGCCCTGTTAATTGCTATAGGGGATGTCATTGCTAGCCCCCAGCCAAAAAATGGGATCCATAATAGCTCTTTCTTTAAAACCCATACTTGTGGAGGAAAAATTTTTTGAAAAACTAAGGTTTCCCATGCAGACTGGTGCTTTGAGAGAATCATAAATGGTTTATTTGGAATATTTTCTAACCCAATAGCCTCATAAGATAAATTGCACGTGATTTTAAGCCAATGCAACATAGATTTGGCCCATAATGAAATGACTTTGTATCTTGTTATAGGGCTTAATGGAAATAAAAATAGGCACAGCAGGGTAAAGGGAATAGTAAATAACCACATACCTAATTGAAAAATAAAGGATCTAAGATAGAGCATCAATAATTGGCTACTATAAATTCAGCAGCGTGAAATAAATTCTCAAAAATTAAAGTATTTTTAGGATATTTTTTTTCCAATATGGTTTTTTCCCCATTTCCAGTTTTTACAAGCATTGGTTGCGCTCCAATGCCTTTGAAAGCCTTAAGATCTCTAGCTGAATCGCCAATAGCAGGTATTTTTTTTAGGCTGCTGCTAAATCTTTTTTCAATTTCTTCAAGCATACCAATTTTTGGTTTACGACAATTACAATTATCTTCATCAGTATGGGGGCAGAAAAATATAGCATCAATTGAACCTCCTACGTCTTGTAACATCTTATTCATCTTATTGTGGATTTGATTTAAGACTTCCACATTGTAAAGTCCACGACCAACACCAGACTGATTGGTAGCAATAATGACGTAAAAGTTGTTTTGTTTTAACAAAGCAATTGCTTCTAAGCTCTGTGGTATAGGGATCCATTCGTTTGGATTCTTTATGTAGTTGGCACTATCTTCATTAATAACGCCATCGCGATCAAGAATAACTATTTTCATTATGTAGAGAGTTTAGATATATCTGCGACTCTGTTCAATACTTGATGGAGCATACGTAGCATGTTGTGCCGGTTCTTTTTTAATTTTGCATCCTCAGCATTCACCATAACCTTATCAAAAAAATCATCAATGGGACTCTTGAGTTGGACAAGCTTTGCAAGAGCGTCGATATATTTTTGACTACCAACATCCTCTCTTACAACCTTATCAAGTTTTAAAAGTAATACATAAAGTTTTTCCTCAACATCTTCGATAAAAAGTTTTTGATTTATTGTTAAATCATCATCAAACGAGTACTTCTTGATGATATTGCCTACTCGTTTATTAGATGCAGCTAAATGGCTAGCATCTTCAAGTTTTGAAAATGTTTGAATTGCTAATAGTTTATCAATAATTGTATTAAACTCATCAGGCAAGTCGGTAGTTACCGCATCTACTTCTTGGGCAGTAAATTTTTGCTCGCGCAAGAAATTAATTAATCTATCTTTTAAAAAAGTTAAAAGGTCATCAAAATTTTTGTTGTTTGAGGAAAAGTGTTTAATTGTCCCAATAATTTTTAGCGGCAAGTTTTTTTCTATTAAAATTCTGATTATTCCAATAGCAGTTCGTCTTAATGCAAATGGGTCTTTATCTCCCGTTGGGATTTCTCCAATGGAAAAAAGACTGGTTAAGGTTTCAATTTTATCTGCCAGTGATAAGCCTAATCCCAGTGAATTTCTTGGGAGATTATCACCAGAAAATTTGGGGCAGTAATGATCCTCTATGGCTTCACAAAATATTTTATCTTCGCCGTCATAATTGGCATAATAATTTCCCATAACTCCCTGTAATTCTGGAAATTCACCGACCATGAGACTTGATAAGTCTGCTTTTGATGCAAGAGCAAGTTTTTCAAAATCAACTTTATTATTGAATTGAAGTTCATGGTCAATGTAGCTATGAATTTTTGCTACCCGAAGTGCGCGATCATGCTGTGTACCTAATTTATTATGGTAAGTAACATGCTGTAATTTTTTTGCAAGCACAGAGAGTGATTCTTGTTTATCTTTTTCGAAAAAGAATTCTGCATCAGCAAGTCTTGGTCGTATAACCTTTTCATTTCCCTCAACAATATAATCAATTTTTCTAGGAGATAAATTAGCCACAATGACAAAAAGATTTGTCATGTTATTCTCGGCATCAAGAATTGGAAAATATTTTTGATTTGATTTCATCGTTAACTCCAGGCATTGATGAGGTATTGTAAGAAATTTTTGTTCGAATTTTCCTATTAAGATGTTTGGCATCTCAACAAGCGCTGTAACCTCATTTAGAAGATCATCATCATCTTTTACATGGTATTTTTTGCCTAGAGCTTTTAAATTAGCTTGAATATTCTGCCAAATTTTATTTTTTCTTTTGTCAAAATTAACTATTACATTTCCTTTTTCTAGGATTTCTGTCTCATATTGGTCTGCGTTAGATATCTTTATTCTTTCCTTTGTGGATTCAAACCGATGACCCATTGTCGTGTCAGTTGATCTTAAACCAAGCACCATAATCTCAAGTGGTTTATTACCATAAAGCGTTAGGATATTTTTTGCTGGCCGGACAAAATTAACGGTAGTCCAACCATCTTCTAATTGGTAACTCATTGTTTTTGCTATGGGCAACTTATTAATACTGTCCTCAATTACGCTCTCAATAATATCCTCAAGTTTATAACCCTCAAATTTTTTCTCAAGATATAAGATTTCCTGATTTGATTCTACTAATGTTTTTAGTTGGCTTGTAATTGATTCATCTTCACCTAAAGCATTCAATTTTTTGAGTAAAGGTGGCGTAATTGAATTATTACTATCGAAGCCCACTTTTTTTGGCATTAATTTAATTAACTTTAGTTCTGAGTCAGCTTGTTCTAACACCCCATAGATAATAACCGCTAAGCGACGAGGGGTGGAAAACGTATCATATTTGATGCTTTCAGTTAAATTATATTCGTGAAGTTTTTTTGCGATATGGCTACCAAAATGTTCACTTAATATTTTCTGAGAGCTGGGAGGTAATTCTTCTGTCAAGATCTCGATGAGAAAATTATTTTTTTTCATTTTTATCCATTATATTTATTGTCTCTTGCGCGTGAATTTTGTTTGCAAGAGGAAAGCCAATTTTTTTTCTACTATCAAGATATGCGTGAGCTACTTTTCTAGAGAGTGTTCTTATTCTCCCAATGTAATCTGCCCTTTCTGTAACACTTATTACTCCTCTAGCATCAAGAAGATTAAATATGTGAGCGGCTTTTAAAACTTGCTCGTAAGCTGGAAGGGCTAGATGCTGATCAACTAAAAGCGAAACTTGTTTTTCATGGGAATTGAAGGCGAGCAACAAAAAATCAGGATCACTAAACTCGAAATTATATGCACTTTGCTCTACTTCGTTTTGAAAAAAAACATCACCGTAAGTTAAATTCTTTGTCCATTGAATATCATAAATACTCTCAACCCCTTGAATGTACATTGCCAACCGTTCAATACCATAAGTAATTTCCCCTGTAATCGGTTTACATGCAATGCCGCCAACTTGCTGAAAATAGGTAAATTGGGTTATTTCCATACCGTTGAGCCATACTTCCCAACCCAGCCCCCATGCACCTAAGGTTGGGTTTTCCCAATTGTCCTCAACCAACCTGACATCGTTTTCTTTCAAATTAAAGCCTAATGCGTTAAGGGATTCCATATATAAATCAACAATATTCTCCGGTGAAGGCTTCAGAACAACTTGAAATTGATAGTAATGCTGTAATCGATTAGGATTTTCGCCATAGCGACCATCTTTTGGTCTTCTGCTCGGTTGAACGTAGGCAGCTCGCCACGGTTCAGGTCCAAGTGAACGAAGAAAAGTGGCGGTATGCGATGTTCCAGCTCCAACTTCCATATCATATGGCTGAATAATGGCACAATTATGATTTGACCAAAATTGTTGAAGTTTTGAGATTATCTCTTGAAAAGTGAGTTTCATTATTTATGATTTAATAATTAATCGTGCATTTTACTGGTTTTTTAAAAGACATTAAAGTTTAGTTTTACCCCTGAGTCCAACAAGCACTCCCAAGATTGATATAATAATTATTAAATAATTACCATATTGGGCGTAAGGGGTTAATCCTTTAAACCCTTGCGCATCTCCCTCTAATACCCCCTCGGTAAAATGTGGAAGTTGGGAGATGACTGTTCCGTCATTATTTATTATTGCAGTTGCTCCAGTGTTGGTTGCTCTTAACATCATTCGACCAGTCTCTATTGCCCTAGCTTGAGAGATTTGTAAGTGTTGATAGGCGGCATTGGATTGCCCGTACCAAGCATCATTACTTATATTAATAAGCATAGTTGCGTTTGGTAGCGATCTAATAATCTCGTTGCCAAAAACATCTTCGTAACAAATATTTGGGGCTAATTGGTTATTTTTGAAATTAAATAATTCTTGCTTTTCCGAGCCACGGGACAAGTCATTAAAGGGAATTTGCAGCCACTCATCATAAATAAAACCAATAAATTCACGAAGCGGAATGAATTCACCAAATGGGACTAAGTGATGTTTATGATAAACACTTGTTTTATCATCATCTAAAAAAATTGCACTATTGTAGTAATTAGAATTTTCATTATAAATGGCACCTAAAATAATTTTTGAGCCATCAACCTTTATTTTCTCCTGAAGGTTCAAAAGAAAATTTTGTGGAATTTTTTGGTATACGAGTGGCACCGAAGTCTCCGGCAGAATAATTAATTCTCCATTGGATTTAGATATTAAATCTAGATATTTTTCTAGACTTAATTGGATGGAGCTTTTATCCCATTTAATTGACTGATCGATATTCCCTTGAATTAGGCTTACCTTAATGGGGTTACCAACCGGTTTCGTCCAGTTGATTTTTTTAAGAAAAATCCCACCAACCCAAATTAGTAAAAGTATTATTATAATTGTGACGCTCTTGTACCAATTCCTTGTAAAACATTGAAGCATTAAAGTTACCGTTAAAATTAATAAGAAGGTAACACCATGAATACCAAGAATAGGTAAAAATCCAGCTAAGGGGCCGTTTGGAATTTGACTGTAACCTAATGACAGCCATGGAAATCCAGTAAAGATAAAGCTTCTAATCCACTCAAAGATAGTAAATGATGATGCTACTAAGATCGCTGAGGGGATATTATTTTTATAAAAATTTAAAGGTAAAAAAAATAAGGAGAGAAAAATACATAAAGTTATTGTTGATAAAATTGCGCCAACATATGGCATTTGACCAAAGGTATTAAGAGCAATTGTAATCCAGTGGATCCCAAAGAAAAAAAACCCAAATCCAAAAAATATGACTGATTTTGTATTTTGTGTTTTGTTTAATAAAAGTAGACCAGCAAAGGGGATGAGTATTAGCGGAAAATAGTAGTATGGGGCAAAAGCAAAGCAAGATATAGCACCTAAGAGAAAGGCAAAAATCTTATGCAGATGTTGAGATGTTTTATTAGAGAAAGGGAGCATGCATAAGATTGTACATGCTGATTAAAATGCTTGAAACTAGATCATCTTGTCGTTATTTTTTGGGACCTCATATTTGTTACCTTCGAAATTAGAGTTTTCATCCACTTCATTCATAAAGACCACAGACTCAACATATCCGTCAATGATATCAAGCTCAGTTGTAGGAAAGTAGTTACCAGCGTCGTCCGTGTTTAGATTGTGATAATACCAAGTACTGGCAATAACGTCATTTGAGGATTTCATGCGTATATCAATTTTTTTGGCTGGTTCACCCAAAATTGCAACAATCTCATCTGCAGTCACGAGGCCAATAATTTCTACAAAATCGCTGTAAAAAGTAGGGAGCTCTGTCACGAGAGGAGCTGCTTGCTCTATATTATTTTCATCTTGTGGATTTGCAAAAACTACGTTACTTACTAAAAATAATATCGGTATAAATCTAAACATATTAACCTCTGAATAATTATTAAATATATGAGAAATAGCGTTGAGTTAAGTTCATTTATTTTTTTTCCCAAGTTCAGATAAATTAACCTCAGCAAGTAAGGTATGCACTTGTCTGCTGTCAGCTCGAAGGATTTTTACGAGAAAACCATCAAATTCGATTTGATCTTCTCTTTCTGGGAGATAACCAAATTTATGAGTAACAAGCCCACCAATCGTTGAAAATTCATCATCACTGTAATCAGTGCCGAAATATTCATTGAAATCATCTAATTCAGTGCTCGCCTTAATTCTGTAGAAACCTTCTTTTTCTTCAATAATGTTGTCTTCAGTTTCATCATAGTCATATTCATCCTCGATATCACCCACAATTTGTTCAAGCACATCCTCAATTGTCACCATGCCACATACCCCGCCATATTCATCTACAACAATAGCAATATGATTTCTATTTTTTCGAAATTCTTTTAATAAAACATTGAGTCGCTTCGATTCTGGAATAAAAATTGCCGGCCTTAATCGATCGCGAAGCTCAAATTCTTCTCCCATGTTGAATCTCAAAAGATCCTTAGCAAGAAGAATTCCAATAACGTCGTTAACATTTTCTTCAATAACTGGAAATCTCGAATGAGAGGTCTCGACAACAAATGGAATAAATTCTTCTGGTTTCTTGGAAATATCAATGACATCCATTTGAGATCTCGGAATCATTATTTCACGAACTTGCATTTCAGAAACATTCATAACACCTTCAAGCATCATAAGAGAGTCAGAATCAATAAGATGTTGGTCAAAGGCAAGTTTAAGCACTTCTGATATTTGCTTTTTATCTTTCGGTTTAAATAAAAAACGCTTTAATTTTTTTATTAATCTTGTTTTTTTGTCTTTCATTTAATTTTTGACAAGGTAGGGGTTAGGAATACCAATTTTTTTAAGAATTTTAATTTCCATGGCCTCCATCTTAACAGCATCTGTATTTAATTCATGATCATAACCCAAAAGATGAAGGCAGCCATGAATTATTAAATGCGCGTAATGATCTTCGAGCCTTTTTTTTTGTTCAAGCGCTTCTTGTTTAATTATTTCATGACAAAGAATGATGTCACCTACTAATGGTTTATTTTCAATCAAAAAGGAAAGCACATTAGTCGGTGCGTTGATTTTCCTAAAGTCAGAGTTTAGCTGCTGTGATTCAGCCGGCATAACAATACGTATGGTGATAGATGAGGTTTTCTTGAGAAAATAATTCAGCCAAGCGAGGACCTTTTTCTTGGGCAGCAGTTTTTTTTTATGAACATTATCTTGAATCGTAAGATGTATTTGTGGGATGTTCATTTAATTATCTTGATATTTTTCATATGCATTAATAATTTTTTGTACCAAAGGATGCCTTACAACATCTTTAGATTTAAATTGAGTGAATTCAATTCCAGCAACATTTCTGAGAATTTTTTGAATTTCTATTAAGCCGCTCAATTGTCCCTTTGGTAAATCTATTTGGGTAATATCACCTGTAATCACTGCTTTGGTCCCAAACCCAATTCGTGTCAAAAACATCTTCATTTGTTCGGGGGTGGTGTTTTGTGCTTCATCAAGAATAATAAAGCTTTGGTTAAGGGTTCGCCCCCTCATGTAGGCGAGTGGTGCTACTTCAAGAATTCCTTTTTCAAATAATTTGGTTACTAAATCATAGCCAGCTAAATCATAAAGGGCATCATAAAGTGGCCTTAAGTATGGATCCACCTTTTGAGCAAGATCCCCTGGTAAAAAACCCAATCTCTCACCAGCTTCAACTGCAGGTCGAACAAGCACAATACGTTTTATTTTTTCACGATTAAGTGCATCCACTGCCGAAGCAACAGCCAAATATGTTTTTCCAGTTCCAGCAGGCCCGATACCAAAGTTGATATCAAAATTTTGAATACGATCAAGATACTTTATTTGATTTTCAGTTCGTCCTTGGATATCGTTTTTCTTTGTTATTAATTGAATATAATTCGAGTTTTCAAAATCAGGTAATTTTTGATATTCAACTAAGCTGAGCTGAATCTCTTCGGGTGTTATAGGGCTAATTGATTTTTTATAAAAAGATTGAATCAATTTAGATGCAAGTTTGATTTTTTTTTCTTCTCCATCAAAAATAAAATTTGCACCATTTCTCTTTATTGAAACCTCAAAACCATTTGCAATTTGCTTTAAGTTTTCATCTAAAACGCCACAAAGATTAGCTAGTTTTTTGTTATCACTATCAGGTAAGGTCAAGTTAATCTTCACTTTTTAATACTTCACCCATTAAGTTTTTTCCTAAAAATCCTTTTATCTCAACATCGACCATTTGATTAAACAAATTTTCATCATATTTGATTTCAACTACTCTGTTGTTGTCGGTCTTACCTTTCATGTATCCTTTTTCAAAACTTGAAAGGCTGTCGATTAAAATTCTTTGCTTAGTTCCAATCATTTGATTAGTGTAATTTTTTCCCTGTTGATTGTTTAACGTTTGGAATTCTTTCAGCCTTGCTTCTTTAACTTCCTTTGAAATATTGTCCTTAATGAAAGATGCAGGCGTCCCAGGACGAGCACTATACAAAAAGCTGAAACTATAATCGAAATTAATTTCTTGAAGTATTTGCTTGGTTTGTGCAAATTCTTCATCAGTTTCATTTGGAAAACCAATAATAAAATCCGAGCTTAAAGTTATTTGAGGACAACTTTTTTTTAATTTTCGAATAATCGACTTATATTCTAGAGCAGTATAATTTCTTTTCATTGCAGATAAAACTCTATCTGAGCCAGATTGTATTGGTAAGTGTAAAAATTTGGAGAGCTTATCAATTTGTTTGAAGCAGTCTATTAGACCATCAGTCATTTCATTTGGATGGCTTGTCGTGAATCGTATTCGTTTAACCTCCTCAATTGAGGCAACATATTCCAATAACATAGCAAAATCGGCAATCTTGCCGTCAGACCTTAACCCCCTGTATGCATTTACGTTTTGTCCCAATAAAGTAATTTCCTTTACGCCACTGAGTGTTAACCTAATAATTTCTTCGATAACATCGTCGAGTGGGCGAGATATTTCCTCACCTCGCGTATAGGGAACAACGCAAAAGGAACAATATTTACTGCAGCCCTCCATAATGGAGACAGATGCGCTTGGGCCATTATTTTTTAAAGCAGGCAACTTATCAAATTTCTCAATTTCAGGGAAAGAAATATCTATCTGAGGTATTCCTTGCAGCTCTCTTTGTTTTAACATTTCTGGAAGTCGATGCAGTGTTTGAGGACCAAAAACCAGATCAACAAAAGGTGATTGTTTGATTATATTCTCGCCTTCTTGACTGGCAACGCAGCCACCGACCGCAATTCTAAGATTTGGATTGACTTCTTTGAGTTTTCTGTAGCGTCCAAGATCGCTATAAACTTTTACTTCGGCTTTTTCACGAATAGAACAGGTATTAAGCACAATAAGATCAGCTTCGTCAGCAGATTGAGTGAGTGATAAATTATTTTCACCTTCAAGGAGCTGCTCAATTTTTTCTGAGTCATACTCGTTCATCTGACAACCAAATGTTTTTAGGTAAAGTTTTCTTTTCATAGTTAAATTTTTAAATTTTAATCATTATAACTTTTTTACTTAAAAACTAATATCGCATTCTAGGTAATAACCGCGCATTGGAGTAACATTTTGGTATGGATAATTTCCCTATTTTTATTGATTTAAAAGAAAAATCAGTCCTTGTTGTCGGTGCAGGTGATATAGCTTTACGAAAGCTTATATTGCTAGTTAAGGCTGGGAAAAAAATTACGATCATTGCAAAAAATATTTGTCCTGAAATGAAAGAATTAGTTACACAATATTCTTTAGTCTTTCACCGAAGGGAATTTAGAGATACTGATATATTAAATCAAGACCTAGTTATTGCTGCAACAAATGATCAAGAGATAAACGCCAAAATATCAAAAATTGCTCAAGCGCAAAAAGTACTTGTAAATGTTGTTGATCAGCCCGAATTATGTACTTTTACCATGGGTTCAATTGTTGAACGTGATTCATTGGTTATCGCAATCTCTAGTGCGGGTAAGGCGCCAGTTTTAGTAAGGCTTCTTCGTGAAAAAATTGAGACATTAATTCCTTCTTATTATGCGTTTGCTGTGAACTACGCAGGTGAGGTAAGAAAAGATATTAAAAAAAGGTTTAAATCATTAAAAAAAAGAAGACTTTTTTGGGAAGCCTTTTTTGAAAATGATTCTGTTTTAAAAAAAATACAATTATTGAAAAGACCAAGTTCAGCGTCGTTAAAAAATATCATAAGTCTTTTATCTAAAAGGAGAGTCGGGGAGGTATATTTAGTTGGTGCGGGACCTGGAGAAAGGGATTTATTAACACTCAGAGCGCTTCATTTAATGCAAAAATGTGATGTCTGTATATACGATAATTTGGTTTCAAAAGAGATTCTGGAATTAGTAAGGAGGGACGCAGATAAAATTTATGCAGGTAAAAAAAGAGATCAACATACTATTGAGCAGCACAAAATAAACGAATTGTTAATTCAATATGCAAAGGAGGGTAAGTCAGTTCTCCGACTCAAAGGTGGCGACCCTTTTATCTTTGGACGAGGAGGTGAAGAGATTGAAAGCTTATTAAAAAATAATATTAGTTTTCAAGTAGTACCTGGCATCACTGCAGCTAATGGCATTTCGGCTTATTCAGGTATTCCCTTAACGCATAGGGATTATGCTCAGAGTTGTTTATTTTTAACAGGACATCTTAAAGAGGGGGTCTTGAAATTTGATTGGCCAAAACTTATAACAGAACAACAGACATTGGTTGTATATATGGGTTTATTAAGCCTGCCAGAATTTATTTTACAATTAGTAAAACACGGGATGGCAAAATCTACCCCTATAGCAGTTATCGAAAGTGGTACATTAAAAAAACAAAAAGTTATAACTGGTGAGTTGAGAAATATCGTCAAAAAAATTCATTTAGCAGAAATTAAATCCCCAGCACTTATCATTATTGGTGAAGTAGTCAAATTAAGAACTAAATTAAAGTGGTTTTCCTAGCCTAGATTTAATGGAATAGTGATCTTGGCTTCAAGACCTCCCTTTTTTAAATTTATGAGTTCGAGTTTACCTGAATGTGCTTTTGCGATTCGATCAGCTATAGACAGGCCTAGACCACTTCCACCAATATTTCCCCTTGCCTCATCAACTCGCTCAAAAGGCTTTAATAGCCTTAATTTTTGATTCTCAGGAATGCCAGGACCATCATCAATAATGCTTACTGAAAAACTTTCTTCAAGTAATGTGGCATGAACTTCAACGCCCCCATTTGAATAAAAGAAAGCGTTATTAATTAAGTTATCAAGGCATCGCTGAAAAGCGGACACCCTTAAATCAATAAATAAGTTTTTAGGAATAGTTGATCGTATATTTTTTTTTCTAAGTTTAAAATGTTGCTCCATCCTTGAATGCTTTTGTTGTATTTCTTTTAAAAATTTACCTAAGTTCACAGCTACAATCGGCTCATCTTCGAATCCGCGTGCAAAATCAAGAAATTGATTAATAATTTCATTTATCTCTTTGATATCCTGCTCCATACTCTCTTTGATGTCATTTGATTGGCTAGGAAGCATCTCTGAAGCAATCCTGAGTCTCGTCAGTGGAGTACGAATATCATGCGACACACTCGCTAGTAAAAATCTTCTTTCTTCTGAAATTCTAGACAAATTTTCCGACATCTCATTAAATGCTTCACTCACCTCTCTAAATTCAACAACATTGTCGATAGGTAATAAATCTACCTTGCCCCCTCGTTTAATTTGTTCTGCAGCACGACTTAATCTATTGAGTGGCATACTAATACGCCTTGTTGAAATATATGCCCCTACTAAGGCGATAGTAAAAATGACAACTCCCCAGCCGATCCAATGCCATGGGAAAGGTCGGTCAATGAGAGTACGCGGCATGACTAGCCAAAATAATTCAGAGTCGATTTCGAAGCTTACCCATATGCCAGGAATGTCATAATGATTCACTGTAATGAACGTGCCTGTCGGTAGCCTTTTTTTAATATTTTCAACAACAAGCTTTAAGAAGGGGTCATCAGGAATAGGTTCAAGAGGCTCGAAATAGTTAGCAGGATAAATACTTACATCACCCATACCAGATAATTCAGAGAGTAATTTAAGCCTTTTATTGCTTGCGGCAGCCTCAATCGAAGCTTTTGTGAAGTTAACAACTGTGCTGATTTCAGTTGCTAATGCCTTAGCCCTCATATCCCTTTCAAAATAATCAAAAATTTTTATAGAGGCGATTTGAGCGACTAATAAGAGTGCTGAAATAAGTAAAATAAAACGTGCCAGAAGTGTTTGAGGAAGAAATTTCAAATTCTAGCCTCCTTCTGGATTAAAGATATAACCATATCCCCATTTTGTCTGTAAAAATTTTGGTTTATTAGGGTCCTGTTCAATAATCTTTCTTAATCTTGAAATTTGTACGTCAATACTTCTATCAAAAACATCAAGCTCTTTGCCTTTGGCAAGCTGCATTAATTGATCACGAGATAGTGGTTGTTTTGGGCGCTCAGTAAAAACTCTCAATAAATCATACTCTCCACTAGTAATCGATATTTCGACACCATTTTTTGTTAAGCTACGATTTTTTATATCAAAGATAAAAGCACCAAATTTGGTAGATTCGACCATATCTTTTTTGTCAGATATAGTGGTTTGTCTTCTTAGGATTGCGTTTATTCTTGCGAGTAATTCTCTTGGGTTAAAAGGTTTAGGAAGATAATCATCTGCCCCCATTTCTAACCCAACAATACGGTCTACCTCATCCCCTTTCGCTGTCAACATAATTATTGGAATCGTAATATTATTTACGCGAAGTCGCTGACATATCGAAAGACCAGATTCCTCAGGCATCATCAAGTCAAGGACAATGAGTGATATCTTTTTCATCTCTAAAACTTTATCAAGCGCTTTTCCGCTCTCAGCTGTACAGACTTGAAGACCTTGATCCCTTAAGTACTTTGCAGTTAAATCACGAATCTTCGGATCATCATCGACCAAGACGATTTCTTGCTTCATTTTTTCACTCATTTCATTGAACTCTAGACAATTATAATGCTCATCTTAACAAGAATTGATGTAACAATTCATTTACAAATTCCTATTTTTTTGTAATATTACATTTACAAATTATTAGGATACTGTGTAACCGTTAGTAAAAGTGTAATATTAATGCATTTAAAACTATATTCTTTAATGTTTTTTCTTTTTTCGCTCATAAATCCAGCTTTAGCTGAAGTTAAGGGTGATAATTATAGAGAAACTAATCAAAACATAGAAAATACCTCTGATCTTGATGAGATCCATGAGGCCCTCACAGAGTTTTCCAAATTAAACCGTGAAAAAACCCTACGGTATGAGCAAAAACGCAGAGAGATGCTTGCAAGTGTTGAAGAGAGATTTTACGCTTGTGACATGGACAGCGATGATACACTTGATGTGTTTGAAACTACACAATGTTTACCGCAAGTCGCTAGGCAATTCAGGGAGGTAGACATTAATAATGATAACGTTATCTCCCTAGACGAAATTTCTTTGCTCGCAAAAGATTATTCGAATAAACAATACGCAGAAAAACCCAAAAAAAATAGTACTAGCGCTGAAGCTTCTCTCAAAAAAAAACCCTCAAGTAAGTCAGACAAAAATGACACTTCGCTTTAATTAGCCTAATCTTTGAAGTAAACTGATAGTGATATGTTAGAAATCAGTTGTGTTAATTCTTTTAAAAATATCCCTATAAATTCACAATTATTTGAATCCAAAAGTATTTTTTTGAATCCTGCATTTCTTGAGTCGCTAGAGGTATCTAACTCAGTGGGTCAAAAAACAGGATGGCAGCCATTTTACTTATTGGCTCTTAGAGATAAAAAACTAGTAGGCTTCATGCCAACATATATCAAAGACCATTCTTATGGTGAGTATGTCTTTGATTGGGCATGGGCTGATGCATTCCATCGATATGGATTAAATTATTACCCAAAAATATTGTGCGCCATTCCTTTTACGCCATTGACTGGAACACGACTTCTTGCTGAAGATAATTTTATTAAAGAGCAGATGATACGTGGTTTAGAGACGATACTTAAAGATAATAATTTATCTTCATGCCATATTTTATTTTTAAATAATGACAATCACGACTTATTTAAGTCCTTTGGCTGGATGACAAGAAGGGGGGTTCAGTTCAGATGGGTAAATAATGCTTACAAGTCATTTGAAAACTTTATAAGCCACCTCTCACACAATAAAAGAAAAAAAATAAAGCAGGAAAGGGCAAAGATAAAAAAAGCCAATATTGAAATTATTCAAAAGATAGGCTCAGATATTGAGCGAGAGGATATTGAATTTTTTTATGAATGTTACTGCAATACCTATTTTCAGCATCACTCCCGCCCATATTTAACAAGAGAGTTTTTCGTTCAGCTGCATAAAAAAATTCCAGAGAAATTATTATTTGTTATAGCCAATAGAGACTCAAGATCAATTGCTGTGGCTCTTAACATAATGGATAAGGATACTTTATACGGTAGGTATTGGGGGGCACTCGAGTATATCCCAAACTTACATTTTGAGCTGTGTTATTACCAAGGGCAAGAGTTTTGCATTCAAAATAATATTAAATTTTTCGAAGGTGGTGCCCAAGGTGAGCATAAATTAGCCAGGGGTTTTGAAGCATTTGACACCTTTTCTTGCCATTATATTGTCGATGAAAAATTTAGAGAAGCAATAAAGGATTTTTTAGCAAAAGAATCAGAGCAAATGGAGCTTTACACGAATGAGCTCGACATTAGAAAACCATTTAAAAAAATTAGTCATAATTTAAAATAAAACTAACGAAAAAGTAAAGAATAATTAAAAAAATAAATGTAAGCAGGAAGCCAAATATTAAAAAGTATTTAACTCCGTATTTTTCGACAAAAGCGTCATCCTCAGCCATTTTTTTATCATTTTGCACACCGAAAAAAGCGGCGATAATACTTTGAAATATTTTTACTATTTTCATTGCCGAACTTTATTTAAGAAGGTTGTTAAATGGTGGTGATGGAGAGACTTGAACTCTCGACCTCAGGATTATGAATCCTGCGCTCTAACCAGCTGAGCTACATCACCAGAGTATAATGAGCGTGTGATTATATTTTTTAAAGCTTAATAAGTCAAAGAAAAATCAGACATTAAACCTAAAGTGAATAACGTCACCATCTTGTACGATATAAGCTTTTCCCTCTAACCGCATTTTTCCAGATGCTTTTGATTTCTGCTCACCGTCATAAGTAACATAATCTTCATAGCTTATGATTTCTGCACGAATAAAACCTTTTTGAAAGTCTGTGTGAATTACGCCTGCTGCTTCAGGAGCCGTCGCCCCTTTTTTGGTTGTCCATGCCCTCACTTCTTTTTCTCCTGCGGTAAAATAGGTTTGCAGTCCCAATAGGTTGTACGCATTTCTAATTACCCTATTTAAACCTGGTTCTGTTAGATTTAAATCTGCCAAGAAAATTAATTTTTCTTCGTTATCAAGATCTGAAATTTCAGATTCAATTTTGGCGCATACGGCGATGACAGGGGCGTTGGTTTTATTTGCAAAATCCTTAACTGCGTTGAGTAAGATATTATTTTCAAAACCATTCTCATCGACATTAGCAACAAACATCGTTGGTTTGATTGTGATTAAACAAAGAGGTTTTATAAGAAGCTTTTCATCTTTGTCTAACTCTATGGAGCTTGCAGGTAACCCCTCATTAAATCCCTTTTCAATTTTTGCATAAATCTCAATGAGTTTTTTTGCCTCTTTATCACCCGACTTTGTTTTTTTTGATTCCCTAAGAATAGCTTTTTCAAGTGTCTCCATATCTGACAGAATTAGCTCTGTATTGATGGTTTCAATATCGCTAATCGGATTAATCTTGCCATCAACATGAACGATATTGTCATCTTCAAAACAACGGACAACATGCATAATTGCATCCGTTTCACGAATATTGGTTAAAAATTTATTTCCTAACCCTTCCCCTTTTGATGCTCCTGCAACAAGACCTGCGATATCAACAAACTCAACTATAGCAGGCTGGATTTTTTCTGGATTTGCAATTCTTGCAAGCTCAAGAAGTCTTACATCAGGAACTTCTACAATGCCAATATTTGGCTCAATTGTACAAAAGGGGTAATTTTCTGCATCAATACCAGATTTTGTAATCGCGTTAAAAAGTGTAGACTTTCCGACGTTAGGAAGACCAACAATCCCACATTTCATATTATATTTCCAATTTTAGGTTACAGAATGAAGATTTAGCATTGCCTTTTCAAATTGCCCAAGCACAATATAAGAGAAGACCTTATAACTATTTAAGATCGCTTCTTGAATAAGGTTTTCTTCAATTTTTGTTGGCTTGTTTAAAACAAAGTTGCTGACTTTATTTTTATCTCCTGGATGACCAATACCAAGTCTTAGACGCCAAAAATTTTTTGAGCCTATTGAGGACTCAATACTTTTTAATCCGTTATGACCTCCATGACCACCTCCAAGCTTTAATTTCGCAATACCCGGATGAATATCAAGCTCATCATGAATGACTAAAATTTCTTCAGGTTTGATTTTGTAAAAATTTATTAGAGCTTGCACGGACTTCCCGCTCTCATTCATAAAAGTTGCTGGTTTTAGAAAAAAAATATCACCATCATCATTATGCTTACAATATTGCCCAAAATATTTTTTTGAATTTACTAGGGACAATTTGTGACTTTGGCAAATAAAATCAACCCACCAAAATCCAGCATTGTGTCGTGTGTCGCAATACTGCTCTCCTGGATTACCTAATCCAACAAAAAGCCTTATCTTATTCATGAAAAAAGAAAGCCCTCTTTAAGAGGGCTAAATATGGATAAAAAAAATTAAGATTCGCTTGCAGCATCATCGGTAGATGAATCAGAACCTGAGTCTTCTGAACTTTCGGAATCAGAAGATTCATCTGCAGAGGCTTCAAGACCTTCTTCACCTACAACTGGATCGGTTTCTACAACAACCTTAGGTTTCGTGATTGAGGTTACTGCAGCATCATTGCCATGCGTTAAGGGGGTTAATTCAATACCCTCTGCAATTTGAATTTGTGATAGATGAATTGATTCGCCCATATTCAAAGCACCCAGATCAACTTCAATATATTGGGGTAAATCTTTTGGTAAACATGCGATATCAACTTCAGTCATAATATGTGACACAATACCACCTTCTAACTTAACGCCTGGCGCTGTTTCTTCATTGATAAAATGGAATGGAACTTTTACATGTAATTTTTCTTTTTCATTAATTCTTTGAAAATCAACATGAAGTAAATTATTTTTAACTGGATCTAATTGATAGTCACGTAGAATAACAGATTCTTTTTCTCCACCAACTTCCAGCGTAAGAATGGATGCATGAAATGCTTCATGCTTAAATTGCATAAGCAATTCTTTGTTATCAAATTCAATACTTTTAGCATCTTTATGATTGCCGTAAAGGATACCAGGGATTTTGCCTGAGTGACGAAGACGGCGGCTCGCACCCGTTCCCTTTACCACTCGCTCATTGGCTTTTATTGCTATTTTCATTTTTTAGTACTCCATAAAAAATACACTCGCGACCAAGTATATTTGTTGTAAAAATTAGTCCATGAATAAAGAGCTAACTGAGTCCTCATGACTAATACGTCTAATTGTTTCCGCCATAATCTTTGCTACAGACACTTGTCTGATTTTTTTTGATTTTATTGAATTTTGGCGAAGCGTAATTGTATCAGTAATTACAATTTCATCAAGCTCTGAGGCGTCTATAGAATCTATTGCATCGCCTGAAAAAATGGAGTGTGTAGCGTAGGCAACAACCTTACTTGCACCTTGTTTTTTTAAAGCTGCTGCAGCTTCACAAAGCGTGTTGGCTGTATCAACAATATCATCGATAATCACGCAGGTTCTATTAGAAACATCGCCAATGATATTCATGACCTCAGATACATTAGGTTTAGGCCGTCTCTTATCAATAATGGCAAGATCGGAACCTAAGATTTTTGCACAGGCACGAGCTCTAACAACGCCCCCAACATCGGGCGACACAATTACTAAATTTTCATGACCTTTTTTCATCAAATCATCTAATAATACGGGGGTGGCGTAAATATTATCAACAGGTATATCAAAAAAACCCTGAATTTGATCGGAGTGCAGGTCCATAGTTAAGAGTCGATTTACTCCAACACTTGTCAGCATATTAGCAACAACTTTTGCTGTAATTGCAACACGAGCAGAGCGGGGTCTTCTATCTTGCCTTGAGTAGCCCAGGTAGGGTATTGCTGCTGTAATTCGTGCAGCAGAGGAGCGTCGTAATGCGTCGACCATAACCATAATTTCCATCAAGTGGTCGTTTGTTGGGTGACTTGTGGATTGAAGCACAAAGACATCCTTGCCACGAACATTTTCCAGTAACTCAACCATAGTTTCGCCATCGCTAAAACGACCAACCGTAGCTTTTCCTAACTTTATGTTCAGATGTTCAGCAACTTTTTCAGCTAGGTGTACGTTTGCGCTACCCGCAAATACCATGAGGTCTTTTGTATTCAATATCGCCTCCAAAAAAGTTGGCTGGGGAGGAAGGATTCGAACCTTCGCATGCAGGGATCAAAACCCTGTGCCTTAACCAGCTTGGCGACTCCCCAATTAATCGATTTCGTAGAAAGGGTGAATCGATAAACCCCTTACTTTTAATAGCGTAATTTTATCAGGTTTAGTAATGGTTTTACTTTCAAGTTTATTATTATCTAACTTACAAAAAAGTGCTGAACCTGTACCGGTCATCTTAACCTGCCCGAACTGCGACATCCAATCATAGGTTTGACGCATTTCTGGATACAAACCAAAACATACATCTTGAAGATCATTCTTGCTTGATTTGTATAAATTATCATCTAACGAGGTCGCTATTTTCATAGGAATTGTTTCTTTTGTCAATTTGATTGCTTGAAATATTTTTTTTGTCGATATTTCAAGTTTTTTAGTGGCTAGAAGGTAATAATTATTTTTAATTTTTATTTCGCTTAAAATATTTCCTGTCCCTTCACCCCATGCATTCTTACCATAAACAAAAAAAGGTACATCAGCACCAATACTTGAGGCAATATCGATTAATTTTTTTTGACTTAACTTTAAATTAAATATTTTATTTAGTACCATTAATGTCAGTGCGGCGTCAGAGCTCCCACCTCCAAGTCCTGCGCCCATGGGAATATTTTTTTTTAGAATAATATCAATGCCATATGGGGTGTTTTCAAGTATCTTCTTTGCGGATCTAACAATTAGATTATCATCAATATTTTGTTCGTCATCACAAAAGATTTTTGCATCTTTTCTGGGACGAAAATATAATTCATCATAAAGGCTAATTAGATGAAAAACAGTTTGAATATCATGAAAGCCATCTGGTCTTTTTGATAGCACCTTTAGAAAGATATTTATTTTTGCAGGAGCTAAATACTTAAAAAAACCCTTGGTTTGAAGGTTAGTTAATTTACCCATGAGATAAAAAGTAATTCAAGGCGGATATTACCTTTTTTAAATATTATTTTTTTTGTTCTATTGTTAGGTAGTGAGTCGTGATATGTGATTTTCCACTCGTTATTAATGATAGCGATATCCTTATTTTCGGATAAAGGTCGTTTTAGGCTAAACTCGCGCATAAGAAAGATATTATCATTTCTCCTCAGAAAGGCATTTAGGTTTTCAAGATTTTTGTCGTTATCTTTAACGAAAATTGAAAATTTTTTCTGCAGAGCATCCAATTTAATTTTGGCAACTACGGTGTTAAAGGGATTAAGGAGAAATATAGTGTCCTTATTATTATTTGATTTCCAAGTTAACTTACCGCTAAAACCTTTATTTTCTATAAAGAAGATAAATTTTCCAGTTGCATTGAAATCTTTTATAGAACCAGGGGAGGTTGACGCCTTGTATTCATCATAACTCATTGTGCTCACATCACCTTGAAGCCCCAAGCTAGCACAACCAGTGAGCAGCTGAATGATTAATAGGGCGAGGACGAGTCTCATTAATTCATTGTAATCTTTGTGATGTTTCAACTAAAACTGTATTGGAGGGATTGATTGTTAGTGACTCATTCCATATTCTTTTGGCTTCAATTTGCTTCCCTTGTTTCCATAGAATTTCACCAAGATGCGCAGCAATCTCTGGGTCTGCCTTAATATCATATGCTTTTTTGACAAATTGGTAGGCGATATCAAGATCACCTAAGCGGAAATACACCCACCCCATGCTGTCTAAAATATAGTGGTTATTTGGTTGAATTGATAAAGCAATCTCGATATATTTTTTCGCTTCTTGTAATTTTATATTTCTGTCTGCGTATGAATACCCTAGAGCATTGTAAGCAAGTGCATAATCAGGTTTTAATTTAATTGCTTCTTTTAACAATTGCTCCATTAGCAGAGTGTTACCCATTTTTTCTGAAAGAAGTGCATAATCAAATTTGAATTCTGGAACATTTTTGAAATTTTCTTCCTCTTTCGCCATCAGCGTCCATGCATCTTGTGCACGGTTATTATTGAAATAAAGGGCTGTTTTGGCTTGCAAAAATTTTAATTTTTCTTGCTCATTAAGATTTTTATATTGGTCCAAAGAATTTACGGCGTCATCGACTGATTGGCTTTTTGAAATAATTTCTGCGGCATAAAGTTTAGCGTCCATAAAAAATTCACCAGAGGCCACTTTATCCAAGTAAGAAAGTGCCTTTTTTGCTTCACCACGTTCATCATGAATGCGAGCTAAATACAGATAAATTCTGTCAGGTTGATTATAGCCCCGCTCTAAACTTTGATTAAGATACTCTTCAGCAAGTTTTGAATCTTCCAATTCAACCGCAAGCAATGCAACTGTTAAGCTAATTTCAGGGGAGGCAAGCGAACCATTAACAAGCTTTAAAAACTCCTGCTTTGCTAGCGCAAACTTTTTTAAGCTGGTCAGCACCTTGGCATATTCTAATCTCACCTCGTTTGCATCGGGATATTTTTCTAAATAGTTACGGTAAAACTCCACAGCTTTTTCAGGCCACTCTTGAGATAAAATAAAACCTTGAAAAAGTGCGGCAGTTTGCCAATCTGGTTTTAAGGAATTAACAATGTTTAATTCTTTTTTCGCTAATTTTTTATCGCCTGCAAAAAAAGCTGCATGAGCGATGCTGAAATGAGCCTCAGCTAATTTAGGATAAGGTTTTGCGATATTTATAATAAAGCGTAATGCATTTTTTTTATTTTCAACTTTTGCTAGAAGGCCATTAAGATATAAAAAGCCGTCAGCCCGAGTTTGCTCTTTCTGTAATAATTCTTCAATGAGAGGCTTTGCTTTTGCTAAATTACCGCTGGCAATAAGAAGTTCGGCTAAAATTTGTTTAGCTTCAATTGAATTTTGGTCAAGCTCACTCCAAACTTGAGCAGAGTCCATGGCCAGGCGCCCATTTCTTGCGAAACCTGCAATATCAGTCGCCCGCCTAGCAATGGTTAAATCTTTTGTTAGCTTAGCTAAATCTAAATAAATGTGACCAGCAGAATTAAGATCACCTCTTTGAGCAGCAATTTCTGCAAGCAAAAATTTATAAACGAATTCAGGAGTTGTGTGCTGAATTTTTGCGGGAAGGGTTACATCAAATTTTTCATCTTCTTCAGCAAAAATTGTGACGGGTAAAATGAAAATAATGAAGAGTAATTTCAATAATATTTTTTGCATGCAAACTTCCGTATTTGTTGAATTCTAAAAGTTTAAACCATAACTATTTAATAATACCAGTTTCAATGACACCTTTTTTTGCATATAATTCAGTGTTCTTGAATTTTTGTAAACTTTTTGAATTAATAATAATCCCTTAACAGCGAGTAACTGAAGCAATATTAATATGACAATAACATTAGAGGCAAAAAATCTATCGAGGCAATTTGGGCCTAACTTTGCAGTGAAGGATGTTTCATTCAATCTTGAACAAGGAGAAGTGCTAGGTTTCCTCGGGCCTAATGGTGCTGGTAAATCGACTACCATGCGGATGCTTACTGGTAATCTTGCACCTTCTGAGGGGGTGGTAAAAATTGGTCCATATGATATTTTGGAGGAGCCCAAACAAGCAAAGTCGCTTATAGGATATTTACCGGAAGTAAGACCGCTTTACAAAGAGCTTACTGTTGACGAATTTTTAACAATTGCAGCTAGGTTTCATAATGTTGGTTCCAAAAATCTCAAACAGGCTGTGGATTCTGCGAAAGATCGTTGTGGTCTCATGCACATGAGTAAGAGATTGATTGAAAATTTATCAAATGGATACCAGCAACGAGTAGGCATCGCTCAGGCAATAATTCATAGTCCAGAAATTGTTATCCTTGATGAACCTACTGTTGGTTTGGACCCTATTCAAATTAGAGAGATTCGGAAGCTCATAAAAGAGATAGGAAAAAATCATAGTGTAATCTTATCCACCCATATTTTGCCCGAGGTAGAAATGGTCTGTGATCGTGTTCAAATCATTAATCAAGGAAGCCTTGTTTTCCATGGGTCTATTGATGAGCTCAAGCAACAAAGAATTGGAAATAAACTACAGGTTGGTTTATCAAAGGCGCCGACATTGAAGGAGCTCTCTTCCATCGACTTTATTAATAAGGTTGAAAAAATTGAAAATAATCTATATCGATTTCATTTTAAGAAAATTGTAGACGCAGAAAAGCTAGCTGCACTCT
Source organism: Methylophilaceae bacterium (assembly GCA_016778465.1). GTDB lineage: Bacteria > Pseudomonadota > Gammaproteobacteria > Burkholderiales > Methylophilaceae > BACL14. Next base: position 168,482 of record JADHPM010000001.1, read on the forward strand.
GTTTTAAAAATAAATGGGGTCTTTACCATATTGCCCCAGACGTAACAAGTTTAGAGGATATTTTTGCTCAATTAACCATGTTGGGAAATTAAGAATATGATTTTTAATATCGTTAGAAAAGAATTAAAAAGTATCTTCGCCTCACCGATGGGCTGGATCATTCTCGCTTTGCTCATGTTTGGTTTTGGGACTCAATACTTGAGTGGTATGGATAATTACTTTCAAGTAATGTCGGGAGCTATTCGCCCTGCCGAAAGGGTTGGCGTAACTATTTTTGTTGGCGGCCAAATTTATGGTAACGCAGCTTTCCTAATGTCATTTGCTATACCCATTCTTACAATGAAATTAATCAGCGAAGAAAGACGTGGAATGACATTACCTTTCTTATTCAGCGCACCTATGTCTATTTCAGAGATTGTGATTGGAAAATTTTTAGGCTTGCTTATATTTCTTGGTATTTTGGTGGTATATATTTTTCTCATGCTATCTACCATGAACATATGGGCAGATATTGATTTTGGATATTTACTGGCGAACTCTTTTGGGTTGATCTTATTAATTTCATCCTTTGTAGCACTTGGTACATTTTTTTCATCCTTAACCAGTCAGCCTATAATTTCAGCTGTATTAAGCTTTATTGCGCTCATAGCACTTATGATGGCGGGAAGATATTATGCTAGCGCACCTGATCATTGGTTTAATCATATTTCTTTGCTCAAGCATTACCAATCATTCTCAAAAGGTATAATTGACAGCGCCGATATTGTCTATTTCCTCTTATTCACACTAACCTTTTTATTGCTTACAATTCGTCGCCTAGATTCTGATCGGTTAAGAGGGTAAATATGAAAGCCAGCAAAAAACTTAAATTACAACTATTGATGCAAAACAGTTTTTTTGTAATTATTTTTATTGCATTAATCATTTTGCTTGGTTTTTTATCTAAGCAATATACCCATACTACTGACATAACTCAGGCTAATAGAAGTGTTTTAACAAAAGGCAGCATTGAGATTTTAAAAAACATGCAAGGGCCCGTTAATTTAACTGTCTTTGCAACGAATGACAACGTCAGTCAAAACGATACGTTCCGCCAAAGTATGATTAATTTTGTCCAAAAATATCAAAGAGAGAAACCTGATATCACCATAAAATTTATTAACCCTACAGAGGAACCAAAACTTGCCCAAGACTTGGGAATCAGAACTGATGGTGAGGTTATCGTTGAATACAACAAGAGGACAGAGCATATTGTCCCACCCTTTGCGGAACAAGAGCTTACTAATTTGTTAGTTCGTTTATCTCGCACTAATGAGAAACCTATTATGTACCTTGATGGCCATGGTGAAAAAAATCTTCTTGGACTTAAGAATAATGATTTGGGTGAGTTTGGGAAGCAATTAGAAAAAAGAGGTTTTAAGTTTTCAAATCCAGATTTAACAGTACTCACAGATATTCCTAAAGAAGGTTCCATGTTCGTTGTTGCAAGCCCCCAAGTACCAGTCACCGAGGTAGAGGCGCAAAAAATTGTCAATTACCTTGATAACGGAGGCAATCTGTTGTGGCTTTTGGATGACTCAAACTTACAGGGTCTCGAGGATGTTGCTAAATATATTGGCCTTGAAGTTTCACAAACTAAAGTTGTAGATCCAGGCTCATTGCAATTTGGTGGTAATGAGGACATGACCTTTGCCCTTGCATATGGCAATCACCCTATCACCCAGAACTTTATGCTGCGAACACAATATATGAATGCCCATGAAGTTAATGCTGTCGGAACCTATGAAAATGGTTGGGAGGTATCCAGTCTTATTGAAGTAGGGGCCACGGGGTGGCTTCCATCTAATACCAAACCCTTACGCGATAAGTTAATTTTTGACGGAAGTATTGATAAGGCAGGCCCAATCAATATTGCCGTGGCATTAAATAGAAAATATGGCGAGAAAGGACAGCGAGTGGTTGTTGTGGGTAATGCCTCATTCTTATCCAACTATTATATAACCTCGGGTGGAAATTTAGATTTAGGAATTAATATGGTCAATTGGTTAGTTGGTGATGATTCATTGATTACTATCCAGCCATCACCGTTAAAGGATGTTAACGTTACTATACCTAGTGATGCAAAATCAGTTTTTGTTGCTTGGACAGTATTTCATATGTTCCAATATTTTATTCCAATTGGTCTCTTTATTTTAGGCTTCTTATTTTGGTTTAGACGAAGAAAAGCATAGCTATGAAGCTGAATTGGACAGTAAACGTTGTTCTCTTGCTGGTAGTAGTTGCTGGAGGTTTTTACGCGTGGAATATTTCCCAAAAAGAGCCTGTAAACGATAATCGTATTGAAATTTCCAACCTTAAGCTGTCTGACTTTAGCAAAATTGACATCGAATTCCCCTCTCGACAACCAACCCAATTTCATTTGACCGACAAAGGTTGGAGGATGCTCAATCCCTATAAAGCGCGTGCAGATGAATTGTATGTTTATAGAATTTTAGGTATTTTGGCAACAACCAGTCCTGTCAAGTTGCCTGCAGATGAACTTGAAAAATATGGCCTAGCAAAGCCAGAACTAAAAATTACCTTTTCAAATAAAGTAGAGGAGGTTACTTTCTTATTCGGAACATACAATCCGGTGAATGAGGACCAATATATCTTATTTAATGACCATGTTTATCTAATCAGTGGTGGCTTTTCAGAAACTGCTACTTTTCAACCATTAGAGTTAATCGACAAAAATCCAATTGCCCGTTTTGAAAAAATTAAGGGCTTTGATTTTTCTAGACTAGAGCAGTGGCAAGAAAATCGTTTAAAAGTGAACAAAAGCTACAATGAATGGAGTGTTGAAGGCGACAACGTAGGTGTGGAATCAATTCAGATGGACGACTGGTTTGAGATCACTTGGGAAAAGTTGATAGCAACCTCAGTTGAGCCCTACAAAATGGATGCAAGAATAGGCTACAAGAGTTTTGATATAACAACCGAAGACAATCATAAAATTACTTTTTACAGAATTCAAGAGTCTCCCGAGCTAACTCTCTTTAGAAAAGATGAGGGCTTACTTTACCGCTTTCCAGGCGACTTAGGTTTTACGATGTTAAATCCACATGTAAAAATTGAAGAGAAAAACAATTAAATGCCTGAACTGCCAGAAGTTGAGACAACTCGGCGCGGACTCCTTCCCTTAGTTGGGCATAAAATTTCAAATGTTCAAATACGTAATAGTTCACTTAGGTGGCCCATAAATCCGAATATAAAAAGATTTCTTGCAGACAAGATTATCTTGTCAGTTGAGAGACGAGCGAAATACCTTTTTTTAAATTTTGATAATGGGGCCTTAATAATTCATTTGGGCATGTCAGGCCGAATGCAAATTACCCCTCAAAATGAAGAATTAAAGAAACATGACCATGTAATATTTGAGTTTGCAGGGGTTAAAAAAATGTTACGCTACCATGATCCACGAAGGTTTGGATCTATCCATTGGCATAAGGATAATATCAACACACATTTTTTAATTCAGTCATTGGGACCAGAACCACTGAGCAATGATTTTAACCAAGAATATTTGTATAAACGTCTCAGAAATAAAAAACAGTGTATTAAAAATAGTATTATGGACTCTCGCCTGGTGGTCGGGGTTGGAAATATATATGCAAGTGAGGCATTATTTTTATCAAAAATTTGCCCACAGAAAAGCTCTTCCAAGCTTACAAAGAGAGATGTACATGAGTTAGTTGAGTCAATTAAAATAGTAATCAATGATGCAATTCAAAAAGGGGGAAGTTCCTTGAATGACTTTGCTGCAGTTGATGGGAAGTTGGGTTATTTCCAGCAAGAGCATAGAGTTTACGGAAGGGAAAATTTGCCTTGTTATAGATGCCAAGAGCCAATAAAGAAGATCCTTCTAGGACAGCGATCCAGTTTTTTTTGTAAAAGGTGCCAAAAATAATTAATGATTCAAATGAAATTTAACGGGATATTTTTCTTGCGTTAATAAAGAAGTGCTGATCATGGCAATCATACTTACAAGCAAGCCAATAAGTTGAGCGGGGATAAGTATATCTTCTCCGAATATCAACTCCATGGCTATCCAAGTGCCAACCCCACCAATAATTGAGCAGAGTGCACCGAAGTCATTTGCCTTCTTCCAGAAAATACCAAAAACTAGAGGTGTAAAGGCGCCAGCTAAGGTAATTTTGTATGCTGACTCAACCATATGAAAAATACTTAATTCAGACAAGGAGGCATAAATTAAAACGATAATGGAAAAGCATACTAAGCATAGACGCATCACATTTAAAAATTGTTTATCGCTCATGTTAGGATAAAAATTACGCACAATATTTTCAGCAAATGTTACTGATGGTGCCAGAAGGGTTGCGGAGGAACAACTCATAATTGCAGAAATAACTGCACCAAAGAAGATCGCTTGTGCAAAAAGAGGAGTGTAATTTGTAATCAGGTGCGGTAAAACCCTTTGCGAATCTGTTTGCGTTAACTCTTGATAAAACTCAGGATTTATCATTGTTGCAGCATAGGCAATAAACATCGGGACAAAAGTGAAACAAAAATAAATTGATGCACCAAAAATTGAACCCCAAAGTGCAATTTTTGCACTTTTAGCTGAGGTAATTCTCTGAAATACATCTTGTTGTGGGATTGACCCCAGCATCATAGTCATCCATGTTCCTATGAATGTAATCCAAACCCATATATTTCCCTTTGGGAAAAAATCGAGACGACCTTTGTCATAAGCGTTATCAAGGACTGGCTGAATACCACCTGTTAACCCAGAGACTATATAGCCAATAAAAAGTAACCCACTTATGACAACTAACATTTGAATGAAATCCAGAATAGCAACAGAAAGCATGCCACCAAGTGTGGTATAGGTAAGCACAATAAAAGTACCTAAAATCATACCCATTTGCTCTGAAATTGCACCATCTGAAACAATATTGAGTATCAATCCTAGGGCTTTGATTTGTGCTGCAACCCAGCCTAAATATGAAACTAAAATGGCTAGCGTAGTAAGTACCTCAATGGTCCTGCCATACCTCTTTCGATAGAAGTCACCTAAAGTAATAATATTTAGTTTGTAGAGATATTTAGAAAATAGTATGCCGGCGATGATAAGACACAAGCTGGCACCAAAAGGGTCTGCTACAACACCAGTTAAACCTTCCTCGACGAATGTCGATGAGACCCCGAAAATTGCTTCTGCACCAAACCATGTAGCAAAAACCGTGGCAATGACAACAGGCAAGGGTAAGTGCCTCCCAGCAATAGCGAAATCTCTTGTATTTTTTACCTTTGTTGCCACAAAGAGCCCTATACCCACGGAGAAAAGGATATACAAAAGTACAAACCAGAAAAGCATTATAATTTTAAAAAATTAGAAGATAAAATTGAATAATAAACAAAATAAAAATAATGGTCCAGATTATTTTTACATATTTATTTGAGTTTTTTAGGGCCTTGATATCTTGCTGATATTTTTTAATTTCAAGCGCTGATTCTAAGCTATTATTTTTCAGATAAGCTTCAACTAATTTAGGAAATTTTGGGAGAATTTCTATGATTTGTGGCATTTCTTTTTTTAATGATTGAATTATTTTTTTTGGTCCTGTTTGCTCTCTTAACCATTTCTCAAGAAATGGTCTGGCTGTAACCCAAAGATCTAAATTTGGATCAAGCTCGCGACCCAGCCCTTCAATATTGAGTAAAGTTTTTTGGAGCATAGTTAATTGCGGTTGAATTTCCATATTAAATTGACGCGAGGTTTGAAAGAGACGAATGAGTAATTTCCCAAATGATATATCTTTCAAAGGTTTATTGAAAATTGGTTCACATACTGAGCGAATCGCATTTTCAAATTCATCAACAGAGGTGTTTTTTGGGACCCATCCAGACTCCAAATGAGCTTCGGCAACACCTCGATAATCTTTTTTGAAAAAACATACAAAATTCCTTGCCAAGTAATGTTTGTCACTCTCATTCAGAGTTCCCATAATGCCAAAATCTAGAGCGATATAACGCCCATCTTTTGCGACTTGAATATTACCCGGATGCATGTCAGCATGAAAAAAACCATCGCGAAAGACTTGCGTAAAAAAAATATCTACCCCGTCTCTTGCGAGTTTTGGAATATCAATTTTATGTTTCTTTAATTCTTTAATATTGCTTACTGGAATTCCATCCATTCTTTCCATTACCATAATATTTTCATGACAAAAGTCCCAAAAAACTTCAGGCACAATTAAAAGTTTTTTATCTTGAAAGTTTTCATACAAATGAGAGCAATGCCCTGCCTCTAAAAGTAAGTTAAGTTCAGTCGTCGTATGTTTGCTAAATTCAGTTACAACTTCTTTTGGCCTTAACCTTTTTCCATCTGCCCATATAAACTCCAATATAGAAGCAATCCAGTATAGAAGCTGTATATCTCTTTTAACTTGTTGTTTAATATTGGGACGAAGTATCTTAACTGCAACTTCTTTGCCATCAATTAACTCTGCATAATGAACTTGAGCAACCGATGCGCTGGCCACAGGTAATTTTTCAAAATTCCTAAACTGTTTTTCAATGGTAGTTTTGTAAGTTGTTTCCACAATTTTTTTTACATCTTGATACTCAAAGGGTGGAACTTGATCCTGTAGCTTTGCAAGTTCGTCAGCAATATCAGTTGGAAGTAAATCTCTGCGTGTTGATAACATTTGCCCAAATTTCACGAAAATTGGACCTAGTGATTCAAGTGAAATTCTTAAACGCTCCGCTCGATTTAATTTTGTAAAACTTATGAGCCTTAAGGGGGCGAGAATAAATTGAATTACCTTTATGGTTCTTGAAGAAAAAAATTGGTCAAGGCGATACTTGAGAGCTATGTAAATGATATAAATAAACCGAAATAAACTCATATACTTTTTCTTTGTATTAATTTCTCAAGCCTTGCTTCAATTCTATCTGCCTCTTCAGATAAGCAATCTACATCCTTAATAAAATCATTAACATCTTCTTTTCTTGATAAGATTTTATTTTCCTCTTGCCAGAATTCAACAAGTGCCTCAGATACTTCCTTGAGATTTCTTTTGCTTTGATAAATAAATGATTTTCCAGCCTGGGTAATTTCATGGCCAACAATATCCCCAAAAATCAAACTTAAGTCATCCTCTAAATCCCATTCGATATGATTTAATATCTCAGAGAAATCTTTGGCGAAATCAATATCGCCATCAATTTTAATCCCTTTCTTTTCTTTTAATATAATGGTCTTAAAAAAGGCATCAAAGCTCATTTGAATTATTGTGTCTGCATGCTCGGGATTTTCAATAAGTCTCAATTCACCCCTATCTCCCACGATGAAATTAATCTCAACAAAACCAATTTTAACTTTAATGACTTTTTTTTTGTGATTTACTAATTTGGATGGGATCCAATCATTTTGATTTAAAATGTGCGCGATAAATGAGTTTCTAAATCTCAATATCATGTTTTGTAACCCTTATGAATCGAAACAATCCCAGCATTTAAATTGTTATAAGACACATCATAAAAACCAATCTGTTCCATCATTTTTTTTAGTTCTTCCTGGCTAGGATGGACTCTAATTGATTCAACAAGATACTGATAACTTGCCCTGTCTTTTGCGATAAGATCACCGAGAACGGGAATAACTTTAAATGAAAATACATCATAAATTTTTCTAAGAGGTTCCCAAACCTTGGAAAATTCGAGAATTAATAATTTACCCCCTGGGGTCAAAACACGATAGGCCTCCGCAATAGCATTTAATTTGTGAGTCATATTTCGCAATCCAAAACCGATAGTTACGCAATCAAAAAAATTATCCTGAAAGGGTAGGGATTCACAGTCACATACTATCGATGGAAGAATAATTCCGTGATCAATCAATTTTTTTCTGCCTTCATCCAGCATGGTTTGATTGATATCAGAGTGAATTATTGAAAAAGTCTTATTTTTCTTCGCGAATGCTAGCGATATATCAGCGGTTCCACCAGCAATATCAAGAATTTTTGCATCATTTCTTAAATTGGCGGTTTCAATAAAATATTTCTTCCAAGCTCGATGAAGGCCTAGGGACATAAAATCATTCATAAGGTCATAATTTGTGGATACAGAGTTAAATATACTTTCAACCTTTTTTGATTTTTCTGACTCATTAACTTGGGTAAACCCAAACTGTGTTTTTTTATTTTTCATTGATAATTCTTTTTATGCCGGCCGCATCTAACTTTCCAAGATATTCAATCCAAAGCTGCTCATAATTTTCCGCTAATCGATAAAGATAGTCCCAAGAGTATAGGCCTGTGTCATGACCATCTGAAAAAGTAATTTTTACTGCGTAATTCCCAACGGGCTCTATATTTGAAATATTTACTTTTTCCTTGCCAATTTGAAGGACTGCTTGACTTGGGGAATGACCCTGGACTTCAGCTGAAGGAGAGTAGACTCGAAGAAACTCGCACGATAAAGAGCATTCGGTATTGTTATCAAATTTTATTTCTAATAATCGAGATTCTTGATGAAGCTTAATCTCAACGGGGCTGGGATTTTTAGTCATTTTTAAAAAAAAGTATCTTAAAGACGAATTCTAACAGAATGCCTTTATTTTTTTTCCTTTATGACTCTGATGAGATAAGTAATTTAATTTTACTCATCGCAGCTTGTTCAATCTGTCTAATTCGTTCTGGAGATACTTGGTGTTCGTCTGCTAAATCATGGAGTGTTTTAGGCTTACCATCAGTTAACCATCGGGCCTCAATTATGGCTCGACTTCTTGCATCCAATTTTTTAAGTGCTAATTGCAGACTGACGGAAGAATTTGATTCATCCTCCTCTGCAGATAACTTATCAGATGGCCCAGGTGCATCATCCTTTAAGTAAGAAATAGGTCGAAATTGATCCTCATCATGATCATCATCAGAATAATCTATGGCAATTTCTTGGCCGGAAAAACGATATTCCATTTCTTTAACTTCATCTTCTCTAACATTTAACTCTTTAGCTATTGCTTCAATTTCATCTGATCTTAAGGGTTTAAGTGTTTTTTTAAGGCTTCTTAAATTAAAAAAAAGCTTTCGCTGCGCCTTAGTTGTGGCAGTTTTTACCAAACGCCAGTTCTTTACAACATATTCTTGTATCTCTGCTTTTATCCAATAGATGGCAAACGAAACAAGCCGAACCCCTCTTTCAGGGTCAAATCTTTTGACAGCCTTCATTAGGCCAATATTACCTTCTTGAACAAGGTCGGCATGAGGGAGATTATAACCGCTGTATGAGCGAGCAATTTTGATGACTAACTTTAAGTGGGATAAGATTAATTGCTTGGCAGCTTCCAGATCATTATTCTTTTTTAACCGCATACCGAGTTCATACTCCTCCTCAGGGGTTAAAGAGGGGAATGCATTGATGGTCTGCTGATAAATATTGTAATCATCAGTAGGATTAAAATTTGTTATTGATAAATTATTCATATTTAAATTATATTTTAGCACTCATAGCATGAGAGTGCTAATTTTAATAAAAAGTTTCAAAAAATACAACAAGTTAGTAATTTTTTTCTAGTTTATGTATAGCTTGTTTCGCCGCTATATAAGAGGCAATCCATCCAGCAAACATTGCGATAATTATTATAAATATTGACTGCTCTACCGAAAAGGTATTGAGTGTGATGTTGCCTCCGATTAAATTTTCAACACGATCTGCAACTAAATTAAAAGACACAAGGATAATTTTCAAAATTCCCAGAGTAACAAGACCGCCGCCTAAACCATAAATAAGTCCTGTGTATTCAAAAGGTCTCTGAATGAAAGCGTTTGTAGCCCCGATTAGACGACTAACTTCAATTTCATTTTGATAAGTAAGTGTTTGCAGTCGGACGGTATTCGTTATCACAACGACGAGGACAGTAATAAGTAAACAGCCAAGGATAACAATACCAATCTTAATAAGATATAAAATAGATCTTAATTTTTTCACCCAACCACCATCCAGAACAATTTCTTCGATACCCTCAAGTGCCTTAAGATCGCTAACAAAACTATCAATTTTTTTTGTTTCTAAAGTATTTAAGGAGATAAAAAAAGCATCTGGGAGAGGGTTTTTTGAAACGCCATCCTCAATTGATGATAGGTTAAGTTGTGCTTGAAGTTTTTCCCAAGCAACAAGTTTAGGCTCGAAATGTATTTTTTTAACTAAGCTATTTTTTTTTAATGCAGAATGCAAAAAATCAACTTGTTCAGCCTTAATTTCTTTATCGAGGAATATACTCAATTCAGCTTCGTACTGAATCTTGTTTGAAATTTGCGATGCATTCTGAATCAAGAGGAATCCTGTAGTAGGTAAAGAAAGTGTTATCCCAATAACAAGAAACATCATAACGGAGCCAATCCAATTCGCTCTAATACGAATTAACCCCTGAATAAGTGCATGATAGTGGTTATGTAAGAAGCGGAACATTATTGAGGCTACCTTTGGAGATATGAAGTTCTTTGTATTTCATTTTTGTTGGAGGTATTTCGTGGCTTGAAATAATTACAGTAACGCCTACTTGCTGGAAACTGTAAAAAATATTCATTATTTCGTCTGCATACCCACGATCTAAGTTAGCTGTAGGCTCATCTGCAATTAAAACTGAAGGTCTTGAAACGATTGCTCTTGCAATTGCCAGCCTTTGTTGTTCACCTCCAGAGAGGGTGATAGGCATAAGCTTTTCTTTTTCAAGTAAGCCGACTTTGTTTAGTGCCGCTCTTACGCGTCGCCCTATATCCGAAGGATCACTATCATTAATTGCAAGTGGTAGTAAGACATTATCAAAACAAGTCCTATCATATAGCAACTTATGATCTTGGAAGATCATACCAAATTTTCTTCGCAGAAACGGCATTTCATTTTTTTTTAGGTAACTTAGATTTTGATTTTCAAAAAAGATAGTTCCGGAGGTTGGTTTTTCGACAGCTGAAATTAATTTTAATAAAGTTGATTTTCCAGCACCAGATGAACCTGTAACAAAAACTAATTCTCCGGCGTTAATTGCAAGAGAAATATCTTGTAGCACATCCATCTCACCGGGATATCTCTTATAAACGTTTGTAAATTTAATCACTCAAACATGGCCTCAACATAATCTTCTGCTGAAAACACCTTTAAGTCATCAATTCCCTCGCCAAGTCCAATGAATCGAATAGGTGTGGGAAGCTCTTTTGCAATGGCGGCGACTATACCGCCTTTGGCAGTTCCATCTAGTTTAGTAATAATCAAACCAGTGACCCCTAAAGCTTCATTAAAAACTTTGAGTTGATTTATTGCATTTTGCCCAGTATTTGCATCAATAACCAACAAAATTTCTTGTGGACCAGGTTGATGGCATTTGGTTATAACTCTTTTTATTTTTGTAATTTCATCAATTAGATTTTTTTGTGTTGGAAGTCTCCCAGCCGTATCGGCAATAACAACATTTATTTTTTTTGCTTTAGCTGAATTAACTGCATCAAAAATAACCGCACTTGGATCACCCTTTTTTTGAGCGATAACAGAAACTTGATTTCGATCACCCCAAACCGAAAGCTGTTCCGATGCGGCAGCACGAAAAGTATCACCTGCAGCGATAAGGACTGTTTTGTTATCTTCAAGCAATAATTTTGTTAACTTCCCAATGGTGGTTGTTTTACCAGTTCCATTAACCCCAACCATCATAATAATAAAAGGATGGTTACCCGCGATTTGTAAAGGTGACTCGATTGTCTTAAGAAGTGTAATTAGTTCACTTTTTAAAATATCTTTTAATTGGCTAGGTTCTTGAAGCCCATCTTTTTTTACCTTATCTTTTACTTGTGAGATTAGCATTTCAGTAGCGTTAATTCCAACATCTGCTGTTAATAAAATCATTTCAAGTTCGTCGTAGAAAGTGTCATCAATTTTATTGCCAGTGAAGAGATGAGTGAGTTGAGAATTTAATTTTTCTCTGGTCTTAGCTAATCCAGATTGAATCTTTGCAGCAAATGAAAAAAAACCTTTTTTTTCATTTTTTTGATTACCACTATCTTTTGCTATTTGATCCGCATAAGTTTTCGGTGCTTTAGGTTTCGCCGGTGCTTTAGGTTTCGCCGGTGCTTTAGGTTTCGCCGGTGCTTTAGGTTTCGCCGGTGCTTTAGGTTTCGCCGGTGCTTTAGGTTTCGCCGGTGCTTTAGGTTTCGCCGGTGCTTTAGGATCTTTCTTAATTAATTTTTTTAAAAAATCAAACATTAGGGTGGATTAAGAACTAAATTAAATTATCATGGTCATTCACTGTAATCATTATACAAGTTTATAACTAAAGGACTGCAAGTGTTATTCAAAAAAATATTTATCTTTTTATTATTATTTCCAACATTCGCCATAGCTCAGGTACATCAAACAATTTTAGAAAACGGTATGAAAGTCATTGTAAAGGAAGATCATAGGTCCCCTGTAGTGATCTCCCAAGTTTGGTACCGTGCAGGGAGTATTGATGAGGTAAATGGAAAAACTGGTGTTGCACATGTTTTGGAACACATGATGTTTAAAGGCACAAAAACAATAAAGCCAGGTGAATTTTCAGAAATTATTGCTGCTGCTGGAGGCAGAGAAAATGCTTTCACCGGTGCTGACTATACTTGTTATTTCCAACGTATTGAAAAAAGCAATCTCCCGTTAGTCATAAAAATGGAAGCCGATCGGATGCAAAATCTTGTTATTTTAGAAGAAGAATTTAATAAAGAAATTCAAGTTGTTATGGAAGAGAGAAGATGGCGCACAGACGATAAACCAAATGCTCAGGTTAACGAACTCATGCAATCTCTCGCTTTTGTTTCACACCCTTACGGAAGACCTGTTGTTGGTTGGATGAATGACCTCGAGAATATGACATATGAGGATGCTCTAGAGTGGTATAACGACTGGTATTCACCAAGTAATGCAGTGTTAGTTGTAGCTGGCGATGTCATGCCTGAAGATGTGTTTGCACTTGCAAAAGAATATTTTGGACCAATTCCTGCAAAAAAAATTAAGAACCGAAAACCTCAGATTGAGGCAGAACAAGCTGGAGTTAGAAGAGCTGAAGTAAAGGCGCCTAGCCAACTAAGCTATATTCAGATGGCTTACAAAGTGCCTGCACTTGATAGAGATTTATCAAAAAATAGTTCTGATGTTTATGCGTTGGAGGTAATGGCTGGAGTCCTATCCAATACCAGTGCTGCCCGTTTGAATCAAAGCTTGGTGAACGAGCAAAGTTTAGCTATTGGTGCAGGTGCAGGTTACACAATGATCACGCGAGGTGGCCTAAGCTTGTTTGAGTTTTATGCTACCCCCAGTGAGGGGGTTTCAACCAACATCGTTGAGGAAGCAATCAAAAAAGAAATTAAAAAAATTGCGGAACATGGAGTTACGCAAGACGAGCTAAATCGAATTAAAACAAGTGTTATTGCGAACGAAGTTTATGAAAAAGATTCAGTTTTTTATCAAGCGATGTTAATTGGGCAGCTAGAGACTATGGGCTACCCTTACACGCTAATGGATCAATATATTGAAAATATTAAAAAAGTTACCTCAGATCAGATACAAGAAGTTGCAAAGAAATATTTTCTTGATGACCGATTAACAGTAGTGTCGCTCAATCCGCAACCCTTAGACCCAAACAAAAAACCACAAGGAAGGCCTCATGTTCATTAAATACATTTTTTTACTAATTGTTACCTTCTCTTTTCATGCAAATGCTGCAATTAAGATTGACAGCTGGTTCACAGATAAAGGCTCCAAGGTATTTTTTGTCCAAAATAACGACCTACCTATTGTGGATGTGGAGGTAAGTTTTATGGCAGGGAGTGCCTACGATAAAGATGAAAGTGCGGGTAGGGCCTCCCTTACAAATCATATGATGTTATTAGGATCAGGCAATTTAAAACAAGAAGAAATAATTAATCAATTTTCTGAAATTGGTGCTGAAATTAGTAGTGGATTCGACGAAGACAAAAGCTCTTTTAGTTTAAGAACTTTGTCTGAGAAGAAGGAAGAGGCTTTTAAGCTTTTTCAAACTGTTTTGCATAGACCAAATTTTGATGGAGAGGTGCTAAATAGAGAAAAGAAAAGATATTTATCTAGTATAAAGCAGTCTGACACACTTCCAGATTCTATCGGTAACAAAGCATTCATGAAGGCAATCTATGGCGAGCATAGTTATGCGATTCCGAGCTCGGGAACCCTCGATTCTATCGAAACCATTACCAAAAATACGCTTATTCGTTTTTATGAAAGCGCCTATTCAGCAAAATCTGCGGTGATAGTTATTGTTGGGGATCTATCAAAAAAAGAAGCATTTGATTTTGCTAATCAAACCAGTAACGATTTGCCGTCAAATGGGCAGTTGAGGTCTATAGAAAAGGTTAAGTTGACTCCAAGCCAAACAATTAAAATTGAACATCCATCATCACAAGCTCATCTGCATTATGGTTACCCAATCATGAAGCGTGGTGATGAGGATTTCTTCCCACTTTACGTCGGTAATTACATACTCGGTGGAGGAGGCTTTGTTTCGAGACTAACTGAGGAGGTTAGAGAAAAAAAAGGCTATGTGTATTCAGTCTACAGCTACTTTATGCCTATGCAAGAAAAAGGACCATTTCAGATAGGTCTTCAAACTAAAAAAGAGCAAATTGATGAAGCTTTTAAATTAGTGCGAAAGGTTGTGAAAGACTTCATTGATAATGGGCCTACGGAGAGTGAATTAGCTGCTGCGAAAAGTAATATGATTGGTGGCTTCCCTCTGAGGCTTGATAGTAATAAAAAAATAATGAATTATATTTCAATGATGGCATTTTATAATTATCCCTTAGATTATCTAGACACATTTTCAGATAAAGTTAATTCTGTAACTACCGAGCAAATTAAAGATGCCTTTCAAAGAAGAGTTATACTTGAGGAATTTACCACGGTAATTGTTGGAGCAAGTTAAATTAAAAAGAATTTGGTCAAAATTATTGGTGGCCAGTGGAAAAGAAAAAACATCTTTTTTTATGAGCAAGATGGCTTAAGGCCCTCATTAGGCAGAGTAAGAGAAACTGTTTTTAATTGGTTAGGCCAAGACTTGAGAGGTAAAAGCTGCCTTGATCTGTTTTCCGGAAGTGGTGCTCTTGGATTTGAGTCGTTATCTCGAGGAGCGGATTCCTGTATTTTTGTTGAAAAAAATAAACTTGTATATGAAACTTTAAAAAAAAACAAACTTGATTTAAATGCAGAAAAAGCAGAAGTTGTTCGTTCTGATGCCAAAGAATTCCTAAAAAATAATGCACTCTGTTTCGATGTTATATTTTATGACCCACCCTTTAACGATAAAGATAACACTGCATTACTGGATAGTTTGGCTATCTATTTGAGGCAAAATGGATGCATATACCTAGAAACAAGAAATAGGTATTCGGGCCCAGATTATAAAATTTTCAAAGAGTCCCATGCTGGTCAGGTATACTTTTACCTACTAACAAAATAATTTTATAAAATGATAGTTCTCTTCCCTGGTTCATTTGATCCCCTTACTTTAGGGCACGAAGATTTAATAACAAGAGCCTCAAAATTATTTGACCATCTAATCGTTGCGGTTGGCATAAATGAAAACAAGCAACATTTTTTAACGCCCAATGAGAGAGTCAGTCTGATCCAACTTTCTTGCAAAGCTATAAAAAATTTAGAGGTTATTTCATATAGCGGCTTGACTGTAGATATTGCAAAAGAGAAAAAGGCTAGCTTGATTATTCGTTCTACTCGAAATTCAATTGATTTTGAGTATGAATATCAACAAGCCCAGATGAATAAAGATCTTGACAGTGCTATTGATACCATTTTTCTTCCTGCAAATCAGAAATATGCTCATATTTCTTCTTCATTAGTAAGGAGCATTGCAAATCTTAGGGGTGATTTATCGCCCTTTGTATCTGACTATGTAAAGTCTTTTCTTCTGAGCAAATAAGTATGGCCCTCATTATTACTGATGATTGTATTAACTGTGATGTTTGTGAGCCAGTATGCCCCAACGATGCCATTTACCAAGGTTTAGAGATATATGAAATATATCCTAACTTGTGCACAGAATGTGTAGGTCATTTTGACCGGCCCCAATGTGTTGAAGTTTGCCCAGTTGATTGCATTCCTATAGATCCAAATAACATTGAATCAAATGCAAAACTTTTGTTAAAGTATAAAAAACTTCAAGAAAAAAGTTGAAAGGACCTATATGAGAATTTTGCATACAATGTTGCGTGTCAACAATCTTGAGCAATCAATAAATTTTTATAAAAATTTTTTTGGCATGAATTTATTAAGACAGCATGATTATCCTGATGGCAAATTTTCACTAGCTTTTATTGGTTATGGCTCGGAAGCATCAGACACTGTTATTGAATTGACTCATAATTGGGAAACTGAAAGTTACGAGCACGGGGCAGCGTTTGGACACATCGCTATTGAGGTTGATGACGCTTATAAAACATGTAAGGAAATTAAAGCCAAAGGAGGCAAAGTTCTTAGGGAGGCCGGTCCAATGATGCATGGTTCGACTATTATTGCCTTTATTGAGGACCCGAACGGCTATAAAATTGAATTAATCCAAAAAGGGACTTTTTAATCAAAAAACTCTTTGACCTTATCTAGCCAGCCTTTTGATCTAGGGCTATGCTTACTTTGGTTTTTCTGATTTAGAGCCTCTATTTCTTCAAACAATTTTTTTTGATTATCATTTAGATTAACCGGTGTCTCTACTACAATGTGACAATGTAAGTCTCCATTTTGGCTTTCTCTTACTGGTTTTATTCCCTTTCCTCGTAGCCTAAAAACCGCACCAGTTTGTGTTCCAGCAGGAATTTTTATTTTAGCTGTTCCATCTAATGTTGGAACCTTAATTTCACCGCCTAGAGCTGCTATTGTTATACTTACAGGCATTTCACAATGCAAGTTACCACCATCACGTTCAAACAACTCATGAGATTTCATGCTAATGACGACATAAAGATCTCCTGATGGCCCACCATTTAATCCAGCCTCACCTTCGCCGCTTAATCTTATTCGATCCCCTTCATCGACACCCGCAGGAATTTTAACCGACAAAGTTTTGGATTCCTTAATGCGACCTGAGCCATTACAATCACCACAAGGGTCCTTAATTACCTTTCCTGAGCCTTGGCAATCGGGACATGTTTGCTGAACAGAAAAAAAACCTTGTTGCATTCTGACTTGTCCATGACCCTGGCATGTTCCGCAGGTTGATGGTTGGGTACCTTTTTTTGCACCCGACCCTGAGCATGTTTTACAACCAACCATAACGGGTATTTTGATTTTGGTTTCAGTTCCTTTGAAAGCCTGTTCGAGACTAATTGCCATGTTATATCTGAGGTCAGCCCCACGATAAACATTGGATTTATTATTTGACCGACCGCCTCCAAAAATATCTCCAAAAATATCTCCAAACGCGTCACCAAAATCAGAAAAATCACCAAAACCTGAGCCCCCACCCATATTTTGATTTACGCCCGCATGGCCAAATTGATCATAGGCAGCTTTTTTTTGCGGATCTGAGAGAATATCGTAAGCTTCTTTAGCTTCTTTGAACTGCTCCTCAGCTTTGGGGTTATCTGGATTTCGATCTGGATGAAACTTCATTGCAAGCTTTTTAAAAGCTTTTTTTATTTCTTCGTTGGATGCATCTCGGCCGAGGCCGAGTATCTCGTAGTAGTCTCTATTCGTTGCCATAAGAAATATCATGGAGCCTTTTGGCCCCATGATCTTGGTTATTTATCGGATTTACCTTCAGTTTTTGTTTCTTGATCGTCTTTCACTTCTTCAAAATCTGCATCAACTACTTCCGCATCAACAGTTTTTTCTTGTTTGTCTCCCTTTTCAGAGCCTGCGGCATTTTGCTGTGCTTGTTGCTCAGCATATACTTTTTCTCCGAGTTTTTGCGATGATTCTGCCAAAGCTTTATTTTTGGCTTCAATTTCATCTTTACTATTTGATTTGATTGCCTCTTGCAGGTCTTTTATTGATGCTTCAATTTTCTCTTTCTCAGCTTTATCGAGTTTATCTCCATGATCTTTCATTGATTTCTCAACAGAATGAATCATAGCTTCTGCCATATTTTTTGCATCAACTAATTCTTTAAGCTTTTTATCTTCTTCTGCGAATCGCTCTGCATCCTCTTCCATTTTTTTAATTTCCTCATCTGATAAGCCACCGTTCGCCTTGATCGTAATTTTATTTTCTTTACCAGTGGCTTTATCTTTTGCATTTACGTGCAATATACCGTTCGCATCGATATCAAAAGACACTTCGATTTGGGGTGTGCCTCGAGGTGCAGCAGGGATATCTGTTAAATTAAATTGTCCAAGGCTCTTGTTTCCTGTTGCCATTTCTCTTTCACCTTGTAAAACGTGAATGGTTACTGCGTTTTGATTATCTTCTGCAGTAGAGAACACTTGAGACGCTTTGGTTGGAATAGTCGTATTCTTTTTAATTAACTTGGTCATTACACCTCCAAGTGTCTCAATACCAAGGCTCAAGGGCGTAACATCGAGCAGAAGGACATCTTTTACATCACCTTGCAAAACACCACCTTGAACCGCTGCACCAATTGCCACGGCCTCATCGGGATTAATATCTTTGCGAGCTTCAACACCAAATATTTCTTTAACTTTTTCTTGTACTTTTGGCATTCTAGTTTGACCGCCGACAAGGATTACATCAGATATTTCAGATGCCGATAACCCAGAGTCCTTAATTGCCGTTTGACATGGGGCAACGGTTCTCTCGATTAATTCATCCACAAGAGACTCTAATTTTGCGCGAGTTAGCTTAACAACTAAGTGTTTAGGGCCAGATGCATCTGCAGTAATGTAAGGTAAGTTTATTTCAGTTTGTGTGCTACTCGATAATTCAATTTTAGCTTTTTCTGCAGCCTCTTTAAGTCTTTGTTTGGCCAGCATATCTTTTGTGAGATCTACACTGTTTTCTTTTTTAAATTCCTCTGCAAGAAAGTCAATAATTCGATTATCAAAATCTTCACCACCTAAAAAGGTATCGCCATTGGTTGATAAAACCTCAAATTGATGCTCACCATCAACGCTACTAATTTCAATGATAGAAATATCAAATGTACCGCCACCAAGATCATAAACTGCAATTTTTCTATCACCTTCTTTTTTATCCAAACCGAAGGCTAATGCAGCAGCAGTAGGTTCATTGATAATTCTTTTAACATCAAGACCTGCAATGCGGCCTGCATCTTTGGTTGCTTGTCGTTGACTGTCATTAAAATACGCAGGAACTGTAATTACAGCTTCTGTAACCTTTTCTCCCAAATAGTCTTCAGCAGTCTTTTTCATCTTTCGGAGAATTTCAGCCGAAATTTGTGGAGGAGCCATTTTTTCACCCTTGACTTCAACCCAGGCATCTCCGTTATCTGCTTTAGTAATTGTGTATGGCATGAGGTCGATATCTTTTTGCACCTCATCTTCCTCGAATTTTCTGCCAATTAAACGTTTTACAGCATATAGCGTGTTTTTGGGGTTCGTAACAGCCTGTCTTTTAGCAGGGGCGCCTACCAATGTCTCTCCTTCATCTTGATAAGCGATGATTGAGGGAGTAGTTCTTGCACCCTCAGCATTTTCAATAACTTTTGCTTTGCCACCCTCCATTACCGCTACGCATGAGTTTGTGGTTCCTAAATCAATTCCAATAATTTTTGACATATGTAATTCCTTAATAAAAATCTTTAGTAAATAAATTGGGGCATATTTATAAAAATCAAGTAGCTAGTTTATCTTTTGAAACAGTAACAAGAGCTGGTCTTAGCACGCGATCATTTAATTTGTAACCTTTTTGCATAACATTTATGATCTTGTTTGGCTCATCTTCAGTTTCAATCATCGCCATAGCTTGATGAAAATTTGGATCAAATTTCTCTCCTATTGGATCAATTAATTCAATATTAAATTTTGCAAAAACATTCATTAATTGTTTGACCGTCAACTCAACACCATCTTTATAGCTCTCCAATGTTGCATTTTCAATCATTAGGGCAGCATCAAGGCTATCTTTAACTAAGAGTATTTCTTGACTAAAATTCTCGATAGCAAATTTTCGTGTTTTATCAATATCATCTAATGCTCGTTTGCGGGCATTATCTGATTCAGCTTTTGCGTACAAGACTGCTTCTTCAAGTTCTTTTACTCGAAGTTCCAATTCTTTAATTTTCTCAATACTGTCCTCTTTTGGTTCTGCGACATTATTTTTTTTTGGTTCTTTTCTGGCCATAATAAAAGTGAAATTTAATTTTTAAAAAAACTAATATGGGGGATTAAATTTTCTTTTCAAGTGGTATGTAGATTTTTTTTAAATTTGACTTCTGAATACCTTTTCACTGATAATGCAGGGCTAATATTTATTTTATTCATGCGCAATGAAACAATCCATTATAGAAATTACACAAAGAATTAAAGAGAATAGCCGTCCAACTCGGAAAGCATATTTAACTCGCATAAGTGAAATGCGAAAACGAGATAGAGGCACGGATCGTTTAGGGTGTGCCAACGTTGCTCACGCTATAGCCGCTCTGCCAAAAAATGAAAAATTGCGTATTGTTGAAAAAAAAGCACCAAACCTGGCAATCGTCACTGCATACAATGACATGTTGTCCGCGCACAAACCTTATGAGAATTATCCTAAACTAATAAGAGAGGCTGCCTTATCCCTTGGAGCTACTGCTCAGGTTGCCGGTGGAGTACCAGCCATGTGTGATGGTGTAACGCAGGGTGAGCCAGGCATGGAATTAAGTTTATTTTCACGAGATACCATCGCAATGGGAACAGCAATTGGGCTTTCTCATGATGTTTTTGATGGAATGTTACTTCTTGGTATTTGCGACAAAATTGTTCCAGGCTTACTAATCGGAGCTTTACATTTTGGCCACTTACCAGGAATTTTTGTTCCTGCAGGACCCATGTCTACTGGCATCGATAATACGACAAAATCAAAAGTTCGTGAACAATATGCGCAAGGCAAGGTGGGTAGAAAAGAATTACTTGCATCAGAATCTTCTGCATATCATGGGGAAGGAACATGCACTTTTTATGGAACAGCAAACAGTAATCAAATGTTAATGGAAGCGATGGGGCTTCATATTCCAGGCTCAGCTTTTGTTCACCCACATGATGATATAAGAAGATTATTGACAACAGAAGCGGTGAAGCAGTTGATAGCGAATATTCAGGTAGAAAATGTTATTCCTATTGGTGAGATGATTAACGAAGAGGTTATTGTTAATGCTATGGTTGCATTGTTGGCAACAGGTGGCTCAACAAACCACCTAATCCATTGGGTTGCCATTGCAAGGGCTGCTGGCATTATTATTGATTGGTCAGACTTTCATGATTTGGCAAAATCAGTGCCTCTTTTGGCAAGCGTTTATCCCAACGGTAAGGCTGATGTTAATGAGTTTCAAGCTGCAGGTGGGCCAGCATTTGTTATTCGGGAGCTTCTTGATTTAGGCTGTATGTTCCCAGATGTCTCTTCCGTTGCAGGAGGGGGGTTAGATCAGTACACCAAACTACCTCAGCAAAAAAAAGGTGAATTGGTATGGAAAACGTTAGGCAGTGAGAGTGGTGACGATACAGTGGTCAGAAAGGGCAACAATCCATTTAATGAAACTGGTGGTCTTAAGCTTCTAAAAGGTAACCTTGGCCGATCGGTCATTAAAGTATCTGCCGTTCCGGAGGACCGACATATTATTGAGGCTCCAGCAATGATCTTTAATAGTCAAGAGGAGCTCCTCAAAGCGTTCGATGATGGCTTATTAGAAAAAGATTTTATTGCTGTGGTGCGTTTTCAAGGACCAATGGCAAATGGTATGCCTGAACTTCATAAATTAACACCTCCTTTATCGGTTATTCAAAATCAAGGTTTCAAAGTTGCCATTGTTACAGATGGAAGAATGAGTGGGGCATCAGGTAAAATTCCTGCAGCAATTCACTTAAGTCCTGAAGCAGCTGCAGGAGGATCAATCGCAAAAATAAAAGAGGGTGATGTCATTCGAATTAATGCGGTTGTAGGCTCAATGAATGTTTTAATTGACGAGGATACTTGGGCTGAGAGAAGACCTGCTATTTTGTCTGAAGCAACTAAAATTAGAAATGGACATGGTATTGGACGGGAGTTATTTGGGAATATGCGAAAAAATGTTTTGTCAGCTGAAGAGGGTGCAATTACATGGATGATATAAAAAGGAAATTATGAAGACAAATGAGTTAGCAAATTTTGGCCCAGTTATACCGGTTATTGTAATAGATAAAATTGAGGATGCCGTACCCATGGCAGAGGCACTCCTAGAGGGTGGTATCAGAGTATTAGAGGTGACATTAAGATCTCAATGCGCACTCCATGCTATAGAGGCAATTGCAAAAAATGTTCCAGATGCCATTGTAGGTGCAGGAACTTTAAGAACAAAAGCGGATGCTACAAACGCTAAAATTGCAGGAAGTAAATTTGCAGTAAGTCCTGGCTACTCCACAAATATGGGGGCTATATGCAAAGAAATTGATTTGCCACTTCTTCCCGGCGTTTCAACTGGTAGTGAGATCATGATGGCAAATGATGATGGATATGATTTCTTGAAATTATTCCCAGCGGTCGCTGTAGGAGGTGTAAATTTATTAAAGGGGTTTAGTGGCCCTTTTGCCGATGTTAAATTTTGCCCAACAGGAGGTGTCACAATAAATAATGCCCCTGATTTTTTAGCACTGCCCAATGTAATTGTTTGTGGGGGAACTTGGTTAACACCTAAAGATCTTGTAAATCAAAAAAATTGGCCAGCAATTTCTCAATTAGCCAAAGAGGCGAGTGCAATTACGTATTGATATGAAAGACTTAAGTCAGTACAGAACAATTATTTTTGATTGTGATGGTGTTGTTTTAAATTCAAACTTTCAAAAAATTGAGGCCTATCGAAATACAGCACTTAAATTTGGCGCAACACCAACTCAAGCGCAGACCTTAGTGGATCATCATGTTTCGTTAACAGGAATCTCAAGATACGTTAAATTTGATTTTTTTTTAGAGAAAATTATCAAAACCGACAACACTGACGATAAAAAAAATTTTCTCGTAAATACACTTAATCAAGAAGTACTTCGGCTTTTAAAAGATTGTGAAATTGCTGAAGGCTTGCAGAAATTAAAAAAACAAACTTCAAGTAGCAGATGGATGATTGCTTCGGGAGGAGATCAGTCTGAGTTAAGACATCTTTTTAAAGAAAAAAAAATCGAACATTTTTTTGAGTCGGGAATTTTTGGTAGCCCGCGATCAAAGCATCAAATAATCCAAGAAGAGTTATCTAAAGAATCTTTTTTTCCGGCAATTTTTCTGGGTGACTCCCTTTATGATATTGATACAGCAATGAAATTTAATCTCGATTTTATCTTTATTAGTGGGTGGACAGATCTTGATAATTGGGAGGATGTTTGTGAGAAAAGAAATCTTTTTACAGTTAATAGTATTAAAGATTTAATTAATTAACTTAATAATGTTTGAGGTACTTTTTCCGGTAAGTAATGGAACAAGCTCTACCTTCCCTCCCCATGCTTTTATTTCTTTACTGCCAACTACTTGATTAATTTTATAATCACTGCCTTTTATTAATAAGTCTGGTTTTATTTTTTTTATTAATTTTAACGGAGTTGATTCGTTAAAAGTTATTACAGCATCAACCGACTCCAGAGCAGATAACACTCGAGCCCGGTCTTGTTCATTAATTATTGGTCGTAATGGGCCTTTAAGTGTTTTTACCGAGCTATCACTATTTAAAGCTAAGATTAAAAAATCAACCTTACTTTTAGCCTTTTCTAGATACATTACATGGCCAGCATGTAGTATATCAAAGCAGCCATTAGTGAAACCAATTGTTAATTTTTGTTTTTTAAGAGATACAATTTTTTTCTCTAACATTTCTAGTGTTACGATCTTGCTCGACTGCTCAGCATTTTCTTTTTTTAGCGTAGCTATCAAATCATTTATATCAATTGCTGTTGTGCCGACTTTAGAGATTACATAACCTGCAGCATGATTAGCGAGCACAAGTGCATTGTGAATATTTAGGCCAGCTATTATTCCAGCAGCAATACTGGCGACAACAGTATCGCCAGCACCTGATAAGTCATAAATAAATTTTGGTTTTGTGGCAGGAATGATGGTAGTTTTATTTTGTTTGATTAATTTTATTCCGAGATGCCCTTGTGTCATGGCAATGCTCTCAATATTGTATTTTTTAGAATAAGAGCGAAGTTTGGCATTAAGCTTTTCATCAGTAAGATTTATATCTTGAGAAAGTAATAATGCTTCTTTTTTGTTAGGCGTTAAAACAGTTACACCATGATATTTTTCAATTTCATTTCCTTTTGGGTCAGCAATTACAGGAATTTTATTTTGTTTTGCTAGCTTAATAATCTTTTGGATGCATTGTTTGTTTAATAGACCTTTGTTGTAGTCAGACAAAATAATGATAGATGGTTTATTGACTAAAGAAATGTTGATTTTTTTTATCAATTGATGCTCATTTACATTTTGGACATTTTCATCATCAATGCGTAAAATCTGTTGTTGCCCGCTAAGAACTCTTGATTTTGTGGTAGTAATATTGTTTGTTTTGAGAATTCCAGTTGTTGTAATATGACGCTCTTTTAGTAATGCCTCCAAGATTTCTCCATTGCTATCTTTGCCTATAGCGCCAATGATAGAGGTTTTAATACCAAACCCTCTCAGATTTGCGGCTACATTTGCTGCACCTCCCAAACGATATTGCTCATCAATTTTTTTTACAACCGGTACTGGTGCCTCAGGAGAAATTCTAGTGATGTCACCAAAAACATAATGATCTAACATCAGGTCCCCAATAACCAAGACCCATTGTTTGTTTGAGGTGAGATTTTTTTTTATATTGTCTATGATTTCAGTTTTCATTTTTGTAATTATGCATGCCTGTCTTTTTTTAGTAAGTAATTTTGTAGATAATCTGTAACTCCCTGTTCTAAATTCATAAAATTATCTTTATAGTTTGCTTCACGAAGTTTATTTATGTTGGCTTGGGTAAAATATTGATATTTGTTTTCCAGATCAAGAGGCATAGCAATAAATTTTATGACTGAATTTGTCACATTTAAGTTTTTAACAACAGCTTCAGCCAAGTTATAAAATGTTTGCGCTTTTCCAGTACCAATATTAAAAAGTCCATTAATCTGATTATTATTTAATAAATACATAACACATTTCACAGCATCTTTAACATAGATAAAATCCCTAAGCTGCATCCCATCTTTATACTTAGGGTGCATACTTTTAAATAATCTAATTTCATTTTCTTTTTGAAATTGGTTAAATGCATGAAGAACAACACTTGCCATACGACCTTTGTGATATTCATTTGGCCCATAAACATTAAAAAACTTTAAGCCACACCATTGTGGAGGAATTTTTTGTTTAGTAAGGACCTGACTTTCAACCCAACAGTCAAAAAAGTGTTTTGAATAACCATAAGCATTAAGTGGAGACAATTCATTAAGCTTACTAAAATCCTCATAACCATTTTCTCCACCACCATAGGTGGCTGCAGAACTTGCGTAAATGAAAGGTATTTTTTTCTCTGCACAGAAAGACCACAATTTTTGGCTACAGCGAATATTATCAAATAATAGTTTATTGAAGTTATTTTCTGTTGTGCTACTGATAGCACCCATATGAATAATTGCATCAATTTTTTTTTGATCTTTTAGATAATCGAAAAGATTTTCTTTTTCAACGAACTCTAAGATTTTTCTTTTTGCAAAATTTTTTTCTTTGAGTGAATCGTTTAATTCATCTACGATGACTATATCTGTTACGTTGAGGTATGTATTGAGATGCCATGCAATGAGACTGCCAATCATTCCAGCACCACCAGTTAAAATAATCATAGCTGCTCTTTAATTTTTTGTGCTTGTTTTTTTGTAATTTCAGAGGCTTGCTTTTCTTTAGCGAGAGACCATTTTGGATCAATCCAACCATTGAGATGGGGATTTATAATATTGACCATTGCCTCAATCCAGTTATCACTATCATTTAGCGCGGGGATATAATGATATTTGTTCCCACCATGCGTTTTGAAGATCTCTCGTCCCTCCATATTTATTTCTTCAAGAGTTTCAAGACAATCACTAGAAAAGCCAGGGCAAATAACATGAACATTATCGGTTTTTTGCCTACCTAATTCTGAAATTACATCTGAAAAATATGGCTTTAACCATTCTGCTCTGCCAAATCTCGATTGAAAGCAAACTTGGTATTCATTCTTTTTCAGTTTTAAACTCTCCGCTAATAGTCGTCCTGTTTTATGACATTCACAGTGATATGGATCTCCTTGCATTAATGATTTTTTTGGAACCCCATGGAAACTCATAATTAATTTTGTGGGACGACCGTTTTTTTCCCAAAAATTTAATACCGACTTTTTGAGTGCTTCAATATAGTCAGGATGATCGTGGTAGTGCTTGATAGTTCTAATTTCCGGAACATTTCTAGTTTTAACTAATACTTTAAAAAAACTATCCATGGCAGATGCTGAGGAAGATGCAGCATATTGAGGATACAACGGTATCAATAAAATTCGAGTGCAATTTTTTTCTTTTAATTTTTTGATTGCATTAGGCATAGAGGGATTCCCATAACTCATCGCTAATTCAAGTTCAACTGGCTGTTTAAATTTTTTCTTCAACTTAGCATGGAGTAAGTTTGTTTGCCTTTTGGCAAAAACCATTAAGGGGGAGCCTTCTTTAGTCCAAATTTGTTGATATTTTTTTGCCGATGCAGCAGGGCGAATGACAAGAATTATGCAATGCAAGATCCAGCACCAGATAAATCTTGGAATTTCTACTACTCGGCGATCCATGAGAAACTGGCCCAAGTACTTTCTCAATTCTTTGCTCTGGGGAGCGTCAGGCGTTCCAAGATTAGCTAAAATAATTCCGATTTTTGGCGCATCACCATGTTTATAATTTGGTTCTTCTTTATAATAATTCATAGTTATTTAAATGAGTTTCCTAACAATTTAGCCGTAATATCAACGATTGGTATAATACGTTCGTAGGCCATACGAGTAGGGCCAATCACACCAAGCATTCCTAATAGTTCACCATTTGCATGATATGGCGCTGTAACCACGCTACATTCATCCAAAGCATGATAACCAGATTCTTCCCCAATAAAGATATTTATACCATTTGCATCGTTACTTTTTTCAAGGAGATCTAACAGGGCAGAGCGTCTTTCAAAAATTTCAACAATTTTTTTTATACTCGATATGTTTTGACTGAGCTCAGCATTCTCTAAAAGTTTTCTTTGCCCTGACATAACAATACTCTCAATTTCATCCCCCTCAGTTGAAGTATCAATAGCTGCTGTCATTAATTGCATAATATCAGAGCGCAAAGTTTTTAATTCTCTAATTAAAATCTCTTTTGCTTCCGCAATAGTATGCCCTTCAAAATGACGATTAAAATAATTCGATGATTCAATTAATAAATTTTTTGTGTAGCTTTTGCTTGTATGTATAACGCGGTTCTGAACTCTGCCATCATCAGTTACAACAATGAGTAATAATTTTTTTTCGGACAAGTTCAGAAATTCAATATGCTTAAATTTGATCTTCTTGGCCTTTGGGAGCATAACGACACCTGCAAATTTTGTTAAATCAGATAATGAGTTTGCTACTGAGGTGATCAAATGCTTATTATCAGACATGTTAAATTGTTTTTTTAGATTATCAATCTCTCTTGGGTCAAGCGATTGTACCGTAACTAAACTATCCACAAAGAAACGATAGCCCTTATGAGTAGGCACCCTGCCTGCAGAGGTATGTGGACTTGCAATAAATCCAGCTTCCTCTAAATCTCGCATGATATTACGAATTGTTGCTGAGCTTACCTCGAGTTCAGATGAAGCTGATAACGTTTTAGATCCTACAGGCTGACCATCAGACACATGAAGTTTGACTAATGTTTCAAGCAGTGATTGAGCGCGTTTATCTAATTCCATGATTAATAAATTAGTTTATTTGTGGTTGTTTGCATTAAAATGTGTTCTTAAAACCATTTTACTTATTCGAAGCTAATATAGCTAGATTTATCAAAACAAATGAAATCATTTAAAAAGATCGCAGTTATTGGAAAATATTCCTCAATTGAGGGCTCTAGCGATGTTCGTGAGCAATTAAATATACTCATTAGTCACTTGCAACAAAAGGGCTTTGATTTAGTTCTAGAAAATAAAACTCAACAACAGTTTAAATTTGACAACATGCCATCTATGTCACTTAAAGAGATAAGGACTGAGGTCGATTTAGCAATTGTTGTTGGTGGTGATGGGACGATGCTTGGAGTTGCTCGTTCAATTTTCGATACCGGCATACCTTTGATAGGAATCAATCAAGGTCGCTTTGGGTTTTTAGCTGATTTAAATATTGACAGCATGATAAGTCATGTGGATTTAATTTTAAATGGTAATTTCATTGAAGATAAACGCATACTTTTGCAAGCTAATATTATGCGCGACGATAAAAATATCTATGACTCATTTGCATTAAATGATGTAGTTATAAAAAGTGGTATTCGTTTGATTGAGTTAGAAATTTTCATCAACAATGCATTTGTACATCGGCAACGCTCGGATGGTGTTATTGTAAGTACCCCTACGGGAGCAACAGCATATGCATTGTCTGCCGGAGGACCAATCTTACACCCTCAATTAAATGCTATGTCTATCGTGCCAATAAATCCTCATACTCTCAGTAATCGTCCAATTGCGGTTGATGGGGAGAGTTTAATTGAGATTAAAATTATTCATCTCGATGAGGCATATGTAAATATTGATGGTCAGATAAAGTTCCCACTTGATTTGAGGGATATTATTAGTGTAAAAAAATCAAATCAATCTATTTCAATTCTGCATCCCAAAGATTATTGTTATTTTGAGATGTTAAGAAATAAATTAAATTGGGGTTAAAAAGAATTTTATGCTTGAGAGTTTAACAATAAAAGATTTTATTATTGTTGATGAATTGGAAGTAAGTTTAAAAACAGGTTTTTCTGTGCTTACCGGTGAGACAGGTGCAGGTAAGTCAATTTTGATTGATGCTTTATCGTTATGTTTGGGGCAAAGAAGTGACCCTAGCTTGGTTAGAAAAAATAAAGAAAAAGCGGATATCATCGCAACCTTTAATATTGAAAAAAATGCATCAATTAAATCGTGGTTGCAAGAAAAAGATTTATTAAGTGATGAATACTTGATTTTAAGAAGAGTCATTCAGGCTGATGGAAAATCAAAGGCATTTATAAATGGAGTTCCAACTATTCTGTCAGATTTAAAATCTGTTGGTGAGCAATTAGTTGATATTTATAGTCAGAACTTTCATTACTCGTTATTAAAGCCAAGCTCACAAAGAGATATTCTTGATAATTTTGCCAACACAAAAAAACTTGCAGAAGAGGTCGCACAAAAATTTAATGTTTGGCATCAAATTTCTATCGAGCATGAGAGGTTTCTTGAAAATCAAACCAGTTATCTGAACGAGCTTCAAGAGTTAGAGCAAAAAGATAAGGAATATGAGCTGCTTGAGTTTTCTCTAAAGGAATGGGAACAAATTCAGTCCCAACATAAAATGATGTCAAATAGCTCGGAATTAATTCATGGAATAAAAGAGGCTCTTAACATTATTGAAAATGATAGTGCTCTGTCAATTCGACAGCAGTTGAATCAACTTAAAAACTCGTTGTATTCTTTAACAAAATTTGATGCAGAAATCCAACAGATGCTTAAAACTGTTGAATCACTTGCTATTGAACTCGTTGAGCTTGAAAAAGATCTCGAGCATCGTCTCCATGTGATTGATATCAATGAAAGTGACAAAGTTTTAATTGAAAATAAGTTAAAAAATACTTTTGATTTTTTAAGAAAATACAATATCAGTGCCGATAGTCTTGAAGAGTATTCTATTGGCTGGAAAGAAAGAATAACTTTTTTAAGGAATCTCACGCAACAATCCAATTTAGAGGCTTCGCAAAAAGAGGCAAGAGTTGCATTTGATAATTTAGCAAAATTATTAACCGAAAAAAGAAGTGATGCAGCATTAAAATTAAGCCAACAAATTACTGAGCGATTGAATAGTCTCTCTTTCGAGGGGGCAAAATTCGAGGTTACACTAACCCCATGCGAACCCACAAGTTATGGTAATGAGAAGATCGACTTTCTAATCGCAACTTACAAAGGGGCTGATTTGAGGCCGATAGGCAAGGTTGCGTCGGGTGGTGAATTATCAAGAATAAGTTTAGCAATTCGAGTTTCATCTATTAGTGACTCGGATGTACCTGTCATGATTTTTGACGAAGTTGATGTTGGTATTGGTGGCGGGGTAGCAGAAACAATCGGTTTGTTACTCAAATCACTTGGGCAGACAAAAGATAAACAAGTTTTTGTAATCACACATTTACCCCAAGTTGCTGCGCAATCGAGAAATCACTATAAAGTGCTAAAGTCCGTTAAAAATAATGAGGCCATAAGCCATATACAATTCTTAGATGATGATTTACGTGTTAAGGAGCTGGCAAGAATGTTGGGAGGTATTGAAATCTCTGACAAAACTCTTGCACATGCAAGAGAGCTATTAGGCTAATCTTTTCTTCGGGGACATGGCTTTTGTTTGCAGTCTGCATAAATATAGAGTGAGTGCTCTATAATTTGAAATCCTTTATCTTGGGCCACGATTTTTTGTCTTTTTTCAATTTCATCGTCACAAAATTCTTCTACGTGACCACATTGTAAGCACACAATATGATCATGATGTGATTGTTCATTTAATTCATAAACAGCTTTCCCACTCTCAAAATGATGACGAATTAAGAGTCCTGCTTGTTCAAATTGGGTCAAAACTCGATAAATGGTTGCTAGGCCAACTTCTTCTCCCGAGTTAAGAATAATTTTATAGATATCTTCAGCAGAAAGATGTTCCTCCCGATTACTTTCAAAAATATTAAGCACTTTTATTCTTGGAAGCGTAGCTTTTAAACCGGTTTTTTTTAAATCAACATGTTCTTCCATAGCATGTAATTCCCTTTATAACTGAATTACTCACATGGTATATTATCGTTGTTTCCAAATAAAGCTTATTTCATGCGTTTTTCTATATTTTTCATCTTGTCTTTATTGATAGCATGTACTCCAATTCAGGATTCAAGCCTCATTTATAGGCATGATATTCAGCAGGGAAATGAAATTGATACACAAATGCTATTGCAGTTAAAACCGGATATGACAAAAGCCCAAGTTAAATTTATTCTTGGCACCCCCTTGATTCAGGATAGTTTCCATAAAAACCGCTGGGATTATATTTTTGTCCTCATTAAAAATGGCAAAAAAGTGGAAAGACGACACGTTATTCTTAATTTTGAGAAGGATCTTTTGAAGAGTATTACTGGAGAAGTTATTCCTAGCCAAGGTGGTAATGAGAATACCCAATCTGAAACTAAAGTCATTGAGGTTGATAATTCGGTCAATAAAAAGGACGATGAAAGCTGGATTGATAATCTGAAGTTTTGGGAAGACGATGAATCTGAAATACTCGAGGAAAAAACAATCAAATCGCCTGAAAAGGTAAGACAAGTAGATTCAGAGCCAAAATTAGAGAGCCCCCAACAACCTCAAAAAATTAATGCTGAAGATACCCGTAACACCATACCAACAAAGGAAAAAACTATCTTGGAGGAACGTCAATTTATTGAGGATAGTGAGACAAAGGCAATTGATAAAAATAATGTCATGCCAGAGGGCATAAAACAACAACAAGATGAGAAAAATCTTCAATTTAATGAGCCTGCAAAAAACATAGAGCAAGATTATGTTAATGAAACGTTTGAGATTAATTCCGAAGAATCAATTAATCAAAATATTCAACAAGATTTACTTGAAGATATTGGAGGGGAAAAAGAATTCCCTGCAGAGGAAAAAGCTGGAACGGAATCTAATCCAGAGATAGTAAATGAGGAAACTAAAAGCGATATAATAGAAACGAAAGAGGAAAATAGTGAAGAATATTTCGATCAACTACTTGAGAAAATTGGTTTTTAGTTATGGATAAAAAGTTAAAGGTTATTGTTGTAGGGGCTACGGGAAAAATGGGCCAAACACTGATTAATGAAATTGTAAGTGATGAAAGCCTTCATCTTTTGGGTGCGGTTGAGCATCCAAATTGCTCCAATATCGGTCGAGATGCTGGAGAAAAATTAGGTCTTCAAACCAACGTTAATATTTCTGCAGAATTAGAAAAAATTACAAAAGCGGATGTCCTTATTGATTTTACAAGGCCAGAAGCAAGTATCGATTACTTAAATTTTTGTATCAAATCGAACACAAGTTATGTGTTGGGGACAACTGGTTTTAATGAGGAACAAAAAAAAATTATAAAAAATGCCAGTGAAAAAATTGCTATTTGTTTTGCTCCAAATATGAGTGTCGGAGTTAATTTACTCATAGCTTTGGTTGAGCAAGCTGCCTCTATTTTAGAGCACGATTTTGATATTGAAATTATTGAAGCCCATCACCGTTCCAAGGTTGATGCCCCTTCGGGAACTGCCTTGAGGTTGGGTGAGGCTGTCGCGCAGGCAACAAAGAGAAATTTGAAACAAAATGGGGTTTTCCATCGTGAGGGTAATATGCCACCAAGGAACATTTCGGATATTGGTTTTTCCACAATACGTGGAGGGGACATTGTTGGCGACCATACTGTTTTATTCGCGGGTGAGGGTGAGAGAATTGAGCTAACTCATAAGGCAAGCAATCGCTCAACTTTTGCTAAAGGAGCATTACGTGCATCTAAATTTATATCAAAATATGATCATGGACTTTTTGATATGGCAGATGTTTTAGCTATACGTAAATAAAAATAATTATGAATTGCCCATGTGGAGGCAATGATTTATAATTCACGATGAACGGGAGGATTTATCCACCCGTTTGTTTTATCTAGCGATAACTATCTCAGGAGTCATTTTTTTTTGCATCAAAAGCCTGCCATATTAGTGCTTGCAGACGGGACAGAGTTTCGGGGAAAGTCAATTGGGGCAGACGGAAAGACAATAGGTGAAGTAGTTTTTAATACATCTATGACGGGTTATCAAGAGATTTTAACGGATCCTTCTTATTCACAACAAATAGTTTGCTTAACTTATCCTCACATCGGCAATACTGGTATAAATTTTGAGGATGTAGAATCAAATAGCGTTTATGTCAATGGCCTTATTATTCGAGACCTTTCCCTCACCAATTCTAATTTTAGAAGTGAAGCAGATTTATCTAGTTATTTAGTGCAAAAAGATATTGTTGCAATTGCGGATATTGACACTAGGCAACTTACAAAATATATCCGTGAAAAAGGCGCGCAAGCTGGGTGTATCTCAACTGAACTTAATAAACAAGATGCATTAAAAAACGCCAAAAGTTTTCCTGGTTTAACGGGGATGGATTTAGCTAAAATCGTTTCAACAAACAAAAAATATTCATTTGATGAAGGGGAATGGTCGTTAGGGCATGGTTTTACCAACATTGATAAAGCATTTTTTCATGTTGTTGCTTACGATTATGGGGTTAAAAAAAATATTCTAAGAATGTTGGTTTCAAGAGGTTGTCGTGTCACAGTTGTTCCTGCAAATACTGATTCAAAAGAAATAATGAAATTAAATCCAGACGGTATTTTTCTATCAAATGGACCGGGTGATCCAGAGCCATGTGACTATGCGATCAAAAATATTCAAGATTTTCTTGAAATTGGCATACCTATCTTTGGTATATGTCTTGGCCATCAATTACTTGCATTGGCAGCAGGTGCTTCAACAAAAAAAATGAAATTTGGGCATCATGGAGCAAATCATCCTGTGCAGGACTTATTGAATCAAAAAGTATTTATTACAAGTCAAAATCATGGATTCACTGTCGATGAAGAGTTACCAAAACAAATAAAGGTAACTCATAGATCTTTGTTCGATGGCACAATTCAGGGTATTGAAATTGTTGACAAACCTGCTTTTAGTTTTCAAGGACATCCCGAAGCAAGTCCCGGGCCTCATGAAATGAGTTATCTCTTTGATAGATTTATAAAAACAATGTCAGCTAATAAAGATCAAGTATGACTAAGCGTACAGATATAAAATCAATTATGATTATCGGTGCAGGCCCAATTGTTATTGGGCAAGCATGCGAATTTGATTACTCAGGGGCTCAGGCCTGTAAAGCACTCAAAGAAGAGGGCTATCGAGTTATTCTCGTCAATTCGAACCCCGCAACAATTATGACAGACCCCAATATGGCTGATGCAACCTATATTGAGCCAATTCAGTGGCAAATAGTAAGCAAGATTATTGAAAAAGAAAAACCAGATGCTTTGCTGCCCACGATGGGGGGGCAGACTGCTCTAAATTGTGCTCTAGATCTCGATCGCGAGGGCGTTTTAAAAAAATTTAATGTTGAGTTAATTGGCGCAAAAAAAGAAGCGATCGATAAAGCTGAAGATAGACAGCAATTTAAAGAGGCTATGACAAAAATTGGCCTTGCTTCAGCAAGATCTGCTGTGGCACACAGTATGGAAGAAGCATTTCAGGTTCAAGCAAGTATTGGTTTCCCAGTTATTATTAGACCCTCTTTTACAATGGGGGGAAGTGGTGGGGGTATTGCTTACAATAAAAATGAATTTATGGAAATTTGTGAGCGTGGCCTTGATGCGTCACCGACTAACGAGTTATTGATTGAGGAGTCTTTACTGGGCTGGAAAGAATACGAGATGGAGGTAGTTCGTGACTCTAACGATAATTGTATTATTATCTGCTCTATTGAAAATTTAGATCCTATGGGTGTTCATACGGGAGACTCTATTACTGTTGCACCTTCGCAAACTCTAACCGATAAAGAGTATCAGATCATGCGGTCTGCCTCCATAAATGTATTAAGAGAGATAGGGGTAGATACTGGAGGATCTAATGTTCAGTTTGCCATCAATCCCAAGGATGGAAGAATGGTAGTAATTGAGATGAATCCTCGGGTATCCAGGTCATCGGCATTGGCCTCAAAAGCAACTGGATTTCCTATCGCAAAAATTGCTGCAAAACTTGCTGTTGGGTATACCTTGGATGAATTAAGAAATGATATTACTGGTGGCTTGACTCCGGCATCGTTTGAACCCACGATCGATTATGTTGTTACAAAAATACCAAGATTTGCATTCGAAAAATTTCCCAAAGCTGATTCACGTTTAACCACACAAATGAAATCGGTAGGTGAGGTAATGGCAATTGGCAGAACATTTCAAGAGTCATTACAAAAAGCATTAAGAGGCCTAGAAATTGGTGTAGATGGTTTGGTGTCGTTATCAAGCGATAATGATGAAATTATCAGAGAGTTAAGGCAACCTGGTCCAAATAGAATTTGGTATGTTGCTGATGCAATGCGAGTAGGGTTAGATCTAGAGTCCATTTTTCAGAACTCAAGTATTGATCCTTGGTTTTTGAAGCAAATAAAAAATATTGTGGATAACGAGGTAATCATTAAACAATTAAATTTCACTAAATTAGGCAAAGATGATTTCCTTGAAATCAAAAGGTTAGGTTTTTCCGATTCCCGAATCGCGCATTTAGTGAACTTGCCTGAATCAAAGATCAGGCAAATGAGGCAATCAAAAAAAGTACACCCTGTTTATAAAAGGGTTGATACTTGTGCTGCAGAGTTTAAGACAAATACAGCCTACCTTTATTCAACTTATGAGCCATTTTGCGAGGCGGAGCCAACACAAAATAAAAAAATTATCATTATTGGCGGCGGACCCAATCGAATTGGGCAGGGCATTGAGTTTGATTATTG
The DNA here is from genome assembly GCA_016778465.1 of Methylophilaceae bacterium. Lineage (GTDB taxonomy): Bacteria > Pseudomonadota > Gammaproteobacteria > Burkholderiales > Methylophilaceae > BACL14. Next base: position 204,470 of record JADHPM010000001.1, read on the forward strand.
TTGTGTTCATGCCTCACTTGCGCTGAGGGAAAATGGTTTTGAAACAATAATGATAAACTGCAATCCTGAGACTGTTTCGACAGATTACGACATATCAAATCGCTTATATTTTGAGCCTGTTACGCTTGAAGATGTGCTGGAGATTGTAGCCAAAGAAAATCCACTAGGTGTGATTGTCCAGTATGGAGGACAAACCCCACTAAAACTCGCAAAAGCATTATTTGCTGAGGGCGTTCCTATCATCGGGACATTACCCGATGACATTGATGCTGCTGAAGATAGAGAAAGATTCCAAGCAATTTTAACTAAATTAAATTTGAAACAGCCACCTAATCGCACAGCTAAAACATCAGAGCAGGCTATAAAATTAGCGGAAGAAATTGGATACCCACTTGTTGTCAGGCCCAGTTACGTATTGGGTGGCAGGGCTATGGAAATTGTTCACGAGAGATCTGATTTAGAAAGATACATGCGAGAGGCCGTGAAAGTATCAAATGATTCACCAGTTCTTTTGGATCGTTTTTTGAATGATGCAATTGAGGTTGATGTAGATGCTTTGTCCGACGGTAAAGATATCGTGATTGGAGGAATAATGGAGCATATTGAGCAAGCAGGGGTTCACTCTGGTGATTCTGCTTGTTCTCTCCCACCCTTTAGTTTAGATATTAAAATACAAGATCGCATTATTGAACAAACAAAGAAATTGGCTAAAGCCTTAAATGTTGTTGGCTTGATGAATATTCAGTTTGCTATACAAGATAAAACGATTTATGTGCTTGAAGTAAACCCAAGGGCCTCAAGAACAGTGCCTTTTGTATCAAAAGCTATTGGTAGACCATTAGCCAAAATTGCTGCCAATTGTATGGCTGGCATCTCTCTTGCAAGTCAAAAGTTTACCCACGAAATTAAGCCAAGTTTCTATTCGGTAAAAGAGGCAGTGTTTCCCTTTATTAAATTTCCAGGTGTTGATACCATTTTGGGGCCAGAAATGAAATCAACTGGAGAGGTGATGGGCGTTGGCCCCACATTTGCTGAAGCATTTATTAAATCTCAACTTGCTGCCTCTATGAATTTGCCAAAAAGTGGTAAAGCATTTTTAAGTGTTAGACGTGAAGATCATTATGAGTGTATTGATATTGCAAAATCGCTGTCGGCATTAGGTTTTGAGCTTGTTGCAACCAAAGGTACGGCAAGAGCGATAAAAGAGCATGGCCTAAAGGTTGAGTCAGTAAACAAAGTTGCAGAGGGTAGGCCACATATTGTAGATATGATTAAAAATGATGAGATTGATTTTATTGTAAACATCACAGAGGATAAAAAAGCAATTGCGGATTCCTATGAGATCAGACGAAATGCACTACAAAATAAAGTAACTTACTACACAACTCTAGCTGGTGCTCGAGCTGCCTGTATTGGTATGAGTTACGCCGATGAGTTTCATGTTATGCCCCTGCAAAGCTTGCATAATTCATAGGCATAAAATAAACTTCGCACGTAAACTCAAAATTTATTAAAATTTGGAACTCTAAATGGCTCAAATCCCAATGACCCGAAATGGTCTTGAAGCTCTAAAAAAAGAATTACAGCAATTAAAAAGTAGCGATCGACCTAAAATTATCGAAGCAATTTCTGAGGCAAGAGCTCAGGGTGACTTGTCTGAGAACGCTGAGTATGAATCTGCAAAAGAAAGACAAGGATTCATTGAGGGTCGAATAGCCGAAATTGAAGCAAAAATATCACAAGCAGAAGTAATTGATCCCTCTTCTATTAATGCTGATGGGCGCTGCGTCTTTGGTGCGACTGTTGAGATTGAGGATCTAGACGATGAAGTGAAATCAACCTATCAGATTGTCGGTGATGATGAGTCTAGTATTAAGGACAACAAGATTTCAATTAATTCTCCCCTAGCTAAAGCATTAATTGGTAAAGAAGAGGGTGAAATTATTGAGTTTGAAACACCCGGTGGTCTAAAAAATTATGAAGTTTTAAAAGTCTCTTATGTCTAGTTTCTTAAAAAATCTTAATATCATTATCGCTACACTTTGGATTGGTGGGCTTTGGACCATGCTAATGGTAACGATCATCTTATTTGAAAAAATCCCAAGCTCATATATCGCAGGAAATCTTGCTGCAGATATGTTCCAATTCATGAATTATTTTGGATTTGCTAGTGCAATTTTCATTATTCTGACAAATTTTAAACTTAATAGATTTAAGTTTTTAAAGGAGTCTGTTTTTTGGCTTCTCTTATTAATTACGAGTTTAATTCTTTTAAATTACTTTGGCATTCAGCCCTTACTAGATTCATTTAAAGTGGATGCCCTACCCAAAGAAGTAATGGAGAGTGTTTTTGCTGATCGATTCAGTACATGGCATGGCATAGCAAGCATTAGCTATTTAATTGAATGTATTTTAGGGATACTTTTAATTTTAAAAATACGCTAATTCAGTCTGGCAAATCAATTAATTTCTTATCACTTTGTTGGTAAATTACCAGTAATTTACCAATGTGATTGATCGGTTCAGCGCCAGAAGCCTTACAGATTTCTTGCAATAATTTAATCCTAGCCTGGCGATCATCACCCGATACTTGAATTTTAATAAGCTCATGAGCTTTTAGCCCAACATGAATCTCATTTAAAACGCTCTCGGTTAAACCTTTATTGCCAATTGTAACAATGGGTTTTTTATGATGTGATAGGGCTTTAAGATAAGCGATTTTTTTTGAAGTAAGCATATTTTAGCGAATCATAACAGATGAAACGAACGAAAACTAGCAAAAATTGGATGCATGAGCATGTAGATGATTTTTATGTTCAAGAGGCACAAAAGCAAGGTTATAGATCTAGGGCCGCTTTTAAATTGATTCAAGCAAATGAAAAATTCAAATTTATTAAACACGATTCACGCGCAGTTGATTTAGGTGCAGCCCCTGGCAGTTGGTCTGAAGTTTTATCACGTTTAATCGGAAAATCGGGACGAATAGTTGCTTTAGATATTCTTGAGATGCAAAACATTAAAAATGTCGAGTTTATTCAAGGTGACTTCAGAGAACAGTTAGTGTTACAGAAAATAGAAAAAGTACTTGAAAACGATAAATTAGACCTTGTTATTTCAGATATGGCCCCCAATATAAGTGGTATAAAGGTTAAAGATCAGCTGGGTATAATCTATCTAAATGAGCTGGCATTGGATTTTTCGCTAAAATGGTTGAAACCGAATGGACATTTTTTGGTCAAGTCTTTTGTAGGAGCTGATTTTGAAAAATTTCTTGGCGAAGTGAAGCGGCAATTTAAAATAGTCACTACTTTTAAACCTAAGGCCTCACGGGATCGAAGTTCTGAAATTTTTATTTATGGTAGTGAGTTTCTATCAAACTGATTTTTTTTTAAAACTGGTTTAAAATATATATAACTAATTAATAAAGGCATTCGAATTGAATAATAATACACTCAAGAGTATTGCATTATGGATTGTCATAGGCCTTATTATGATGACAATATTTAATCAATTTTCTGGCTCATCCAGATTTGAAAATAAACTTGTCTACTCTCAGTTTATGGCTGAAGTAAAAGCTGGAAACATTGCTAATGTACAAATTAATGATGAGCAAAATACCATAACTGGCGTGACTGTTGACGGCAAGCGATTTACAACAAACGCGCCATCTGACCCATGGTTAGTGTCTGACCTTCTAAAAAACAATGTTGTGGTTGATGCAAAACCAAAAGCGCAACAATCTTTGCTAATGAGTATATTCATATCCTGGTTCCCGATGATTCTATTAGTTGGGGTATGGATATTTTTCATGAAGCAAATGCAGGGCGGTGGCAAAGGTGGAGGCCCATTTTCATTTGGTAAAAGCAAAGCGCGACAACTCGACCAAACCAATAATAAAACCACATTTGCTGATGTTGCCGGTTGCGACGAAGCTAAGGAAGAGGTTCATGAGCTTGTTGATTTCTTAAAAGATCCTTCTAAATTTCACAAATTAGGTGGCCGGATTCCACGAGGCGTTCTAATGGTTGGCCCTCCTGGAACAGGTAAAACACTTCTTGCAAGAGCAATTGCGGGCGAAGCGAAGGTTCCTTTCTTTACGATTTCTGGTTCAGACTTTGTTGAGATGTTTGTCGGTGTTGGTGCGGCGAGAGTTAGAGATATGTTTGAGCAAGCAAAGAAAAATTCACCTTGCATTATTTTTATTGATGAAATTGATGCAGTTGGACGTCATCGAGGTGCTGGTATGGGTGGTGGCAATGATGAACGTGAGCAAACCTTGAATCAACTTCTTGTTGAATTAGATGGTTTTGAGGCAAATTCAGGAGTTATTGTTATCGCTGCAACTAACCGCGCAGACGTTTTGGACAAGGCGCTACTTAGACCAGGACGTTTTGATAGGCAGGTTGCTGTTTCGCTTCCAGATATTAAAGGGAGAGAGGAAATCCTGCATGTACACATGCGCAAAATTCCTATGGATTCAGATGTAAAAGCAGATATTTTAGCGCGCGGAACCCCAGGGTTTTCCGGTGCGGATCTTGCTAACCTCGTTAACGAAGCAGCACTCTTTGCTGCCCGTCGCAATAAACGCAGTGTTGATATGGAAGATTTTGAACAAGCAAAAGATAAAATTTATATGGGCCCTGAAAGAAAGTCTATGGTTATGCGCGAGGAAGAAAGACGAAATACTGCGTACCATGAATCCGGCCATGCTGTCGTTGCAAAACTATTACCTAATGCTGATCCTGTTCATAAAGTTACCATCATGCCTCGTGGTTGGGCCTTAGGTTTAACTTGGCAACTTCCAGAATTTGATCGATTTAGTAATTTCAAGGAAAAAATGCTTGAAGAGATCGCAATACTCTTTGGAGGGCGAATTGCTGAGGAGGTCTTTATGAAACAAATGTCGACGGGTGCCGCAAATGACTTTGAACGGGCAACAAAACTTGCCAGAGATATGGTAACGAAATATGGTATGTCGGATAAGTTAGGCACTATGGTTTACGCTGATTCTGAGAACGATGCTTTCATGTCAATGTCTTCAAAATCAATATCAGAGGCAACGCAGCAAAAAGTGGATGCTGAAATCAAGCGCATTTTAGATGAGCAATATTCAGTTGCCAGAAAGCTTATCGAAAAGAACAAAAAGAAAATCGAAGCTATGGCGAAGGCGTTGCTAGATTTTGAAACTATTGACAGTGACCAAATTAATGACATCATGGCGGGTAAAAAAGTACGACCACCAAAACCTTCTAAGGGTTATGATAGCAAGCCTTCTAAGGGTGGCGGCGGATCAGCGGGTGCCAGCGGAACCGTGAGTCCACAACCAACCGCTAAAAATTAAGATGGAGAAAAAGGGGCTGTAAGCTCCTTTTTTGCATTGACCCTCAAGCATCTCGTATCAGTTAAAAAAGGCCCATTAATTATGGGTATTCTAAATGTCACTCCAGATTCATTTTCGGATGGTGGTCTGTATTTGAATGTGGATGATGCCGTGCAATCTGCTTATAAAATGATTGATGCCGGTGCTGATATTATTGATATTGGCGGTGAATCCACAAGGCCTGGGGCATCAAAAGTATCTGTCGAGGAGGAAATAAGGCGAGTAGCTCCAGTAATCAAAGCGCTAAAACAAAACCAAGATATTTATTTATCACTGGACACAAGTAAGGCCGAGGTTATGCAAGTCGGTATAGATTTAGGCATTAATATGATTAATGATGTTAGAGCTTTGCAGAATAATAATTCTCTAAAGACTTTTTTAAATTCTCAATGTGATATTTGCTTAATGCATATGCAGGGTTCACCAGAGACTATGCAGGATAACCCTTATTATGAAGATGTCGTGGAAGAAGTACTTGAGTTTTTAAATCAACGTAAACAATTGCTAATTAATAATAAAGTTTCGCCTGATAGGATTGTCGTTGACCCTGGCTTTGGCTTCGGAAAGTGCCATGAGGATAATTTATTATTGTTCCAAAATATAAAAAGAATATCAAAAATACATCCCAATCTTTTGGTAGGCATTTCAAGAAAATCTTTAATAAAAAATATCTTCGGCCCTAATGAGAATGATATCATTCAGGCAAGTGCCATTCTTGCTGCAGTGGCTGCTAAAAATGGCGCAAGTATTCTTCGCGTGCATGACGTGAATGAGACTAAAAAAGCAGTTGAATTTTTGAGTTAAGCTTATGAAAAAACGTTTTTTTGGAACTGATGGTATTCGAGGTAAAACCGGGGTATATCCAATTACTCCTGATTTTTTTGTTAGGCTAGCTTATGCTACTGGCCTTATTTTAACAAAGCACCACAAATCAAAAAATAACCCGACTGTTGTAATTGGAAAAGATACACGTATCTCAGGCTACATGTTTGAGTCAGCCTTGGAGGCAGGTTTTTCTGCTGCTGGAGTTGATACCTATTTAACTGGACCAATTCCTACTCCAGCAATTGCTCAATTGACGCAGAAACTTGATGCAGAAATTGGGGTGGCAATTACGGCTTCACACAATCCTTTCGATGATAACGGAATTAAAATTTTTACAAGGCTTGGAACAAAATTAGCTGAAGAAACTGAAGTTGAAATTGAAGAATTATTAGATAAAGATCTCGTGCTTGTTGCACCAGAAAACCTTGGAAAAGCCAGGCGACTTGATGATGCATATGAAAGATATATCCGTTTTTGCTTAAATACTGTTCCTAAAGAGCTTGATTTTAAGCGTTATAAAGTTGTTATTGATTGTGCTCACGGCGCAACTTACCAAGTCGCTCCAAAAATTTTTCGAAGTTTAGGTGCAGATATTATTGCTATAAACGTTGAGCCTGATGGATTAAACATTAATAGAGAGGCAGGATCTAATCATCCTTCGTCCTTGGTAAACGCTGTTAAGCAAAACCAAGCAGATCTCGGAATAGCTTTTGATGGAGACGGAGACCGGATTTTGGTTGTTAATCAGGATGGCGAGATTATTGATGGCGATCAAATTTTATATATCCTTTTGAATTATTATCAACAACAAAACTGGCTTAAAGGTGGGCTTGTCGGAACACAGATGACAAATTTAGCGTTAGAGGAAAAATGTCTTGCCATGGCTATTCCTTTTTATCGCTCTAAAGTGGGCGACCGATATGTGGCTCAGGCTCTCAGAGAGAAGCAATGGATGCTAGGTGGAGAAAACTCGGGACACATTGTACTTTTGAATCATCACTCAACGGGTGACGGAATTATTTCAGCCTTGCAATTATTGAGCGCACTAGAGGCAAGTCAGCTATCATTAAATGAAGCTTTGTCAGAATTCATTTTATACCCACAAAAACTTATTAATCTGCCAATTAAAGACGCTATTGATCCTGAGGCAAAGACCATTAAGGAGCTTATCAGAGAAGCAGAGCTAATTATGCGGGACCAGGGAAGAGTCCTAATTCGACCCTCAGGCACCCAACCTCTACTTAGAATTATGACAGAAGGTCCGGACGAGGAACTTGTAGTTAAGGCAGTAGAATTTTTAGCAGATCAGATAAGTTAATTTAGCCAAATTTTCCAGTAATATAATCTTCGGTTTCTTTTTTTGATGGATTAGTAAAAATCTTATCCGTCAGGTCATGCTCTACAAGCTCACCAAGATACATATAAGCACAGTAGTCAGAAATACGAGCTGCCTGTTGCATATTATGGGTAACAATTAATATTGACAACTTTTTTTTAAGTTCTGACATAAGCTCTTCAATATTCACTGTCGCAATTGGATCCAATGCTGAAGTTGGTTCATCAAAAAGCATGATTTCAGGTTCAGTGGCCAAGGCTCGAGCAATACAAAGTCGTTGTTGTTGACCGCCAGATAAATTAAAAGCCAAATCATGTAACCGGTCTTTCACTTCTTCCCAAAGCGAGGCACCTTTGAGGGCTTCTTCAACCTTTTCATCAAGGACATGAGTGTTAGCTTCACCCCTGACCCTCAGGCCGTAGGCGACATTCTCATAAATTGATTTTGGGAATGGGTTAGGTTTTTGGAAAACCATACTTATTCTCATTCTCACTTCAATCGGGTCAACCTTTTTGTCAAGTATATTGGTGTTATCAGGATGAAGAACAATTTGACCGTCGTAGCGATTGCCGGTGTAAAGATCATGCATGCGGTTAAATGACCTGAGGAAGGTAGATTTCCCGCATCCAGATGGGCCAATCAGGGCTGTTATCTTATTTTCATAAACATCTAAGTTTACATTTTTAAGGGCTTGTGTGCCGTCTGCATAGTAGAAGTCTAAATTTCTAGACTCTGCTTTAACAACGTCATTAAACCTTTTTTTCTGTGTCGTTTTTCTTTGTGTCGCTACCATTTAATTTTTTTCCTCACGTCATATCTTAATTTAATTGCAAAACCATTCATTAATGCGGTCAGAACAATGATTACTGCCCCTGTGGCAGCGGCATTAACATGGAACTCGTATTGCGGTCTGGAAATCCAGTTAAACATCTGAATAGGCAGTACTGTAAAACCTGATTGCAACCAATCAAAGTTTAGGAAAGGCGCTTCTGTTCCGATTGGTGATGGTGGCAAAAAGGCAATAAAAGTCAACGCACCAATTGTAATAACTGGGGCTGTTTCACCGATTGCACGCGCCATACCAATGATGACACCCGTCAATATTCCACCATAGGAATAAGGAATTACATGATTAAGCACTACCTGCCACTTTGTTGCCCCCACAGCAAAAGCGGCTTCCCGGATGTGAACCGGAATGGCTCTAATAGATTCTCTTGTCGCCACGATGACGACAGGAAGCATCAAAAGTGCCAGAGTAAGCCCTGCAGTTAAAATGCTTTGACCGAGGCCAAAGGAATAGACGAATAACCCTAAGGCTAGTAAGCCATAAATAATTGATGGTACCCCAGCGAGGTTAGAAACATTAATTTCAATAAGATCTGATAACCAATTTTTTTTCGCGTACTCCTCTAGGTAAACGCCTGCAGCAATACCCATGGGGACGGCTACTAAAAAGGTCACAATTAATACAAGGGAGGATCCAATCCATGCAGATAAAATTCCTGCTTGTATTGCTTTTCTTGAAGGGTAATTAGAGAAGAACTCTAGCCCTAATCTGGGATAACCATCAAAAAATAAATCTAAAAAAAGAATTAATAGTGTGATCGTCAGCGATGCAATGATGAACATGCCGATAAATGCAAATATAAAGTCGTTTTTCTTATGCTTCTGGATGAGGGCACGAATTTGATCTAAATCTTTTAATTGTTTTGCGTTATTTTCTGCCATTTTTTAATATCTCTCAGTATATTTTTTTCTGACCCAATGACCTAAAATATTTAGGACGAGCGTCATAACCAATAGTGTTAGACCGGCTGCAAAAATACTTTGATAGCCAATTCCCCCATGCTCCAAATCGCCAAGCGCAACAGACACAATGTAGGCGGTAATAGTTGCCGCCGAATCCACTGGGTTAAAGGTAAAGGTAGGCTGCTGCCCAGCAGCGATAGCAACAATCATTGTTTCACCTACGGCGCGGCTGATAGCAAGAATGTAGGAGGCCACAATTCCGGACGTTGCCGCTGGGGCGATTACTCTGATTGCTGTCTGGAAACGTGTTGCCCCCATTGCATAGGCCCCTTCGCGCATAGACATTGGAACTGCGCGCATCGCGTCCTCCGATACGGAGGCAATATAGGGAACGATCATTATTCCCATGACAATACCAGGCCCTAACATATTAAATGTCGTCAGATCTGGATAAATAGTTTGTAAGAAAGGGGTGACCAACATTAGGGCAAAATACCCAAAAACCACGGTAGGAACTCCGACTAATAACTCTAAAATCGGTTTAATCGTCTCTCTTACCTTGTGGGAAGCAAATTCAGATAAATAAATAGCGGTTATGGTACCAAGTGGCACGGCCACTAGGAGTGCTATAAATGTTGTAGTTAATGTACCTGATATAAGTGCCAAAATACCGTAACGCTTAATGGAGTAGTTCGGTGTCCACACCGTATCAGTTAAAAATTCATAAACTGAAACATACTCAAAGAAGGGTATCGCCTCTGAAACTAGGACATAAACAATTGCGGTGGTAATAAACACAGCAAAGGCGGCAGAAATAAGTAAGCCAAACTCAATAATTCTTTCAATGAAATTTCGTCTAAAACTTTTGGAGAGTTTGGGGCTTATAACTGTATCTTGCATTACGTTGATTGCCATTACTAAAAGACCTCAATCATAACTAAAAAAAGACATTCTAGGTAAAAAAAAGGGCAACTTAATGTTGCCCTTTAATGAGTAAAAATTAGTTACCAGCTGAGAGCGTTAGAATCTCGTTAACTGATAGACCAATTGCAGGCTTTTCAAACGCTGTTCCTGTTTTAAGGCCTTTGTAGTGGTTTAAAATCGCTGTGTATTCAGCATCTGAGAAAGGAATGTAACCTACTTCAGCAGACATTTTACCAGCGTGCTTGAGGTAAAACTCAACAAATTTCTTTACTTTAGGATCAAATGCAGCCTTTGTAGCATTGAGGTACATGAACAAAGGACGTGAGAGTGGGTTATATTTACCACTCGCTGCGTTAGGTACTGAAGGTGCAACAAATTCACCTTGCGCGTTTTTAACTTTAACTGCACCTAATTTATCTTTGTTTTCTTCATAGTATGCAAGGCCGAAGTAACCGATACCACCTTTGTCGCCAGCAACGCCTTGAACTAGGATGTTATCGTCTTCAGATGCAGTAAAGTCACCACGAATCGCTTTAGATTTTTTGATAACAGCTTCAGTGAAGTAGTCAAATGTACCTGAGTCAGCGCCTGGGCCATAAAGTTTTAGAGGAACATCAGGAAAACCTGAGCGAACTTGCTTCCAGTTAGTAATTTTACCTTGCGCTTCTGGTTCCCACATCATTTTAAGCTCTTCAGGAGTCATTTCGGTAGCCCAGTCATTCGCAGGGTTGATAACCACTGTTAATGCGTCAAAAGCAACTGGGATCTCAATGAAGTTGATGCCTGCTTCTTTACATTTTTTAACTTCTTTGGCTTTAATAGGGCGTGATGCGTTTGAGATAACTGTATCGCCACGACAGAATTTTTTAAAACCACCGCCTGTGCCTGATACACCGACTGTCACTTTAATGCCTGTCTCTTTTTGAAATTCTTCTGCAACTGCTTCTGAAATTGGATATACAGTTGAAGAACCATCAATTTGAATGATGTCTACCGCTGCTTGTGCTGGAGCAATGAATGTAAAAGTAGCCGCAACTGCCGCACTTACACCCAAAGCCGAAAATTTAGAATGCTTCATTAATGAACTCCTAGGTAGTTTAGTAAATAAGTTACACAATCTTAAGCATTAATTATGACAGTTTAATGACAAATTTTACTAAGGTGAAATCTGGGTATAATATGCCGTCCTTTAAATAATAATTTTGAAAATATGACACCAGAAGAAATTAGCCTGCTCGGCCAAAAAATTAGCGAGATTAAAGAGAAGTTTTCCATGTTACGGGGGTATCTTTGACCTTGATGACAAAAAACAACAAATAAAATCCCTTACGCAGCAGCAAGAAGATCCTAAAACTTGGTCTGATCACGCGCTTAGCCAAAAAATTGGAAAAGAGAAAAAAATGCTTGAGTTTGTAGTTACCCAGGCAGAGTATTTAGCAAGCCAGCTGATTGATAATGGCGAGCTTTTTGAGATGGCATCCGCTGAAAATGATTATGAGACGCTTAAAACACTAGATCAGGAAGTTGATCAGTTAAATATCATGGTGGATGACATTGACTTTAAGCGTATGTTCTCGAACCCCATGGATGCAAATAATTGTTTTATTGATTTTCAGTCAGGCAGTGGAGGCACAGAAGCACAAGATTGGGCAAATATGTTGTTTAGAATGTACGTGCGATATGCAGAGCGAAAAAATTTTAAAGTAGAGGTGTTGGAATTTTCGGAGGGTGAAGTCGCGGGTATCAAGGGCGCTACATTGAAAATTTCGGGTGATTACGCCTATGGCTACTTTCGCACAGAAACCGGTATTCATCGATTAGTGAGGAAATCCCCTTTTGATTCGGGTAGTCGTCGCCACACTTCCTTTGCGGGCATCAATGTTTATCCCGAGGTCGATGACTCAATTGACATTGAAGTTAATCCTGCCGACTTAAGGATTGATACCTACCGAGCTTCCGGTGCAGGTGGACAGCACATCAATAAAACAGATTCTGCTGTTAGAATTACACATGTGCCGACTAATACGGTGGTTCAATGCCAGAATGATCGCTCACAGCATCGTAACAAGGCTGAGGCAATGAATATGCTAAAAGCTCAGCTTTATGCAATGGAGTTGCAAAAAAGAAATGAGGAAAAACAAGCCATGGAGGATGCCAAGACAGACATCGGCTGGGGTCACCAAATCCGGAGTTATGTCCTCGACCAATCACGCATTAAAGACTTGCGGACACATGTTGAGGTAGGGAACACGCAAGGCGTGTTAGATGGTGACTTGGATCAATTTATATTAGAAAGTCTAAGACAAGGGGTTTGAATTGACAGATAAAGAAGATATGAGCAAGCAGGATGAAAATACCATTATTGCCGAGCGTCGCGCAAAGCTTAAAGAATTGCGTGAGCTGGGAGAAGCATTTCCGAATCAGTTCAAACCAGGTGACTTTGCCAGAGATCTCCATGCCTCTTATGGCAAGCTCGAGAAGGGGGCGTTAGAGGAAAAAGCTATTTTGGTGACGGTGGCGGGACGGATGATGCTAAAGCGCGTTATGGGAAAAGCAAGCTTTGCAACCCTACAAGACACCACCGGGCGAATTCAGTTGTATGTCGCAAGGGATAATATTAACTCCGAAAAAACCCCTGAGCTTTATGCGCAATTCAAGAAATGGGATTTGGGGGATATTTTAGGGGCCAAGGGTAAGTTATTTAAAACGAATACTGGGGAGCTCACACTTGAGGTGAATGAAATTATTCTCTTAACAAAGTCCTTAAGACCCCTGCCTGAAAAGTTTCATGGTTTGTCTGATCAAGAGATTAAATATCGTCAGCGCTATGTCGATCTCATTGTTAACGAGGAGACGCGCGACACCTTTAAGAAGCGCAGTAAAATTTTGTCGTGTATCCGTGAATACATGCTGCAACATCAATTTCTCGAGGTCGAAACCCCAATGCTTCACCCAATTCCGGGAGGGGCTAGTGCGAAACCCTTTATGACCCATCACAACGCGCTTGATATGGATATGTATTTAAGAATCGCACCTGAACTTTATTTAAAACGACTAGTGGTGGGTGGCTTCGATCGTGTTTTTGAAATAAATCGTAATTTTAGGAATGAGGGGTTGAGCGTGAGGCACAATCCCGAGTTTACGATGATGGAATTTTATGCGGCTTACACGGATTATGAATGGCTAATGGACTTTACCGAAAAGTGTATTCAGAAGGTGGCTGAGGAAACCACTGGCAGCAAAAAGGTGACCTATCAGGGCAAGGAAATTGATTTTTCAAAAAAATTCGATCGATTAACATTAGTGCAAGCCATCTTAAAATACTCGGATAAGTTTACAGAGCATGAGTTGTTAGATAGTGACTTTTTAAGAGCCGCAATTAAAAAGTTAGGCGACGACGTGAATGCAAGTGCTGGGTTAGGATCGCTGCAATTATCTTTATTTGAATTGGTTGCCGAGGAACATTTATGGCAACCGACATTTATCGTAGATTATCCTATTGAAGTGTCACCGCTTGCGCGAGCATCATCCACGAATTCTGATATCACGGAGCGTTTTGAGTTGTTTATCGCCGGCAGAGAAATTGCTAACGGCTTTTCTGAATTGAATGACGCAGAGGATCAGGCAAAACGTTTTAAGGCACAAGTTGCCGCCAAAGAGGCCGGGGATGAGGAAGCGATGTATTTCGACGCTGATTTTATTCGAGCGCTTGAATATGGCATGCCACCGACGGGTGGGTGTGGCATTGGGATTGACCGACTCGTGATGTTGGTCACTGATAGCCCCAGTATTCGAGACGTTATTTTTTTCCCACACATGAGGCCAGAATAATGCACATGCATCCTAATTTAGATCGCGACAAGATCACACCGCAACAAGCCCTCGATATTTTAATTGAGGGTAACGAACGCTTTATAAATAACGTGCGTCGACAACATGACATGTTACAAGTTCGAGATGAGCTAAAAGATAAGCAACATCCGTTTGCCTCGGTCTTAGGTTGCAGTGACTCGAGAACAACGGTGGAATTATTGTTTGATCAGAACCTTGGTGATATCTTCAGCGTAAGGCTAGCTGGCAACATCGCTTCCAGAGAAGCGATTGGTAGCCTGGAATTTTCTACTGAGTACTTAGGCGCTAAAATTATTGTCGTGATGGGCCACACTAACTGCGGAGCTGTCAAGGCTGCATGTGACAATTTTAGTGGTGGCAATATTGGTGAAATTATTCGCCTTATTACGCCGGCGGTTGAGGAGGAGGTGACAGTTAACAATGAAGCAGACAGACAATCCTCGAATGCTGAGTTTGTGGAGAAGGTATGTTTTTTGAACGTCCAGCAGCAAATAAAAAGGATCTTACGCTATAGCCGTATTATAAAAAAACTGGTCCAAGATGGGAAAATTGGCCTGGTTGGGGCCGTGTACGACCTCGCATCCGGCCACGTCATGTTTGATCTTGAAAACAACCCACTGAAAAAAATGCGTTAAGGACTGTGTGCCATAATTACTTAGCTAGATTTTCTTGCTGCTCTTTTTGCATTGCATCAAAAGCTTTCTGTAACTCCTCAGGTGTCATGTTTTCATAATCTACTTGACCTTCCTCCACCACCGTTTCTTTTGGGGTGTCGGCTAAACCATGATAAATACCCGTTACGATATAGTAATGCACTCCGAGCCACATAAAAAATAAAAAACCAAAGACAATTTTTAACATTTTTTCTTCTTTCCAAGCGTCATTATTTAAGTAACAATTTTCCTGAGGCCAACCATAGCATAATTTTTATTTTTTTCCATCCCTAAAATGGTGCATATTAGATTAATCGCACAAAGCTAAGTAGGCAGAAATAAAAAAGCCCCAAGTTTCTGGGGCTAATTCTTAGTATATTTTTAGGAAGGAATATAACTAATGAACAAGCATTCATTTAAATGAATTTTTATGACAAGTTCATGACAGACTGTTAATTAAATTGACTGGCGACACTAAAGAAAATAAAAAATCCCAAGAGCATATTTAGTAGCAGGGTAACTTTTCTCTTAAGCGCTTTTCTCTTTTGCTTCTTTAATGCTTTATTCAATACCGCCGCCTATCGAATAACGCTGGTATTTTTATGTCTTAATGAATACCTCAAAGCAAGAAGCCACAACTTTTTATAGCGCGCAGTTTTATGCTTTACCGCAGAGAGGTAGAGTTTTTTAATGAGTCTTGTTAGCATTTTGCCCTCCAATTTTTTAATATTTGCCAGGAAAATTCCCTTCGGCTACATTTAATAGCAGTCTGTTCACCTTCTGCTGGTATCGATTGATGTATCTTTTTGCGTTTGATAGCTCCTTGAGGTTGACATTTTCAACGATAGTTTTAATTAAGGTATTAGAGTCCTCAACCGCCTCGTATACCTCGTGATATTTTTGTAATGATTTAGGCACCTTTTCAGCATATTTCGGACGGTTAAGGACGTCGCTCAGTTTGTAGGCCTGTTCTTTCTTGTTTTTGAATTTTTGGTTAAAAACCTCTTCATAAAGATCGAGTAGCATGATGATCTTGTTGGTTTTTAAGCCCTTGTTAATGGTGGGAGAAAACTTATGTTTCACGTTGAGGTTTTGTTTTTGAGTATCCATAAGCATCGGCTTGATTTTTTCCCGGAACTGCGCAACCACGGTCTCTAATTTCTTATTTAGAGGGACGGATAAGTAGACATGGTTCGCATCTTTTTTGAAGGACTTGGCCACCTCGACTGTGCCTTTATCCTCAAATAAGACAGCCTTTGCATTCCACCACTGACTAAATGATAGGGTGGCATCGGTGCCCCAGTCCTTGTAGAATTTTTTATTCTTTTTGTAGGTGCTCATAATTTTTTTATCAGTTGAATTTAAGATTAACTGATAGGCGCGAAACCAAATCGCATATATTTCTTTTGGTGCGACCAAATACTCAATGGGTTTTGCACTTGCGGTTGGCCGAGTAACTTTTTTTGCCACGCTTCGGGCTCTTGTGGGCGTGGTCGTTCCTTTCGTCACGGGCTTTGAGGTTTTTGACAGCGCCTTCACTTTTGAAGCAAGGTCGCTTAGTTTCTTATCATTATTTGATGCATTGTTTTGTGCCATATTATTTATTCCTCCTAATATCCCTTTTCTTGGGTGTATCCATACTGAATTTTGAATTTGTCCATTTTCTTTGACCACCAGTTGTAGCACTGGTGGTCAATGACATAGTAACTATACTCCTCCGTCTTCATATACCTGTCGTTTGCAATTTGCGTCACAATCTCACCCGCTATTTCACAACTTTGCATGGAGGTGAAGATATTTTTCTCGGTGGTTTCGTGCCAGTTACAGATCCCTGCGACGCATACCCCAAGCATGTAAGTGTATATAGGTAGCCCTGTCATAATTTTAAAGACATAATAATTTAATATTTATTCTGTCTTAAAGACATAATAACATATTTATTTATTATGTCCATAAAAGGATTAAAAAAAATAGCACTCAAACTAAGACGGAGGACGGTGTTGTTTTTTTGCAACAACCTATAAAAAAATCCCCCAAATACACTGATAAATTAATCGTTGTCATGGAATTGTCATATTACGTCATCAAAATAAACCTGTAGTTTTTAATTATTAGGAGATTATTTAAATGAACAAAAATAAATTACTAGCTTCGGCGATGGCGGTGGCACTGACTGCGCTTTCGACGAATGCGGTTGCTGATGCAACACAAGATTTGATTGATGCTTTGGTAACGAAGGGTGTTTTATCACCGAACGAAGCAGAAATTTTAGCTGAGCAGCATAAGGCTGAAGCAAAATCAGAAGGTCGCGTGACGAACAAGTTAGGTCTTGAGTCCGCTGACGGTAAGAAATCAATCAAGATTTCTGGTCGTGTTCAAATGGACTGGCGAGATTTTGACATGGACACAGCTGCTAACGAAGATAAGTCTGACGGTGGAAACTTCGATATTAGACGTGCCTATTTCGGTGTGTCAGGCAAGTACGACTACATCAAGTATAAATTTAATGGTAGCTTTGGTTCTTCTACAACACTTGATGTGGCAGAATTTCATTTAACTTATTACAAACCTTTGCAGATCGTTTTTGGTCAATTCAAGACGTCAATGAGCTTAGAGGAAAGAACCAGTTCACGTTTCATTAACTTTACTGAGCGTTCTTATGTAAACAATGCTGCATTCACATCAGCAAAAGATAAAGGTTTCAGTATCTACGGCACACCAACCAAGGGTTTTAACTATGCTTACGCCATGGTCAATGGTTATGGTCAGAACAAAGACACACCTGATGGCAATGATACATACGCTCATATCTTCCACGCGGACGTTGACTTAGCGACCATGAATAAGTGGAAAAACCAAGTGGCGCATTTGGGTGTTAACTACAGAATGCATGACACAGAAGATAATGGCCTCGCGAGAGGTATTAGTCAGAGCACTCTAGGCCGTGGTTACAAGTTCTTTGATGCTGACTTAGCGTCTGGTGCGGGTGATCTAGAGATGAAAACTATGGGTCTTGAAGCAGCATACGCGACGGGTTCTTTCAAAATTCAAGGTGAATATGCGACAACGGAATTTGACACTTCTGCTGAAACACAAGACATGGACGCCTTCTACGTCGATGTGGGATGGTTACTCACGGGTGAGAAGTACTCTAAAGCTTACAAATCTTCATCTATGGGTGGTAAGTTTGACCGTATTAAGCCAAACAGCAACTTTAACCCTGAGACAGGTAAGGGTATTGGTGCTTGGGAACTCATGGCGGGCTACAACAAGTTTGATGCGAGCGAAATGAAAGTAGCGAGTACGGGTATAGCAACTGACGCGGGTAAAGCCAACGAGTCAGACTCATGGCGAGTGGGTGTGAAGTGGGTCCTAGATCCTCAAACACGCATCATGTTGTCTTACGTTGATACCGACTTCGACTATGAGGCAGGTCAAACAGGTGACAAAGACGAGCAGGCGATCAACATTAGAACGCAGTTTGACTTCTAAGTTAAGGTAATCTCCGAACGTTTAAAAAAGCCCGTCTATGACGGGCTTTTTTTTATCCCTCCTTGGCCAAGTTAATGGTGTACCTAGGGAGTTCAATCGTGAGGTCGGTGTCTTGCACGATCGCCTGGCAGGATAGACGGGATTGTGGGGTTAGCCCCCATGCCTTATCGAGCATATCGTCCTCATTCTCCTCCGAGGGGTTAAGGGATGCGAATCCCTCACGCACAATGACATGGCAGGTCGTGCATGCGCATACCTTATCACAGGCGTGTTCAATGTCGATGCCGTTATGCAGCAAGGTGTTGCAAACGCTCTCGCCGGGGGTAGCTTCAAGGACCTCACCCTCAGGGCAGAGTTCTTTGTGCGGTAGGACAATAATTTTTGGCATTACAGCTCCATGTTCTTAATTTCTTGACCGGTCAAGGCTTTTTGAATGGACCGATCCATTCTCAGTTGGGCAAAGAATTGAGTGGCATCGTTGAGTTGGTCCATGTGAGCTTGTATTTCATCTCGACGGTTATGATCTAAACTTTGCTTTAAACGCTCCAAAGCCACGCTAATTTTCTCAATTTCCTGTGCCGCTAGCAAGTCCTTATCTTGCGCTAAGGCCTTCTCGACCATGTCATGCATCTGTAACGCCTCGACCCTAACTTCAGCAAGCGCACGGCTTTCTTTGTCTTGGTCGGCTAGTTGGTAAGAGGATTCAAGCATGGTTTTGATCTGCTCACTATCGAGGCCGTAGGAGGGCTTGACTTCAATCGAGGCCTGAACTCCGGTGGAGAGCTCTTGCGCACTGACAGACAACAAGCCGTCGGTATCGACCTGGAAAGTCACGCGGATCTTGGCCGCGCCTGCCACCATCGGCGGGATACCCTTTAAGCTAAATTTTGCGAGTGAACGACAATCACCGACGAGGTCTCTCTCCCCCTGCACGACATGAATCATCATGGCAGTTTGCCCGTCCTTATAGGTGGTAAATTCTTGCCCCATGGCGATAGGCAGGGTCGAGTTTCTCGGAATGATACGCTCCACGATTTCTCCCATCGTCTCAATGCCAAGTGACAACGGAATGACATCGAGCAGCAGGTGTTGGTCACTGGCATTGCCAACTAACATATTAGCCTGTTGCGCCGCACCCAATGCCACCACCTCATCAGGGTTGATATCATTGAGCAAGTCTTGGTTGAAGAAGGCCTGCATCGTGGTTTGTATGAGTGGCATGCGGGTAGAGCCCCCCACCATGACCACGCCATCAATTTCTGAGGCTAAAAGGTTTGCATCTTTTAAGGCTAAGCGGGTCGCGTCAACGGTTTTCTTGACGAGGTGTGCTGACAGATGAGCAAATGCATCTCTGCTTAACTCTGCCTTAATATGCCCTAACTTGTTGAGTGAGTGATCGATGACCACCGTCTCTGTTTCGGTTAACTGCTCTTTAATGCGTTTTGCGAGCGATTTTAGGGCCTGTCTAGCGTTCACGTCGTCCACCTTAGTGTCGATATGACCTGTAAGCCAATCTAGAATAACCGCATCGAAGTCATCACCCCCGAGCCGGGTGTCGCCATGTGTGGCGATAACCTCAAACAGGCCCTTGCTTAGACGCAAGATAGAAATATCGAAGGTCCCGCCACCGAGATCGAATATGACGTAATGGCCCTCAACTTCTTTATCAAGACCATAGGCAACAGCGGCTGCAGTAGGTTCATTGATCAACCTGAGGACATTAATGCCTGCGAGCTTGGCGGCATCTTTTGTTGCCTGGCGTTGAGCATCGTCAAAGTAGGCGGGAACGGTAATCACAGCGCCCAAAATATCATCCTTAATATGCTGCGCTGCGATATCCTTGAGTTTTTTTAGGATTTCAGCGGATACCTCCACGGCAGACTTGATACCCTGCTTGGTGTGTATGCCGACAAAGTTTCCTTCATCTTTTAATAGATTGGGGTAGCTAGTCGCATCTACGTCAGTAAATTTTTTGCCCATAAGGCGCTTCACGGAGGCGATGGTATTGATGGGGTCTTGTTCTTGAATAGTCACTGCCTCCTCACCCACCCTGATGGCATTTGCATCATAGTGAACAACCGAGGGGATTAACTGTTTATGGTTTTCGTCAGGCAATATTCGTGCGACACCGCTTTGCACGGTGGCTACCAGTGAGTTGGTGGTGCCTAAATCGATACCAATCGCATTACGATGTTGGTGGGGTAGCGTGCCCTTGCCGGGTTCTGATATTTGCAGCAATGCCATAATTAATCCGCCATAAGCAAGAACGTTTTATCTTTAATTTTTTGCGCAAGCTTCGCTAAAAATTTGAGTTGTGCAAGCTCGTTGGCGACCCCGGTGAAATTTTTTTCATGATCCAAGAGCACTTCAACATGGTTAAATTTTTGTTTTAAATCCGTGAGCACCTCATCGTGAAATTGATTAAGGGGTACCACATCCTCTTCGGCCTCTAACCTCTCTTCCCATTCCATTTGTTGCATGAGGAAAGCATTATCGAGCTTGACGTGTTGCGAGACGTTGTTTATTTCAAGCAAATACTCGGCGCGCTGTATAGGGTTTTTTAGGATCGTATAGGCGTCATTTACGAGTGTTGACTTCATGAGTGACTGCGTTTTTTCGGCTTCGGTGGCATTCACGAAGCGATCAGGGTGAATGGAGCTTAGGATCGCGCGGTATGACGCATCCAGTTTTTTTTCATCGAGTGTGTATTGGATAGGGAGTTGAAAAATTTCAAAATAATTTTGACTCAAACCGTGAAACTTTCCCCACAACCACAGCTATCCTTAACATTCGGGTTATTAAACTGAAAGCCTTCGTTTAATCCTTCACGCACGAAATCCAGTTCGGTGCCATCGATGTAAATAAGGCTTTTAGGGTCAACCAGAATTTTAACGCCATGGCTTTCAAAGACTTTATCATCGGGATCAATTTGATCAACAAATTCAAGCACATAGGCCATACCGGAGCAGCCCGTGGTTTTTACGGCCAACTTAAGCCCCAGCCCTTTGCCACGCGATTCTAAATACTTCTCGGCACGCTCAGCTGCTTTTTTTGTGAGAGTAATCGCCATTATTTCTTTTTGGATTTTAAATCTGCTACTGCGGCCTTAATTGCATCCTCGGCTAGTACAGAGCAATGAATTTTGACCGGAGGTAACTCCAATTCCTCAGCGATGGCCGAGTTTTTGATCTCAGCAGCCTCATCAATGGTTTTACCCTTAAGCCACTCGGTCACCAAAGAGCTCGATGCAATGGCAGAACCACAGCCGTAAGTTTTAAATTTTGCGTCTTCGATTAACCCTGCATCCGAGACTTTAATTTGTAATTTCATCACGTCACCACATGCAGGCGCGCCAACCATGCCAGTCCCGACATTGGGGTCTTCCTTGTCTAGCGACCCAACATTTCGTGGGTTTTCATAATGATCTAATACTTTATTACTGTAAGCCATTTTTTTCTCCTAAAATTTAGTGCTCAGCCCATTCAACTTTTTCCAAATCCACCCCGTCTTTAAACATTTCCCAAAGGGGGGATAACTCTCGTAATTTGCCTATCTTTTGTTTTACTAGCTCGATGGTAAAGTCCACATCAGATTCCTGTGTAAAGCGTCCAATTGAGAAGCGAATTGAGCTATGTGCCAGCTCATCAGATCTGCCAAGAGCCCTTAACACGTAACTTGGTTCTAGGCTGGCAGATGTACATGCGGAGCCACTTGAAACAGCAATATCTTTAATCGCCATAATCAGCGACTCACCTTCCACGAAGTTAAAGCTCACATTTAGGTTGTGTGGAACCCTTGCATCCAAATCTCCATTAACGTAAGTTTCTTCAATCTCAGTTAAGCCTTTTAAAAGTCTTTGGTGCAACTGACAAACCCTTTCGTTCTCTTTGTCCATTTCTTCACGTGCAAGGCGAAATGCCTCACCCATGCCAACAATTTGATGGGTTGCAAGGGTACCAGATCGCATTCCGCGTTCGTGCCCACCGCCGTGCATTTGTGCTTCAATTCGAATGCGAGGTTTGCGACGCACGAAGAGGGCGCCGATACCTTTTGGGCCATAGGTTTTATGCGCAGAGAAGCTCATGAGGTCAACAGGTAATTTTTCCAGGTCAATGTTGACTTTACCAGTTGCTTGGGCGGCATCTACATGAAAGATGATGTTATTCTCACGACAAATATTGCCAATGGATTCAATATCCTGCACAACACCAATTTCATTATTTACCATCATGACAGTTGTTAGCACTGTGTCCGGGCGAATAGCCGCTTTAAATTTATCTAGATCAATGAGGCCATTGGGCTCAGGAGTTAGGTAGGTTGCCTCATAGCCAAGGCGTTCCATTTCTCGAACCGCATCGATGACCGCCTTATGCTCAGTCGAACAGGTAATAATATGCTTGCCTTTCGTGGAGTAGAATTGGCTGCCGCCTTTAATTGCGAGGTTATTTGATTCGGTCGCACCGGAGGTCCAAACAATTTCGCGTGGATCTGCGTTTACCAAGAGGGCTACTTCTTTACGAGCGTTTTCCACAGCTTTTTCGGCATTCCACCCGTAAGCATGACTGCGGGAGGCTGGGTTACCAAAATCTTCAGTGATAAACGGAATCATTTTCTCAGCGACACGCGGATCCACTGGCGTGGTCGAAGAGTAGTCTAAGTATATTGGCATTTTTCTTTGTTCGTTATTCATAATTTCCTCAAATATTTAAGCTGCCATCGCAGTTAATTGTTTTAAACGCTCCACTTCTTTTTTTAATGCACCAATAAAGTTCTTGATATCATCAAGTGAAGTTGTCAGTCCCAGGCTGACCCTCAAGGCGCTTAACGCAGTTTCTTCATCTACATTCATCGCCAGCAACACGTGGCTGGGCTCATTATTATTACTTGAGCAGGCTGAACCACTCGCCACAGCAAATCCAACACGATCCAATGCGGTCAGTAGGGTAACACCATCAATACCCTTTATCGAAAAAAAAGTGGTATTCGCAACACGATTAGCCTTTTCACCAAAAATCGTGGCACCTATTTTTCTCAACTCACCCTCTAAATAAGCTTGCAGTTGGCTTAAGGATTCGTTGAATAGGACAACGTTTTCACGCGCGCGTTCACAAGCTTTTCCAAAGCCTACAATCGCAGCTAAATTTTCTGTACCGCTTCTAAGACCACTTTCTTGGCCGCCACCAAGGATAAGAGGCTGTAAATCAATTTTACGGTTCACGATAAGTGCGGCGACCCCTTGGGGACCATAAATTTTATGACTAGAAATTGTCATGGCTGCAAGCCCAAGCGCATCAAAATCAAGTCGCGTTTTGCCTAGCGCTTGCACGGCATCTGAATGAACTTGAATGTTATGCTCGTTTGCAACATCAACAATTTTTGGCAAGTCTTGAATTACCCCCGTTTCGTTGTTAACAGCCATACAGGAGAGAAAACTTATTTTATTTAGCTCAGCTTTGCTTAAATCCGAAATTTGTATTTCACCTTGATTATTAACGGGAATCTTTGTCATAGCCATTCCTTTGGCTTTTAGGCTCTCGACAGGTTTTGAGACGCAGGGATGTTCAATCGCGCTGCAAGCAAAATGGGTATCGGGGTAACTGTTGGCTACTCCATGAACGATCATATTATTGGCCTCTGAACCGCTCGCGGTAAAGATGACTTGGCTCGGATGTGCATTCACACTCAAGGCAACTTGCTCACGAGCTTCTTCGATTGCAGTTCGTGCCTTTCTGCCAAAGCGGTGATTAGCAGTTGGATTACCATATTGCGCTTCCAGAAAAGGCATCATGGTTTTTAGCACCTCAGGATGCACAGCCGTGGTCGCATTGTGATCGAGATAAATCATTTATAACACCCCCAACTTAGCAGTGGCAGGACCATTTTTCTTTGTAAATTCAATGGGTTGCTCATTTACAATCTGTTTTTTAACTAAATCATCAAGCGTTAAGCTGTCTAAAAAATTAAGTATTTTATGATTGAGGGATGTCCATAAATCGTGCGTAATACAGCGATCTCCCTCATGGCAATTTTCATTGCCGCCACACTGAGTTGAGTCAATTTTCTCGTCCACGGATGTAATTATCTCTTTGATGCTGATCTCGTCATAACTTTTTGCAATCACATAGCCCCCACCTGGGCCCTTGACACTTTTAACAAGATTTTTTTTTCGCATACGATTAAATAACTGTTCAAGGTAGGATAGCGATATTGACTGCCGACGAGATATCGCCGACAGCGTCACGGGGTGATCGGATTCATGGATAGCAATATCCAACATGGCTGTTACTGCAAACCGACCTTTCGTTGTTAATTTCATAGAATAAGGTTAAACATTAAAATAGTATTATATAAAACTTGACTATTTTTATCAAGTATTACTTACTCCTTTGCGAGAGGTTTCGTCTTTTTCTTGAGCAGGCTATCCAGTTGTTTTTTTTGATCCTCAACTTTCTCCATAAGCTCTTGCAATGTTTTTAGCATGGGGTCATCTTCATCCTTACTGACAGCATAAGGGCTGAAGCTTGAGGTTTTTTTCTTCTCGTTATCCACCACGCGCGCGGGAATTCCAATAGCCGTTGCGTTTGCGGGGATATCAGAAATAACAACGGCGTTGGAGCCTATTTTTGCACTGGAGCCAATCGTGATGGGACCTAAAATCTTAGCACCGGCACCGACCACTACTTTATTTTCGAGTGTCGGGTGACGTTTGCCTTGTTTCCATGATGTGCCACCCAGTGTCACACCATGATATAAAGTACAATCATCCCCTATGACAGCTGTTTCTCCGATCACTACGCCCATGCCATGATCAATAAAAAAACGTTGCCCGATCACAGCGCCAGGATGGATTTCAATACCTGTAAAAAAACGGCCAATATGTGAGATGGCTCGCCCAAACCAATAAAGCTTTAATTTCCAAAGGCGGTGTGCCAATCGGTGAAAGAGTATGGCATGAACCCCGGGGTATGTAGTAATGATTTCCCAATAGGAACGTGCCGCGGGATCACGGTCGAAGACGATGGATAAATCCGATTTTAATCTTGAAAACATAGGTAATCTTGTCTTAAAAAAAATATTATTATAACTTGACCAAACTACTCAAGTAATATTATTTAATTTTTTTTTGAATTTCTGCCAGGATGCCCCGAAGAATATTGAGCTCCTCTTCATCCATCTGCGTGCGATTAAAAAGAAGTCGTAGCCTATGCATGAGTCGTTCAGCCTGAATTTTTTTGAGAAAACCCAACGCATCAAGCGTTGTTTCAAGGTGATCATAAAATCCATTCATACGCTCTGATGTAACAAAATTTTTCGGTGGTTTTTCTGTGATTAAGTTGCTTTGTTTATCTTTTAGCGACATTTTTAGTTGATAACAGCAAATTTGGACTGCTTGCGCTAGATTTAAAGAGGCGGCACTTGGCTCACTATCGATATAGCACAATGAATTGCAATATTTTATTTCTTCATTCGATAAACCATTTGTCTCATTGCCAAATAAAATCGCAATATTCTGGTTTTTTTTGATCGTTATGAGTTCGTAAGGTAAGTCTTTAAGGTTATAGTGCGGCTGGGTTAATTCCCTTTTTCGAGCAGTAAATCCGATGACATAATGCTGTTCTGCCAAAGCTGTTTTAATATCACTATACACCTGCGCTGTTTTAAGTAAACGTTTTGCATTAGAGGCTAATGCAGTCGCTTCATCGGCAGGGAACTGTTTAGGATTAATTAAGCTTAAATTCTCAAAACCCATGGTCTGCATTGCCCGAGCTGTCGAACCAATATTTCCTGGGTGAGAAGTTCGGCATAAATAAATTGTAAAATCTTTAAAATCCATAGCTTTTTGTTTGCATTATTTTTCTCAATAAAATACCATTCTAACTCTTTGACAGATCCTCTCTAAGGTAATTTATGCACCCAATGTTAAATACAGCAATCAAGGCGGCACGGAAAGCGGGTTCATATATCGTCCGCGCATCTGAGGATATCAATTCATTAACGATTAATACAAAAAGGGTTAATGATTTTGTTTCGGAAGTAGATGTCAATTCAGAACAAATCATTATTGAAACCCTAAAAGATGCATACCCCAATCATGCCTTTCTTGGTGAAGAGACAGGCCTGAGCCATGATGCGGAAAATTTATGGATTATCGACCCACTCGATGGCACGACAAATTTTTTGCATGAATTTCCCCAATACTGTATTTCAATTGCGCTCTTGCAAAAAGGTGAGATCACTCAAGCAGTTATTTTCGACCCTAATCGTAATGACTTATTTACCGCATCTAAGGGGCAGGGAGCCTTCCTTAACGATCGACGTATTCGTGTTTCAAAGAAAAGAAAACTGAAAGAATCCCTCATCGGAACGGGACTACCCTTTAGAGACTTTAAGCATCTCAAAACTTATCTTTCCATGCTTGAGGAGGTAGTTTTAAATACGCAAGGCATTCGCAGACCTGGTTCTGCCGCATTGGATCTTGCCTATGTTGCTGCAGGTTGGCTGGATGGGTTTTGGGAGATTGGACTGTCAAAGTGGGATATTGCGGCAGGGGGCCTATTGATAAAAGAAGCGGGCGGCATTGTCAGTGATTTTAGTGCAAAAGATAACTGGCTTGAGAGCGGCAACATTGTCTGTTCGAACTCGCTAATTTATGAAAATTTCATTAAACTTTTACAGCTGCATTTAACAGACGACCTGAGGGGCTAGTGGTGATGCCCACCCTCACCATGCACATGTTTGTGTGATATCTCTTCCGCATTTGCATCTCTGACGTTGTCAATCGTGGCGCTAAAAACGACTCGCTGACCTGCCCATGGGTGATTGCCATCAACGACTACTTTGCCATCTGCAACATTGGTTACCGTATAAACGACTACGTCGCCCGATTCATTTTCACCTTCAAATTGCATGCCTTCTTTAACATTGGATTCAGGAAATGCTGTGATAGGTTCTATTTGAACCAGTTGCTCATCATATTCACCAAAGGCATCGGCCGGCTCTAGTCCGATTTCAATTTTATCCCCTTCTTTTTTACCATGAATTGCCTCTTCAACTTTTGGAAAAATATTGTCATGACCGCCATGCAGATAGGCGATGGGGTCTTTGCTTTTTTCTAAAATATTGCCATCAGCATCTTTAAGTTCGTATGAAATGGTAACAACGGTATTCATTTTAACTTGCATAAATTTTTCACCTTTTTTTATATAACCTTACCTAACTAATGTAAGTTTTTTATTTTTTTTAAATCGTTCTCCATTAAAATTGTCTGGGGTGAGCACAGTAATCTTTTTTTCTGCACTTTTGTTGGGAAAATCTCGGCTGTAATGTAAACCTCGACTTTCTTTTCTTTCGATTGCTGATTCAACAATTAGCTGTGCGACTTGGAGAAGATTTCTCAATTCGATCAAATTGTTTGAAATTCTAAAGTTTTGATAAAACTCTTGAACTTCATCTCTAAGCATATTAATACGATGCATTGCTCTTGATAGCCGTTTATTTGTTCTGACGATACCAACATAGTTCCACATAAACCGGCGTAATTCGTTCCAGGTATGCGTAATTAAAACTTCCTCGTCTGCGTCTGTCACTCGACTTTCATCCCACTGGGGTAAATCGCTTTTACAATGACCAGGCTGTGCCAATATATTCTGAGCCGCTTGTTCTGCAAAGACCAAGCATTCCAGAAGAGAATTACTGGCGAGTCGATTTGCGCCATGCAATCCCGTGTAGGCCACCTCGCCAATGGCATAAAGGTTTTTGATGTCTGTTTCGCCGTTGAGTTTTGTTATAACACCCCCGCAACTGTAATGCGCGGCTGGGACAACGGGAATTTGCTCTTTTGAAATATCAATATTTAATTTCAGGCATCGTTCATAGATGGTGGGAAAATGGTCCATGATAAAAGATTTTGTTCGGTGAGTGATATCAAGGTAAACACACTCAATCCCTCTTTTTTTCATTTCATAATCAATCGCCCTTGCAACAATATCTCGGGGTGCAAGATCACCTCTTGCATCATACAAATGCATAAAAGGTTTATTATTGGGAAGTTTTAGAACAGCACCTTCACCTCTGAGTGCCTCTGATATGAGGAATGATTTTTCCTTAGGATGAAATAGGCAGGTCGGATGAAATTGAATAAACTCCATATTGGCTAACCTACATCCTGCTCGCCATGCCATAGCCATGCCATCACCGGTGCTAACATCAGGGTTAGTAGTATACAAATAGACTTTACTCGCTCCTCCAGAGGCAAGGATAGTTACACCACTTCTGATGGTGTTCACTTTTCCTGAAAAGTTTTCTAAGACATACATACCCAAACATTCATTTTTAGCTGTCTCCGATAAATCGATTTTTTTGTTAGTAATTAGGTCAACGACAATATGGTCTTCGAAAATTCGAATATTAGGATGCGCAAGTACCTTTTGTATCAGAACTGACTGAACAGCTTTCCCTGTTGTGTCGGCAACATGAGCAATTCGCCTGACTGTATGCCCACCTTCTTGTGTAAAATGTAATAAATTATTGGTTGCCTGTTTCGTGAAGTCAACGCCGATATTTTGTAGCCATTGAATAGCCGCTGGACTATGTTCCGAGACAAATCTTACAACTTGTTCATCACACAGATCAGCTCCCGCAGCTAATGTGTCGGAAACATGTTTATCGACGGAGTCTTCTGATGAGGAAGTGGAGGCGATGCCCCCTTGAGCCCAATGACTAGAGCTGTCAATTAACTGCCGTTTACTAATAATTGCTATCTTTTTTTTATCAGCCAGTTTGAGAGCTGTGCTCAGCCCTGCTAACCCGCTACCAATAATAACAACATCAAAGTTTAACATTTCAAATCTTTTAGGAACTTAATTAAAGACTACAAGGTCATTATTATGTATCAATTAATGTTGAATTCAAATTAATTACGCGAAAGAAAATTATGAGCCATTTAAAGGTCGTAGAAGCAAGCCATACAAGGTACAATAATCAATCTATCGAAAACAAGTCGATTCCAATGGAAACAAAACCAGTTAATCCAGAGCGTGCAATTGATCAAAAGCTCGTAGAAAAAGCGCAAAAGGGTGATAAGCGTGCATTTGGGATTTTAGTTGAAAAGTACCACAAAAAATTAACACGTCTACTTGCTCGAATGGTCCGTGATCAGTCTGAGATAGAGGATATTGTGCAAGATTCCTTCATCAAAGCTTATCGAGCTATTAATAACTTTCGCGGCGATAGTGCGTTTTATACCTGGCTTTACCGAATTGGAATTAATACCGCAAAAAATCACTTAGTTTCCCTTGGGCGACGCCCAAAAGCCATGAATGATGTTGAAATCGAAGACGTGGAAAATTTTGAAGATGGCCAAGAACTTAGAAATTTAGAAACACCTGAAAATTCGATGATGACTAAAGAAATTGTTGCAACTGTTAATGACACAATTGAAAGTTTACCCGATGAATTAAAAGAGGCAATTTCTCTAAGAGAAATTGACGGTCTAAGTTATGAAGAAATTGCTGAACTTATGCAGTGCCCGATCGGCACTGTCCGTTCGAGAATTTTTAGGGCTCGCGAAGCTATTGCAGATAAGTTAAAACCATTAATTGAAACTAGTAATAAACGTTGGTAAATAGGAAAAAATATGAAAGATAAAATATCATCACTTTTTGATAATGAATTTTCTGATGCGGAGTTAGATAACTTGCTCAGTGATGTGACCAAAAAAAAGAGTCATCAACAAAGCTGGGCCTACTATCAAATTACTCGGGATGTTTTGAACGGTAATTATGTTTCATCCTCGCCTATGACAGATAAAATCATGGATACGATTGAAAAAGAGCCGACGCAAATGGGAGGCTATGTGCATAATTCCTCAACAACACTGCGTGCTGAACTCAATTACTTGCCGCATGTATTTGCTTTTTCAGTTTTGTTACTTATTGCCTTCATGGTCTTTCAATCACCTATCAATAGCGCCTCAAGCAATGCCGTGCTTTTGGTTCAAGATGAAATTCCTTCGGAGATCATGCAAGCGCATTTTGCGCATACTGCTACAAATGCTAGTTATTTCGTTCAAACAGGGCTTACAAACGCGCAATAAATGACCCAACGTTTTTTTTTACTTCTTTTGAGTTTCTTTTCATCAAATGTTTTTGCGCAGACAGACCCTTGGCAGTTTATCCTTGATGCTCATCAAGCGTGCAGGAATTTAAATTACCACGGCGTTTTGCAAGCGGAGCACTTGCAGGAAATTAGATCACTCGAAATTATTCATGCCAAACATGGCGAGCAAGAGTACACGCGAATTAATACGCTGGATGGCACGCCGAGTGAACTTCTATCCCAAGGGAATGCCACCTTTGTTTATGGTACCAAACAAGATAATGTTGTTATCCAAAAAAGAAATCAGCATCGACTTTTCCCCGCTGTGCTTCCTAAATCTACATCCAATTTGAAAAAAGTTTACCAGATCGATATGGGCAAAGTTGATCGAGTTGCTGGCAGGCCTGCAAACGTGATTATTTTGATGCCCAATGATGAATACCGTTACTTTTACCACTTCTGGTTAGATAAAGAGACCTCAATCCCTTTAAAGATGATCGTAAGTGACCACTCAAACCAGTTAATCGAGCAAACGTCATTTACTAAGGTAAATGTCAACTCTGAGGATGATCTATCATGGTTTAAACCAGATATTGATTTATCAAAAGAATATGTAATGCATGAAGAAGAGGATTTTTCAGCCAATACACCCAGATTTTGGAAGATGGCAACGATACCTGAGGGATTTGAAGAGATTAGTTTCCGAGTTACACGCAGTAGCGTACCGAATGTCTTGAATCATCATTTAATTTATTCGGATGGCCTAGCTTCTTTATCTCTTTTTATTCAGCCTGTCCCAAAAGGACAAAAACCTAAACAAGGTTCAGCAAAAGTAGGCAACACCAATATCTCGGCAAAATATATGAAAGGTTACCAAGTGATGGCAGTTGGCTCGGTACCGCAAAAAACCGTTGAAAGTTTTGTAAACTCTGTTTCTTTTTAAAAGATATGATCCATGAAGAAGCTTTAGTAAGGCATACGCACGATAATCTTGTTGAGGTTGAGATTGTTCGATCAAAGCCCTGTGGTTTATGCGGACAGACCCAAGGTTGTGGAAATGGCATTTGGGGAAAGATATTTTCTCAAAAAAAAGGCCTCCTCACTTTTAAAAATACCATAGATGCCTCTGTTGGTGATCGTGTCTATCTTGCGATTGAGGAAAACTATCTTCTTAAAACGGCACTCATAATTTACGGAATACCCTTGTTTGCCCTATTTTTTGGTATGATATCCACCGATATTTTGGTGAGTCATTCATCTGATTTAAAAAGTTTCGTTGGCGGCGTCTTTGGTTTTGTTTTGGGAGTCTTCAGTGTGAAATATATCTCTGTAAAAAATCATGACCATCTATATCAAGATGCCATCCTGGTAAAAACAAGAACCTCTTAAGGGAAAATTATGAATTTTTTTGTAAAAGTTTTTTTTGTTCTAAGCGTCATGCTATCGCATATAGCGAGTGCGGTTCAATTACCTGACTTTACTATTCTAGCTGAGGAGCAAAGCGATAAGGTTGTGAACATAACCTCTATAGTTGAGCAGGTCCCCAATCAGCAAATGAGCCCGTTTCATGATGAGCGTATGGAGGAGTTTTTTAAACGCTTTGGTATCCCCTTGCCCGGTATGCCTGGTATACCTCCCCAAAATCAAGAGCAGGTGCCTCAGGAGAGGGTTAATGGCACAGGATCGGGTTTTATAGTTGAAAGCGATGGCTACATTATCACCAATGCTCATGTTGTCGCTCAGGCTGACACGGTCATGGTAAAACTTACTGATAAGAGAGAATTTAAGGCAGAAATTTTAGGTATTGATCGTCGTACAGACGTTGCATTATTAAAAATCGATGCTAAAAATTTACCTAATGTAAAATTCGGTGACCCAGATAAAGTGAAAGTTGGCGCCTGGGTTGCAGCAATTGGTTCACCTTTTGGTTTGGAAAACACAGTAACAGTAGGTGTTGTCAGCGCAAAAAAACGCGCACTACCGCAAGAAGACTTTGTTCCTTTCATCCAAACAGATGTCGCCATCAATCCTGGAAATTCAGGAGGCCCATTATTTAATACAGACGGCGAGGTAATTGGAATTAATTCACAAATTTACAGCCGAACGGGAGGATACATGGGGCTCTCATTTGCCATTCCAATTGATGTGGCCATGAATGTTGCGAATCAACTTAAAGAAAATGGTCGTGTGATTCGTGGCTGGCTAGGCATTAACATTCAGCAAATTACTGAAGATTTATCTGAGTCATTTGGGATGACAGATACGAAAGGCGCGTTAATTGCCGGAGTTGGAAAAGATTCACCAGCGCAAAATGGGGGCTTAATGGCAGGCGATATCATTGTTAAATTCAATAACAAACAAATTATGACATCAACGGACCTACCTAAATTTGTAGGAAATACAAAGCCGAATACGACGGTTCCCATTGAAATTTTAAGGAAAGGTAAGAAAGTGACTCTTTCCGTCAAGATTGGTGAGATGCCAAGCCAAGACCCACAAGTTGTTGCTAAACAGAATAAAAAACCTTCAGTTAATCGCCTAGGTCTGGCGCTGAGGGAATTGACTGATAAGGATCGTGAGCAGCTCAATGGAAGAAATGGTCTGTTAGTTACCGAAGTAAAGGGCACTGCAGTGACTGCTGGCATTCGAGCAGGCGATGTCATTTTGGCAATTAATAATTCTGCCGTAAAGTCAGTCCAATCTTTCAATAATGACTTAAGAAAAATTCCAAAAGGGAAAACAGTTGCTTTGCTTGTTTATCGGAATGGCGACACACTATATGTCCCCGTCAAAATAACGGATTAACTTTGTTGCTCTAATAAAAATTCCTGTAGAATTTTGTTATTAAAAGGCGCACGTTGCGCCTTTTATTATTTACATTGAATCGACACTATGAACTCTATACGAAACTTCTCAATCATCGCGCATATTGACCATGGAAAATCTACCCTAGCGGATAGAATTATTCACCATTGCGGAGGCCTGACTGAGCGCGAGATGGAGGAGCAAGTGCTTGATTCGATGGACCTTGAGCGTGAGCGTGGAATTACTATCAAAGCGCAAACTGTGACATTAAAGTATCAAGCTCAAGACAAGCAAATATACACATTTAATTTAATTGATACGCCTGGCCATGTCGACTTTACCTATGAGGTGAGCCGCTCTTTAGCTGCCTGCGAGGGAGGCATCCTTGTGGTTGATGCTTCTCAGGGTGTAGAGGCGCAGACGGTTGCTAATTGCTACACCGCATTAGATCAGGGTGTGGAAGTTTTTTCAGTGCTTAATAAAATTGATCTAGCTTCTGCCGATCCAGAACGTGTAAAAAAAGAAATCGAGGACGTTATTGGAATTGATGCTTCAGATGCAATTCCTTGCTCTGCAAAAACAGGCCTTGGAATCCCAGATATTTTAGAGACAGTTGTAAAAAAGATTCCGCCACCAGAAGGAGACCCGAAAAAACCCTTAAAAGCACTTATTATAGATGCATGGTTTGATAACTATGTTGGGGTTGTGATGTTAATTCGATTAAAAGATGGGGTGCTTAAGGCAAAAGACAAAATTCGTTTGATGGCCACTAAAGATGAATATATTTGCGAGCAGCTTGGCGTATTTACACCTAAATCTGTACCGATGGAAATACTGTCAGCCGGTGAGGTGGGTTTCGTTGTTGCAGGAATTAAGGAATTATCAAGTGCCAAAGTAGGTGACACTATCACGCTTGCTAATAACAAAGCTGATAAAGCTCTACCAGGTTTTAAAGAAATTAAACCACAAGTTTTTGCCGGACTTTATCCCGTGGAATCGAATCAATTTGATGGGCTAAGAACGGCGCTGGAAAAATTACAACTCAACGATTCCTCATTATCATTCGAGGCAGAAAATTCGACTGCGCTGGGCTATGGTTTTCGATGTGGCTTCCTGGGCTTATTGCATATGGATATCGTCCAAGAGAGGTTGGAGCGTGAATACGAGGTTGATTTAATTACCACGGCGCCAACAGTGGTTTATGAACTCTTGCTTAAAAACGGTGAAACCCAGTTTATTGAAAACCCGTCAAGATTACCTGATTTGTCAAAAATTGAAGAAATTCGTGAGCCGATTATCCAGTTAAATATTTTGTTACCAAATGACTACGTCGGCCCTGTGATGACGCTAGCAAATACAAAACGAGGAATACAAAAAAATATGCAATACATGGGGAGACAAGTAATGCTAACCTATGATATTCCGCTTAACGAAGTGGTGCTCGACTTTTTTGATCGACTCAAATCGGTTTCAAGAGGTTATGCATCGATGGATTATGAATTCGTTGAATTTCGAGCAGCTGATTTGGTTAAGCTCGATATCATGGTAAACGGAGACCGAGTTGATGCCCTGTCCTTAATTGTCCATCGATCTAATAGTCAATTTAGGGCTCGCGAATTAGCAGCAAAGATGCGCCAACTCATTCCTCGTCAGATGTTTGATGTTGCTATACAAGCTTCTATTGGGGCAAATATTATTGCTAGAGAAACAGTCAAAGCAATGCGAAAAAATGTCTTGGCTAAATGTTATGGTGGTGATGTTTCAAGAAAAAGAAAGTTATTAGAGAAGCAAAAAGCAGGCAAGAAACGTATGAAACAGGTGGGGAATGTTGAAATCCCACAGGAGGCATTTTTAGCAATTTTACAGGTGGATGAATAATGATCTTTGCAGCAATACTAATGACGGTAACTTTTTTAACAGGCCTTATCTGTTTATTTGATCTGGTATTTTTAAAATCTAAAAAAACGCCCAGTAAAAAAGATCATGTCATTATTGAATACGCAAAGAGTTTTTTTCCAATTCTTCTATTAGTCTTTGTGATAAGGACTTTTATCATAGAGCCATTTAAAATCCCATCGGGTTCGATGATGCCAACGTTAATCGCCGGAGATTTTATTGCAGTCAATAAATTTAGTTATGGTTTGCGCTTACCCGTATTCAATATCCAATTGATTCCCATTGGGTTGCCAAAGCGGGGAGAGGTATTTGTATTTCATTACCCTGAGGATCCCAGCATTGACTACATCAAGCGTGTTGTCGGATTACCGGGTGATGAAATTCGTTATGAGGATAAGCAACTCTATATTAACGGAAAATTAGTGGATAAAACGCTCAAGGGGGACTATCTTTATAACATCAATGATTATCAGATTGCGAAAGCTAGGGAGTATACTGAAACCCTGGGCGATCAAGGTCATTCAATATTAATTCATGACCTCGCTGACAATAACTATAAGTTTAGCGTGCCAGTTGGGCATTATTTGGCAATGGGCGATAACCGTGATAATTCCTCAGACAGCCGCGTTTGGGGCTTTGTCCCTGAGGAGTATTTGGTCGGTAAAGCATGGGTAATATGGCTCAACTTTAGTGAACCCTCCAGAATTGGTAATTTAATTAAGTAATGATGGACCAACGCTTAATCCAGCAATTAGAAAAAAAAATTAATTATACTTTTGCTGACTTAAGTCTTCTCGAACAGGCCTTAACACATAGAAGCTTTAAGGCAAAGAATAATGAGAGGTTAGAGTTTTTAGGGGACAGCATCTTAAATTTTATTGTTGCTGAGATTTTATTTCATAAATTTCCAGCGCTATCTGAGGGTGATTTAAGTCGTCTACGTTCAGATTTAGTGAAATCAAAAACTTTAAGCGACATTGCAATAAAGCTTGATCTTGGTAATTATGTCAGGTTAGGTGAGGGTGAATTAAAAAGTGCTGGATGGCGTCGCCCCTCAATACTGGCAGATTGCCTTGAAGCCATAATGGCAGCCATTTATCTTGATTCTAATTTAGAAACAGTCAAGCAATTCATTTCCACGTGGTTTTACGACTTAATTGAAAATATCGACCCAAAAAAAATTGATAAAGATGCCAAGTCTTTGTTGCAAGAGCTTTTGCAGGCCCAGCAAATTTCTCGACCAAAATATACAATTGCTTCAATTTCAGGTGAAGCACATGCCCAAACATTTGACGTGCTATGTGAAATAGAAAAATTAGGCATTCACTCGACAGGACAGGCAACGAGTAGAAAAGAAGCAGAGCAAATAGCTGCTCTTCGTGCAATCGATATGTTAAAAAAAATTAAATCATGACTGCCATGCAAAAAAAATGTGGAACAGTTGCTATTATTGGCCAACCTAATGTTGGCAAATCAACCTTATTAAATCATTTTGTTGGGACCAAGCTCAGCATTACCTCTCGGAAGGCGCAAACAACGCGCTATCAGCTACTGGGTATCCATACCACAAGCGAATCGCAATTTATTTTTGTTGACACGCCTGGCTATCAAACAAAGCATTTAAATTTAATGAATCGTGGCTTAAATCAGGCTGTCGTTAGTGCCCTCAAAGACGTTGATGTAGTGCTTTTTTTGACTTCACCCTCAACCGTTGATGAGATTGATGAAAAAATAATTCAAATGATTCCAAAAAATACCCCAGCTATTCTTGCAATGAATAAAATAGATCTCATTAAAGATAAAAATAAGTTGCTTAGTTTTATTGAGGCTTATGGAAAATTTGAGTGTTTTAAATCGATTGTGCCCATAAGTATTAAGAAAAAATTTAATCTTAATGAAACCATGGATGTTATTTCAAAATTTTTACCCGAACATGATTTTGTCTATGCAGATGACGAATTGACGGATAAAAATGAAAGATTTTTAGCGGCCGAAATTATTAGAGAAAAAGTGTTTCGTTTAACTGGACAAGAACTTCCCTATTCGGTTGCGGTTGAGATTGAAAAATTTGAGCAAACCGAGGAAGGTTTACGTCGAATTTTCGCGGCAATTATTGTGGATCGAGATTCACATAAGCCCATGATTATAGGAAAAAAAGGCGACCGCTTAAAGGAAATTTCAACGAAAGCTAGACAGGATATGGAGAAGCTTTTTGGAAGCAAAGTTTGGCTGGAAGTATGGGTGAAAATACAAAAGGGTTGGGCGGACGATCAACGTGCATTAAAGTCACTCGGTTTATAAAAGTATGGCTTACACAAAACAAGAAAATCAAGCAGTTTTTGTTCTTCATACTTATCCATTTAAAGAAACGAGCTTAATTGTAGAGCTATTTACGCAGCCTATGGGAAGAGTATCGGTGGTGGCGAAGGGCGCGAGACGACCTCGATCATCATTGCGCGGTATGTTGCAATCTTTTCAGCTGTTGCAGGCAACGTGGTCTGGCAATCAGGAGTTAAAAACACTCCATAGTATTGAGTGGAGCAGTGCGCTCATCTCTCTCGAGGGAGATGCATTGGTGTGTGGTTTTTACATGAATGAATTGTTATTAAGGCTGCTTCCGCGCGAGGATCCGCATGAGAAATTATTTGAGTACTATAGTGAAAGTATTTCGCAATTGTCCTCAGGAATGGAATTAGCCGTTACTTTGAGACAATTTGAATTGAGATTATTACAGGAATGTGGGTATCAAGTTCCTTTGGACCGAGATATTAATGGCAATGTTATTGAGCAGGGCGCAAACTATTTCTATGAAGTGGGGTATGGTCCTAGTAAAGTGAAAAAAAAGGTGAGTGATATTATGTTGCGTGGTAAAACATTAATTGACATGGCGACAAATCGCTACGATGATGCTGCGACTCTGAAACAGAGTAAACAGCTTATGCGCCATCTCATTGCATTTTATTTAGGCGATAAACCCTTGAACTCTAAAAAATTATTCAATGAACTTGAGACAGATTAATCAATGAAACTTGGCGTAAACATAGACCATATCGCAACAATACGTCAGGCCAGAGGCACAGACTACCCGAGTATTTTAGATGCGGCAACATTGGCTGAGCAAGCAGGGGCCGACAGTATTACCTTACATTTGCGTGAGGACCGGAGGCACATGCAGGACCATGATTTGTACACTCTAAAACCGTTACTCAAAACCAAAATGAATCTTGAGATGGCAGCGACCAATGAAATGTTGGCGATTGCGCTAGATGTTTTACCTGAGGATGTATGCCTTGTCCCTGAGCGCCGAGAGGAGCGTACAACCGAGGGTGGCCTCGATGTTGTAAAACAATTTCAACAAATCAAGGAAATTACGACGACATTAAAAGCGGCGGGCATAAGGGTATCTCTGTTTATCGCTCCTGATAAAGAGCAAGTCGATGCTTCGCACGAATTGGGTGCACCAGTCATTGAGATTCATACAGGGCATTATGCAAATTTAACTGACTTGACTTTGCAAAAGGCAGAGTTGGAGAAAATTCAATTAATTACCACATATGCTGATGAAAAAGGTTTGGTCGTGAATGCTGGGCATGGCTTGCATTATACAAATGTTCAAAATATTGCGAAGATTCAACAGATCAATGAATTAAACATAGGTCATGCGATTGTGGCAAAGGCAATTTTTATTGGCTGGGAAAAAGCGATACAACTTATGCAGCAATGCATCAGAGAAAGTCAGAATTGATGATCTTTGGCATCGGCACAGACGTTGTAGAAGTGACCCGAATCAAAGATTCATTAAACAAGTTCGGTCACCAGCTTGCGAAAAAAATTTTGACGCCGGATGAAATTAAAACCTATGACACTGTGACTATAAAAGAAAATTTTCTGGCGAAACGTTTTGCGGCTAAAGAGGCTTTTGCAAAAGCAATCGGTCAAGGTTTAAGAGGAGATATTAATCTTCAATCGATTGAAATCGTTCACGATAGATTAGGCAAACCCAGTTTTAAATTGCATAAGAAGATTGAATTTATTCTAAAGCAAGCAGGTATTACGCGTTGTCACCTGTCCATCTCGGATGAAAAAAATATTGCCGTAGCGTTTGTGATTTTAGAAACAGCTCACTAATGGATAAGTTGCGTCGGTTTTCAGGCATTATTCGTCTTTATGGGCAAGACAAGTTTGATAAATTTCAACAAAGTCATGTTTGTGTTATTGGGATTGGGGGAGTCGGTTCCTGGGCCGTAGAGTCATTGGCGCGTCATGGCATTGGAGAAATAACGCTTATTGATTTTGATCATATTGCTGAATCCAACATTAACCGACAAATTCATGCCTTAGAAAGTACGCTTGGGGCCTCTAAAATTCAAGTTATGCAACAACGCATCATTGAAATTAATCCTCAAATAAAAGTGAATTGTGTTGATGACTTCCTATCCCTTGAAAATATGTCCCAATTGATTGATAGCAACTATGATTTTGTGTTGGACGCTATTGATCAGGTAAAGGTAAAAATTGAGTTAATTAAGTTTTGTCAAATAAACAAGATTCCTGTCATCACCACCGGCGGCGCTGGAGGCCGAAGTGATCCATCAAAAATCAAATTAGATTCCTTAAAAAATACCCATGGTGATCGTTTAATTAGTAAAGTCAGGCAACATTTTAATCAGAATAAATTAAAATCAAATGTCCCAACCGTTTTTTCTGCTGAACCCATAAAGCGATCTGAAGTTTGTAAGAATGACCACATGACCAGTGGACTCAGTTGCGATGGTTACGGCTCAAGTACCAATATTACCGCGTCGTTTGCTTTGCTGGCGACCGCTTATATCTTAGAGCATTTGTAGTTCTCCTCAATCTTGAAATTTTAGAAATCAGCCCCATCTTTAGGTCAATATTTTTTAATTAACGTGGAACAAATTTTATGGCAACAAAAAAAGAAACATTAAATTTTCAAACTGAAGTAAAACAATTATTACATCTCATGATTCATTCTCTTTATAGCAATAAAGAAATTGCCATTCGTGAATTGATTTCGAATGGAAGCGATGCTGCAGATAAGTTACGTTTTGAGGCTCTGAGAGACAATAAACTATACGAAGGGGAGTCCGAGCTTAAAATTCATGTCAATTACGATAAAAAAAATCGCACCGTTTCCATTATGGATAACGGTATTGGTATGAGCCGTGATGACATTGTTGAGAATATTGGCACTATAGCCCGCTCAGGAACAAAAGATTTTTTAAGCAAACTCAGTGGTGATGAAGCCAAGGATGCGCATTTGATTGGGCAATTTGGCGTAGGCTTTTATTCAGCCTTTATTATTGCTGATGAGGTCACACTGGAAACAAGAAAAGCAGGTGAAAAAGAAGCCTACCGTTGGCAATCTAAAGGGGATGGGGAATTTACTCTGGAGGCGATAGATAAAAAGTCACGTGGCACAACGGTAACGTTATATTTGAAAAAAGACGAGGATGAATTCTTAGACGATTGGCGCCTACGCGAGGTGATAAAGAAATACTCGGATCATATTACGCTACCCATCGTTATGAAAAAAACAGAATTTAAGGATGGTGAGACGATTCAGAAAGATGAAGACGAGACTATCAATGATGCATCAGCATTGTGGACAAGAAACAAAAAAGATATTAAAGCTAAAGAATATAACGAGTTTTATAAAAATATCAGTTATGACAACGAGGACCCACTCGCCTACTTTCATAATCGCGTAGAGGGGACACAAGAATATACAACGTTGTTTTATATTCCTAGTAAAGCGCCATTTGACCTTTACGATCGAGATCGACATAACAATGTAAAGTTATACGTGAAACGTATTTTTATCATGGATGCCAATGAAAAGTTAATTCCGCAATATTTGCGTTTTGTGAAGGGGGTGATTGATAGTAGCGATCTTCCGCTGAACGTTTCGCGTGAAATACTCCAAGATAGCCGCCAAGTTGAGACCATTAAGTCTGGCGCAGTCAAACGTATTTTGTCTTCGCTCGAGGAGATGGCAAAGAAAAAACCTGATGATTACAAAAAGTTTTGGAACGAATTTGGAAAAGTTCTAAAAGAAGGTCCTGCAGAAGATTTTGCCAATAAGGAAAAGATTGCAGCCCTGTTAAGATTTGCCAGCACACATGATGAGTCTTTGGATGAAAATGTTTCGCTTCAAGATTATATTGAGCGCATGAAGCCTGAGCAAGAGGCCATTTATTACATCACAGCAGATTCTCATGCGGCGGCAAAAAATAGCCCGCACATGGAAATTTTCCGCAAGAAAAAAATTGAGGTACTTATTCTTGGCGACCGTGTAGATGAATGGTTAGTTTCGAATCTACAGGAATTTAATGGTAAAAAGCTGCAGTCTATCGCGAAGGGTGATTTAAATCTGGGTAAGCTTGAAGAGGAAAAAGAAAAAGAGGAAAAGAAAAAAATTGAGGAACAGTCTAAGTCGTTAGTGGAAAAAATAAAGTCCTCACTTGGTGATAAGGTAAAAGAGGTTAAGGTTACTCATCGATTAACGGATTCACCATCTTGTTTAGTAGTTGGCGAGCATGATATTTCAGGAAATTTAGAGCGTATTCTTAAAGCAGCAGGACAGAATACACCTGAGACAAAACCCACGCTCGAAATCAATCCCAAACATGCCTTGATTGAAAAACTGGAGAAACATGCTAACTCGCAGGAGTTTGATGAGTATGCCTCGGTTATCTTTGATCAAGCAGTTTTAGCGGAGGGAGGACAGCTGGAGGACCCAGTCAGTTACGTTAAACGCATCAATCAACTGCTAATAAAGTAACAAATTTGTAAAAATTATTTATTTTGTTTGACATTAACTATTCAGCTTGATATAGTCTCGCGTCTTTCGCGTATTGCGCTGATAAGACAAGACATTTGGTTGATCATGGTGTGAGTTTTTTAGGTGCTTTTTTCTTAGAAAAAAAGGCTTTTTAAATTGACACAAAATTCAAAAAGATGCTAGAATTCCACCTCTTTGCGTCACGAACGCAAGATGGCTAGAAATAGCCGTGATTATCAATCGCGGGGTGGAGCAGTCTGGCAGCTCGTCGGGCTCATAACCCGAAGGTCACAGGTTCAAATCCTGTCCCCGCAACCAATGTTGATATTTGCTCTTTAACAATTTAACAACTGATAAGTGTGGGTGCTTATAGGTGAGATCAAATTAAGTTTCTTACGAAGCTTAAGACTCAAAATATAAGTGCTTACGCAAAATTTGTGACAAGACCACACTAGTTTTTATTAACTAGTCAACCTTGAAATGAATTTGAGTATTAAAAGCACA
The DNA here is from genome assembly GCA_016778465.1 of Methylophilaceae bacterium. Classification (GTDB taxonomy): domain Bacteria; phylum Pseudomonadota; class Gammaproteobacteria; order Burkholderiales; family Methylophilaceae; genus BACL14. The sequence continues at coordinate 246,787 of JADHPM010000001.1, forward strand.
AGCGATTTAATAACTTTAATTTATTAAAGTTATTTATAAAGTTAGAGATTAAACTGAAGAGTTTGATCCTGGCTCAGATTGAACGCTGGCGGAATGCTTTACACATGCAAGTCGAACGGCAGCATAGAGAGCTTGCTCTCTGATGGCGAGTGGCGAACGGGTGAGTAATATATCGGAACGTACCTAGTAATGGGGAACAACCAGCCGAAAGGTTGGCTAATACCGCATACGACCTACGGGTGAAAGCAGGGGATCTTCGGACCTTGCGTTATTAGAGCGGCCGATATCTGATTAGGTAGTTGGTGGGGTAAAGGCCTACCAAGCCGACGATCAGTAGCTGGTCTGAGAGGACGATCAGCCACACTGGAACTGAGACACGGTCCAGACTCCTACGGGAGGCAGCAGTGGGGAATTTTGGACAATGGGGGAAACCCTGATCCAGCCATTCCGCGTGAGTGAAGAAGGCCTTCGGGTTGTAAAGCTCTTTCGCAAGAGAAGAAATCTTACTATCGAATAAATAGTAAGGATGACGGTATCTTGACAAGAAGCACCGGCTAACTACGTGCCAGCAGCCGCGGTAATACGTAGGGTGCGAGCGTTAATCGGAATTACTGGGCGTAAAGCGTGCGCAGGCGGTTTTATAAGTCAGATGTGAAATCCCCGAGCTCAACTTGGGAACTGCGTTTGAAACTGTAAGACTAGAGTGTGTCAGAG
>JADHPM010000001.1:250000-267264 GCA_016778465.1 Methylophilaceae bacterium
TCACTGGTCGAGTCGTCTCGCGCGGAAGATGTAACGGGGCTAAGCATATAACCGAAGCTATGGATGCATGTTTACATGCATGGTAGGAGAGCGTTCTGTAGGCCTGTGAAGGTGTTCTGTGAGGAATGCTGGAGGTATCAGAAGTGCGAATGCTGACATGAGTAGCGATAAAGGGAGTGAAAGGCTCCCTCGCCGAAAGCCCAAGGTTTCCTGTGCAACGTTCATCGGCGCAGGGTGAGTCGGCCCCTAAGGTGAGGCAGAAATGCGTAGCTGATGGGAAACAGGTTAATATTCCTGTACCTCAATTTAATGCGATGTGGGGACGGAGAAGGTTAGGTCAGCCAGGTGTTGGATATCCTGGTTCAAGCGTGTAGGTAGGTTCTTTAGGCAAATCCGGAGAGCTAATATCGAGGCGTGATAACGAGTGAACTTTGTTCATGAAGTGATTGATACCAAGCTTCCAAGAAAAGCCACTAAGCTTCAGTTAAGTTGAGACCGTACCGCAAACCGACACAGGTGGGCAGGATGAGAATTCTAAGGCGCTTGAGAGAACTCTGGAGAAGGAACTCGGCAAATTTGTACCGTAACTTCGGGAGAAGGTACGCCCTAGTAGGTTGTAGCGATTTACTCGCGAAGGCCGATGGGGTTGCAGTGAAAAGGTGGCTGCGACTGTTTAATAAAAACACAGCACTGTGCAAACACGAAAGTGGACGTATACGGTGTGACGCCTGCCCGGTGCCGGAAGGTTAAATGATGGGGTGCAAGCTCTTGATTGAAGCCCCGGTAAACGGCGGCCGTAACTATAACGGTCCTAAGGTAGCGAAATTCCTTGTCGGGTAAGTTCCGACCCGCACGAATGGCGTAACGATGGCCACACTGTCTCCTCTAGAGACTCAGCGAAGTTGAAATGGTTGTGAAGATGCAATCTACCCGCGGTTAGACGGAAAGACCCCATGAACCTTTACTATAGCTTTACATTGGACTTTGACATCAACTGTGTAGGATAGGTGGGAGACTTTGAAGCAGGATCGCCAGATCTTGTGGAGTCATCCTTGAAATACCACCCTGTTGTTGTTGAGGTTCTAACCCAGATCCCTTATCGGGATCGGGGACCGTGTATGGTGGGTAGTTTGACTGGGGCGGTCTCCTCCCAAAGAGTAACGGAGGAGTGCGAAGGTAACCTAGGTACGGTCGGAAATCGTACTATTAGTGCAATGGCATAAGGTTGCTTGACTGCGAGACGGACAGGTCGAGCAGGTGCGAAAGCAGGTCATAGTGATCCGGTGGTTCTGTATGGAAGGGCCATCGCTCAACGGATAAAAGGTACTCTGGGGATAACAGGCTGATTCCTCCCAAGAGTTCATATCGACGGGGGAGTTTGGCACCTCGATGTCGGCTCATCACATCCTGGGGCTGTAGTCGGTCCCAAGGGTATGGCTGTTCGCCATTTAAAGTGGTACGTGAGCTGGGTTTAAAACGTCGTGAGACAGTTTGGTCCCTATCTGCCGTGGGCGTTGGAAGTTTGAAGGGGGCTGTTCCTAGTACGAGAGGACCGGAATGGACAGATCTCTGGTGGATCGGTTGTCACGCCAGTGGCATAGCCGAGTAGCTAAATCTGGAAGAGATAAACGCTGAAAGCATCTAAGCGTGAAACTCGCCCTAAGATGAGACTTCCCTTGCACTTTAAGTGCACTAAAGAGTCGTTCAAGACCAGGACGTTGATAGGTCAGGTGTGGAAGCGCAGTAATGCGTGAAGCTAACTGATACTAATTGCTCGTGAGGCTTGATCCTATAATTTTAAAACTTAAAATTGTGGTTGATTCTAAAGTAACGCAATCAATACTACATTTACTTCTTCTAATTTTGTTAAAGCAAAAAGAATTCGAATAACCTTCGGGTCATTCAAAAAGTTTGCTTGGCGGACATAGCGAGTTGGACCCACTCCTTCCCATCCCGAACAGGACAGTGAAACGATTCAGCGCCGATGATAGTGTGGTTTTTTCCATGCGAACGTAGGACACTGCCAAGCTTTTTATTTAAAAAACCCCATCAAACCTGATGGGGTTTTTTTTTGACTGCCAACTAATTGAAATATTGATTTAATTTGTGAGACGCTATTATTTCAATTAATATCAAACATTATTAAATAATCTTGAGGGCAAACTATGGCTGAAGAAAATTTGGTGAGATATGAGCCACATGAGAAGCCGACACATCTCTTATCGGCAGGGCTTGGCCTTCAGGTAACGGTCATGGTTATTACCGGCATAATGCTGGCACCTCTTATTGTGGGTCGTGGGGCAGGTTTAGAGGAGGGGCAGATTAGTTGGCTGGTTTTTGCAGCTGTCGTGGCATGCGGAATATCGACATGGCTCCAAGCCACTCGCATTGGCATTATAGGTGGGGGGTATTTGCTTTTTGTTGGATCAAATGTTGCCTTTGTTTCTGTTGCAATATCTGCCTTAGAGATTGGGGGCACCCCCCTCTTGTTAACATTAGTCGCCACCGCATCCTTAGCGTGTTTCTTCTTTACTTCTCAAATGGGTGCATTGCGAAAAATCTTAACGCCTGCCATTGGTGGAGTGGTGTTAATGTTGATGGCCTTAAATGTTGCACCAGTAGTATGGTCAATGCTGAAAAAGGTTCCGCAGGAGTTCATTGGTAGCATGTCGGTACCTTATATGTTTTTGGCTACACTAACCCCAATCATTTTGATTTCCTTATACGGCAACCGAACAGCACGCTTATGGGCTCCTTTGATTGGTATTCTAATTGGAACCATCTATGGTTACCAAGTGGGTTTAGTCGATTTTTCAAAAGTAGTGGCGGCTGACTGGATTGGTATTCCAGAAAATCATTGGCCTGGACTTAGCCTGGATTTTGGGGAGGGATTTTGGGCATTGATCCCCGCATTTGTTTTAATCACTTTTGTCGGTTGCATTGAAACTTATGGAGACGGAATTGCCGTTCAAAAACACTCGTACAGAAAACCTCGGCCAATAAATTTTCGTTCTATTCAAGGGGCCATTAATGCAGACGGATTGGGCAGTTTTATTGCAGGTATTTTGGGCTCGGTCCCCAATACGGTTTACTCGATGAGCATTGGTGTCATGGAAATCACAAGGGTTGCAGCGCTTAGGGTAGGTTTTTATGGTGGATTATTTATGATTTTATTTGCCTTATCGCCAAAACTTATTGCACTAATAAGTGTAATTCCTAGTCCTGTTGCAGCTGGATATATTCTTGTCATCATCGTTTTATTATTTGGGCATGGTTTGCAAATGGTAAATGAAAGCAAGTTGGCATCTGAAGCGCTTCTCGCGGTATGTCTTGGTTTCTTTGCGGGAACTGGATTTCAGGGGGGGTACTTGTTCAATGAAACATTCCCAGAGGGTATGCAAATATTTTTATCCAATGGGACAACTTCAGGGGGAATAACAGCAGTGCTTATTATGTGGTTATTTATGTTAAAAAAACGTGCCAAAAATAAGATCTCTATCCCTTTACAAATAGAGAGCTTGACGCCGATCAACGATCTCATAAATAAATTTTCTACACAAAATAAATGGAAAAAAAGCTGGCAAAATAAATTAATGTTAATCGCAGAGGAAGGCTTAAATTTTCTTATCCAAAATCAAGAAAAAAATAAAAACAAGGGAAAAAATACTGTGCATATTCGTCTTTACCAGGACGGTGATGAAGTTGAGTTAGAGTTTATTTCAGGTCCCACAGGCATTAATGCGGAGTCGGTTCAGGTTGCCTTAAAGGATATTGGCGAAGATGATTTTGAAAGCAAATTATCTCTGAAGTTACTTTATGGCCTAACCAACGAGATCAGACACCTTCAATACCACGGTATTGATTACCTCTTTCTTAAAGTCAACCCAAAACTTATCAAAGGTTAATTGTTGCTCTAAGCACGAACGTGGAACACTACCAAGCTTTTTTAGTTTTAAAAACCCTACCTTTTTTAACCTATCTTAGCGCTACATTTTATTCTTCTAAGTTACCGATTTAAATACATTTTTCCCATATAATAGCCACTCTTTTTTTTGGGTACCCATTATTTAGGTATCCCGCATAGTTTAAGTTTTTTCATGAATTTTTTTGAGGCTTTAAGATGCAAAGGTCACCTTAGGGGAAAATGAGGCACAGAAGAAAGAAAAGAGTGAGTAGCCCCCAGTAAAATTTGTGAAAATTTCCCGAAAGAAGCCAGGTAAAAATCTTTATAATTAACGGTTAACAGCCAACATACTGCATGCTCTTTGAAGCTTATGATACTTTCTGCAAAAAATACTTTTAATAATCGAATTGACCTGAGGTGGATGATTATTGCCTCTCTGTTTATTCATTGGGCAATTTTTAATTATTTACATATCGAGCAACAATCCCCTCCGTTAAAGAAATTAGATGTTGAGCTTATTATGGAGCTTGTTAAACCGAAGCCAGTCATAAAAGAGCCACCACCTCCACCACCGAAGCCGGTCATAAAAGAGCCACCACCTCCACCACCGAAGCCGGTCATAAAAGAGCCACCACCTCTACCACCGAAGCCGGTGGTAAGGGAAGTTATAGCGCCACCATTACCGGTGATTGAGCCTGTGGAATTTCTGGATGAGTTACCACCGCTATCTGAGGAAGATGTGTTGCCTATCGAGAAACCAGTTCAAAAAGCTGTCGAGCCTCAGATCGACCCTGTGCAAGAAGCTAAAATTATTAAGGATTACGGACAACTTTTAGCTGCCCATATTTCGCAGTTCAAACGCTATCCAAGAATAGCGCAAAGACGTGGATGGGAGGGTGAATTAACTTTAGAAGTTAGATTAGATAAATTAGCTAACATATTGAATATAAGTATATATAATAAAAGTAATTATGAAGTTTTAGATCAGGAAGCAATAAAAATGATTGAAAGATCTAAGCCCCTGCCAATGCCAACCAATTTAACCAGTGAGACGTTTACCGTATTTATCCCGATCAAATTCGGTCTGCGATAGTTACTTCCAATTGTCCCGCAGTGTCACAGTTCTATTAATGACGATGTTGTCGGTTGATGTCTCTTGATCACAAATAAAATAACCGTGTCGCTCGAACTGGAACTGATCCATAGGTTTAATACCAGCTAAGTTTTCTTCCAACTGCACTGTTATTGTTGTTAATGATTTATCGTTAATATCGTCCAGGTAAGATGCTGATTTCAAACCAGGCTGCTCAACTTTAAATAAACGATCATAAAGATTTACTTGAGCTGGAACTGCATACTTGGACGAAACCCAATGAATGTTACCTTTAACTTTTACGCTATCCGCCCCTGCAGTACCCGATTTTGTGTCAGGTAAATATTCACAAAATACTGTTGTTACATTGCCTTGTTCATCGGATTCATATCCCGTGCAGTTGACTACGTAGCCGTAGCGTAACCTGACTTGATTGCCTGGATAAAGGCGGAAGTATTTTTTTTCGGGCTCTATCATAAAGTCTTGTCGCTCAATCCATAATTCACGCGTCAGCTTGATGGTTCGCTTGCCTCTAGATTCATCTTGCGGGTGGTTGGGTGCGAAGCATTCCTCCTCTTGCTCTACAGGATAATTGCTGATGACTAATTTAATGGGATCCAGAACCGCTACGCGACGATCACAGCTGCTGTTTAAGACTTCACGCATTGAATCCTCCAACGTAACATAATCGATCCAGGAATCGGCCTTTGAGACACCAATACGATCGGTAAATAATTTCAGGCCCTCAGGTGTATAGCCTCGTCGTTTGGCCCCAACCAATGTGGGCATCCGTGGGTCGTCCCAGCCGCTAACATAACGGTTTTCAACTAACTCGATAAGCCGACGCTTGGAGAGAACGACGTAGGTTAAATTTAGGCGTGCAAATTCATACTGTTTTGGGAGGGGTGCCGCTAATAACTGGTTAACTTCAAGTTTTAGTAAAAGCCAATCATAAAAAGGGCGCTGATCCTCAAACTCAAGCGTACAAATTGAATGAGTAATTCCCTCTAATGCATCCTCTATGGGGTGGGCAAACGTATACATGGGGTAGATACACCACTCTTTACCTGTTCGATGATGTTCCGCATGCTTAATTCGATAAATTGCTGGATCACGTAAATTAATATTCGGAGAGGCCATATCAATCTTTGCGCGCAACACCATGGCTCCATCTGGATGATGTCCAGCTTTCATGGCTTCAAACAGTGAAAGATTTTCTTCAACGGAACGATCTCTAAAGGGGGAATTTTTTCCTTCAGAGGTTAGGGTGCCGCGATTTTCTCTTATCTCTTCTGCTGTTTGTTGATCCACATAAGCATCACCTGATTTAATGAGGGATAAGGCAGCCTCGTACATAAAAGTGAAATAGTTGCTCGCGTAATAGAGGTTTTCTTCGTTTTTAAACTTCCAGCTAAAACCCAACCATTTGACGTTATCGACAATACTCAGCACATATTCCTCGTCCTCTTTTTCTGGGTTTGTGTCATCGAAGCGGAGATGACAAGCTCCCTCGTAATCACGTGCTAGGCCAAAATTTAAGAAAATACTTTTGGCGTGCCCGATATGGAGATAGCCATTAGGTTCTGGTGGAAAGCGTGTGCGAATCTTTGCACGATCAATAGCCGCATCTGCGTGATGACTGGCAGTGCCGGGGGAGCCACTCCATCTTTTATTTTGATAAAGATTTTCATTTAAATTTCTATCAATAATGCCTCGAATAAAATTGGAGGGTAAAACTTCTTTTATATCGCGATCAGACATAGGCGCCATTTTACACTGTTTAGCGATCAATTTTGATTAAAAATACCGTGGTATGATTGAGTTTATTGCCTAAAAAAAATGTATGCCCAACCTCCTTTTTTCAATATTAGCTGATTTGTCAGATGGTCGGTTTCACTCCGGTGAGGCGCTTGCTAAAAAGTATAATATTTCCCGTGTTTCTGTCTGGAATGCTGTGAGTGAGGCTGAAAAAATTGGTGTAGATATTTTTTCAGTCCGCGGCAAGGGCTATAAGCTTACACAACCCATAACGCTTATGGATGAGAAAATAATTAAAAAAGCAATTGGCGAGAATGCTAGTTGGTTTAACGTGGAAGTCCTTGATATTGTGGATTCAACTAATACTTTGATGATGCAGAAGGCAGCAACAGGCTATCCTCATGCATCTTGTTTGGTGGCGAACATACAGACAGCAGGCAAAGGTCGGCGCGGCCGGCGATGGGAGTCGGCTTTAGGACAAAATCTTACTTTTTCCTTTTTATGGCGATTTACGCAAGGAGCTGCCATGTTATCAGGTCTCAGCTTGGTAATTGGTGTCGCACTAATACGCGCTTTTCAAAAGGTAGGGTTAAATCAAGCGTTACTGAAATGGCCCAATGATGTTCTTATTTTTCATGAAAATATCCACAAAAAATTAGCTGGTATCTTAATAGAGTTGCAAGGCGATATGGAAGGGCAAAGTATAGCGGTTATTGGTATTGGTATTAATTTAGATCTATCCAAAAAACAGAAAGATAAAATCGATCAGCCAGCGATCGACATAAAGTCTTGCGTGAAAGATAAAATTGAGCCAAATGAATTGCTTGCGTTAATTATAAAAGAATTGGCGACAGCCTTATCTGATTTTGAAACTAAGGGGTTTGTGACCATAAAAGAGGAATGGAAAAAGTATCACGCATTTCAGGATAAAGTCATTGCGTTAACCAAGGGTGATGGTCAAATCATACATGGTCGAGTTAGCGATATTTCAGATGACGGCGCCATCGTCATTAGTAACGAAAAAGGCGAGCAAACCTTCTCATCTGGAGAGGTAAGTATCATGAAAGAGAGGGTAGGCCAATGAATCTTTTGATCGATATAGGCAATACTACGGTGAAATGGAGATTATATAATGATAAAAATATTATTGTTAAAAATCAATGTTTTACTAAAGATTTCTTATGTGAAAAATTACCTTATGATAAACAAATTTTAGCCACTCTTGTCTCTAATGTGAATCATGATTCCTATGCTCAGATGATTCAGGTGTGGGGGCAGAAGCACTCCTTAAATGTTATTTTTTTGGAACAAAAAACGCATCCAAACCTACAAAATCATTATCAAGATAAAGCAAGGTTAGGCGTTGATCGTTGGCTAAATGCTTTGGGTGCATGGCAGCATTATAATCAATCCGTATTCATCATTTCTGCCGGTACTGCGATCACAGTTGATTATGTTGAAAGTCGTGAAAATGAATTACCTGTCTACGAGGGTGGGATGATTTTGCCAGGCATATCTGCAGCACTCAAATCACTCAATCAAGCCACTGCAAAAATAAACGCTAACATGAATCATCATGCACATTTTCCCGCCAAAACAACCGATGACTCAGTGACGACCGGAATTACGTTTGCATTAATGGGGGCGGTTAATTTGGCCTGCAGAACTCAGTCAGCAGAGGCACCAATAATCCTGACTGGTGGTGATGCAGATTGGTTAGTGAGTCATGCCGATGATGCCTGGCAAGAGCGTATTCGTGTTCACGAAGATTTAATTTTTGACGGGATGCTGGCCTACCTCTAGGGCGATCTTTTTTTAATAAAGAGATCTGTTATTGTGCCTTCTTTTATTTCAGCGGCCATAGCAACTGACTCAGACAGCGTTGGATGAGGGTGAATAGAGAGGCCAATATCGTGTGCATCGGCGCCCATTTCTATTGCTAAAACTGTTTCAGCGATCAGCTCACCGGCGTTGATTCCTGCGATTGCAGCACCAATAATGCGTTGTGATTGCTTATCAAAGATTAACTTTGTCATCCCCTCGGTGCGAGAGGTTGACAGGGCGCGACCACTGGCAGCCCATGGAAAAACTGCTTTTTCATAATCAATATTTTGCGCTTTTGCTTCTTCCTCGGTAATGCCTGCCCAGGCGATTTCTGGGTCCGTGTAGGCAACAGAGGGGATTGTCATGGCTTGAAATTCTATTTTCTCACCCGCAATTACCTCTGCTGCAATTTTTCCTTCATGGGTTGCCTTGTGAGCTAGCATCGGTTGTCCGACGATATCACCAATCGCAAAGATGTGACTCACGTTGGTTTGCATTTGTTTATTAACCGCAATAAAACCCTTGTCATCGACATTGACACCGGCGTTCTCTGCTTTGATGAGGTTGCCATTGGGTCTTCTGCCAACGGACACTAAAACACGATCATAAAGCTGAGGTGCAGGGGCATTGTCACCCTCAAATTCCACTGTGACCCCTTCTTTTGATGCGCTGATTTTGGTTACTTTGGTGTTGAGCATTATTGACTCAAAACGTTGACTCATGCGCTTTTGTAATGGCCTGACAACGTCGCGGTCACATCCTTGAATAAGCCCATCAGTAAGCTCCACAATAGAGACTTTGCTACCTAAAGCATCGTAAACTGTGCCCATCTCGAGGCCGATGATCCCGCCACCAATGACAAGTAAACGTTGAGGGATATCATCTAACTCAAGAGCGCCAGTTGAATCCATAATGCGAGGATCATCAGGAGCGTTGGGCATTTTAATTGATTGAGAGCCGGCAGCAATGATGCATGACTCAAACTGAATGGTAACGATTTTATCGTCAGGTGTTTTGACATCGACTTGATTAGCACTGTTAAATTCACCATAGCCTTGTACGATGGTGACACCACGTTGCTTTGCCATTTGACCCAGGCCCATAGTAAGCTTACCCACGACATCATTATTTTTCCATTGTTTTATTTTTTCAAGATCAATGCTTGGAGCCCCAAAGCCCACACCATGATCTGAGATTTCTTCTGCATCGGTAATCACCTTTGCAGTATGCAAAAGCGCTTTTGAGGGAATGCAGCCAACATTTAGGCAAACGCCTCCAATAGTGGCATAGCGTTCCACCAAGATAACCCTCTTCCCTAGGTCTGCAGCACGAAAGGCAGCGGTATAGCCGCCAGGTCCAGAGCCCAGCACTAAGACCTCGCAGGAATGATTTGGGCTTTTATTTGATGCTTCAGGTTCAGTTTTCTCAACCCTTTTGCTTTTAACTGTAGACTGCTCTGGCACTTCGTTTAATTTTTTTGGTTTGTCGCTACTGATCGCCGCCAGTGATAGTATCAGTGAGCCTTGCTTTACTTTATCGCCAACCTTTAAGTGTAATGCCTCAACCTTGCCCGAGGCAGGGGATGGAATATCCATCGACGCCTTGTCAGATTCAAGCGTGACTAGTGCATCCTCGGTATTGACTTCATCACCAACCTTGACGAGGATGTCAATGACATCAACTTCATCGAAGTTGCCAATATCAGGCACTGTAATTTTTGTAATGTCTGCCATAAACTAGAGCAGAAGTCTTCTGACGTCAGATAACATGGCACCAAGATGACTAGTGAAGCGGGCGCCATCTGCGCCATCAATAACTCGATGATCGTAGGATAGCGATAGTGGTAAGATCAGTCTCGCCTCAAAAGCCTTGGTATCAGGGTTGTATATAGGTTGCATAGCAGAGCGCGAAACCCCCAAGATTGCGACCTCTGGACAATTAATAATAGGGGTAAATTTTGTGCCACCAATACCACCAAGACTCGAAATGGTGAAGCAACCGCCTTGCATATCATCCATTTTTAATTTTCGTTCACGGGCTTTCTTTGATAATTCTCCGAGGTCATGGGCGATATCTAACACATCTTTCTTGTAAACATCTTTCACTACCGGTACCACTAAGCCATCCGGCGTGTCACAGGCAAATCCGATATGGTAATAGTTTTTTAAGATAAGCGTCTCGCCGTCAGGGGATAGCGAACTGTTGAATGTGGGGTAAGTGCGCAGCGCATTAACACAAGCTTTCATGAGGAACGCAAGTAAGGTTAATTTAGCTCCTCGTTTTTCGGCTTCTTTTTGCATTGATTTTCTAAATGCTTCAAGGTCTGTGATATCAGCATTATCAAATTGCGTAACATGTGGTGCTGTCACCCAGTTACGATGCAAGTTTGCACCAGATATTTTTTTAATTTTTGATAGTGGTTGCGTCTCAAAGGAACCAAATTGTGAAAAATCAATATCAGGCATAGGGATTGGTGCAAACTGACTTCCCATGGATTCACTTCTTGGTTTTGCTAATTCCCCTTTTACAAAGTTTTTAACATCCGCCTCGAGTACGCGATTTTTGGGGCCGGTACCTTGCACGAGCGATAAATTAACGCCGAGCTGGCGGGCAAATTTTCGAATAGAGGGCGATGCGTGACTAAGTTTGCCATTGGTTACTAGCGCGCTTTCCCCAATAGGCAAAGGATTCTCAGTGGGCTGGATGGTGGGTGGTGGCTCAGGGGCCGGACGAGAGGGTTCGGGGATAATTTTTTCCACCACCTTTTCAACCTTAATTTCCTTCTCGATATTGTCTGCTTTCACGACCTTGGTTGCCGATGAGGTTTCAATCAATGCAACCAAGCTACCTTCTTTCACCTTATCACCAATCTTGATTTTTAACTCTTTGATGATCCCAGGTTTAGGGGCAGGGATATCCATAGAGGCTTTATCAGACTCCACCGTGATTAATGAGTCGTCGGTATTGATTGAGTCACCAACATTCACAAGCACATCGATAACATCGACACTGTCGAAGTTGCCAATATCAGGAATAAGAATTTGCTCAGTCGTCATGGTCTTTAAACATCCACAGGGTTTGGTTTTTGTCCGTCAATCTTAAATTTCTTAATCGCTTTAACAAGGATGTCTTTATCGATTTGTTTTTTATCTACCAACGATTTGATTGCAGCAATGACAATATGATAGCGATCGACTTCAAAGAAGCTTCGTAAAGCCTCACGACTATCAGAGCGCCCATAGCCATCGGTGCCAAGGGCAATGAAGACATTCTTTAAGAAGCGAGAAATTTGCTCAGGAAATGATTTCATGTAATCAGTGGAAGCGATAATGGGGCTATCTTCATCCTGTATGACCGTTTGAATAATGGAAATCTTTTCTTTTTTATCTGGGTTGATGCGATTCCAACGCTCAACTGCAAGAGCGTTGCGACGCAACTCGGTGAAGCTCGTAACACTGAAGATGTCAGCCGCAACATTAAAATCCTTTTCAAGGATGTTGGCTGCTTCAATGACTTCACGCAGGATAACACCACTCCCCATGAGCTGAACTTTTGGTCCTTTGAGCTTAGACATAGAAAAGTTATATATACCATCGACGATGCCTTGCTCAATCCCTTTTGGCATATCCGGATGGCGATAATTCTCATTCATGAGGGTAATGTAGAAATAGATATCTTCTTGATTCTCAATCATACGAACGAGTCCATGCTGAATAATGACAGCTAACTCGTAACTGAAGCATGGGTCGTAAGACACACAATTTGGTATGGTGGCAGATTGCAAGTGGCTATGACCATCTTCGTGTTGAAGCCCTTCACCATTTAAGGTTGTTCTACCTGCAGTGGCTCCCAGTAAAAAGCCTCGCGCACGCGAGTCTCCGGCAGCCCATGCCAAATCGCCAATACGTTGAAAACCAAACATGGAATAAAAGATATAAAAAGGAATGGTTTGAATACCCGTGTTCGAATATGAGGTTGCTGAAGCAATCCATGATGAGAACGAACCCGCCTCATTGATACCTTCCTCGAGGATTTGACCGTCTTTTTGTTCTTTATAAAACATGACTTGATCTGAGTCTTGAGGTTCATAAAGCTGACCCACGGAGGAGTATATCCCAAGCTGGCGGAACATACCCTCCATACCAAATGTTCTTGCCTCATCCGGAACAATAGGGACGATATATTTACCTAATTCTTTGTCACGAAGCAGTGTGCTGAGAATTCTGACAAACGCCATGGTAGTTGAAATTTCCCGATCCCCGGTGCTAACCGTCATATTTGACAGCGCATCCATTTTTGGTACTTTCAGCTCGTTACCTTTGCGACGACGCGCAGGCACATACCCACCGAGCTCCTTGCGGCGTTCCATCATGTACTGAATCTCAGGAGAGTCTTTGGCAGGCTTGTAGTAAGCAAGATTTTCAACATCTTGATCGCTAATCGGTAAATCAAAACGGCTACGGAAAGCCTTTAATGATTCGATGTCCATACTCTTCTGTTGGTGCGTAATATTTTGCCCCTCACCAGCATCACCCATGCCATAACCCTTAACGGTTTTTGCGAGCACGATAGAGGGTTGATCCTTATGCGCAACTGCAGCTGCATAGGCGGCAAAGACTTTATGCGGATCATGACCGCCGCGATTTAAACGCCATATATCACTATCAGACATGGCAGCGACCATTTCTTTCAGTTCAGGGTATTTCCCAAAGAAATATTCACGCGTGTATGCGCCGCCTTTAGCTTTAAAGTTTTGAAATTCACCATCAACACATTCTTCCATACGTTTTTTGAGGAAGCCCTCCTTATCCATACCAAATAAGGGATCCCAATAAGAGCCCCATATTACCTTGAGTACGTTCCAGCCAGAGCCTCTGAAGTTAGATTCTAGCTCCTGGATAATTTTGCCATTGCCACGAACCGGCCCATCTAAGCGTTGTAAGTTACAATTCACGACAAAGATTAGGTTATCTAATTTTTCCCTCGCTGCGAGTGAAATAGCACCTTGTGATTCAGGCTCATCCATCTCTCCATCACCACAAAAAACCCAAACCTTACGATTGGATGTGTCCGCAATACCTCGATTGTGAAGATATTTCAAAAAGCGTGCTTGATAAATACCCATAATTGGGCCAAGCCCCATTGAAACGGTAGGGAACTGCCAAAAATCAGGCATAAGCCATGGGTGCGGGTAGCTCGATAAACCATTCCCCCCTGTCTCCATACGGAAGTTATCTAGCTCCTCTTCCGAAATCCTGCCCTCTAAATAGGCGCGGGCATAAATGCCAGGAGATGAGTGACCTTGAAAGTAAATCAGGTCACCGTCAAATTTATCATTCGCAGCACGAAAGAAGTGGTTAAACCCTACGTCATAGAGGGTCGCAGAGGATTGAAAGCTGGCTATATGCCCCCCAATACCGGGAGATTTCATATTTGCGCGTAGGACAGTCATGACTGCATTCCAGCGAATAAGTGCACGAATACGTCGTTCCATGTCAGGATTCCCCGGGTGACGTTGTTGCAGGTGTGTTGGGATCGTGTTGACATATGCCGTGGTAGCATTGTAGGGCAGGTTGGAGCCTGATCGACGCGCTTGATCGATCATCATCTCAATTAAAAAGTGAGCTCTTTCCGTTCCGTTTGCCTCAATGACAGAATTTAACGACTCCAGCCATTCTTGGGTTTCTTGTATGTCATTGTCAGGAAAAAAATCCATGTATTGCTGTCCTTGAAATTAGGTGAGGTAAATATATTGGAATTAATAATATATTACCGTGTCATTAGATGTGACATTATAATGTATCTTCAATATAGATAGTCGTTTTAAGCGCTAAATATTTAACACAAATTTTATAAGCCATTAATTATAAAAAGAAAAAAGTGGAAAAAATGAAAACTAAAATTCAATTTTCTGAGAAAAATTTAACAGAAAAACAATTTAATGCGAATTCACATTACTTACTCGCAATTGACAAGGAAGATAAAAATCTGCCGTTTCATGGTTTGATTGCAGCAAAACTCAGCCGTAGCCAAAAAAAATTTAGTGACTTAAGCAAGGGCGCGCTGCAGCTTGACTTACCAAACGGCGCCTTACTGAGTGTGGTGATGCTTGCCAGCGAAGAGGCGCCGTTTAATAACCAGACAAAATTTCGCAAGGCTTTAGCCCCGCTGTTAAGTGAAAAACCCAAACAACTCAATCTTGTTTTTCACGGCAAGATCAACGAAGTGTTTGTTTCAAACGCAATCTATGTGTCGCTAGTCAATGCACAAACATTGATTTCCATGAAGAAGCCTGTGACCAAATTTAGTCTCACCCAGCTCAATATTTTTGGATGTAAATCACTCAAAAACTTAAATTTCATTGAGTCTTTAGTTGAGGGGAATACGTTGACCAGAGACTTGACGATGACTCCGCCTAATAGCTTGACACCCACGCTCTATAGAAAGGAAATTAAAAAGTTTGCCCGCGCGAATAAACTCGTGTGCAAGGAATTTACAATGCCGCAGCTCAAGAAAATGGGGGCAGGGGCCTTCTATGCGGTCGGGCAAGGATCGGAGCCGCAAGATGCCGCTATCGTGCATTTAACCTACAACCCAAGGGGGGCGAAGAAAAATATTGCTCTAGTTGGGAAGGGCATTTGTTTTGATACGGGCGGCCATAACTTAAAACCGGCAAAATACATGAGTGGCATGCATGAGGACATGAATGGCTCTGCCGTAGCACTTGGCATTCTCCATGCCGCTGTCAAGGCAAAGCTTAATGTCAAAATAGATTGCTGGTTGGCAATCGCACAAAATCATATCGGCCCTAAGGCTTACAAACAAAATGACGTGGTAACGGCGCTTAATGGATTAAATATTGAAATCGTTCATACGGATGCCGAAGGTCGCATGGTCCTAGCCGACACATTGACCCTTGCCTCGAGAAAAAAACCAGATGCCATCATTGATTTTGCCACATTGACAGGCTGTATGGCAGTTGCTATGGGTGACCGTTACAGCGGCGTCATTAGTAACCGCCCGGAGTTAGCTTGTATGGCAGTTGGGGCGGGCGCAGACGCCGGCGAGCGCATAGCTGCCTTCCCTTATGATGAAGATTATGAGGAAGACATAGAAAGCCAAATCGCCGACATTAAACAATGCACATTAGAGGGTGGGCCTGACCACATCCATGCCGGTCGGTTTTTAGGGCGCTTTGTTGAAAACAACGTGCCATGGCTGCATGTCGATCTATCCTCCAGTAACCGCAAGGGTGGATTAGGTGCAGTAAGCTCTGATGTTAATGGTTTTGGTGTTGGTTTTGGGCTAAAGATGATCCAAAAACTGTTAGCTAAGAACTAAGAATTATCGATCAATTTTTTAAGATCTTCTTTTATTTCTAGCGCATGCTTGTTGGGCGACACACTGCGGTAAACACGCCTTACAACCCCCTCAGGGTCGATGATAAAGCTTTGACGCTTGGCAAATTTAAAGATTAGAAAATTATTTAATGCGCCATATTTTTTTGCAATCTCGCCACCGTCGTCGGCGAGCAGCATGAATGGCAGATTATGCTTCTCCTTAAATTCTTTATGTGATTCTGAGGAGTCAACGCTTATGCCGACGATCGTCGCATTAAGCTTCTTAATATCATCAAAATTGTCACGAAAAGCGCAGGCCTCAGCTGTGCAACCCGGGGTGTCATCCTTTGGGTAGAAGAATATGACCAGCCATTGACCTTGGAAGGAAGATAGATTCACCAACTCGCCACCTGAATTTTTAAGACTAAAGTCCGGGGCAGGTTGGCCAAGCATTTTTGCTTCATCCCCAAAGGCAGGCCTTTTCAAGATTAAAATAATCAATAAAACGATGGCAATTATGATGATGGCTTTCATAGAACTAATTTACTACAAAAAGTATTAGAAGAAAAACGACAATAATTACATAACCAATTTTTTCAATAAGTTTTTTAATGATGGCATCGATATCCTTATCAAAAATTTTGGTTAAAAAAGCAACGAGAAAAAAGCGTCCTCCGCGTCCAATAATGGAGCCTATAATAAAAGGTAATAGCAACATGTTTAGTGAGCCTGCGGCAATTGTGAAAACCTTGTACGGAATTGGGGAGAATCCTGCGATCAGTATTGCCCAGAATCCCCACTCACCAAACCAAGCAACCGCTTGATTATAGGGCTCTACATATTTGGAATTTATCAAGTAAGGCTCAATAACATCAAAGGCAAATTTACCAATGAGGTAACCAAATAGCCCACCTAAGACTGAACTTAAGGTCGTTAAAAAAGCATACCAATAAGCTTTGGCAGGTTTGGCAAGGCACATCGGCATGAGCATTACGTCTGGAGGTATTGGAAAAAAAGACGATTCAGCAAAACTTACCCCAAATAAATACTTACTTGCGTGGCGATGTTTCGATAATTCTAGGGTTTTTTGATAGGTATTATTTAATAAATCTGATATTTTTTTTAAGATCATGAACGCATTCTATTCGATTTTTAATAAATAGTTAAAAAAGATAGAATGATTTATTAATGCCCTCGTAGCTCAGTGGATAGAGCATCCCCCTCCTAAGGGGAGGGTCGCACGTTCGATTCGTGCCGAGGGCGCCACATTGTTACTAATTTAATAAGTTACCAAGGCACACTTTGGGCACATTGATATTAGCTATTTGATTGAGGGGAGATCTTT
>JADHPM010000020.1 GCA_016778465.1 Methylophilaceae bacterium
GTTGACCCTGAAGTCATTGTTAAGCCGGCCGATACTCAAGTTGATGATTTGTTAAGCGAAATAAAACAACGCGTTGAGATTAATGAGCGTGTTTTAGTCACAACACTTACCAAACGCATGGCAGAGGACCTAACTGATTACCTGACCGAGCATGCGATTCAAGTAAGATACTTGCACTCTGATATCGATACGGTTGAGCGTGTTGAAATCATTAGGGACCTTCGCTTAGGAAAATTCGATGTGGTAGTTGGAATCAATTTACTTCGTGAGGGGCTGGATATCCCTGAGGTGTCATTAATGGCCGTATTGGATGCTGATAAAGAAGGCTTTCTCCGTTCCGAGAGATCGTTGATTCAAACGGCAGGCCGGGCTGCGCGTAATCTAAACGGCAAAGTTATTTTTTATGCGAATAAGATTACTCAAAGCATGAAGAAAGCCATGGATGAAATGAACCGTCGTCGCGTAAAACAGCTCGCTTTTAATGAAGCGCATGGCATCACGCCAAAAGGTATCATGAAAAAGATTAAGGATATTATTGAGGGACCAGAAGATGCCGATGAATTCAAACGCGATCAGGCGATTCGTAAAGAGAATAGAAAGTATGAAGACTTGACGGAGCCGCAAATGATCAAGGAAATCAATAAACTTGATAAAGCGATGCAAAAGGCAGCTAAGAATTTGGAATTCGAAACGGCAGCCAATATTCGTGACCAAATTAAATATCTAAAAGCCTGTGTCTACGGGGCTAATATCCAAGACAACATTTAACCAAAAAATATTGATTTATGGTGAAACACAGCTATAATAACGACTTTTTTAATCCTTGCCTCACTTAATGGAGGCTATAAACCACAAGGAGATTCAATGAGACACTACGAAGTTGTGTTCATCGTGCACCCTGATCAAAGCGAGCAGGTACCTGCCATGATCGAGCGTTTGCAAACGTTAGTTCAAAACCATAAAGGTAAGATTCATCGTCTTGAAGACTGGGGACGACGTCAATTGGCCTACCACATTCAAAAGATTCACAAAGCACATTATGTGCTCATGAACATTGAGTGTAATCATGAAGCGCTGGCCGAGTTAGAGCAAAATTTTAAGTTTAATGATGCAGTTCTTCGTCATCTGGTGTTTGCCACCAAGAGGGCAGTAACAAGCGCGTCTCCCATGATGAAAGAGGACAAAGCAAAGTCGTTGGTTGGCGACAGCAAAAATGAGCCAGCTAAAGAAGAGGTAACTAAGGAAGAGGCAGCAGCTTAAACGTTGAATGAATTTTCCCTCAAAGGAGAAATAATTCATGTTGATCCAATTCGCTATACGCCCGTGGGAATTCCATTAAAGGGTTTCAGGGTAAAACATGAGTCTCAACAGTCAGAAGCAAAGTTGTTAAAGAAGGTTTTTTTAGAAATTAATTGTATTGTGGCAGGTGAACAAACTAAAGTTGACTTGCAACTTGGTGATCGAAAGCTCTTTAAAGGATTTTTGGAGAGAAGATCTCAGAAATCTAACCAAGTAGTTTTTCACATTACACACATTGAATTAGATAGGAGTTAAATAATGGCAAGAGATATGTATAAACGCAGAAGATATTGTCGCTTTTCAGCTGAAGGAATTCAAGAGGTTGATTACAAAGATGTCGATCTTCTGAAAGATTTTATTACTGAAAATGGCAAGATCATTCCTGCACGTATCACCGGTACTAAGGCGAGATATCAAAGACAGTTGACAACCGCTGTCAAACGAGCAAGATTTCTTGCATTGTTACCATACACAGACAAACACTAGGGAAATTAAGATGCAAGTTATTTTATTAGAGAGAATCGCAAACTTAGGTGACCTTGGAGATATTGTGAATGTTAAGGACGGCTTTGGCCGTAATTTTCTCTTACCACAAGGTAAGGCCAAGAGAGCTACTGAGTCAAATAAAGCTGAATTTGAAGCGCGTCGAGCAGAACTTGAAAAACAACAAGCTGCACTGCTGAAAGCTGCGGAAAAACGTGCAAAGGATATCACAGGTTTCACTTTAGAGGTTAAACAGAAAGCGGGAGTCGATGGGAAACTTTTTGGCTCGGTAACAAATTTTGATATTGCCGAGGCATTAACTGCTGCCGGACACAAGGTTGAGAAAGCAGAAATTCGGATGCCAGATGGACCACTTAAGACGTTGGGTGAGCACAATGTTACTGTTGTCTTGCATCACGAAGTCACAGCCGACATAAATGTCGTTGTTTCTGCTGAGGAGTAAAAAAAACTTTAATTTTAAGGCTGCTAAAAGAGGCAGCCTTTTTTTTATTCGCTATAATCTTAATTATGGCCGATGATCAAATTGATAAGTTAAAACTCCCCCCTCACTCTGTTGAGGCAGAACAGTCATTGCTTGGAGGGTTGCTTATCGATAATGAGGCAATTGATAAAATTACTGACCTGATGAGCGAAGTTGATTTTTATCGACATGATCATAGACTGATATACCATCATATTTCAAAAGTTATTGAGGCAAATCAACCTGCTGACATCATTACTGTCGGCGAGTCACTCGAAAAGAGTGATGAATTAAAAAATGTTGGTGGCATTGCCTATCTAGGAATGTTGGCGGAAAACACACCAACCTCTGCAAATATTCGAGGCTATGCGCAGATAATTCGTGAACGATCTATTATGCGCAGTTTAGCTATGGTGGGCTCTGATATTGCTGAAAGCGCATATTCCCCGCAGGGTCGAGATGCTCAACAATTACTTGATGAATCTGAGGCAAAAATTTTCCAAATTGCTGAGTCTGGTAAGCGAGATAATATTGGCTTCAGCGACATTCAACACCTACTACCAAAAGTAGTCGAGAGTGTTGAAGAGCGGATGCAGAACGCTAGCGATGTGACTGGCATGCCGACAGGTTTTACAGACCTGGATAAGATGACTTCAGGGTTACAACCTAGTGATTTAATCATTATTGCTGGTCGTCCTTCAATGGGAAAGACCTCCCTGGCCTTAAATATGGCGGAGCACGTGGCGATTGAAAAAAAAATGCCAGTTGCTGTTTTTTCTATGGAAATGGCTTCAATGCAATTAACGACTCGTCTTATTGGTTCCGTTGGACGGGTGGATCAGCATAAGATGAGAACGGGTCAGCTTGATGACGATGACTGGGAAAAATTAACCGACTCTCTGGGCCAATTAAACGAGGCACCTATTCATATTGATGAGGGATCTGCACTCAATACCTTTGAAGTAAGAGCCAGAGCGAGACGACTTCAGCGTCAAGTAGGTCAACTGGGATTAATTGTCATTGACTACATTCAATTAATGTCAGCACCAACAGGTAAGCAAACAGAAAATAGGGCAACAGAAATCTCTGAAATATCAAGATCTCTAAAGTCATTGGCGAAAGAACTTAACGTTCCTGTAGTAGCACTGTCACAATTAAATCGAAGCGTTGAGCAACGAGTGGATAAGCGACCCGTTATGTCAGATTTAAGGGAATCGGGAGCAATTGAGCAGGATGCAGATGTAATTATGTTTATTTATCGTGATGAAGTTTATAACCCTGAGTCTCCTGACAAAGGTTTAGCTGAGATTCTATTGGCAAAACAAAGAAATGGCCCAGTCGGCGTTGTTAAATTAACATTCTTAGGACAATATACCCGCTTTGAAAACTACGCTAACCCTGGTTACGACGTGGGTTACTAACCTCAATGAGACCACTTCAAGTAACCATTGATACTGAGGCGTTACAGCATAATTTTTTACATGTAAAAAAAATAGCACCCGCTAGTAAAGTTATGGCCGTTCTAAAAGCAAATGCCTATGGTCACGGGCTAATTGAATCAGCTTCGGCCTTGAAGGATGCAGATGGATTTGCAGTATTGAACCTTGCTGAAGCGATTGAATTAAGAGAACATGGATTTGATCAAACCATACTTCTGCTTGAGGGATTTTTTGCAGCGGAGGAGGTTAACATCTGCGCCAATATGAACTTTGAGCCAGTAATTCATAACACCGAGCAGATTTGCATGCTCACCAAGTCAAAAATCCAAAAAAAACTGGATATACACTTAAAGTTTAATACTGGAATGAATCGTCTGGGTTTTAATTACGAGAAAAGTAGTGAGTTAATCGATCAGATAACAACTCATGAAAAGATAAATAATGTAACGTTGATGACACATTTTGCAAACGCTGATGAGGATGCAGGCATTAATGATCAAATGAAAATTTTTAACGCTATTGTTAAAAAACGAAAGCAAGCGCGCTCTGTGGCAAATTCAGCAGCCATAATTCGTTACCCAGAATCCCATTTGGAATGGGTTAGGCCAGGGATAATGCTTTACGGTGCAAGCCCTATAGCTGAGAAGCAAGCAGGGGAATTTAAACTGAAACCAGTCATGGAAATGCATTCGAAGGTAATTGCCGTGCAACACCTTAAAGTAGGCGAATCAGTTGGTTATGGGGGTACGTTTATAGCAAAAAAAGATACTAAGGTTGCAATTATTGCTACTGGGTACGCTGATGGCTATCCCAGGCACGCAACCTCAGGGACTCCAATTAGTATTGATGGAGTTTTAACCAAAACATTGGGTCGCGTTTCAATGGATATGCTTTATGCCGATATCACATCGATACCGAAGGCTGGGGTTAATAGTGAGGTTGAGCTTTGGGGAAAACAGGTCTCTGTAGACGAGGTAGCATCCCACTCCGGAACGGTAGGTTATGAACTGCTATGTGCTGTTTCATCCACGATTAGGGTCCCAATAGGATACCGTCATGGCAAAAAATAAAGTTGCATACAATTGTACAGAGTGCGGTGGTCAATCAACAAAATGGCAAGGTCAATGCCCTCATTGTTTTGCCTGGAATACCCTCATAGAGGCGATTGTTGAGGGAAAATCCAGTAATCGTTACGCGTCTATTGCCCAAACTTCAACCCTACAAAAACTCAATGAAGTTGAGACACAGAATATTATTCGACAGTCGACAGGAATTAGCGAGTTTGATAGGGTATTGGGCGGTGGCTTAGTGGGAGGTGCTGTCATTTTACTCGGTGGAGATCCTGGAATTGGTAAATCGACAATTCTTATTCAGGCACTATCTTCAATGACAAGTGGGGTTGAGCCCATTAAGGTATTGTATGTGAGTGGTGAGGAATCTTCTCAGCAAATTGCAATGCGTGCTAGGCGACTTGAACTGGAAGTGTCAGACATATCAATCCTATCCGAAATTAATTTAGAAAAAGTTCTTCAAAATATTGAGAAGCACCAATCAAATGTAGTTATTATTGATTCGATTCAAACAATTTATTCAGAGGAGCTTAGCTCGGCTCCCGGCTCAGTGACTCAGGTGCGTGAGTGCGCAGCACAGCTGACAAGAATTGCGAAGCAATCAAACATCACGTTAATTTTTGTTGGGCACGTTACCAAAGAGGGTACCTTGGCTGGCCCAAGGGTGCTTGAGCATATTGTGGATACCGTCCTTTATTTTGAGGGAGATTCGAATTCAAGTTTTAGAATGATTAGGGCAGCTAAAAATCGGTTTGGGGCAGTCAACGAATTGGGTGTCTTTGCTATGACCGAGAAAGGCCTTAAGGAGGTCACTAACCCATCAGCATTATTTTTATCTCATCATCATGAACAGGTAAGTGGAACATGTATAACCGTAACACAGGAGGGGACCAGACCACTACTGATTGAGATACAAGCATTGGTTGATAATTCGCATGGACACAATCCTAAGCGATTATCAGTTGGCTTAGAGCACAATCGATTATCTTTACTATTGGCTACCCTTCACAAACACGCTGGTATTGCTTGTTACGATCAAGATGTATTTATCAACGCGGTAGGCGGTGTCAAGATATCCGAACCTGGCGTAGATTTAGCAGTATTGTGTGCAATCGTGTCCTCCCTTAAAAATAAACCTATACATCAAAAAACAATTATATTTGGTGAGGTTGGCCTAGCCGGTGAAGTGAGACCGGTGCAACGGGGTCAGGAGCGCATCAAAGAGGCAGCTAAGTTGGGCTTTAAACGAGCTATTATCCCGAAGGCTAATTTAGCAAAAGCTAAAATTAGCGGTATTGAAATTATTCCTGTGGAAAATTTATCTCAGGCTTTGAAGGAGCTTGCTGCCTAGATTATTTTATCCACTGCACCCCAAAAATTGTTCCCAAAGCAATAAGAAATTTTCTAAAAGGGGGGAGCAATGTTTTGGTGTTAACGATATTCTCGGGTGAGTTATGCCTAATTTCATGCAGTAAGATGAAATAAATATTCCCCATAATTAAGCCTGGTAATTGAGCTCTTTTATCTTCCTTGGGTAACTGTTTTATCGCCTCTAGATAAAAGCCTTTCGCTTGCACACTGAGCTGGTTAACAAGCTCTTTAAATTTGATATTTTGCTTTAAGCTTAAGATGTCAATCTCACTAATATTGTTTGCATCTAATTGATCGAGGGGGACATAGATACGTCCGCGCCTTGCGTCCTCACCAATATCACGAATGATATTGGTGAGTTGTAATGCAATCCCCAGATTATGCGCATATTTATTAGTTTGCGGGTTTTTGAAACCAAAAATTTTAGCGGATAATATTCCAACGACTGAGGCGACTCGGTAGCAATAAAGCTGTAGCTGCTTGAAACTTTCATAACGATTAAAATTTAGGTCCATTTCCATCCCATCAATAATCTCAATGAAATACTCTTGATTCAAATGAAAATTTTCTAAATGGGGAAGCAATGCTTTACTGACAGGGTGCTGAGGATTGTTATCAAACATTCTTTGAATTTCATCACGCCACCAATCGAGCTTGGCTTTTCCTATCTCATACTCTTTACACTCATCGGCAATATCATCAACCTCACGACAAAAAGCATATAAGGCATTAAGCGCTCTTTTTTTATTTTTACTTAAAAAGATAAAGGCGATAGCAAAGTTTGATCGACTGTCTTTTAATTTTTTTGAACAATATTGGTCAGGACTCATAATTTTGTCAGTGATCTAAAAAGCATTAAAAGCCAATCAAATTTTGAAAGTTTAGGAGCGGATATAAATAAATTAGTTCTTTTTTTAAGACGTTTAATTAAGATTTCACAAGCTAAAACCAAGATTTTTATCTGAAGTTTTAAACGTCCTTGAGTAACATTTGTTAATTTTTTACCACAGTTTAAATGGTATTCAATTTTTTTTAGCCACTCCATTTTCAAATTTTCCCAATTATCGTTAAAGTTATTTTGTTTAATATCAGCAAGATCTAATTTAAATTTTTTGAAGTAGGATTTTGGAATATAAATTCTTTTTTTACCATAATCTTCTTTTATATCTTGAACCATGCCTATGAGGGCAAGACAAATGCAGAGATGGTTGGAGTATTTAATTTTTTCACCTTGATTTTGCTTAAATAAAGTTAGGATCATCTCTCCTGCTGGGCATGCGGCGAGATGGCAATAATCAATAACTTGTGAGAATTTGTCGTACCTTGGATTAGCTATATCTTGTTTAAATGCATTTAAAAATTTATGAAATAGGTTAAGGTCAATTTGATAATTTTCAACTACTTTTTTTAGATCAATAAAAAAAGTGGGCCTATTAATATTTTTTTTGGGAAGACTTTTAATTGAGTCCTCATAGTATCTGATTTTTTTTATTCTTTCTTTTTTACTAAATTTTTCTTCATCTGCAATATCGTCACAATCCCTTGCAAATTTATATAATAAAGTAGCAGCGAATCTTTCATCCTTGGGAAAAATTAATGTAGCTACTGGAAAATTTTCGTAATGTTTTTTTGTGCGATTTGCCTCTTTAATCGATATATAATGGGTCATATGTTAAGTATGCCACAGCAAGATAATTTGAGAGAGACTCATCTATGATTGGGTTAATAGGGGGAACCGGTCTATTAAATATTCCTGATGTTGAAGTACTAAAAAAATTAAAGATAAAGACGCCTTATGGCTCTGCATCTGATGAGTTTTTATTGGCTCAGATAGAAAAAAAAGAGTTTATTTTTTTACCCAGGCATGGAGCTAGCCATACCATCCCACCGCATTTAATTAATTACCGTGCGAATCTGTGGGGGCTTAAAAAATTAGGTATCACTAATGTTTTGTCAATCGCCACCGTTGGAGGAATAAACGATGCTGCGAAACCTGGTTCCGTGGTAATTCCAGATCAAATTTTGGATTACACCTATGGTCGTGAGCATACTATTTTCGATGGGGTTTCTCATCCAGTTGAGCACATTGATTTTACGCAACCATACAATAAAACCTTTCGTGACTCCCTAATTACTTATGCGCGTTCCTCCGGTTTTCAATGCCATGTTCATGGCACATACGCTGCTGTTCAAGGCCCAAGGTTAGAAACGGCGGCAGAAATTAATCGCTATGAGACGGATGGTGCGACGGTAGTTGGTATGACAGGTATGCCAGAGGCCTCGTTAGCAAAAGAGCTTGGGCTAGCTTATGCCTCGCTTTGCCCTGTTGTCAATTATGCAGCTGGACGAGGGGATAGTAAAAATGAATTATCACATGATACGATCACCGCTAATTCTAAAATGCTTATGGATAAAATCCTGCTTTTTGTTTTAAATTTCATAAAAGAAAATGGCAATTAAAGAAATTTTAAAAATGGGTGACCCGAGGCTTCTCAAAAAAGCAGACCCTGTGGAGAAATTCAATACCCCAGAGCTGGATCAGACCATAAAAGATATGATTGAAACAATGGAGGCGAATGACGGAGCAGGCCTGGCAGCACCACAAATCGGTCTAAATTTACAACTTGTCATTTTTGGTTTTAAAAAAAATGATCGTTATCCTAATGCTGAATCGGTACCCTTTACGATTTTAATTAACCCTACAATAACTCCTCTTGAAAACGAGAGAGAAGATGGCTGGGAGGGTTGTTTGTCGGTACCTGGCTTGAGAGGCGTTGTACCAAGATACAAGAAAATTATATATCAAGGCTTTGATCAATATGGAAAATCAATAAAGCGTGAAGTTGATGGCTTCCATGCCAGAGTGGTCCAGCACGAGTGTGATCACTTGCTTGGAATACTCTATCCCATGCGTATTGAAGACTTTTCATTGTTTGGTTTTCACGAGGTAATTTTTCCAGAATAAACTTCATGAAATAAAAAGGCTATGTTAAAATTTCGCGTTCGGAAGAGTGGCAGAGTGGTTTAATGCACCGGTCTTGAAAACCGACGTGGGTTCGCGCCCACCGTGAGTTCGAATCTCACCTCTTCCGCCA
>JADHPM010000013.1 GCA_016778465.1 Methylophilaceae bacterium
TGATTGTATCTATTACAAATAATGATCAATCTTTTCTTGCCGAACAAAGTAATATTCACATAAATCTTAATGTCCAAAAAGAAGCCTGCCCACTTGGGTTAGCGCCCACTGCTAGTTCAACAGTTGCGCTTGCCTTTGGGGATGCCTTGGCATTGAGCGTTCTTGATTTAAAAGAATTTACTTCTGAAGACTTTATTAGATCACATCCCGGAGGTAGCCTAGGAAAAAATATACTATCAAAAGTCATGGATATTATGCTTACAGGTCAAGATGTTCCGTCAATCTTGGCATCCGATACCATTGAAACAGCAATTCACGAAATTTCTGATAAATTACTTGGATTTACTGCGGTAGTAAATAGTGAAAATCAAGTAGTTGGTATTTTTACAGACGGCGATCTTAGGCGAGCATTGTTAAAAAATCATTCTTTAAACGACATTATTGCTAATGTAATGACAAAAAATCCCGTCTCACTCAATGAAAACCAGTTAGCCATTGAGGCCGTAAATAAAATGGAATCAATGAAAATTAATAGTTTTGTAGTTTTAAATGACGCTGGTGTTTTGGTGGGGGCCCTTAACTTACAAAATCTTCTCAAAGCAAAAGTTATTTAATGGAGACAAAATTTTCAGCATTTTTTGTACTCTTTTTTGTTCTATTGATAGCTGTTTTTTCATACTATCTAAAAAATGAAGTTGTAAGAGAATTTGAAAATAATGAGCAAAAATTGACCGGCGCGCCAGAATTTTTTTTAAAGAACTTTTCTTCAAAACAAACTAAAAAAGATGGAAATTTAAAGTTTATTTTTTCAGGAAACGAGATGAAGAGTTACAAATATGCAGATATAACACTAGTAGAATCGCCAATATTTACTAAATTCAAAGACAATATAAAAGAATCCATAATTGTTGCTGAAAATGGAGAAATTATAGACAAAGGTGAACAAATTATATTAAAGAAGAATGCTATCCTGACCAGACTTCCAACAAAAACAAAAAAACAGTTAAAGCTTTTTACTAATGAACTCAACATTTTTCCAAATGAGGAATATGTTACATCGAGCAAAGCCATTAAAATTGTTCAAGAACCAAATATTGAAATTAATGGAGTTGGTATGAAGTATGATAAAAAAGAAAATATATTTAAAATATTTAAGCAAGTAAAAGTACATTATGAAAAACCTGAATAAAAAAATCATCTCCAAATATCTATTTGTATCATTAATATTTTTTTCGGTATTGGCTTTTGGTGAAAAAGCGGATAGAGAAAAGCCAATTGAAATTGTTGCAGATACAATGTTGGTTGATGACTCAAAAAATACTAGCACCTATGAGGGAGATGTCATTCTTACTCAAGGTACTCTAATAATTAAAGCCGATACACTAATTGTAAGAGAGGATAAACAGGGGTTCCAACACAGCACTTCCATAGGAAAACCAACAACCTTTAAACAAAAGATGGAGGGGTCTGAAAAATTTATTGAAGGAAAAGCTTTAAGAATTGAATATGATGGTCATATGGATAAAATTCATCTCTACAAAAATGCTGAAGTAAAAAGGGGAGATGATATTGTTGTTGGTGATTACATTACATATGACGCTAGCGCAGAGGTTGCCCAAGCCATGTCAAGTAAAAATGATTCCTCATCAGGTAAAAAATCTCGAACCAAAGCAATTATCAAACCAAAAGATTAATCATGTCCGAATTATCAGTTCAGAATTTAAAAAAAAGTTACAAAAAAAATTTAGTAGTTAAAGATATATCCCTAACCGTTAATAGCGGTGAGGTAATTGGATTATTGGGTCCAAATGGCGCTGGAAAAACAACATCGTTTTATATGATTGTAGGTTTAGTTCAAGCCGACCATGGAAAAATTCAAATTGATAACATGAATATAACCAAAAGCCCTATACATTTTAGGTCTAAACGAGGTATTTCTTATTTACCTCAAGAGCCTTCTATTTTTAGAAAGATGACAGTTAGTCAAAATATCATGTCAATAATTGAGCTAAATGAAAAATCAAAAACTAAACAAAATGAAAAATTAAATGAATTACTTGATGAATTAAATATTCAACATATAAAAAGTCACACTGCAATTAGTCTATCCGGCGGAGAGAGAAGAAGGGTAGAAATTGCCAGATGCCTAGCAACTGATCCTAAGTTTATTTTATTGGATGAACCCTTTGCAGGTATTGATCCAATTGCAGTTCTAGATATTCAAAAAATAATTACTCAATTAGCACTGAGGAAGATAGGCGTACTTATTACTGATCATAATGTAAGAGAAACCTTAGGTATATGTGATCGCGCCTATATCGTAAATCAAGGTGAAATTTTTGCATCTGGAATACCCTCAGAAATAGTTTTGGATAAAAAAGTTAAAGACGTTTATCTTGGAAAAAATTTCGTTTTGTAATGAAGTTAAGTTTTAATCTTAAATTAAGCCAGTCCTTAAAGCTGACCCCTCTTCTGCAACAATCAATAAAATTATTGCAAGCATCACAAATTGAGATTAATGACTTAATTAATGAATATATCAACGATAATCCTTTTATTGAATATGAGGAAGAATATTTTTCATCGACAGGAAAAAATAAAAGCTATATTACTCATAATAATCAAGCAAACAATGATGATTTCTATGATATTTTCGAAAATCAAACTAAAAATCTTACTTTAAAAGAATACCTTATTGAGAATACTCACCTATTCTCTATGTCTGAAAGGCAGCAATTGATCATGTTTTATTTAATTGATGCAATCAATGAGGATGGATATATTGTCACTGAATTTAATGATTTAATTGAAGATATACCTTTAAATCCTAAAGTGAATTTTAATGAACTAGAATTACTATTAAAAATTATTCAAGGTAGCTCTCATCCAGGCATAGGCGCTAGGGATTTAAGTGAATGCCTTATTCTTCAATTAGAAAATATTAAAGGTGCAAATGAAATAATAAAAATAGCAAAAATAATTGCTAAAGATTTTCTTAATTTTGTTGCAACGAATAAAACTGAGGAGATATCAAAAAAAACTGGCTGTTCAAACGAAATAATTATTTCTGCAATTAAACTTATTAAAAAACTCAATCCAAGGCCTGGTCAAGTTTTCAAAGTGATTGATAAAAAAGATTTCATTAATCATGATCTTGAGGTAGCAAAGGTAAAAGGGTCTTGGGATGTGCTGCTAAATGATGAAGAATTTTTTAAAATAAAAATTATCGACTATCATGCAGATCTAATAAAAAAAGAAAAGTCTTTAAAAGATAAGTTTCAAGAAGCGAAATGGCTAGTGAAAAATCTTGAGCAAAGATCCATCACGATTTTAAGAGTTGCAAGAGAGATAATGTCATATCAAGTGAAATTTCTTGAAAACGGCGAAAAAAATATTAAGCCTTTAAAATTAAAAGATATTTCAGAAAAATTAGAAATGCATGAGTCAACTATCTCTAGAGTAACCAATAATAAGTTTATTAAAACGCCGCATGGTTTATATGAGCTGAAATTTTTCTTTAGCAGAGGTTTAACCAATCATAAAAATGAAGGCAATACTTCCTCAAAGTCAATCCTAGCCAAGTTGAGAGATATAGTGAATAATGAAAATAAGAGTAGGCCGTTATCTGATGAAAAAATTGTTACATTACTTCAACAAGAGGGGATTATTGTGGCACGAAGAACCATTGCTAAGTATAGAGATATACTAAATATCCTTCCATCTAATCAAAGAAAGGAATAAAAAAATGAATGTGAATATAAGCGGTCATCAACTAGAAATTACCACCGCACTCAAAGATCATATTGAAAAAAAATTCACAAAACTTACAAATCATTTTGATCATGTTATTGATGCAAAATTTACATTAAGTATCGAAAAATTAAATCATATCGCCGAAGCAACAATCCATCTTCCAAAAGCTGACTTACATGCTGTTTCAAGCGATGAAAATATGTACCATGCCATTGAATTGGTTATTAACAAACTTGATAGGCAGGTGATAAAGTTTAAAGAAAAAAACTTTGATCATCACCAAGCAAGTGGCTCTATCAAGCACAAAGCTGAATAAAGTATGGTTAGGTATCTTCTGGTCACGCACGGGGAAATAGGGCAGGCGCTTGCTGAGTGTGCCTATCAAATTTTTAATAAAAAAATTGATAGATTAGAATGTATTTCAATCAACCCCAAAGATGATATTGACAAAAAAAAATATCTTATTTCTCAAACAATTAATCGAATTGACTCTGGGGATGGTGTCATAATTTTCACTGATATTATTGGTGCCACGCCTTGTAATATTTTAAAAGAATTTATTGTCGAGAATAAAGTTTCAGTCTTAACTGGTGTTAACTTAGCAATGATAATCAAAGCATTATCATCAAATAATAAACCGCTAGAGAGCATAATTCAGGAATCCTTAGATTCAGCTTTAGATAATATTTTAAAAGTTAGTCAAGATGATTAAAAAGAAAATTAAAATCATAAATAAACTTGGACTTCATGCGCGGGCTTCAAGCAAGCTCACTGAATTAGCAAACAACTTTAAATGTGACATCAAAATAAAAAAAGGTAGTGAGGAGGCCGATGCAAAAAACATGATGGATATACTCATGTTGTCAGCTAATTATAATTCCAAGGTTGATATCATATTTTCAGGGTCTGACGAAAAAAAAGCATCTAATGAAATAGAAAAGCTCTTTCTAAACTATTTTGGTGAAGATGAATAATGTCAAATTTTAATTTACATGGGCTAAGTGTTTCCAATGGGATTGCGATAGGCAAGGCGTATTTACTATCTAATGCACTGATTGAAGTGGAACACTTTTCAATTGAGCTTAAAGATATTAAGAAAGAAGTAAAAAGATATAAAAAGGTTGTCCAGCACGTTAATGCTGAGCTTGGTAAAATTAAAAAAGATTTCTTAAAAATAAATCGATCTGAGTTTGAGGGTCTGATTAATACGCACTTAATGATGTTAAAGGACCGAAATTTTAATGACGATGTTATAAAAATTATTGAAAGTAAAAGCTGTAACGCAGAGTGGGCTGTAAAAATTCAACTTGATAAAATTGTTTTACGATTTGATCAAATTGATGATTCTTATATCAAAGAGAGGAAACTAGATGTTATCCAGGTTGCAGAGAGAATAACAAAAGCTCTATTAGGTCAGACCAATAATCTCTCCTCGAGACAGCTAGATAACAATACAATTCTGATTGCTCATGATATTTCACCTGCTGACGCTTTAATTTTCAAACACAATCATTATCATGGGTTTATAACTGAAATTGGTGGCACAAACTCTCACACTGCAATTTTAGCACGAAGCTTAAGTATCCCCTCCATTGTAAGCATTCCCATGGCAAGAAAACTTATTAAAAATGATGATGTGGTTATTGTTGATGGTTACTCTGGAACCGCAATAATTAATCCTTCAAATAAAGTGCTCAAAGAATATGAACAGAAAAAGGACTTATGGGATCTTGAACAAAAAAAATTAAATAAAATAAGGCATTTTAAAAATCAAACTTTAGATCATCGTCGAATCCTCTTGATGGCAAATATTGAAGAGAAGCGAGATTTAAAAACGGTCAAGGATAATAAAGCTGATGGAATTGGCTTATTTAGAACTGAGTTTCTATTTATGAATAGAGATGACCTTCCAGATGAAAATGAACAATTTGAAAACTACTCCGCTATTGTAAAAGAATTACCAAATAAAGAAATTGTTATTAGAACTTTAGATTCTGGTGCTGATAAAATGACTGTAGCAGATACCAAAAAATCACCTAATCCAGCTTTAGGATTGAGAGCAATTAGGTTATGTCTATCTGAACCTAGACTTTTTTTAACTCAACTCCGTGCGATCTTAAAGGCCTCTGCTTTTGGTAAAGTAAAGATATTAATTCCAATGATTTCCTCGATTGACGAACTAAAACAAACAAAATTATTAATTGAAAGAGCAAAACAGTCGTTAACTAAAGATAAGATTAAATATGATAAAAATATTCAAGTGGGAGGAATGATTGAAGTTCCTGCTGTTGCAATTAATGCAGATTTTTTTGCAAAAGAATTAGACTTTTTATCAATTGGTACAAATGATTTGATTCAGTATACGCTTGCGATTGATAGGACTGATGATTCTGTTTCACATTTGTATAATTCTATTCACCCATCTGTCTTAAAATTAATGGCTGAAACCATCAAGGCTGCAAAAAAATATAACAAGCAAGTTGCTGTTTGCGGTGAAATGGCTGGAGATCCAAAATTAACAAGATTGTTATTAGGCATGGGAGTTGAAAATTTTTCAATGCACCCTGCCAGCATCCTACATGTAAAAAAACAAATTCTGTCCACAAATATACAGAAATTAAAAAATATTACGAATAAAATATTAAGAACAAATGAACCAGAACTAATTGAAACTTTAATTTTAAAAATTAATCAATCAAGGCATGAACAAAATTATGAGTAATCCCCTTCTTATTAGAAATAAACTCCCCTTTTTTTCAAAAATTAAAGCTGAGCATATTACTCCCGCAGTTGGTTTCATAATTCAAGAAAATAAAAAAATAATAAAAAAACTATCATTGTTAAAAAATCCTTCTTGGGATAACTTTGTCCGCCCTCTTGAACATTGCGATGAAAGATTGAGTCGCGTTTGGTCTCAAGTAAGCCACCTTAATGCAGTTGTCAGTGATGATAATTTAAGAAAAGCTTATAACGCTAATGCTATTAAAATTAGCCAGTATTATTCTGAGTTATCACAAAATGATAAATTACAAAGTAATTTTTTAAAAATTCGTTCTCATCTAAGCTTTAAATTATTAAATAAGACAAGAAAAAAAATCATTGAGGATGAATTGCTAAACTTTAAATTAGGTGGAGTTCAATTAGCAGCTGAGAAAAAAACTCAATTTAAAAAAATTAAATCTGAACTCACAAAATTATCCTCAAGATTTCAAGATAATGTCTTAGATTCAACTAATTCTTTCCTTTTTAATATTTTAGATAAATGTCAATTGAAAGGCTTACCTTCCGAAATAATTAAAGTCGCAAGACAAACAGCCTCTCAACAAAAAAAAGATGGTTGGGTTTTTACTTTAGATTTTCCTTCCTATATACCTTTTATGCAATATGCTGATAGTAGGGAATTAAGGGAAAAATTTTATTACGCATACGCAACAAAGGCGTCGGAATTATCCACAAAAAAATTTGACAATACAAATGTTATAAATAAAACTCTTAAGCTTCGTCAGTCTCAAGCAATCATTCTTGGTTATGCAAATTATGCTGAAATGGCCCTTGAAACAAAAATGGCAAAATCAAGTAAGGAGATAATTTCTTTTTTACGTAGACTTGCTAGAAAAGCAATGCCCTATGCAAAAAAAGATATGCAAGAACTTCAAAAGTTTGCAGCTAATTTTGAAATTTCAAAAATTGAAGCTTGGGATGTAGCTTATCTTTCAGAAAAATTGAAACAAGTTAAGTTTGATTTTTCTGACAATGAATTAAAAAAATATTTTCCTAAACACAAAGTACTTTCAGGACTCTTTAATGTTATTAAGCAACTTTATGACTTAGATATTCAAAGAACCAAAACAGATGTTTGGCATAGAGATGTTGAGTTTTACGAAATTAGAAATAAAAAGCATCAATTGGTGGGTCAATTTTATCTTGATTTATATGCTCGAAAAAATAAACGAGGTGGTGCGTGGATGGATGAAGCAATTTGCAAACATAACCTTGAAGATTTAGTTACAACGCCCGTTGCCTTCTTAACATGTAATTTCTCCTCTCCGACAAAAAATAAACAAGCTTATTTCACCCATGACGAAGTGATCACATTATTTCATGAATTTGGACATGGCTTGCACCATATGCTTACAGAAATAGAGGATTACAGTGTTTCTGGAATCAAAGGCGTAGAATGGGATGCTGTCGAATTACCTAGTCAATTTATGGAAAACTTTTGTTGGAATTGGAAAGTCATCCAAGATATGACTGAACATGAAATAACAAAAAAAACTCTACCAAAATCTTTTTTCAACAAACTTGTTGAATCCAAAAATTTTCAAAGCGGCATACAAACGTTAAGACAAATTGAATTTGCACTTTTTGATATTCTTTTACATAGTGGGTTTAACCCAAAACAATCTAACTTTCTTTGCTTATTAGAAAAAGTTAGAGACGAAGTTGCTATAGTGCGACCTCCGAAATGGAACCGGTTTCCAAATAGTTTTTCACATATTTTTGCAGGAGGCTATGCTGCCGGATATTATAGTTATAAGTGGGCAGAATTACTTTCTGCCGATGCATTTGATTTATTTGAAGAAAAGAATATTTTTTCAAAAAGAATTGGGCAGTCCTTTAGAAAAGAAATACTTTCACGGGGTGGTTCAAGACCAGCCCTTGAGTCATTTATGGCTTTTCGTGGTCGCAAGCCAAATATTGATGCTCTCTTAAGGCACTCAGGTTTGATTAATTAAAAATGAAGCTAGCCACTTGGAATGTTAATTCCCTCAAGGTTAGATTGCCTCATGTTCTGGAATGGCTTACCCAAACCCAAACTGATGTCCTTTGTATTCAAGAGACAAAACAGGAAAATCATAATTTTTCTCATGCTGCTTTTCGTGAGATTGGTTACCACTCATATCACAATGGTCAAAAAACTTATAATGGTGTAGCCATAGTTAGTAAAAAAGCATTGGTAGATGTTCAACTTGATATTCCAAATTACTCAGATGAACAAAAAAGATTTATCTCTGGGAAATACCCAATAACTGCTTCAGAATTTATATTAATTGTTTCAGCTTATATCCCAAATGGACAATCACTTGA
Source organism: Methylophilaceae bacterium (assembly GCA_016778465.1). Lineage (GTDB taxonomy): Bacteria > Pseudomonadota > Gammaproteobacteria > Burkholderiales > Methylophilaceae > BACL14. The sequence goes on from JADHPM010000013.1 coordinate 8,842, forward strand.
ATCTGAAAAATTTATTTACAAAAGAAACTGGTTAAAAGCATTTATTTCTCATATTACAAATTTAAAAAAAAATTTTTCCTCTATTGCTATTACTGGTGATTTTAATATTGCCCCTGAAGATATTGATTGTCATGATCCCTCTGCATGGGATGGGCAAGTTTTAGTTTCTAAAATCGAGCAAGATTTTTTTAAGGAAATAATTAACTTGGGATTTTTTGATGCTTATAGGAACTTAAATCCAGATTTGCAAGAGTTCTCGTGGTGGGACTATAGAATGGCATCTTTTAGAAGAAATTTAGGGATGAGAATTGATCACATTCTTCTATCTAACGAAGATAAAGATAAAGTTAATAAAGCGCTAATTGATAAAGGCCCTCGTAAATTAGAGAGGCCATCTGACCACACACCGGTGATAATCGAAATTAATTAGTCACTTATTTTTTATACCAAGCTGTTTTAACTTTCTATATAAATGCGTTCTTTCAATATCTGCTATTTTTGATAATTCTGCGACACTTTTATTTCTTGCTAAATGATATTCAAAATAACTCTTTTCAAAAGCATCACGCGCATCTTTTAGCGGCTTATCAAAATTAGAATTAGTTTCACCCCTATTTGATGGACTTTCTGGTGTTGCTTCAATACCCGCAATGTCATCCCTTGTGATTAGCTCTCTCTCAATACTAGTCACTACTTTATAAATAAAATCATCTAAATAATCTAAATTTAAAAATTTGTTATTAGAGCGAATAAAATTTAGGGCCGAAATATCAAATTCCTTGAAGCCAATGTTGGGATTTATTTGTATGTAATGGTCAAGAAACGCATTTGCATAATCAGGAACTAGATCGATATCATTTCCAACAGGTAAATGTATAAAATTTTTCATATCAACTGAATCGTCAAAAAAAATATTTCTAATCAAAGATTCATTTGTGTCAGAAATAAGAATTTTTATTCCATTATCAACGAAGCTTTGTAATAAATCTCGATGATCATGTGCTGTAAAATTTTTAAGAGTTTCATTATTCGAAATAATTAAAAAATTTTTACCTTTTGCTTGTAAAAGCTTTAATAAATTTTTATTGAATTCTTTTTGACGATCTAATAAATAGAAATCGTTTCCATATAAATAAGCAATTAAAATCTTAAAAAAGTTATTGTTAATACCAAAAATAAAAAAAAGGTCTTGTTTTTTTAAAATATTTATTTTCTCTTTGAATGCTTTAACAGAGCTATGCTGACTCTTTTCAAAAAATTCAGGAGATAATCTTTTAACATCAATAGTTCTTTTAAGTCCACTTCCTATAGTTTTTAACAATTTCTGAAGGGAAATGGGTTTTTCTAAAAAATCAAATGCACCTATCTTGGTAGCTTCGATAGCTGTATCAATCGTTCCATGTCCCGACATCATTATAACTGGGCACAATAATTGTTTATTCTTTTCCCATTCTTTTAACAATGAAATACCATCGCAATCGGGCATCCAAATATCAAGTAAGATTAAATCTATTTTTTCTTTTTCTCTTATTTTTCTTGCAAAATTTGCATCTTTTGCAAGAAATACTTCATATCCCTCATCAATTAAAATTTCATTGAGTGAGTTTCTGATATTGACCTCATCATCAACAACGAGAATTTTAGCTTTTTTATTCATAATTTAATGGTATGTAAAACTGTACTGTTGTCCCGCCTTTTTTTTCATTAATAATTTTTATCTCTCCCTTATGTTCTTCAATTATTTTATAAACAATAGCAAGACCTAATCCTGTACCCTTTTTTTTGGATGTCACATAGGGTTCAAAGATATGATTTAGAATCTCACTAGGCACGCCAGGACCATTATCAGAAAAATTAAATATTATTTTTTCCATTCTATTTTGAACTGATATTGATAATGAAGGATTTTTTGTTGAATGTAATGCATCAATTGCATTTTCAATCAAATTAATAAAGACTTGTCTAATTTTATTTACATCAATTTTGATCAAGTCTTCAAAATTAAGTCTTTTATATTTAATAGTAATTCTTGACGATTCATATAAATCTAAAATTTCTTTTATAAAATTATTAATATTGATTTTCTCTAATAAGAGCTTTGGAGGCCGGGAATATTCAGAGAATTCATTAACCATTAATTTTAGAGATTCAACTTGATTGACAATTGTACTTGTAGACCTAGAAAGCAGATCAAGATCACTGGTATTTAATTTATCTTTTAACTTTTGTTCCAATCTTTCAGCGGATAATTGGATCGGTGTGAGCGGATTTTTAATTTCATGTGCTAATCTTCTAGCTACTTCTGCCCAAGCTTTATGACGTTGAGCTTCAGAGACATCAGTAATATCATCTATTAGTAAGCTAAAGATATATACACTAGAATCTTTGATTGTATTTATTTGTAATCGAATAATTTTTTCATGGTCATTAATTCTTAATTTAAAATCTTCACTAATAGTTTTTTTATATTTACCCTCATTGATGAATTTAGAAATAAAATTTATTATTTGTGAATAATCATTATTCATTACTTTTAAATCATTTAAGTTTTTTGCATTTTTTTTTGAGTCAAAATTAAGAATGTTATATGTCTCTTTGTTTGCTTGAATGATTTCTAAATTTTTATTAATTACTAAAACTCCTGAAGATAGATTGGTTAATACTGAATCTAGAAATTTTGTTGCCTCCTCAAGCCTAATTCTATTTTTTTCAGAGCTTAAAGTTGCAGTATTTAATTGTTCAGTCATACTATTAAAAGATTTAACAAGCATACCTAATTCATCATTTTTCCCTTGATCAGGAATTACTTTATTGAAATTTCCTTTAGAAACCTCAACTGTAGCTGCAGCAAGTTGAGAAATTGGCGATGAAAATCTTCGACTTATTACAAAAGATAACGCTACGGACGATAAAATTGCTAAAAGTAAAACTAACGTCAAAGTAAGCGAATAGATTATTTTAAGAGAAGTTCTGCTATATGCTAATTGCTGATATTCTTCGTATACAGATTCAACTGAAACGGCCAAATTTGAGATCGCTATAGGTATTGGCTGGGTTAATTCTAGAAAAACTTTTCTAGAAAGATCCTCATTAAATCGAACAGGTACTAGTGATTTTAAATAGAGACTTCCATCTAGATCAATTATTCTTCCAAAAAAAGACTGTTCAGCTTTTAAGAGATCATCATTTTCTGGAAGTTGAGGGATATTCATAATATCCTCGCTTGATATAAAAATTATATTATTTTTATTGTCGACAACAATTGCCTGGGCAATTGAAAATTTTTCTCTTAAATCGATTAATTGATTTTTTCTTAATTCTTTATCTATATTGCCAATGCTATAAGCAATACTTTTTGATTTTAACTCAATATCCTTCATTAAAATATCTAATGTTTTTTGCCCTAAACTAAGCCCTCCCTCAAGTGCTGACTCAACCTTAACATTGAACCAAGAGTCAATTGATTTTGTTAAAAAATTAAACGAAACTAAATATAAAACTGTCACAGGAACAATAATCATTACAGCAAAGGAAATAACTAATCGTAAGGTTAGTCTGCTACCAACAATTTCTTTTTTTATATTCCTAAAAAGTTTAAAAATTTGAAGTGCAATTAAAAAAACAAGACAAAAAATAAAAATTACATTAAAAATAAGAAGCAAGCGAAATGTTTCATTTGATATTAAATCAGAATTCGATAAAGATCTTGCTAACAAGATTAGCAAACTTATTCCAATGAGAGCAAAAATAGTAATTAGATATCTCAATTTATTTTCTCAAACTCCATTGAATAATTTTTTGAAGATATATCCCAAGACTTTTCACCAAAATTAATTTGTAATGGTTTAGGAAGTCGATTAGTGTCTAAATTAATTTGAACATTTATCCAAACATTCTCCACTTTGTTTACTTTACCTAATTTAATCTTGATAGGCTCTATGTATTTTTTTAGATCATCTAAGGTTGCAAATAATTTATAATTGCCATTAATTTCTTTCAACTCGTATTTTTTTAGAAGGTTTCTATATTTTATCTCAAAAAAAACGGTTTTTTTATGAATGACTTTATCAAACCAAAATTCTCTTTTTTGCCAAATTTTAGTATCAATATTGAATCTTATAGCAATACCTTTTTGAACCGCTTTCAAAATATCATCGTTTAAAAATAGATCCTGCTCTAAGAGAAAATCATAACCTTCAGCGCTTTGTTCAATATTAAAGTTACCTAAATTTATTTGATTTGCGATCAATTCATTTAATAAAAAAAAAGTAAAAAAGGTAAGAATTAAAAGAGCTTTATATTTTTTCAAGTAGCTCATAATAAAATCCATCATGGTTTTTGCTTGGAATCAATTGATTACCTAATCTTTTTGTATTTATTGGAAATTTAATTTTCAAGAGGTTTACATCTTTATTTTTTTTCATAAACTGCTCGATAACTTTTACGTTTTCTTCCTCGAAGATTGAACATGTAACATATAGCAACTTTCCTTTTTTTTTAAGTAAAGGCCATACATTTTCAAGCATATCAACCTGTTCATATCTAAATTTTTCAAAATCTCTTTCTCTTCTTAGCCATTTTATATCAATATTTCTTCTCACTACCCCTGAACCCGAACATGGTACATCAAGCAAAATTCGGTCGAATTTTTTTTTATCCCACCAATTATTAATTTTTGATAATGATGCATTTACGACTTTTGCAGTTAACCCAAGTCTTGTGAGGTTCTCATGAACTCTTTGTGCTCTTTTAGAATCTATTTCAAGTGCTACTAAATTAACGTCAAAGCATTCTAAAATATGACCTGTTTTTCCTCCAGGTGCTGAACATGCATCAAGAACGCTTTGTCCATCTTTAATATCCATTATATCTTTTACTAATTGTGCTCCAAAATCTTGTATTGTTACCCAACCTTCATTAAACCCAATAATTTCATCAATACTCTTTGGAGTATTTAATACTATAGTTGTGGGTGATAACTCACAAAAATCTATGCCATTGTCAGTTAGATAATCTTTGTATTTTTCTAAAGAAATCTTAGTTTGATTCATTCTCAAGGTCATAGGTGGATGCATATTTTGACAATGAATTATTGACTCCCAATCATTGGGGTAAGAATTTTGTAATTTTTTTATCCACCATAAGGGGAAATTATATTTTGATTCTAAAGTTTGCTGTGTTTTTTTAATTAGATCTTCTTTGTTTCTCAAGAAATTTCTTAAAACTGCGTTTGTAAAACCGGACTGTTTAGGATCAATTTTTTTTGCAAGATTTACCACCTCATCAACGAGCGCATAATTCTTTTTGTTGCCATAAGTTAACTGATTCATTGCAACAATGAGTAATTGTTGAATAAGTTTATTTTGGATTTTTCTTGGGACTAGATTTTGAAGAAAAAAATCAAGTGTCTTGAAGTATCTTAGAGAGTCATAGCATATTGCCTTAATCTGTCTTATTTTATTATTATCCATGAATACTGAATTCTCTTTGAAATATTTTTCAAATGATTTGTCTAGATTTTTACCCTCCATGACATCTAATGTAATCTTTGCTGATGCAATAATGACACTATTCATTCAATATCAATTCTTGTTGAACAATCTTATAACCATCGATGAATTCAATTGCAGTCATTTTTGATTTCCCCTCTATTTGAATTTCTTCAATTTCAATTGTTTCATTTTTTAAACCCAGATATAACTTTTTGTCATCAACAAATAGATAGCCAAATTTATTTTTCTGATCTTTTACGCTTATTTTTTTTGCTCTCCAAATTTTAAATAACTTTCCACGAAAATATGAATAAACTCCAGGAACAGGATTAAATGCGTTAATTTTTTGTATAACTTGCTGTGCGCTGTCATCAAGATTTAATCGTGCCTCTTGTTTAGTAATTTTTTCTGCGTAGGTTGCAAATGATTCGTCCTGCTCTTCATAAATTAATGGTTTTTTATTTTCTAAATCCCGAATCACTTCTTTCATTAAATTTGCACCTAATTTTGCTAACATCGCGGTTGCAGCTCCAGTTGTAAGATTGTCATTTCTAATTGAACCTTTTCTTACCATAGGGCCCGCATCTAATTGTTTAATTATTTTCATAATGGTAATACCGATCTCGTTGTCGCCCCACTGAATTGCTCTATGGATAGGAGCGGCACCTCTCCATCTTGGAAGAAGCGAGGCATGAATATTTAAAGCATCACACTGAAAAAGATCTAAAATTTTTTGTGGGATAATCAATCCATAAGCTGCGACAACAAAAATATCAGGATTTATTTTTTTTATTTTCTCGTAAATTAGATCATCCATTAAGCTTTCTGGTTGCAAAACAGGAATATTGAGCTCTAAGGCCTTTTGTTTCACTGGGCTTTGAATTATTTTCATACCCCGACCTGCTCTTTTGTCAGGTTGAGTTAATACGTGACTTACAAAAAAATCCGCTTTTACTAAAACCTCTAGGGAAGGAACGGCAAAGCTTGGTGTGCCAGCATAGATAATATTTAACTTATCTTTCATGTATCAAAGAATCGTTCTTTGTTTTTTTTGTTTAACTATTTTGTTTTTTATTCGATTTCGTTTTAATGGCGAGAGATATTCAACAAAAACTTTTCCTAAAAGATGGTCCATTTCATGTTGAACGCATACAGCCAGGAGACCCGTAGCCTCCTTTACATAGGAATTTCCATCAACATCTAGGGCCTTAAATTTAATCCATTCTGCTCTTTTTACCTTTTCATAAATACCGGGAACAGAAAGGCATCCCTCCTCACATATCTGTACGCCACTTTTGTCAATTATTTCAGGATTAACAAGTACAAGTAAATTATCTTTATTTTCTGAAACATCAATTACGATGATTCGCTCATGAAAATCTACTTGTGTCGCAGCCAAGCCTATACCGGGTGCCTTATACATAGTTTCAGCCATATCATGAATAAGCTTTCTATGCATACTCGAAATCTTTTTTACTTCAGCCGCAATTTTATGCAGCCTTGGATCAGGATAATTTAATATATTTAATACAGCCATAATGATTGATTAATTAATTATTAACTGATAAATTAAACCTAAGTGGAATTAATTATTACAGCCTATAAAAGACCCTATTATACTTATAGCAGGCCACTTTTCCTCTTTTTCTGTCACACATCAATCAAATTTCAATTTTTACTAGGAAGGAATCGTTATGTTTGAATTACTTATCTATATGTTCGAAAACTATTTAAGTTCTCAAAATAAGCTCGATTTCAATAATATGAGTCTTGAGTTAGAGGCTGCAGGTTTTGATAATGATGAAATAAAAGATGCTTTTGATTGGTTTACACAATTAAAAGTAATGTCAGATAAGGTACCTTTAAAACTAAAAAGTCGATCAAAACCAAAGCTACGTATTTACACAGCAAATGAAAAAGAAAAAGTATCCTCTGATGCGCTTGGTTTTTTAATCTTCCTTGAACAAGCTCAAGTTTTGAATGATTTTGAGCGAGAGATTATTATTGATCGCTCCATGGCGCTTAATCAAAATTTTATCTCTATAGATGAAATTCGATGGATTGTGATGATGACTTTATGGAATAACGGAAAAGAGAATGATTATTTATTTGTTGAAGACGCACTATATCAAAAAGAGCAATTTAGCTTGCACTAAAGATCTAAATTGTTAATGATTCTTGAAATTGTTTTAGATTTATTGAGAGTGTAAAAATGCAAACTGGGAACCTGATATTGAATAAGAGTCTCACATAACTCTGAAATAACTTCTACACCATAATCTCTTAATGAATCAAGGTCGTCATTATAAGACTCAAGCCTCATCCTTAACCATCTTGGTATCTCGGCCCCACAATTTGCGGCAAAGCGCGACAACTGGGTAATATTATAAATTGGCATAATACCTGGAGTAATTGGAATCGTTATTTTTCTTGTTTCGCATTCTTCCATAAATTTAAAGTAAGCATCTGCGTTAAAAAAGAATTGGGTAATTGCTCCATTAGCTCCAGCATCGACTTTCTTCTGAAAATTATCTAAGTCATCTTTTGAGCCAGAGGACTCTGGATGAAATTCTGGGTAGGCCGCAACCTCGATCTTAAAATAATCTCCTGTTTCTTGTCTTATAAATTCAACTAACTCATTTGCATGAGAAAAATCACCTCCGCCAACAGCTCCTGAAGGGTTGTCTCCTCTTAGTGCCACTAAACGATTAATGTCTTTGGCTTGATATGAATCAATTAATTCAAGTACTTCATCTTTTGTTGATGAAATACATGAAATATGGGGAACAGCCTCAGCATTCATGGCCTTAATCTGCATAACCGTTTCTAAAGTTTTTTCTTTCGTAGACCCACCCGCACCGAAAGTAACGGAATAGAATTCAGGATTAAAAGAATTTAAAGCAATAACAGTATCTTTTAATTTGTGAATACCCTCCTCAGTGCGAGGTGGAAAAAATTCAAAGCTTACTTTTGGTAATAAGGCCATGAATTAATAACGGTAACTATCTGGTTTATAAGGCCCAGCTTTATCAACTCCAATATAATCTGCCTGCTCTTGAGTCAGCTGAGTTAATTGAGCATTAAGGTTTTTTAATTGTAAGATAGCTACTTTTTCATCTAGGTGTTTGGGCAATGTATAGACTCCCAGAGGATATTTGTCGGTATTTGTATATAAGTCAATCTGGGCAATCACTTGATTTGCAAATGAAGAGCTCATCACATAGCTTGGATGGCCTGTGGCACAACCAAGATTGACCAATCTACCCTTAGCCAATAAGATAATTTTTTTGTTGTCTGGAAAAGTAATATGATCAACTTGAGGTTTGATTTCTTCCCACTCATATTTTTCGATTGACTTCACATCAATCTCGTTGTCAAAGTGTCCAATGTTACATACGATGGCTTCATTTTTCATCTTAGACATGTGGTCGTGGTTTATCACATTTAAATTGCCAGTTGCAGTGACAAAGATATCAGCATGCTCTGATGCATAATCCATAGTAACAACTCGGTACCCTTCCATTGCAGCTTGAAGCGCACAAATAGGATCAACTTCCGTTACCCAAACTTGGGCAGAAAGCGCTCTTAGCGCTTGTGCTGAACCCTTGCCAACATCGCCATACCCTGCAACCACGGCTACTTTACCTGCAATCATGACATCGGTAGCCCTTTTAATTGCATCTACGAGTGATTCACGGCAACCGTAGAGGTTATCAAATTTGGATTTAGTGACAGAGTCATTTACATTGATAGCAGGGAAAACAAGCTCTCCATCTTTAAACATTTGGTATAAACGATGAACACCCGTTGTTGTCTCCTCTGTCACGCCTTTAATATGCGTAATTTTTTCTGAATACCAATGTGGGTTCACAGACAGCCGTTGTTTAATAGCCTGAAATAAAGCAGTCTCTTCTTCTGAGGATGGTTGATCCAAAACTTTTAGATCTTTTTCGGCCTTCACTCCAAGGTGTAATAAGAGGGTTGCATCGCCCCCATCGTCAAGAATCATATTCGTAAATTGATTGTTATCCCACTCAAAAATACGATGAGTAAATTCCCAATATTCATCTAAATTTTCGCCTTTAAACGCAAAAACCGGAATGCCTTGAGCCGCAATCGCTGCCGCAGCATGATCTTGAGTCGAGTAAATATTGCAAGAAGCCCATCTAACCTCAGCCCCCAAATCGACCAGTGTCTCAATTAGCACAGCGGTTTGAATAGTCATGTGAAGGGATCCGGTAATTTTTGCACCCTTTAATGGTTTGGATTTAGCATACTCTTCACGTATTGCCATTAATCCAGGCATTTCGTGCTCAGCAATAGCAATTTCTTTGCGGCCGAAATTAGCAAGACCTATATCTGCAATAACGTAGTTTTCTTTTACAAGATTATTTTCAGTCACTGTATTCATTGTGTTTCCTTAATAAATAGGGCGACTAGTTGAACATTCACTTTTTATTACAACTAGACACTTGTTAATAAAAGTGAACGCGGTTTGAATATTACCGAGCCTAGGAGAGTTTCTTGCAGCGTTCCTCGGTTTTCGAATTTTAGTTTAATTCTCTATATAAATCAATAGATTACTTATTTGACAACTAAATGCGATTTTTTATCAATATTTTCCCAAGAAAAATCAGGTTCATCGCGGCCAAAATGGCCGTAAGCCGCCGTTTTTCTATAAATCGGTCGCAAAAGATCCAGCATCTCAACGACACCCTGGGGTCTAAGATCAAAATTTTCCACAATAAGCTGAGCGATTTTTTCCTCTGAGAATTGAGAAGTACCAAATGTATCGACCATCACAGAGGTAGGTTCAGCGACACCAATAGCATAGGAAATTTGAACAAGACAGCGCTCACATAACCCAGCCGCAACCAAATTTTTCGCAACGTATCTTGCAGCATACGCAGCAGACCGGTCGACTTTAGATGGATCTTTACCAGAAAATGCACCGCCGCCATGTGGCGCTGCTCCACCATAGGTATCGACAATAATCTTTCGACCCGTTAAGCCACAATCTCCTTGCGGACCTCCAATCACAAAACGCCCCGTCGGATTGATAAGAAACTTAATATCCCCTTGAATCAGACTTTTTGGCAGTATTGGCTGAATAATTTCTTCAATAACTGCCTCGCGTAATGTTTTAAGATCAATTTCTGGCGAATGTTGCGTAGAGAGGACAACTGTGTCAATTCGCTTAGGCTTATTATTTTCATACTCGAGAGTGACTTGAGATTTTGCATCAGGCCTTAGCCATGGGAGCCTCCCATCTTTTCGCAGCAACGCCTGTCTTTCCACGAGCCTGTGTGACAACCATATTGGCAAAGGCATTAGTTCGGGTGTTTCGTCGCAAGCATATCCAAACATTAAACCTTGATCTCCAGCACCCTGATTTTTAGGGTCGTCCATTGCGTTATCAACCCCTTGCGCGATATCTGGTGACTGATAACCAAATTTAGTGAGGACTTCACAAGTTTTAAAGTCAATACCCGACTCAGGGTTGTCATACCCAATGCCTTTTAATGTATCACGAGTAATTGCTTCATAGTCAACCATTGCGTTGGTTGTAATTTCACCTGCCAGGACAATTAGATTTGTGGCTGCCATGGTTTCGGCTGCCACTCTGGCTGTTTTATCTTGCTCAAGAATAGCATCTAAGATAGCGTCCGAAATTTGATCAGCAACCTTATCAGGATGTCCCTCAGAGACAGATTCTGAGGTAAAAAGATAATTTTTCATTATTTATTTTTATGTAATTTTTGAATAAACGCTACAATAGCAAAAAAATGAAGAAATATATATGGTAAAAATCCCTTTCACAAAAATGCATGGTATTGGTAACGATTTCATTGTTATTAACCAAATGAATGCTAAATATAATCTCACAAAAAATACAATACAAAATCTCTCAAATCGTCATACTGGCATAGGTTTTGATCAACTGCTTGTAGTTGAAAAGTCATCAAATAACAAAGCGGATTTTAAGTACAGAATATTCAATAAAGATGGTGCTGAGGTCGAACAGTGCGGAAATGGGGCACGTTGTTTTCTCCATTACGTTTATTCGAAAGGTCTCACCGACAAAAAAGTCGTTACGGTCGAAACTGTAAAGGGAAATATCTCTCTTACTGAAAAAGAGGATGGTGCGATTGAGGTTAATATGGGTAACCCTAACTTTAATTTAACTGACATTCCCTATGTATCCGTTAATGAAACTATTCCAAGTGTTATCATTAACGGTAAAAAACATTCAATAAACTTAGTTTCAATGGGAAATCCCCATGCCGTGATCAAAATCGATAATTTTGAAAATATTGATATTCCCTCGATCGCGCATAAATTACAAAATTCCAAATCTTTTCCTGAGGGGGTAAATGTCGGGTTTTTAAAAGTTATAAGCAAAAAACAGTTACGTTTAAAAGTATATGAGCGTGGTAGCGGACTGACCCTTGCGTGCGGATCAGGTGCCTGTGCTGCAGCAGTCATAGCTATTCGTAACTCATGGACGATTAACCCTATTCATGTAGTCATGGATGGAGGGGAGCTTAGGATTGAGTGGCAACATGAGCAACCCGTGCTAATGTCAGGTCCGGCGCAAATTGTTTATGAGGGCTTCATTGAATTTGATGACTAATCAAGAATACCTGAAACAATACCTCGAATTTATCAAATTTGAGAAAAGATTAGCGCCACTAACTGTCAATAACTACCAACGAGACATTACTGAATTGTTTGAAAAGAACAGGAAAGATTTAATAGCTTTTCAACACGATGATATCCGACGTACCGTTGCTCAAATGCACTCTAAAGGGCTAAGTGGAAAATCAATTGCAAGAATGCTTTCAGCTTGGAGAGGCTTCTTTGATTTTTTAAACAGCCGCTATAACTTCAAGCAAAACCCTGTTGTTAGTATCAAGGCTCCAAAAGATAAAAAAAAATTACCTCAAACCCTAAGCGTTGATCAAACAATTAGGTTAGTCGATATCAAAGACACAACTTTTTTAGGTAAACGTGATCATGCAATCTTGGAGCTTTTTTATTCCTCGGGCTTGCGACTTTCTGAATTAACAAATCTTAAAATTGAGGATATTAGCTTAACCGACGAAAATATTCGTGTCACGGGTAAGGGGAATAAATCTCGTATTGTACCAATTGGTAAAAATGCCTTGAATGCACTGAATGATTGGTTATTGGAGCGAAAAAAAATAGTAAAACTTAGTCCAGAAAATAATATTATTTTCCTGAGTAAGCAAGGCAACCCCCTATCCCCACGAACAATTCAATATCGATTAAAATATTGGGCCCTAAAGCAAGGTATTCCAGAAAATATTCACCCCCATTTATTAAGACATAGCTTTGCCAGTCATATCTTGCAATCTAGCCAAGATTTACGTGCAGTCCAAGAATTGTTAGGACACTCAAATATAAGTACTACTCAAATTTATACGCACTTAGATTTTCAACATCTTTCAAAAATTTACGATAAATCCCATCCACGAGCCAAAAAAAAATAATTCTCGTGGGCGAGTATTGTGACTAATGGCAAATTAAATTATAGTGTTCTGATGCAAGAAGAAATTAATTCGCTAGAAGCAAAACTAAATCTGTTAGCTGCAAAGATTGCAGATCTCAATAGCGAGAGTACTTCTCTAAAACCTAAACTGCATGAAGCCGAAGAGGAGATAAGAATGCTCAAGGCAAAGATCAACGAAGCAACAATAAAAATTGAAAATTTAATTGGGCAAATACCAGACTAATCTATGGTTAAACAGGTAGACGTTAAAATTTTAGGTAGGGATTTTCAAATAGCTTGCCCTGAGGATGAGGAGGAAAACCTCATGAAATCCATCGAATACCTAAATCACAAAATTGAAGAGATACAAAGCCAAGGTAACATCGTTGGTGTCGACAAGACCATCATCATGGCGGCATTGAACATTACCCATGAATTCCTAAATCAAAACGCAAATTCTGACGTGCACCTCCATACCTATAAAAATAAAATTAACGACTTTAATAAGGTGCTTGATCAAATACTAGAATCAGTCTAAATTAATGATAAGCTTGCTTTAGTGTTGCTTAGGCTAATAATTCCTTGAACTAGTCTATAGCATCGGTTTTGGGTCATCAGATGTGGTGCGATCAGTAACAATTGGGTAACCTTATAAGGGCTCTTGGCAACTGAACCTAAAGCGTCTTAGCCTATTACCACCTGAACCTTTGGTTCTGGATGCTGGTCTAGGCAACATTAAAGCAAGTTACTTTTGTAACTGATGATATGTAAGGTCACTAAGAGAAATAATATCCAATGCTCGCTCATGAGTGGACTCTAAAATCACGGGGGGGGCGCATCCGGCGTCAGCAGCTTCTAACCATCTTTGAGCACAAAGACACCATCGATCACCTGCCTTTAATCCGGGAAAATTGTATTCAGGTCTTGGGGTTGAAAGATCATTACCCTGCTCTTTAGAAAAAATTAAAAAGGGCTCATTAACCTCTGCACAAACCGTATGTTGTCCTGAGTCTGAGGCACAATGGTCACACTCGCCGTTTCGATAATATCCCGTTAAGGGATCAAAGCTGCATGGTACAAGTGTTGTACCTAAGACATTTTTCTTTTCCATGATAGGATTTTACCTTTAAAACCTTAGAAAAAAATAATTACTATGCGATATTGGTTAATGAAGTCCGAACCAACCGATTTTTCAATCGATGACCTCGAGACATCCCCCAATCAAACCATTGATTGGTATGGTATTCGAAACTATCAAGCGAGAAATTTTATGCGTGATGATATGTCGTTAGGTGATCAAGCATTTTTTTACCATTCTAACTGCAAGGCACCTGGTATTGTGGGTATTATGGAAGTTTCAAGGTTAGCTTATCCAGACCGATTGCAGCACATAAAAGGTCATAAGTATTATGACCCAAAATCTTACCCAGATAATCCACGTTGGCTTAATGTAGATGTCAAATTTGTAAAAAAAACAAAGCTTTTAGAACTAAAAGATATTCGAAGTTATGAGGAGCTTAAAGAAATGAAAATTCTACAGCGGGGAAATAGGCTGTCTATCACGCCCATCTCCCCAGAAGAATGGCAGTTTATTTATAACCTTATTGCTTGCTAATAATTACTTTTGATCCAAACTCCCTGTGGATCTTGGATAAGTCACTATGCCCCAGGGGATTCCTGAAACAGCAATTCTTTTTTTAATTTCGAAATTATTAGCATCGATAACTAAAACTTCATCAGAGCGACCACATCCTAGGAGGATATCTTTGTCATCTGGAGTGAAGGAGAAGTGCCAGCAACGTCTTCCGTTCGTTTCAATGCGATGAATTTTGTCAAAATTTTGTGTATCATAAATTTCAAGGGAGCTCCTCTTCTTGTATCCCCCACTCGCTGCTACAAAGAGCTTATCTCCGGCAGTATTAAAGCTCACACCATAAGGGGATTTACCCTTGTGAAGGTTTTCCTCAGGAACATCGTGAGCGGTTTTAACTGTTTTCACATGATTAAAGTCTTCATCCAACACAATAAAATTATCACTATGCTCTAGGGTTGAAATATAATATTTTCCATCGGGGGATGCTTTGATTCCTCTGGGGCGTAAGCCATATTCGTCGGCTTTCACTGTCTTGATTAAATCGCCTGAATCAAAATCGTGGACCGTGATAGTATTATCAGCCTCGTTAGTGATAATAATCTTTGTGCCATCAAGAGAAAATTCGATACCTTCCGTCTCTGGTCCCGCAGTAATATCACGTACTTTTTTACCTGTATCTAAATCAACAACAGCAACCTTTGCAGGAATTTTATCGTCATCGTCATCCTCTTCTTCTTTCATTTCACCCTTCGCAGGTGGCTTGCCCTGAGAGGAGGGCTCTGTGGAGACGAACACCATACCATCTTTGATACGAACAAATTCTGGATTAATACCAACTTCAATATCGCTTAGCACTTTTTTGGTTTCGAGATCAACAACTGTGATACTCGCGCGGTCCTTGTTTGCAGCGACCAGGAATTTGCCGTCATCCGTTAGACCTAGGCCTCTGGGAAGCCCGCCAATCTCAAGCCTATCTATGACCTCAAATGAATTTAAATCAATGACGGATATTCCACCCTCTTGCGAGGTAACATAGGCTTTGCCCCGGTCAGCTTGACCGCAACCAATAAGAAAGAGGGTTAAAAAGGCTAATTTAAGAAAATTCATTGTATCTCCATGTGTGATTAATTTTTACCTAAAAACAATTTGTATCCAGGATTATCAGTTTCGTTAAAGTATGGGTACTGTAACTGAATTAAAAATTTATTAAAAGTTTCCTTATCTTTTTCTGGAACCTGAATGCCTACAAGAACCCGTCCAATGTCGGCTGCATGATTGCGATAGTGGAATAAGCTAATATTCCAATTAGCCCCCATGTGCTCCAAAAAATTTAGTAAGGCGCCAGGGTGCTCAGGAAATTCAAAACGGTAAACGATCTCGTCTTTCGCATTTGGGGCGTGCCCGCCAACCAAATGCCTAAGATGCAATTTCGCCAATTCATTCTTTGTTAAATCAATGGCATGCAATCCCTTATCTGAAAATTTTTTAATAAGGCGCTTCGTTTCATCAGGCTCTGTAATGGTGATGCCAACAAAAATCTGTGCTGCATTCGGATCGGAATAGCGATAATTAAATTCAGTGATGTTTCTGGTACCAATTAAATTACAAAATGATTTAAATGCGCCTGGTTTTTCAGGAATTGTCACCGAAATAATTGCCTCACGCTCCTCACCAATTTCAGCTCTTTCAGCAACAAAGCCTAATCGATCAAAATTAATATTAGCCCCTGAGGCAATACCGATAATATTTTGAGATCGCATATCATTCTTCTTTAAATAGGATTTAATACCGGCAGTGGCTAGCACCCCGGCTGGCTCTAATATAGTTCGGGTGTCTATAAAGACATCTTTAATAGCAGCGCAGATCTCATCGTTATCGACGACGATCATTTCATCGACAAACTTTTGAGCCAATTCGAAGTTATTCACGCCAACTTGCCTTACTGCCGCCCCTTCGGCAAATAAACCGACCCGCTCCAAAAGAACCCGCTCATTTGTTCTTAAGGAAAGTGTCATAGCTTCAGAGTCTTTTGCTTCAACACCGATAATCCTAATTTTTGGATTTATAGCTTTAATGTAAGCCGCAATACCCGAAATTAAACCCCCGCCACCGACACAACAAAATACTGCATGGATAGGCTCTTTGAAATCTTCTATGATTTCTTTACCAATCGTACCTTGTCCAACTATGACATCTGGATCATCAAATGGGTGAATGAAAGTGAGCCCCTCATCATTTTCAATTTGCCTCGCAAAAGCAATCGACTCACTAAGTGTTTTTCCCTCTAGCAACACTTTTGCCCCGTACGACTTGACCGCACTCGTTTTTATCTCTGGCGTAGTTATTGGCATTACAATAGTGGCTGGACTATTTAATTTTTTTGCTGCCATTGCCACACCTTGGGCATGATTGCCGGCAGAAGCAGCTATAACTCCCTTTTGTAAGGCGTCAGCACCTAGTGATAACATTTTATAAAAGGCTCCACGTATCTTAAAGGAATGGACAAGTTGTTGGTCCTCTCGTTTAAGATATATATGATTGTTGAATCGTTGGGAGAGTAGGGGCTGATAATCCAACGGCGTTCTTTTTACAACATCGTAAATTTTTGCCTCATCTATTGATTTTATGTAGTCTTTTTTCATATGGAAAATTCTAAAAAATTTCAGCGCCGTGTATGATATTAATAAATCATTATAGATAAAAAAAGGTTGAATACGAAATGGCATTTTCTCAAGATGAGTTGAAACAACAGGTCGCTTTAGCGGCGATACACTATGTTAAATCGGGCATCATTGGTGTTGGCACCGGTTCAACAGCCAATTATTTTATTGAAGAATTAGCAAAAGTAAAGAATAAGATTGACGGTGCTGTTGCCAGTAGCGAGGCAACTGCTCAAAGACTCAAAGATCATGGTATTGAGGTCTTTGATTTAAACGCAATAGACGGTATGGATATCTATGTTGATGGCGCTGATGAAATTACTGAGCATATGCACATGTTAAAAGGTGGTGGAGGTGCACTTACTCGAGAAAAGATAGTTGCCGCCAATGCGAAAGACTTTATCTGTATTTGCGATGCAACCAAATATGTTCCCGTACTTGGAAAATTTCCCTTGCCTGTAGAGGTCCTGCCCATGGCAAGAGGGTATGTTGCTCGCGAACTTGTCAAATTAGGTGGGCAACCAAAATTAAGAGACTTCACGACAGACAATGGGAATATCATACTAGATGTACACGGCCTCAATATTCCTGACCCCATCGAAATGGAGGGAAAAATTAATCAAATTGTCGGCGTGGTAACTAATGGGTTATTTGCTGCAAGGCCAGCTAACATCCTTTTATTAGCGACTCATGAGGGTGTGAAAACGATTACAAAGTAGCAAAAAAAAATTAATGGCGTAAGATAGAACTAACTCAAAAAAATTATGCTAGAAGAACACATTTATAAAAAATTTGATGAAGACGTTGAGACCATTCGTGCGAATGTTATTCAAATGGGAGCTATCATTGAAGAACAAATCAGAGATGCCGTGCAATCTCTTGATGAGATTGATCCTATGCTTGCAGAGAAGGTCATCTTACGCGATAAAGATGTTAATGCTTTAGAAACCTCAATAGAGGAAGATTGCTCATTATTTATTGCGAAACGCGCCCCTCAAGCCAAAGATTTAAGAAATGTTCTGATGATGTTACGTATGAGTAATGACCTTGAGCGAATGGGCGACGAATCATCAAAAATTGCTGAGGCGACCATACGAATAAATGAAAATAGCCGAGTCTCAAAACCTAAAATCAAGTCTATAAAAAAAATTACTAGCCTCGTGTTGATGATGCTTAAAAGATCGCTTGATGCTTTTGCCCAAATGGAAACGACAGATATCGTGGATATCCTTGAAGACGACAAGGAAGTAGACGAAGAGTATCACTCTCACACAAGAGAGTTATTGACCTTCATGATGGAGGATCCGCGAACTATTTCCACCTCGCTTGAATTGATTTTTGTCAGCAAGGCACTTGAGCGGATAGGGGATCACATTAAAAATATTTCGCAGGCCATAGTCTACACTATCAAGGGTAGAAATGTTGCACATGCGTCAATCAAGGAAATAAAAAAAACTATTGATTAGACTTTTGGAGGAACGAATCCAGAGGCTTTGTCTGCCCCCTCACCAAAAAAATAGGCCTCTGTTTGCTCGGTTAAATATTTTCTTGCCTGTGGGTCAACTAAGCTAAGTCGATTTTCATTCACTAACATTGTTTGATGCTTAAGCCACTCTGCCCAAGCCTGCTTCGAAACGTTTTCAAAAATTTTTTTCCCCATTTCGCCGGGGTATGGCGGGAAATCTAAGCCCTCAGCTTCTTTCTTTAATTTCACACAAAATATTGTTCTTGCCATTAGATATCTCTCTAAGCGTTTTGTCTCGCACAAATTTTAACAGATTCTTAAACACCTGGTGACATAGTGTTTAAAAAAATATTTAAAAATTTTCGAAAAAAAATGCTAATATCAAGATTGATGAAATAGGTGATTTTGTTTTGTTCAAAAACAAAATTTAAACGGGAAGCGCATGAAAATGGCGCACTGCCCCCGCAACGGTGATTGAGTGTGGATAAATAATCATAAGCCACTGAGAATTTTTCTTGGGAAGGCAATTTATCTTGTCTCATCAGTCCGGAGACCGGCCTAAATAATCAAAAATATTGCGGGGAGGCAATATTGATTTTTTTCAATATCCTTTTCCGATTCTTTTTAATCACCTAATCGGGGAGGATTAGATGCTCAACATAAATAAAATTTTTTTAGTTTCCTTGTTCTTTCCATTTCAAATTTTTGCCGAGTCAGTTTTAAATGCGGATGACATTTTAATCTTAGAAGATCCAACAAAAATTCAAGAAGCAACCTCAACCTATGCTAAGGAAATCTACACTGATGGTGATATAGAAAATTCAGGCAGTAGTAATCTTTTCGATTTTCTGTCACAACACACCTCATTAAATATTTTGCCGAGCTACGGGGATAAAACCAAACCTCTCATCGATATGCGTGGCTATGGGATTGAATCTGGCTATCAAAATATTATTATTACTCTC
The DNA here is from genome assembly GCA_016778465.1 of Methylophilaceae bacterium. Classification (GTDB taxonomy): domain Bacteria; phylum Pseudomonadota; class Gammaproteobacteria; order Burkholderiales; family Methylophilaceae; genus BACL14. The sequence goes on from JADHPM010000013.1 coordinate 28,531, forward strand.
GACGGACAAAGGCTCAATAACATTGACCAAAGTTCCCAGCTGATTGGGTCCATACCCCTTCAGAGTATCAAAAAAATTGAGGTAATTCGTGGCTCAGGATCGGTTAAATATGGGGACGGCGCAATGGCCGGGGTCATTAATATAATCACGAAAGATTACGCTGGGGCTCAAGTTAAGACGACTTTCGGAAGTGCGGGTCAAGAGATATACAGCGCAAGTTATGGTTATACCAGTGAGTACATAAATTTTTCTGTTGACGTTCATGATGAAAAGTTAGATGGCTACAGCGATGTTGATACTTTGGGCAATAAGGACAAGATAGACAACCAGGCACAAAATTTTAAGATCAACCTTACACCGCTAGAAAATCTAATTATCAAGCTAGGCTATAATCATACAAGAAATAAAAATTTTCTCGTAGGTGCTCTTACAAAAGATGAGTTCTCTTCTGATCCCAAGCAAAATGGTGGTAATACCTACGCTAACTATGACTGGGATGTTGACAAATACTCAGCGGGGCTAGACTACGCATTCAATAAAAATTTATCTTTATCGATAGATTATTATGATGAGAACAAATCACAAAATGCAATTACATATGG
>JADHPM010000004.1 GCA_016778465.1 Methylophilaceae bacterium
TAGTTTGCCTTCTCTCTAAAGATTGATTTTCGGGCATTATCAGAATTAAATGATAGCCCTTCATGGCAGCTACCATCGCCAATGCAATGCCAGTATTTCCTGAGGTAGCCTCAATTAGGGTGTCGCCTGGCTTTATTTCTCCTCTTAACTCAGCATGTTTAATCATGGAATATGCGGGTCGATCTTTTACTGAACCAGCTGGGTTATTACCTTCTAATTTTAAAAAAACTTGCCCCATCTTATCGTCGGCAAGCCTTTGCAGGAGAGCCAGTGGAGTATTACCTATGGTTGCCTCAAGTGTATTTTTCATTATCGTAATTTCTTAAAAGTCAAAAAAGTGTAAATCATAAAAAATAAATAGCCCAAAAAAGCGAGTTGTGGCAATGTTACCCCATAAAATGTCCAATCAATTTTCGAACAATCACCAGTTCCTAAAAAGAGTAAATTAAACGCCTCCATTAAAGGAAAGTTATCGAACATATAGTCTAAATCTATGCCACATTCAGCTGGAATTGCGATAACATCAGCCTGTATCAAAATGTGTCTACCTGAGAAAATCATGCCGACGAGCGTTGTTATAAAAACTAACAGAAGATGCGTTAGCCTAATTATTTTTAGATTAGGAAGCCAAATAGAAATAAAAAAAATAAAACCTAAAACAATGTAAATAATTCTTTGTGTGATACATAAAGGGCATGGTTCTAGATCATACTTTAACTGAATAAATAATGCGGTAGCTATCATTAAAAAAGTGAGTGCTGCGCCAATTATATTTACTTGTCTAAATGTCATTGAGTGAACTTTTTGCCTCCATAAAGCTTATAATTAAATTTAAGTCTAAAAGAATACATAACTTTTGAATACTACCTTTGATAATAACTCATTAGATCCAGAGCCCAAAATTTTTTCCGTAAGCGAAATTAATCGGTTAGTCCGGGATGTACTTATGAATAATTTCACTACCATTTGGATTAAAGGTGAGATCTCAGGATTTAGACAATTTTCCTCGGGCCACTGGTATTTTGATCTTAAGGATGAAAGATCTCAAGTTAGCTGCACAATGTGGAGTAGTAAAAATAATCAAATAAACTGGCAGCCAAAAAACGGTGACCTTGTTGAGGCACAGTGCCAAGTTTCGCTTTGGGAAGCACAAGGTAAATACCAGCTTAATGTTGAATTCTTTCAAAAGGCTGGCTTAGGGGATTTATTTGAAAAATTTAATCAATTAAAAAATAAACTAGATAGTGAAGGTCTTTTTAGTTCATCGCATAAAAAAGTGTTGCCTACCTTTCCCCTAAAAATAGGGGTCGTAACTTCAGCTGATGCTGCTGCGTTAAGAGACGTTTTGGTTACCATTAAACGAAGGGCGATTTACACCTCAATAATCATCTATCCGTCATTGGTGCAAGGTGAAAATGCAGCTAAACAAATAATAAAATCGATACAGCATGCAAACCATAGAAAAGAGGTTGAGGTCTTAATTTTATGTCGAGGTGGTGGCTCAATGGATGATTTATGGGCATTCAATGATGAAGGCCTTGCTAGAGAGATTCATCAATCCTATTTGCCTATTATCTCAGCAGTTGGTCACGAAACAGACTTTACCATAGCAGATTTTGTATCTGATCTGCGTGCTGCGACACCAACAGCTGCGGCAGAAATTCTTACAGAGAATATACTCAATCTACCCAATAATTTGAAGTACTACCAATCTAAACTTTCTGACTTGATTACTCAAAGAATACAAAATACAAGACAGAAATGTGATTATTTAGAAAAACGCTTATTTTCGCCGAATCAATTACTTAAAATGCAATTTGAAAAATTGAAATCTATTAAAAATCAACTTAGACAACTAATAGAGAATTGCTTAAATCAAACTTCAAATAAATTAAAAAATCTAAAAAGCCATCTTACGATCAAAAAATATCTTGTGGATTTGGACAAAAAAAAACGTTTTCTTATTTTGTCTAATAAGCAATTAAATAGAATCATCTTGGATAAGCTTAAACAACACCATAAAATCCTTACCAACTATCATCACCGACTTAACCTTTTAAACCCTGACTTAATTCTTGAAAGAGGTTATTCTATTGTTTATGGTAAAGATAAAAAAATTCTTACTGATACAGCGAACATAAGCCCGAATGATAAGATTGATTTAAAATTTCACCGCGGATATGCTGAAGCTAAAATCACGAAAAAATCTAATAAGAACTAAGGTCAATGAAAAGATCAGATAAACACAACGCTGGAATGTTTGCTTTATCCGTAGCTGCCTTGGGGGTAGTTTTCGGTGATATTGGTACGAGCCCTCTATACGCAATAAAAGAAATTTTTTCCATTGGCAATAACATTTTAGAGCTTAATGAGGCTAACTTATTAGGTATCTTATCGTTGATATTCTGGTCGCTGATTTCAGTTGTAAGTTTTAAGTACATTACCTTCATTATGAACGCAAACAATCATGGCGAGGGTGGCATCATGGCATTACTGGCCTTGGCAATTCGAAAAAATAGAAGTAAAAGAAATCGATTTTTAATTCTTACAATCGGAATGATGGGTGCTTGCATGTTTTATGCAGATGGCATGATAACTCCCGCAATTTCAGTTATGTCTGCGGTTGAAGGAATTGAGTTTATAACGCCCACTTTTCATAATTTTATTATACCTATCACTCTTGTTATTATTTTTGGGCTCTTTTGGGCACAAAGCAAAGGAACAAGTGCGGTAGGTTTCATGTTTGGCCCTATCATGCTCTTTTGGTTTTTGACCCTTGCAGGACTTGGTATCTATAATATTTTACAAGCACCCTTTGTGCTTTATGCCTTGAACCCTTTTTACGCCTTCCAATTTTTAACTAATGAGTTTTCTGTAGCGTTTATCACGCTTGGCGCTGTTGTCCTTGTTGTCACTGGTGCAGAGTCGCTTTACGCAGATATGGGTCATTTTGGTAGAGAGCCAGTTAAAATTACTTGGTTTAGTTTTGTTTTTCCTTCGTTGACATTAAATTATTTTGGGCAAGGTGCTCTGATAATCAATAATCCAAGCTTTGTAAAAAACCCTTTTTATCTAATGGCCCCCGAGTGGATGCTTATCCCGCTCGTCATTCTCGCGACTTTAGCAACCATAATTGCCTCCCAAGCTTGCATTACTGGAGCCTTTTCTGTTTCTCGTCAAGCTTTACAATTGGGGTTTATTCCTCGCATGAGGGTTGACCATACCTCTGAAAATCAAGAGGGGCAAATATATCTTCCCCGAGTAAATTGGATTTTAATGGCCGGTGTGATGGCCGTTGTTCTTATTTTTCAAAATTCCAGTGCATTGGCAGGTGCCTATGGGGTTGCGATAACAATTGATTTTGTAATTACAACCATCCTCGCAAGCTTTGTATTTACGCAAATATGGCGTTGGCATTGGATAAAAACCATGGCCGTCATAATCTTATTTTTAATTGTTGATTTAATCTTCTTTGGTGCAAATATTATCAAGGTTCTTGATGGAGGTTGGTTCCCTCTTCTTATTGGCGCAATTCTCATCTTTCTCATGTCAACATGGAAAAGAGGACGGTCATTACTCTTCTACAAACTTAAAGATGAATCGATGTCTATTGACACATTCTTAAAGTCCATGAGGGGTCAACTTAAAAATCGCGTCAAAGGCACTGCCGTTTTCTTAACACCAAATCCTGATGGCGTCCCACATGCATTGCTACATAACCTAAAACATAACAAAATCGTGCACAGAAATGTCATTTTATTGTCTATTCGTTTTAAAAATTACCCACACGCGACGAGTAAAAATTTTATTGAATTTGAGAGATTACCAAATAATTTTTTCAAAATAATACTTAATTATGGCTTCAAGGATGAAACGCGCGTGCCGAGAGATTTAAAGCGATGTGAAAAATTTGGTCTTAAACTGGACCCAATGGATACTTCTTACTTTATCGGAAAAGAGTCTTTGATTCCCCATTCATCAGGTCAAATGTTTTTCTTTAGAAAAAAGGTATTTATTACTTTATTCCGTAGTGCGGAGAATATTACAAATCAATTTTACTTACCTGCTAACAGAGTTGTGGAACTTGGTAGCCAAGTATTGTTCTAACAAGTAAAATTATAGACTAAAAATTATGATGAGATTTGTTGTAATCTTAGTTTTGCTTCTAACCGGGTGCGCTTCGACTACCCTAAACACAGAATCTGAGGTTGATAGAAACCAATTTTTACTGTTGCCTGAATATATGGCATTAAGTATGGGGTCAGATGCATATCGGCAAGAGATAAAAAAGGCAGAAGAAAATAATGACCTTAATGTTGATGAGGATCAAGTGTTAAGGGTACGAAAAATTGCCTACCGAATAATTGATCAGGTTCATGTCTTTCGAGATGATGCCTCTGATTGGAATTGGGAGGTAAATGTCCAGCAAAGTGAGCAAGTTAATGCTTATTGTATGCCTGGTGGAAAAATCATGGTTTACAGTGGCTTTATTGAAAAAACCGATGCCACCGATGACGAACTTGCCGCAATGATTGGCCATGAGGTTGCTCATGCGTTAAGAGAACACGGTCGAGAGCGGATGTCGACAGCTTTTGTTCAACAAGTTGGGTTAATAGGCTTTGCAGCCTACCTTTCAAATAGAGACGATTCTGGATTAAGTAAACAAGCTGCTCTTCAAGGTGCGGCATTGGGCGCGACATTATTCTTTGCCTTACCTAATAGTCGTGAGCAAGAAAGGGAAGCTGATAAAATTGGTCTAGAATTGGCTGCGAGAGCTGGGTATAATCCCATGGCAGCTGTAAGTCTATGGCGAAAAATGGATGCTCTATCAGATGCTAAAATACCTGAATTCTTAAGCACACATCCGTCAAATGAAAATCGAATCGAAGATATTTCTGAGGACGCAAAGAAAATTAATCACCTCTATCTTGAAAACAAAATAAACTGAGGCGTCGTTTAACAAAAATCACTTGGTAAAGTAAGGTAAAATATTGCCTTTATTAATTTTATGAATGCTAAATATATGTCAAACCTACAATCAATCATCGAAGATGCTTTTGAGAAAAGATCTGAGATTAATCCTGAAAATGTAAGTGCGGATATCAAAGATGCTATTAATCAAACAATCGAAGGGCTCAATAAGGGTGAATTAAGGGTGGCCTCTCGGATTGGCGATACGCAAAATTGGGAAACCCACCAGTGGATTAAAAAAGCCGTCTTGCTGTCATTTCGAATTGACAATAATTACGTCATGGACAGTGGCTATACAAATTACTACGATAAGGTCCCTTCAAAATTCGCCCATTATAGCGAGGAGGATTTTAAAACTGCGGGGTTTCGAGTGGTGCCCAACGCAATAGCAAGACACGGAAGTTTCATTGGTAAAAATGTTGTACTAATGCCGTCTTATGTTAACATTGGAGCCTTAGTGGATGATGGTACGATGGTTGATACATGGGCAACCGTTGGTTCTTGTGCGCAAATTGGCAAAAATGTTCATCTTTCAGGTGGCGTAGGAATTGGTGGGGTTTTAGAGCCTATACAAGCAGGCCCCACAATAATTGGCGATAATTGTTTTATCGGAGCCCGCTCAGAGGTGGTTGAGGGAGTTATTGTTGAGGACAATGTTGTTATCTCAATGGGGGTTTATATTGGTCAATCCACAAAGATTCTTGATCGCGAAACCGGTGAAATTACTTTTGGTAGAATTCCAAAAGGTTCAGTAGTTGTGTCAGGTAACCTTCCTTCTAAGGATGGGAAGTACTCTCTTTATTGCGCTGTAATTGTTAAAAAGGTTGATGAAAAAACACTTAGCAAAGTTGGTATAAACGAATTACTAAGAGGCATCTGATGTTAAACGTTTACGGAATTAAAAATTGTAATACGGTTAAGAAAAGTTTAGATTGGTTAGCTAATAACAATATTGAATTTCAGTTTCATGATGTAAAAAAAAATACTTTGGATGTGAGCCTAATTTCGTCGTGGGCAAAGAAACTCCCCGAGCCCTATACTTGGGAAAATATTGTTAATAAAAAGCGGCATCACATGGAGACAGTTAGAAGACAATGATAAAAATATTGCAACTGATTTAACTGGTGCCATTGAATTAATCTTAAAAAAACCAAGTGTGATGAAAAGGCCAATCATTACAATGAATGATAAGGTTATCACCATTGGGTTTGATGAAAAATTATTTGAAGGAATTTACTTATGAGTAAAACGCTTGAGTTAGCAAAGGCTTTAATTGCAAAAGCATCCATCACCCCCGACGATAATGGTTGCCAAGAACTTCTCGCCGATCGTTTAAAACTCCTCGGCTTTGACATAGAGACAATTCATCAAAATGGTGTCACAAATTTTTATGCCCGAAAAGGAAAAGAGAGCCCCTTGGTCGTATTTGCTGGACATACCGATGTTGTCCCACCGGGACCACTGGACCTTTGGGACAGTGACCCTTTCGTTCCCACAGAAAAAGATGGTAAGTTATTTGGACGCGGTGCTGCAGATATGAAAAGTTCTCTTGCTGCCTTTATTACGAGTATTGAGGACTTCCTTCTACAATTTCCCACTCATCAGGGTTCCATTGGTTTACTTATCACCTCCGATGAAGAGGGCGTTGCCACTGATGGAACTGTGCGGATAGTTGAAATGCTCAAAAAAAGAAATGAAATTATTGATTATTGTATTGTGGGTGAACCTACCTCAAATAATAAATTTGGTGACACTATTAAGAATGGACGTCGTGGATCTTTGTCTGCTAAGTTGACTGTAAAAGGAATACAAGGTCATATAGCCTATCCTGAAAAAGTTAAGAACCCAATTCATCAAATTGTCCCCGCTCTAGATACACTTGTAAAAACAACATGGGATAACGGCAATGAATACTTTCCCGAAACCTCCTGGCAAGTTTCAAACATTAATGGGGGAACGGGAGCCACGAATATGGTTCCCGGGTATGTAGAGGTGTTATTTAATTTTCGATATTCAACATCAAATACTGCGGAAGACCTTAAATCAAAGGTAGAAAATGTTCTGAAAGACTATAATCTTGATTTTGCGATTGATTGGTCGCATTCTGGCAAGCCCTATTTAACCGAAAAAGGTTATTTAGTGGATGTCCTTAGCGAATCCATTAACCACGTGACCAATATTATTCCTGAAATATCAACAACCGGTGGGACATCAGATGGCCGATTCATAGCGGATATTTGTAATCAAGTCGTTGAGTTTGGTCCACTAAATGAGTCTATTCATAAAATCAACGAACATGTTCACTTGGACCACGTTAATAAGTTAAAACAAATTTACCAGAAGGCCCTAGAAAAAATTCTACTTAAGAATTAATTTTTTTTCTTGAATTACTTATCTGAGGAATTTTAAAGTTAGCGGTTTCTATTTGATGTTCTTTTAAAATCTCGATTACATGCTTTTGAGCAAGCTCCTCATACATGCCCCTTTTTAGATAGCTTGGAAGCATAATATCCCCGAAACGAATTCTAATTAGTCGGCTCACTGTTAAATTAAAATACTCAAATATACGCCTAACCTCACGATTTCTTCCTTCTTTAATTGTCACCCGATACCACTTATTTGCTCCCTCTCCACCCTCATATTGGACAGAATCTAATTTTGCCTGGCCATCATCAAGTTCAATTCCTTGTTTCAATAAATCCATCTGCACATCTGTCAATGTTCCAAGAATTCTTACAGAGTACTCGCGAATCACTTCAAAGCGAGGGTGCATCAATTTATTTGCTAATTCACCAGATGATGTAAATATTAACAATCCGGACGTATTAAAATCTAATCGTCCAATTGAAATCCATTTTGCTTGACGAATTTTAGGCAAATTTTTATAAACGGTAGGCCGCCCATCAGGATCATGTTGTGTAACAAGTTCACCTTCCGGTTTATGGTAGATAAGTATTCTGGGTAAAACAGTTTCTTTATTTAAAAAAACTGGTTTGCCGTTAAAAATAATTTTGTCTTTCAAGTTCACGAGTTGACCCAACTCTGCGAGCTGATTATTTACATATATTTTTTTTTCAACGATCGCTTTTTCAATTTTTCGCCTTGACCCAAAACCACCATGAGCAAGAAGTTTATGTATTCTAGTGCCCTCACCCCCAACTGAAAATTCTTTAACGTGAGTGGCTTTAGATTTATTTTTTCGCTCATTCATTTATATTATTTGTGGAGGAAGAATCTTGAGGCTCACTGTGTAAAGTTGGGCTAGATTCTTTGCTAATGGCATTCACATCAGGAAGTTGCGCCAGGGAAGTCAGGCTGAAGTCATCGAGAAAATATTTTGTTGTGCCATAGAGCGCTGGTCGTCCAGGAACTTCTTTGTAGCCAATAATTTCTATCCACTCCCTTTCAACCAGCTGGCGTATAGCGTTTGGGTTAAGGGAAACGCCTCGGATTTTTTCAATATCACCACGAGTAACCGGTTGTCGGTATGCAATAATGGCTAATACTTCCAAAACAACTCTTGAATATTTTACTAAACGGTCAGGGTTGAGGCGAGTTAAATTTTCTGAGTACCTTGGCTTTGCCTCGAATCGAAAACCTGATGAAACTTGGACCAAATCCATTGTTTTATCTTGCCACTCAATTTTTATCTCATCCAAAAACATTCTGATAGTTGAGCGCTCAATTTTATCTGTAAATAATTTTTGCAAATCATCAATACCCAGCGGTTTACCGCTTGTTAAAAGCGCAACCTCTATAACTTCTTTAAGTTTTTTTGATTGATTTTCCATCCTAAATCTCCGCGCTTTTCAAATATATTGGAGAACAAGGCGCTTGTTGATTGATTTTAATCATACTCTCTTTACATAACTCAAGTATTGCCAAAAAGCACACAACCATTTTTGCGATCGGGTCATTTTTTGTATCAAACAATGATGAAAATTCAACAAAATCTGATTCTGAAATTTTTTTTAGTATCATTGACATATGCTCTCTGACAGATAATTCCGAGCGTTCTATTTTGTGAGATTCAAACTGCTGTGCGCGTTTCAAAACATTCTTCCATGCTTCAAAAATTTCATCGATACTCACCTGGGGAGGGTCTGTCATAACAATTTTTTCAAAATATGACTGCGCAACCATTCGCTCTCTTCCAACTTGTGGAATTTCATTTAACTCGATTGCAGCCGTTTTCATTAATTCATATTCAATTAATTTTTGTACGAGCTCAGCACGAGGATCAATACCCTCATCCTCTTCGCTCACCGGTGATGGCAATAACATTCTTGATTTTATTTCTATTAACATTGCAGACATTAAGAGATAATCCCCAGCTAACTCTAGCTTAATTTGTTTCATTCTTTCAACATACTCAATGTACTGAGCTGTTAACGTCGCCATAGGAATATCTAAAATATCTATATTATTTTTTTTGATTAAATAGAGTAAGAGATCGAGAGGGCCCTGAAAAGAATCCAAATATATTTCCAATGCATCGGGAGGGATATAAAGGTCTGGTGGCAATTCTGCAATTAACTCTCCATACACTAACGCATTTGGCTTTTTATCGATGTCGATCCAATTGCTCATGAAAAATTAATACCCATCGACTCTCGAACCTCTCGCATTGTATCTCTGGCTAATTTTCTCGCTTTTTCACAGCCCTCCGCAACGACACTTTTAACAAGATCCGGGCTCTCAAGATAAAAGTTGGCCTTTTCTTGCATCGGCTTTAATTCTTTTTGGATTGAATCAATCACAGGTTGCTTACATTCTATACACCCAATTTCTGCACCCTTACAACCGTTCTGAACCCATTCTTGTGTCTTCTCGTCTGAATAAACTTGATGAATCTGCCAGACTGGACAGTTCTTTGGATCCCCCGGATCATTTCTTCGAATTCTTGCAGGATCAGTAGGCATAGTTCTTATCTTCTTATCTATCGCCTCTGGTGCCTCTCTCAAAGAAATCGTATTGTTATAAGACTTAGACATTTTTTGACCATCCAACCCTACCATTTTTGATGCGGGTGTTAATTTATATTCAGGCTCCAATAAAATCATCTTTCCACCCCCCTCAAGAAAACCTAATAGCCGCTCTTTATCTCCCAAACTCAAATTCTGCTGCTCCTCAATTAATGATTGCGCAGCCTCTAGAGCTTGCTCATCCCCTTCTTCCTGATAAGCATTTCTTAACTCACGGTAAAGTTGACCCCGCTTTGACCCTAATTTTTTTATTGCTTCCTCTGCTCTCTCCTCAAAACCAGGCTCTTTACCGTACAAGTGATTAAAGCGTCTGGCTACCTCCCTTGTGAACTCAATATGAGGAACTTGATCTTCACCCACGGGAACTTGTGTAGCTTTATAAATGAGAATATCGGCACTTTGTAATAACGGGTATCCCAAAAAACCATAAGTGGAGAGGTCTTTTGAAGATAATTTCTCTTGCTGATCTTTGTATGTCGGAACTCTCTCTAGCCATCCCAATGGCGTTATCATAGACAGTAAAGTATGAAGCTCAGCATGCTCTGGAACTTTGGACTGCACAAAAATTGTAGCGAGTGCTGGATCTATTCCCGCTGCTAACCAGTCTATAACCATATCCCAGACATTTTGTTCAATAATCTGTGGATCGTCATAATGTGTAGTTAGTGCATGCCAATCAGCTACAAAAAAAAGGCACTCTGATTCATGTTGCAGGCTGACCCAATTCTTCAGAACACCATTATAGTGTCCCAGATGCAGCCCTCCTGTGGGACGCATACCTGAAACGACTCTCTCAATTGCCATAACTATCCTATAAAAGTTTTATCCAAAAATAGTAAAAATTATACTTTGGCTAAACCTCACGAGAGGCATTAATATTTGCCCAAGCACACCTGAAATAAGTAAAAAAATTAAAATAAAAAATCCATAACGCTCAAGTCCAGCAACGTAACTTGACCAGGGATATGGTAAAACACTTACCGCTATCCTACCACCATCAAGTGGGGGGATAGGAAGAAGATTTAATACCATGAGAATAATATTAATTTGAATCCCTGCCAAACACATCACCCTTATAAAAAGTTCTGCATCATCTGGAAATATATTTATTCTTGTTAATAAAATGGTCCAAAAAATTGCCATAAAAAAGTTCGCAGCGGGTCCCGCTAAAGCAACCCAAAACATATCTTTTTTTGGATTATTCAAATTTGAAAAATTCACTGGGACGGGTTTTGCCCAACCAAAAAGAATTCCACCAAGCATCAAAGTCAATGCTGGAAAAATAATGGTTCCCACTGGGTCGATATGCCGAATTGGATTAAGTGAAATACGATTCATGTAGTGCGCTGTCATATCACCAAAATATCGCGCAACATAACCATGTGCTGCTTCATGAACAGTTATTGCAAACAGGATTGGAAGAGCATAGGCAGAAATTTTTTGAACAATTGTTAGTTCCATTAGTTACATTCTAAGCCAAATGTTATTTTTACAAAAGAGAATTACTGAAAGCTTGCATGCACTTCATGCCAATCACGCCAAACCGGCGTGACTGCAGGAGGCATAGGTTGGGGCTTACCCATTTCTCTGAATGAAATGCCAGGACCATGAAAGTCTGAGCCACAAGAAGCAAGCAAGTCATATTTGCTTGCACACTCAGAAAAATATTTAGTTTGAGATGGATCTTGGCTGCCTGAAATGACTTCAATAGCCGCCCCTCCTAGCTCCTTGAATTCATCAAATAAGACTGGATATAATTTTGAACCCATATCATACCTGCCAGGATGAGCAATAACCGCTGACCCACCAGCATCATTAATCCATTGCACCGCATCACCTAGTGAGGCCCACTCATGCTCAACAAATCCAGGTTTTCCTTGAATTAAATATTTTTTAAATACCGATTTAATGTCTTTTGCGTAGCCTTGTTCGACGATAAAACGAGCAAAATGAATACGGCCAAGCGTGCCAGATCTTGCATATTTCTTTGCGCCCTCATAAGCATTACCGATGCCAGCCAGGCCCAAACTGTGGGCCATTTTTTGGGCCCTAGTATTTCTACCTTTTCGAATCAGGGATAAATTTTTTTTAAGATTCTCGTTGCTGCTATCAAAACGAAGACCAACAATATGTAGCGTTCTCTTTCTCCATGTGACAGAAATTTCAACGCCATTAATGAATGTCATTTTAACTCGCTCTGCTTCTTTTTTTGCTTCTGCCAAACCGGCAATATCATCATGATCAGTCAATGCTAGAACATTTACGTTTTTATTATGTGCATGATTAATCAATTCACGAGGACTTAAAAGTCCGTCAGATATAGTAGAATGGCTGTGAAGATCGATTACGATATTATTCATAGAAGTAACTGAATTATATGTTTTTTTTATTTTTATTCATAGGCTGACCACTTTGAAATTTTTTTACGATTTATTGCCCGTCATTCTTTTTTTTGTATCTTACAAAATATACGATATTTTTATTGCAACGGCTGTCGCTATTGCTGCAACTCTTGTACAAATCTTGTACATGTACTTTAAAAAGGGAAGCGTCGATCGGATGCTACTCTTTAACGGCGCAATGATAACCGTTCTTGGCGGCTTAACCATTATGCTTCAAGACAAGGCTTTTATCATGTGGAAACCTTCCCTAATTTATTGGGCTTTTGCGATAATTCTTTTGTGTTCCAACCGATTTTTTGGAAAAAATCTCATTAAGTTAGCTATGGGATCGCAAATACAATTAAAGGATTGGTTGTGGTCGAAGCTAAATTTTTTTAGTAGTCTTTTCTTTGTTTTTCTTGGCTTTATAAATCTGTATGTAGCCTATAATTTCTCAGAAAATACATGGGTAAACTTTAAACTTTTTGGCCTAACAGCGCTTTTATTTTTATTTTTCATCTGCCTAGCTATTTATGTTTCTAGAGTAAATAAGGAAAGTTAATCTATGTGGTACGTTTTTAACGCAAAAGATAAAAAAGGAAGTTTAGATAAGAGATTACAATACAGGCCTTTGCATTTGGCTCGTTTGGAACTTTTAATTAGTGAAGGGCGTTTATTAATTGCCGGAGCGTATCCAGCAATCGATAACATTGAACCCGGAGCGGCAGGGTTTCAAGGAAGTCTCATTATTGCAGACTTTGATGATATGGAGGCTGCGCAAAAATGGGCAGATGATGAACCCTTTTTGACGCATGGCGTTTATGAATCGATTGATATTAAACCTTTTAGAAAAAGTATACCTTGATGCTAGAAAACATAATTAAAGAACGATTAGCGACCCTCAATCCTATCGAATTAAAAATTATTGACCAAAGCCATCTCCATAAAGGTCACTCGGGCAATAATGGGGGAGGCCACTTTGTTATTCATATTTCCAGCCTCTCTTTTGAAGGCAAATCACGTATGGACAGGCATCGAATAATCTACCAACTAATGCAGGATTTAATTCCTCAATCAATCCATGCTTTAAGCATAAAGGCAATCTCGCCAAATGACTAAATGTAAATACCTTTTCATTTTCTGTTTATTTTTTTCTTTTCCAACTTTTTCCGAAGTTGCTGTAGTTAATAATGAAAAAATCGAGCAGCGTTTTGTGGATTTCATTAAAAATGAAGTTGAAAAACAAGGCAGAAAAGTTTCCAACGATATGGAAGAGAATATCATCGACCGGTTAATTGATCTCAAGGTAATCAACCAGGCAGCAAAAAGAAGTGGGTTATTGGATGACCCTAAAATTCTCACCCAGGCTGAACTGTCAACACAAGAGTTAATTTACACGCTTTATCTGCAAAGATATATTGTTAATAATCCTGTCAAAAATGATGAAGTCAAAAGTGAATATGAAATATTTATAAATAATTTTGATGATAGAGAGTTTAAAGCAAGCCATATTTTGTTAAAAACCAAAACGCAAGCTCAAAAAATTATCGCCAAACTTGAGGAGAATGATAATTTCTCCACGCTGGCGAAAGAATCCTCTATAGATGAATCAAGTAAAGATAATGGTGGTGACCTTGGCTGGTTTGAGAAAAGAGATATGCTTGAAATTATCTATGATGAAGTCAGCAAATTAAAAAAAGGTGAATTCACAAAATCACCAATTCAAACGCAATTTGGTTGGCATGTTATCAAATTAAATGACACCCGAGAGGCACCGTTACCCAGCTTCGAGGATAAGAAGACTGAATTAAAAACCACATTACAAAAAAGAAAGCTCAAGCAACATCTTGATGAATTAAGAAATCAAGCCAAAATTAAATTCAAATAAAAAAAATTGTAGAATCTTGAAGATTAACTTATAATTGAGAATGATTCTCATTTAAAAAAAGTATCATGACATTACAACAATTACTGGTAGGGCAAACGGGATCGATCAAGGCATTGACAGATAATGCACATTTTAATGATCGCCTGAAAGCATTGGGTGTTAAAAAAAATAACTTAGTTGAAATCATTCGGCAAGCAAAATTTAATGGTCCATTCCACCTTAAGATTGGAACTACTGAATTTATGCTTCGCTCTGACATAGCCGCACAAATTCACATAGAAATCGTTGATCAAAAGATAGCATGAAAAGGGTAGCATTAATTGGCATGCCGAATACAGGCAAGTCAACTCTTTTCAACAAAATCAGTGGTGCATCAGTTAAAGTTGGCAATTGGCCTGGAGTCACAGTTGAACTTAACTCAGTTAAAACAATCCTGAATGGCGAACTGGTTGAGCTTATTGATTTGCCAGGTATTTATGATCTCAAAGGTTATAGTGAAGATGAAATAGTTGTTAGGGATTTCCTAAAAAATAATCAGATTGACCAAATTTTTTATATTCTCAATAGTACTCAAATTGATCGACAAATTGAACTGGCTCTAGAACTCAAAAAAATAAACCCATCAATAAAAATTATTGCGAATATGATTGATGAGGCAAAAGCCTATGGCATATCCTTTGATTTTGATAAACTCCAAAATCTGCTTGGCTGTCCGGTCATCGCAATTAGTGCAAAACGCAACCAGGGCCTCGAACAGCTCAACAAAGAAATATCATTTCAAAACGCAGCTAACCCAAAAAAAAGTGAGCTTAAAAAAATCATTGAAAAAACAGTTTTCTTCCCAAAAAAACTTAATAACCAAAATACCAAAAAATTAGATGCAATCTTCTTAAACCCTGTTTTTGGTCTGCCAATTTTTTTATTTGTTATTTTTGCGGTATTTCAATTCGTATTTACTGTTGGTCAGCCCCTACAAGATATCATGGCTAATTTATTTAGCTATATTGACCAGGTATTTTTAAGCAATCTCTTATCTAACGCCCCACCAATGCTAAAAAGTTTTTTAATGGATGGGCTTTATGCTGGACTCACTACGGTTGCAGCATTTGTCCCAATAATTATTTTATTTTTCTTTGTAATGACAATAATTGAAGATAGTGGCTATTTTTCTCGTGCAGCCTTTTTAATGGATAAGGTAATGGAAAAAATGGGGCTTGATGGTAGGGCATTTGTGATGATGCTTATGGGTTTTGGTTGCAATGTCCCCGCGCTTATGGGAACAAAAATTATGCGGACCAAAGAAGTAAGATTTTTAACTATGTTAGTAATTCCCTTTTCCCTATGTTCCGCCAGACTCCAGGTTTTCCTTTTTATGATTTCAGCTTTTTTTGCACCCACCCAGGGGGCAATTGTTCTCTTTTGCTTATATCTATTGAGTTTTTTTTCAATATTCATTACGGCAATTATTTTTAAAAATAAATACCAAAGTCATGAGCCGTTGGTCTTGGAATTGCCGCCATATCGTTTTCCAACATACAAACAAATTATGATCCGAGGTTGGCAAGAGGTGAAGCACTTCATCGATCGTGCCAGCAAATTTATTATTATTGGGGTGGTGGCAATATGGGCGCTTACTCATTTTCCTGAGGGGGTAACAGTAGCCTCAGAACAGAGCTATGCAGGACAAATTGGAAGCCTCTTTGAACCTATTTTCAGTCCTCTTGGTATTGAGCAAATGCTTATCATTGCATTATTTTTTGGGTTTATTGCGAAAGAAATTCTTATTGGTGCCTTTGCCGTTATTTTTGGCCTGGAAGGCCTTGCTCTTTCGAGTCATGTTGGTGAACTATTTAATGCGGGGCAAGGTATAAGTTTTATGATTTTTACACTTATTTATACACCTTGCGTATCGACTATTGCGACACTAAAAAACGAGTCAAAAGATCGCGTTTTAACTTTTATTTCAATTTTTTGGTCACTGTTTTTAGCCTGGATTCTTAGTTTTATTTTTTATCAAATTTATTTATTGTTATAAGATTAATTTTTGATTTAAAAAGTATCAAAAAGGACTGATAAAATCTCTTAATCTCAATCATTACATATCCAACTATACATAAATGCAAAATACAATCATTACAAACTTTTACGGGAACCAAGTCTTTTCTGAGTTTAGGAAAAACGAATTTCTAAAAAAAGCAAAAATAATTAGATGCGAGATTAGAAATTTAACATCCACATACCTTCACCTGATTGAAAGTCAAAAACCCTTATCAGGAGTTGATGAATTAAGACTTAGTAAACTCTTAGACTATGGCCTTAAAAATCAATTAAAGCCTTTCAAAGAAAAATTTTTTATTAGCCCAAGAATTGGAACTATCTCTCCGTGGAGCTCAAGAGCAACAAACATCGCGCAGCAATGCAATGTAGATATCTTAAGGATCGAGCGATGCATTGCCATTTCGATTGATGTTGCGGAGGAACTATCCACTGTAAAGAAAAATGCATTAATGCATATCTTTTTTGACCGCATGACTGAATCTATTTTTTTTGAAGCGGAGGATTTAAATAAATTATTTGTTCACAAGACGCCAAAGGAGCTTAGCAAAATTAATCTACTGGATGAAGGGAAAGAGTCTATTGCGAGATTTAATAATGAAAATGGGCTAGCTCTTTCAGATGAAGAAATTGACTACCTGTATAAATATTATTTTACGGTAAAAAGAAACGCAACCGATGCAGAACTAATGATGTTTGCTCAAGCAAATTCTGAACATTGTCGCCATAAAATTTTTAATGCTTCCTGGACTATTAATGGCAAAAAACAAGATAAATCCTTATTTGAAATGATAAAAAACACCCATCAATTAGCCCCTCAAAAAACGATTGTTGCCTATTCCGATAACTCATCAATTATCGAAGGAAAAAAAATAGGGCGCTTTTACCCAGATCAAATAGGACATTACTCTGAACACCATGAGCTTACTCACTATCTAATGAAAGTTGAGACACATAACCACCCAACTGCAATTTCCCCATTTTCCGGTGCAGCTACAGGTTCTGGTGGTGAAATCAGAGATGAAGGAGCAACTGGTCGAGGCTCAAAGCCAAAAGCTGGGCTTTGCGGTTTTTCTGTATCAAACCTAAAAATACCAAATTTCACGCACGCTTGGGAAAGTAATAGCGTTGGTAAGCCAGATCGAATTGCCTCTGCATTACAAATTATGATAGATGGCCCTATTGGTGCTGCGTCATATAACAATGAATTTGGTCGGCCAAATATATTTGGTTACTTTAGAACCCTTGAGATCAATTATGATAATAAGAATTTTGGTTATCATAAACCCATCATGCTAGCTGGCGGTGTTGGAAATATATCGTACCAGCATACAAGCAAAAAATCTTTAGAAGAAAATGATTTACTCATTCAGCTTGGTGGCCCCGCAATGTTAATTGGTTTAGGAGGCGGGGCAGCATCGAGCATGCAAACTGGAACAAATCAAGAAAACCTTGATTTTGATTCAGTGCAACGAGGAAACCCTGAACTTCAACGTCGCGCTCAAGAGGTTATCGATCGATGTTGGCAAATGGGGGATAAAAACCCAATTCTCAGTATCCATGATGTTGGTGCCGGCGGACTATCAAATGCATTTCCCGAATTAATTCATGATGGTGGAGTAGGCGCTATTTTTGAATTGAGGAATATAAACAATGAAGAGATAGGAATGTCGCCAAAAGAAATTTGGTGTAACGAGGCACAAGAGCGTTATGTTTTAGCGATTAAAAAAATAGACTTAGATCTGTTTGAAAGAATCTGTAAAAGAGAACGTTGTCCGTTTGCAGTTGTAGGACATGCCACTAAAGACCAAAAGCTTATAGTTACCGACACACTCACTGATACGGAAGTTATAAACATGAGTCTTGATGCGCTCTTGGGCAAGCCTCCAAGGACTAAAAAAAGTATTTCCAAACCTGATATCAAAAAAATAGCTGTCTCATTTAGAAATTTTTCTCTTGCGGAGCATATCGAAAGAGTCCTTAAATACCCAGCAGTTGCCAGCAAGAGTTTTTTAATAACCATTGGTGATAGATCTGTGACAGGACTCATCTCTAGAGATCAAATGGTCGGACCCTGGCAAATTCCTGTGAGCAACGTTGCGGTGACCAAGTCAGATTTCAAATCCAACACAGGCGAAACTTTTGCCGTAGGGGAAAAAACTCCTTTAGCAATCATTAATGCATCCGCGTCAGCAAAAATGGCAGTAGGCGAGGCATTAACCAATATTGTTGCGAGTCCGATCGACGATATTTCTCATATTAAATTATCTGCTAATTGGATGGCTGCTTCTGGAGATAATGAAAATGATTACGCACTTTATGAGGCCGTAAAGAGTATCGGCATGGAACTATGTCCTGATCTTCAAATAAGTATACCCGTTGGAAAAGATTCACTATCCATGCAAACTAGATGGGAGGATGCTAATAATAATTATACTGTTGCCTCACCATTGTCGTTAGTGATTTCGGCTTTTGCCGAGTGCTCAAATATTCGTAAAGTTCTTACCCCACAACTTCAACAAAATAAAAATACTACGCTACTGCTAATTGATTTAAGTGACTCAAAAAAACGAATGGGCGGATCTTCGTTTCTCTTAACTCTGAATGAAGTTGGCCAAGACTGTCCTAATTTAGATGACCCTAAAAAACTAAAACAATTTTTTCAAGCAATTCAAAAACTAAACAGTGCTAACAAGATTTTATCCTATCATGATCGTTCTGATGGCGGATTAATTACTACACTTTTAGAGATGGCGTTTGCTGGGCATTGTGGCTTTAGATTGCGCCTTGATCTTGATACGAGTTCCGATATAAATGCATTTCTTTTTAACGAGGAGCTGGGAGCCATTATTCAAATTAAAAATGAAGATTTACATGAAATAAAAGATGAGTTATTAAATACTTACGGTTTGAATGTGTCTATCTTAGGAGAACCTGATTTAAATCAAAATATAAACATTCAAAATAAAGAGGAGCTTTTGTTCTCATCAACAAGGTCGAAACTTCAAAGAATATGGTCAGAAACAAGTTTTCATATTCAGGCCATGAGGGATAATCCAAAAACAGCTAATGAAGAATTTGATAATATCCTAAATGACAACGATAAAGGTATAACCCCTCGAATTAACTTTGATATTCCACAAGCCCCTCTAATAAAAAAAGTAAAGCCAAAAATTGCTATTTTAAGAGAGCAGGGTGTAAATGGACAAAACGAGATGGCAGCTGCTTTTTATTATGCAGGCTTTGAATGTCAAGATGTGCATATGACAGACCTTACTGACAAAAAAATTAATTTAGAAAATTTTCAGGCAATGGTTGTTTGTGGTGGTTTTTCATACGGGGATGTTTTAGGCGCTGGTCAAGGTTGGGCAAAGTCAATATTGTTTAATGAATTCTTAAAAGATCAGTTCTCTAAATTTTTTAACCGTACTGACACACTAAGTCTTGGGGTATGTAATGGATGCCAAATGTTAAGCAGTATTAAAGAGATTATTCCTGGTGCTGAGCATTGGCCAAAATTTGTCAGAAATGAATCTGAGCAGTTTGAAGCAAGGTTTGTACAAGTAAAAGTTGGTAAATCAAATTCGCCATTTTTTCACCAAATGGAGGACGCTATAATTCCAATTGCCGTTGCACACGGGGAGGGTCGTGTGGCCTTCGATTTGAAAGAAGATTTAAGAAACTTAACCCAAAACAATCAAATAATACTCACTTATGTCGATAATGATCATATGGGAACTTTACGTTATCCATACAATCCAAATGGTTCTGAAAATGGCATCACAGGTGTTGCGTCAGTCGATGGAAGAGTATTAATTATGATGCCACATCCAGAAAGGGTGTTTTTAACGGATCAAAACTCTTGGTACACAAAAGAATGGCAGGAATATGGTCCATGGTATAGAATGTTCGCCAACGCAAATAAATATTTTAAGTAACCAATAAGGATTATGTATGAAAATCATTTTTAAAGCTTTTTTGTTAGTTCTTTTGTTAATATCATTAAATGCAAAAGCATTAACGGATTCTGAAGCCCTCGAATTCACCGGCGCAGTTAACGACGGTGATCTTAAAACAGTTAAACGTTACGTCGAAACAATGAATGTTGATTTAGAAGAAGGCTACTTTGCATGGACACCCCTTTTGATGGCAGCAGCTAAAGACCAAATGGAAGTTCTTGTTTATCTTGTTAACAAAGGAGCTAATATCAACTATACACATCCTGTTACTCGGTTTAATGCCCTGCATCACGCAGCATTCAATGGTGACAAGAAAATGGTGAAATATCTTATTGATAATGGTATCAATGCCCAACAAAACCTCAAGGGTGATGTGTCAATCATCCGAGCTTTAAATGAAGACAATAAAAAAGATATGGCAGACTATCTCCTTACTATAGGTATTAAGGATGAAGGTTGCCAAGAAGTTAAATGTTTTTAAAAGGTTTTGACACACCCAAACAAAAACTTTTTACCTATTGTTGTACCCTACTTCTAACTTTTTTACCCATTTTGGGCTGTGCTTTCAATGCAGCAAGTTACAGCCCTCCTCCACCTGAATTAAATCTTACGATCCCCGAGGGCTTTGCCATCGATGTCTTCGCAAAATTAGATCCATGCGACAGTTGCTACATGACTGGACCGCGTATGATGACTCTCGACGATAAAAATAATCTTTACGTTACAACAGGTAAGCTAGGTAAGATATACAAAATTTTAGACAGTAATAACGACGGTAAAGCGGATGAAATTCTAACTTGGCTTGATGAACTTCCAACTCCAAATGGTATTGATTTCTTTAATGGCCATATTTTTATTGCAAACGAGGATTCGGTTCTAAAAATTGCCGTAAATGACCTTTCTCAAAAAAAAATAATAGTAAAAGGTCTGGCTACTGGTGGTCATTCACAAAAATCTATTAAAGTAGGCCCTGATGAGCACTTGTACGTAAATATAGGATCAAGCTGTAATGTATGTATTGAAAGTGACCCAACTCGGGCGACAATTCAACGATATACTTTGGATGGCTATCCTGCTGGAGCGATAAAGACACTTGGAAGGCACAAACCTGACCCAACATGGGCTAGAGGATTAAGAAATTCTCAAGGCTATGCATGGCATCCAATTACAAAAAAAATGTACGCAACTAATAATGGCTCCGATATGCGGTCAGATAAAAAAAACGGACCCATCAACGATTCGCTACCTCCAGAGCATTTTAATCAAATAATTCCTAATAATCATTATGGATGGCCCTATTGCTGGGGAAATCAAACTCCTGACCCAAATTTTGAAGGTCCTACAAATTTTTGTTCATCAACAACCTCTCCCTTAATCATGTTTACTTCACATTCCACACCAATTGGAATTAGCTTTTTAGATCAAACCGATTTTCCTAATGATTTTAAAAATGATGCTATAGTGGCTTTACATGGATCATGGAATCGGTCAGATTTTTCTGGTTATAAGTTAATACGTGTCAGATTTGATGAAAACAATAACCCTATTTCCTCCGAAGATTTTGTTTCAGGTTGGTTAGCCAATGGAAAAGCTTGGGGCAGACCAGTTGATGTAATTCAAAGCTATGATGGAGGACTTTTCGTATCGGATGATCGCTCAGGTTTTATTTATAAAATCACCTATACAGGAAAATAAAATGTCAATTCATAAATATCTCCTTCTTATAATAATACTAGCCTACATATCGCTGGTTAACGCCAATCAAGTCTATCCTGGCTTTGTTAATCCAGAATCTGCAGTGCAATCCAAAAACGGTGATATTTATGTCACAGAATTTGGAGTGCGAGGAAAAGATGGTGATGGAAAAATAAAAAAAATTAATGCAAATGGAGAAATATCTGACTTTGCAACTGGATTAAACGATCCAAGAGGATTGATTATCTATAAGGGAGAAATTTATGCAACAGATAAGGATGTCATTGTAAAAGTAGATATGAACGACGGTTCTTGGGAAGTCTTTTCAGGAACTATGGCTTTTCCAAAAACTCCTGTGTTATTAAATGATATTGCAGTCACCCCCTCAGGTACATTCTACATAACCGATAGTGGAAACTTAAAAGACGGGGGAATGGTATTTATTATGGATATGACTGGAAATTTAGAGCTCCTTATGGATGAAAATAGTCACCCCTCTATTAAGTCGCCTAATGGAGTATTGCCTCTAGATGAAAATCGTTTCCTTCTAGTAGATTTTGCTACTGGTGTTTTATTTGAGGGAAATAAAAAAAATGTTTCACTAAAAAAATTAACCGACGGGCTTGGTGCGGGTGATGGGATTGTGTTCCTAAATGACTCGGTACTAATTAGTGACTGGAAAAATGGAGTTATACATGAATATCGAAATGGTAGTCTTGTAACTTTAAAATATCGCTTTGAGTCTGCAGCGGATATCGCACCAACCTTTGATCGAAAATCAATTATCGTTCCCGATATGAAAGCAGGGACTGTTTCTGTGATCGATATTGAAAACTAATTTACTTAATTTGCTAAAGTTTCGGTTATAAAAGACAAACACATTCTGATATTATTATATGTTAGATAATTTCTTACATTAATATCAAATGAATCTTCACGAATACCAGTCAAAGAACATATTAAGATCATTTAATATATCGGTTCCAAACTCCAAAACTGTTTCAACTTTAAGTGAAGTTGATTTCGCATTTGATCAATTCAAAACTCATCCAATTGCCATTAAAGCCCAAGTTCACGCTGGCGGTCGTGGAAAATCTGGGGGTGTAAAAATAATCAAAACGAAAAAAGAAGCGCATGATTTTGCAGAATTATGGCTAGGAAGTAACTTAATCACCTATCAAAACTCCCCTCAAGGCCAACCTGTTCATCGATTACTTATGGAAGAGACTGTTGATATAGCCTCTGAAGTTTATTTTTCAATAGTTGTTGACAGGCAAAATGAGGGTGTAACGATTATTTGTTCAAACCAAGGCGGCATGGACATAGAGGTGATGACTAAAAAAAATCCACAGCTCATAAAAAAATTAAATTTTAAACTTCATCAACAACCTTCCAATGTGGAAATTGAGAATTTTTATGACGCACTTTGTTTTAGATATCCTATCAAAGATAAATTTGTTGAAGTCATTCAAAATTCTATCAATGTTTTTTTGCAAAATGATTTATCCCTCCTTGAAATAAACCCTTTAGTGATAACTAAAAAAAATGAATTAATTGCTCTCGATTGCAAAATGAGTATTGATGACAATTCTCTTTTTAAGCATCCAGAATTTCAAGATCTACATGATTGGTCTCAGATCGATTCAAAAGAGGCAGAAGCGCATCATGCCGGGCTTAATTATATCAAGCTAGAGGGTAATATAGGATGCATGGTCAATGGTGCAGGACTGGCTATGGCTACCATGGACCTCATTAAACTATGTGGTGGAGAGCCTGCAAACTTTTTAGATGTGGGTGGCGGAGCCTCCTCTGAAACGGTAAGCAAGGCCTTTAAAATATTATTGTCTGATGCAAATGTTACTGTTGTTTTAGTAAATATTTTTGGTGGAATTATGCGTTGCGACATTATCGCAAGTGGAATTGTTGATGCTGTTAAAGAGGTTGGTATCGAGATCCCTATTGTTGTTCGTTTAGAAGGTACAAATGTGGAGCTTGGAAAACAAATTCTCAACGAGAGTAAGCTAAATATTACAACCGCAAAAAATTTGCATGATGCAGCTGTTCAATCAGTTAAATTATCTAAGGAAATCTAATTGTCAGTTTTAATAAATCGAAATACTAAAGTGATATGTCAGGGTTTTACAGGTAAACAAGGTACCTTCCACTCTGAACAAGCAATTACTTATGGTACAAATATTGTTGGTGGCGTAACGCCTGGAAAAGGCGGGCAAACACATCTTAATAGACCTGTTTTTAATTCTGTAAAAGAGGCCCTAAGTGCGACAGATGCTACTGCTACTGTTATATACGTGCCTCCCCCTTTTGCTGCCAAATCTATTTTAGAGGCAAGTGAAGCGGGTATAAAGCTTATTGTTTGTATCACTGAGGGTATACCAGTCTTAGAGATGCTCAACGTTAAAAAGAATATTAAAGAAAATGGTTCCTTATTAATAGGGCCAAATTGCCCTGGAATTATTACCCCAGAGGAATGTAAAATTGGGATTATGCCCGGAGACATTCATAAAAAAGGAGTGATTGGAATTGTTTCGCGCTCAGGCACTCTAACTTATGAAGCAGTTGACCAAACAACAAAAAATGGATTGGGTCAATCGACATGTATTGGTATTGGTGGCGATCCAATTAAGGGGCTAAACTTTATTGAATGCCTAAAGATGTTCGAAGAAGATGAGGAGACAAAAGGCATAATCATGGTTGGAGAAATTGGTGGCACAGACGAGGAACAGGCCGCTGAATATATCCAAAGTAATATTTCAAAACCTGTTGTTGCATATATTGCGGGTAAAACTGCTCCCAAAGGAAAACGAATGGGTCATGCTGGAGCAATAATATCGGGAAACTCTGGCCTTGCTGAAGATAAAATAAAGGCACTTAAAAAAGCAGGAGTATTGATTGCTGATGCTCCAAATGAGATGGGAAAAATTATTTTTGATGCATTATCTAATTATGTTTAAAAAATTATATAAGTTACTGTTTTATTTTGTAATCTTAAGTAATTTTCAATTGGCTTTCGCTGAAGAGGTGCCATTTCTTTTGACTGCTGCAGCAAAGGGTGATCTTGATACAGTTAAAGCGATTATTGAAAGTGGTGGTGATGTAAACACAGAGGATAAAGATAGAATTACAGCGTTAATGTATGCGGCTCGAAAAGATAACTCTGAAGTGGTCAAGTATCTCATTCAAAGCGGGGCTAAAGTCAATGCTATCGAGTCGGATGGGTGGTCGGCATTGATGTATTCCGCGAAAAAAGGTTATGTAACTACAGCAGAAGTTTTACTTGCAAACGGGGCTGACCCTAAAATCATTGACCCAGATGGGTGGTCTGCATATGGGCTGGCAGCGACTTCTGGTTACACCAAGATGATTGATTTACTTATAAAAAAAGGTGGGATAGACCCAAATTCTAGAAATAACTCTGGCGCAACTGTTCTAATGCTTGCAAGTAAACATGGCAATATTGATACAATCAAAACACTATTAAGCAATAAAGCAAATATATCTCTAAAAGACAAGTACGGCAAAACCGCCTTAATGTATGCTGCGATTAATGGGCATGAAGATGCGTCATCATTTTTAATAAAACAAGGGGCAAAAGTTGATGACCTTGATAAAAGTAAATGGACATCTCTTTTATGGGCTGTAAAAAAAGATAATCTTAAAATTGCTGAATTGCTTATCAAAAATGGAGCAAATATTGACCATAAGGACGACGAAGATACGCCTATTATTCATTACGCAGTTTTTAATACAAATGTTGAGATGGTAGATTTACTTATTCGTTCAGGGGTAAATTTGAAAGCAAAAGATCAGTATGGCCTCACTCCTCTTGTCTACGCTCTAAAAGAAAAATCCCCCCCGATTGTTAAGGCAATAAAAGAGGCAGGTGGAAAATACTAGTGAAAGTATGTATTTCTCAACTAAATAGTATTGTTGGAAATATTGACTTCAACCATAGACTCATCATTAAGGCAGCAAAAAAAGCGGTAAAAGATAAAGCGGAGGTAATTATTACTCCAGAATTAAGCTTGACCGGTTACCCTCCTGAAGATTTATTATTAAATAAAGACTTTTTAAAACAGTCTGATTTTTTCCTAGAAAAAATTGCCAAAAAAAACCTAAATATTAAGATAATTGTTGGTCACCCAGTTTTTGTTAAGGGTATCTTATATAATTCGGCTTCAGTTATTTTTAAAGGGCTTATCTCTCGAACCTATCACAAACAAACACTACCTAACTATGGTGTCTTTGATGAAAAAAGATATTTTGCCGAAGGTAACAAATCATTAATATTTAATCATAATAGAAAGAAAATTGGATTACTTATATGCGAGGATATCTGGGCTGATGAACCGTTAAAAGACCTTGAGAAAAATGGCGTTGAAATTGTAATTTGTATTAATGCTTCCCCTTATGAGCTTAATAAGAGAAACTACAGACTAGAGACATTAAAGAAGAAATTTCTAAAGAACAACATTACTCTTATTTATGTTAACAGTGTCGGGGGACAAGATGAGTTGCTCTTTGATGGGGCATCGTTTGCTTTTAATAATAAAAAATTAATGGTTGAGCTTCCCCAGTTTGTTGAAAAAACTTTGACCATTGACCTTGATGAGCAGCTCACTTCTTCAAATACATTGCAATCTGAGGAGGCCTTATTTAGAGGTTTAAGTTTATCCTTAAGGGATTACCTAAACAAAAATAATATTAAAAAAGTATTTCTTGGGTTATCAGGCGGAATAGATTCCGCTGTTGTCGCAGTGATTGCATCAAAGGTATGTAAAAACGTTGAAGCCATTATGATGCCAACGCAGTTCACTTCTAATGAAAGTCTCATGAATGCCAGAGAACTGGCAAAAAATCTTGGTATTACATATAAAGTTAGAAAAATTGACTCGTTAGTAAGGAGTATAAATAAAACCCTTGAATCAGATTTTAGGGGGCTTGAAACAGATATCACGGAAGAAAATATTCAGGCGCGAACTAGGGGTATGTTACTCATGGCCTTTGCTAACAAATTTAATGGGATCGTACTTTCCACAGGAAATAAAAGTGAATTAGCGGTTGGCTACTCAACAATATATGGTGATATGGTGGGTGGATTTTCTCTTTTAAAAGACGTTCCCAAAACCTTAGTATATCGATTAGCGCATTATATAAACAGTCAGGAGGAAATTATCCCAAGAAATATTATTGAGCGCCCGCCGTCTGCTGAGTTAAGACATAATCAAACTGACCAAGATAATTTACCTGACTACCAAATACTGGATTCAATAATTGATTTATATGTAGAGAAAAATTTAAGTGTTACAGACATAATAAAAAGTGGATTCAAAGCACAAGAAGTAAAAAAAGTTGTAAAATTAATACTTAACAATGAATTTAAAAGAAGGCAGTCTGCCCCTGGCCCAAAAATTACGTCCAAAGCATTTGGCAGGGAAAGACGTTATCCAATAACAAATAAGTTTAGCTAACTAATGAGAGACATATATGAAAAAAATTGAAGCCATTATTAAACCATTCAAGCTTGATGAAGTTAGAGAGGCTCTATCAGAAATTGGAATCATGGGCATGACCGCAACAGAAGTGAAAGGTTTTGGACGCCAAAAGGGTCATACAGAACTTTATCGTGGTGCTGAATATATTGTTGATTTTCTTCCCAAAATTAAACTTGATATTATTGTCTCCGATAAAATGGTAAAAAAAGTCGTGGAAACAATTACTAAAACAGCGCAAACGGGAAAAATTGGAGACGGAAAAATATTTATTATGAATGTTGAGGAGGCAATTAGAATTAGGACGGGAGAAAAAGGCGAATCTGCAATTTAACTAGAAAATAGTTTTTTTACTTTAATTAAGTCCTCTAGTGTATCGATGCCTTTAAAAATTTTACCTGTATAAAAAATTACTCTAATATTCATACCATTATCTAACGCTCTGAGTTGCTCTAATTTCTCAATTGCCTCCAACTTTGACTTTGGAAAGCTACAAAAATTTTCTAATGTCGATAAAACATAGCCATAAATTCCGATGTGATGAAAACTATTTTCAAGGTCATATCCCTCAGCACTAAATGAGTCTGTGTGGGGAATCATTGAGCGACTAAAATATAAAGCATTGCCCCTACTATTAACAACAACTTTCACAGTATTTGGGTCAGAAAAATCATCAAAATTTTCAAATTTACTGGATGCGGTTATAAAATTTGAGTTAGTTTTTATCATTCCCTCATAAAGAGCATTTATAAGCTGTGGGTCCATCATAGGTTCATCACCCTGAACATTAATAATAATTGTATCTTGATCCCAAGATTTCTTTTTTGCTACCTCCAAAATACGGTCAGAGCCTGACACATGATCAACATCTGTAAGAACTGCATCAAAATTATGCTTGGTGACCTCTTGAAGTATACGTTCATCGTCGGTAGCAACGATTACCTCCTCAGCAGCACTTAATCTTGCTTTGCGAGCAACATGAATAATCATTGGTATACCATCAATCTCTATTAGAGGTTTTCCTGGAAGTCTTGAACTACTATAGCGAGCAGGGATAACGACCTTGAAAGCCATATTATTTTTTGATTACCCTAGCTTCATGTTCCAAAAGAACAGGGACGTCATTTCTGATCGGGTAAGCAAGCCCAGCAGACTTAGAAATGAGTTCTTTATTTTTTTTGTCATATACTAGCGGACCTTTTGTCACTGGGCACACTAGTATCTTGAGAAGATTTTGATCCATATTCTATTTTATTTTCATCAACATATTATTAAAGATTCGTGAACCAATTTTAACACTAATTGGTAAATACCAAATATTGTCATGCTTAATTGTTTGGCACTTAACCGCATCCTTTTCCGTCATCAAAATTAACTTATCATGATAGAAATTAAAATCATTTTGACAAAAAGAATGGTGATCATTGAATACAATAGAATCAAATTTTAAATTCAAAGATTTCAAATAATCAAAGAATCTATCAGGATTTCCAATCGCAGTAACTACAACAATTTCAATATTTTTGATACTTCTAAGTGTTTTGGTTTTGGATGTATGGATATTTTTAATTAAGCTTGAATAATGAGTTTGTATTAATTCATATTCTTTGTTTTTTACTTTAATACTATTCAATAAAATTGAATCAGCAGTTTTAAGTCTCCTTAGAGGCTCTCTTAAGGGTCCCGCCGGCAATAAAAATTTATTACCAAATTTTCTTACGCCATCAACTACTATAAATTCATAATCACGATGCAAAGCATAATATTGCAAACCATCATCGGACAGAATTATATCTACTTTATTTTTTTGCATAAGAAGCTCCCCTGTTTTTACCCGATTTATTCCGACAAAAACAGGGATATTTAATCGTCTTTTGATTAGGAGAGGCTCATCACCTACCTCCCTAAAATCCGAATCCACCCTCACTTCTCTAGGAAATTTCTTTGAAGACTTATATCCTCTAGATATGACACCAACTCTCAGTTTCTTTTTTATTAACTCTTCTGCCAAATGAAGAATCAAAGGGGTTTTCCCTGTGCCACCTAGAGTAATATTTCCAACAACCACGACAGGCACTTTTAATTTATAAGTTTTGAAAAATTTCCATTGATAGCAGAGCTTCCTAACAGAAAGAAGCATTCCAAAAATTATTGAAAAGGGAACAAGCAGATATACCCATGAGGGCTTTTCATAAAATTGATGGTTAATTTTCTCATGAAAAGACATGAATTATTAATCGAACCCCTTTTTATAAAGTTTTTCATAATAGCCTTTTCTTTTTACTAAGCTCTCGTGAGTGCCCTCCTCTACAATCTTTCCGGAATCAACAACGATAATCTTATCAGCATTTCTTACTGTACTAAGTCTGTGGGCTATAACAATGGATGTTCTATTTTTCATTAGAAAATCCAATGCTTTTTGCACATATTTTTCAGACTCTGAATCTAATGCTGATGTAGCCTCATCCAACAAAAGTATAGGTGCATTTTTAATAATTGCCCTAGCAATAGCAATTCTTTGTTTTTGGCCACCTGATAGTTTTACACCTCTGTCACCGATCATATGATCATATTTTTTTTCTAATTGATCAATAAATTCTGAGGCATTTGCAGCAATTGCAGCTTGCCTAATCCTATCTAATCCAACTCTTTTTCCGTAGGCAATATTACTTTTAACAGTATCATTGAATAGAGTAATTTCTTGCGTCACTAATGCCATTTGCTCTCTCAAATCTCCGATTCTATATTCCCTAATATCTTTGTTATCAATTAAAATTTTTCCAGATTGGTATTGATAAAAGAGGGGCAGCAAATTAACAAGAGTCGATTTCCCACCGCCAGATTTTCCTACCAACGCTATTTTTTGGCCTGCACTTATTTGAAAACTTACATTATCCAAGACCTTTTTCTTTGAACCTGGATATAAGAAGGAGACATTTTGAAATTCAATATCACCTTTAATTTTCTTTATTTTTAAATGGCCAGAATTTTTCTCTTTTTCTTCATCCATAACTTTAAAGACGCTTGTTGCGGCTGCGTGACCAACCTGTATTTGCTCAGTAATGTTCGTTAATTTTTTTATTGGTCCAATGAGCATTAACAACGCCGCTATAAAAGCAGTAAATTCTCCTGCAGTAAAATTTTGAAAAGCATAAAAAACAATTAATGCAAAGACCAGACCGGAGATAACCTCTACGAAGCTGGAGTTCCCACTTGAGAGTTTTGCTAGTCTTGTATGCATTTTCCTATTTCTTTCAGAAAAAAAAGAAAATCTTTTTAACTCATATAGACCTGCATTAAAAATACGCACAATTTTTTGTGATGTAATTACTTCTTCTGAGACTTGCGTCATATTACCCATAGTCTCTTGAATTTCTTTTCCGGTGGATCGTAATTTTGGAGAAATCTTTTTAAGATAAAAAGCAATAATTGGAATCATTGAGATAGTCATTAAGGTTAAAATCCAATCAAGGTAAAACATATATCCAATCACACCAAGCAAAGTAAGAAAGTCTTTCAAAGAGTCAAGTGCGACTTTAACAACAACATATGCCAATTGTTCTGTCTCATAAGTTAACTTAGATACTATATTTCCTGCTGGATGTGAGTCAAAAAAACTTATGGGCAGGGTAAGAATATTTTTAAAGACGTCGAAACGTAAATCCTCAACAACTTTTCTTGAGACCCATTTCAATGAATAACTTGATGAAAAACCAGATAAAGCTCTAACTAAACTAAGTAAA
This sequence comes from Methylophilaceae bacterium, assembly GCA_016778465.1. Classification (GTDB taxonomy): domain Bacteria; phylum Pseudomonadota; class Gammaproteobacteria; order Burkholderiales; family Methylophilaceae; genus BACL14. Next base: position 31,188 of record JADHPM010000004.1, read on the forward strand.
ATCAATGCAATTGGTAAAAAAACTATTGCCTCTTGATTTTTCTCTACCAGGCCCTCATCAGTTATTTTTTTAAGTAATGCAAGAAAACCTGTGTTGCTTGCGGCAAATACAAGCAATGAGCAAATACTTAAAAAAATAATACTTTTATATTTAAGGGAATAAGTGATTAACCGTTTGTATGTTTTTATTAATCCAGGATCATTTAATTTTGTCGCCTTTTGTTCCGACATAAATAATTAATTAACTTTTGTTGAAAAAGTAATTTTAACTAACCCAAGCTGTCTTGATGCCTCCATAACATTAATGACAGATTGATGAGGCGTTAATGCATCCGCGCTAATAATTACCGGTAAATCTTTAGATTCACCTGCCACCTGTGAAAGCCGATCTCTAATAGAATCAACCGTATCCGACCCAAGGGTCTCCTCATTGATAGCATAGACACCATCTTTTGAGATTGAAACATTGATGGGGAGAAGCTTATCTTTAACTGGATTTGCCTCAGCAACGGGCAAGTTAATTTTAAGCTCACTAAACTTTGAAAACGTCGTACTTACCACTAAAAAGATAATGATTACAAGTAAAACATCAATTAGCGGAATAAAGTTTATCTCAGGATCTTCTAAGCGTGATCTTCTTTTGAACGCCATAGCTAACTCCTCTCACCACGAGCAGTCTCAATAATAGCAATTGTTTGAATTTGCATTTCGTTTAGAAAATTTTCCACCTTGGAGCGGTAATATCTAAAGGCAATCATTGCTGGAACAGCAACCACAATTCCTCCAGCGGTGTTATATAAAGCAACAGAAATACCCCTAGCAAATATTGCAACATCATGACCACTTGATGTGAAGGAGCTAAATAGCTCCACCATTCCAACAATAGTACCAAAAAGTCCTAACAAGGGTGCTACAGTTGAAATTGTTCCTAACGCATTAATATTCGTTTCAAGTTTATGTGCAACCAACCCAGAGCTTTCTTCAATTGAGTCCTTTAACACTTCTAGAGAAGCGTTTTTATTCTTTAATGCCGAGTAAATAATTTCACCAAATGGTGATGAACCCTTTAATGTATCTAAATTTTCTACTTTAAATGATCGCTGTTTTATCATTTGATTAACAGAATCAACCAAATTACTAGGCATCACTTTTTCTGATCTCAATGACCAAGCCCTCTCTAAGATTATTGCAAACCCATATATTGACGTTGCAATTAAGGGCCAGATTGGCCATCCCGCTGCTTCAATAATTTCCCACACTTGAACAATCTCCAAAAAATTTTCTTAAAGTATACTATTAGGAATTAATTTTTCCTTCACTTAATCTATATATTTTTTTCATTTTCTTTGCATGATCTATGTCATGAGTAACTAAAACTATGGCAGTGTCTAAGTTATTAGCGAATTCCAAAAACATATCAAAAACTATATTTGCATTCATATAATCCAAGTTTCCTGTTGGTTCATCTGCCAAAATAATTGATGGATTGTTTATCATTGCTCTCGCAATCGCAACTCTTTGCCTCTCTCCACCAGATAGTTCATGGGGTAAATGATTAACACGATTCTCAAGTCCCAGGTCTGATAAAAGCTTCAATCCGTTATCATATAAATCTTTTTCCCTCACAGCGCGAATGATCATCGGCATGATGACATTCTCAATTACAGAAAAATCAGGGAGTAAATGATGAAATTGATAGATAAATCCATAATATTTATTTCTAATATTGGATAAATCAGCTTGATTTAGATAATCTATCTTATCACCATTAACTTCCAAGAAACCTTTGTCTGGTTTTTCAAGGCCGGCCATGATATGCAAAAGAGTACTTTTACCTGTTCCAGAGACACCTGTTATTGCGATATTGTCTCCATTTGCTATATCTAGATTAATATTATTCAATATTGGCGCATCAAGACCTTTGAATGATTTTGTAATATTATTCAGTCTTAATAAAAAATTATTCATACTTTAAAGCGCTTGCAGGATCAATTTTTGATGCCTTGTAACTTGGATAAAGAGTTGCAAGTAAAGATAAGAAAAGCCCCATTAAACCGATACTAATAACATCTGAAGTTAATAATTGAGATGGGATTTGAGAAATATAGTAAATATCTTTAGACAAAAATTGAACGCCAAACAGGCTCTCTATAAAGGGCACAATTACATCAATATTTATTGAAATAACTATACCTAAAATAATCCCCATGAATGTTCCAATTAAACCAATCATAAATCCTTGAAAAATAAATATCAAAAGAATGCTTCTTGGTAATGCTCCTATAGTCCTCAGAATTGCAATGTCAGATCTTTTTTGAGCGACGCCCATGACTAATGTAGCAACGATATTAAATGCAGCGACGGCAATAATCAACGTTAGAATGATAAACATTACCCTCTTCTCCATTTGAATTGCTGCAAAAAGGTTCGTATGTTTTCGCGTCCAATCAAAAACAAAAAATTGATTTTTAATATTAATTATTTTTTCAATATCACTCACAACCTGTTGAGTTTTCGATAAGTCATTTAGCTTGACTCTTAAACCAGAAATATTTTCACCAAACTGAAAGAAATTTTGCGCATCTTTAATATGAACAATGACAAGCCCTGAATCATACTCATGCATGCCAGCATTAAAAATGCCTTTTATTTTAAATTGCTTTATTCTTGGTAGTGCGCCAAGTGCAGAAAAATTAGCTTGCGACGAAATCATGGCAAGTTTATCACCTACTTTCAAACTAAAATATCTGGCTAAATCAATCCCAATTAGGATCTCATACTCATCTGAGATTAAATTATAAGAGCCTCTATACATTTTGTTTTGAATAGAGCTTACATTTGGCTCTAATGTTGGGTCGACGCCTCTCACCATGACGCCCCGATTAAATTTCCCCAAAGCTATCATGGATTGATTTTGAGTAAAAGGTGCAGATGCTTTTATGTTTTCTATTTTACTAAGTTGCTTTTGAACAGTTTGCCAATCCCTCAAAACATAAGCCATTCCTGTAACTTCAACATCAGAGGCAACACTCAAGATTTTTGACTTTAGTTCATTTTGAAAACCATTCATCACAGAGAGAACAACAATGAGAGCCATAACCCCCAAAGTTATTCCAATAATGCTTGTAAATGAAATAAATGATATAAAACTATCTCTATTTTTGTGACGAATGTACCTAGAAGCAATCCAAAGCTCGTAAAGGCCAAAAAAAATATTTAATTTATTTTTCATGTGTTGTTAATCTTGGAAGAGTTCATTCTGCTAGAATTATGGCATGTTTAATGGAATTATAGAATCAATCGGAACAATTCAAAAAATTGATATTGTGGGGCAAAGCAATCGGCTCTATATTGAGTTTGATGAAAAAAAATTTAACGACATTAAATTAGGAGATAGTATCTCAGTAAATGGTATATGCCTTACAATTGAGGACATACGAGACAAACACCTTATCTTTTACACCTCACAAGAAACTAACTCAAAAACGAATAAATTTTTCTGTTCACAAAAAGTAAATCTGGAAAGATCACTTCTTCTTGGTAGTCGTATCTCAGGGAATTTTGTTTTTGGGCATATTGATGGCATAGCAACGCTAATAGGCATCCAGCATCTGGATGAAAGTCAAATATGGCAATTCGAAATACCACATGAACTCCTAATATACTTTACTCCAAAAGGGTCTGTAGCAATAAACGGAGTGAGCCTAACAGTTAACAAAGTTTTAAAAAATTCGATTGAGATTAATTTGATTCCATTTACTCTTGAGCACACAGCTTTAAGATTCAATAACATTGGCGATCTTTTAAATATTGAAGTTGACATGCTTGCTCGTTATGTTCACACAACATTAAATAAAGAAAATGAATAGTACAAAAGAGTTAATTGCTGATATTAAAAAAGGCAAGATGGTTATTCTTGTCGATGATGAAGATCGTGAAAATGAGGGTGACCTTGTGGTGGCTTCAAGCCATGTAACTCCCGAACATATAAACTTTATGGCAAAATTTGGAAGAGGCTTGATATGTCTTACCCTAACCGAAGAAAAATGCAAAAAATTAAAATTACCTCTTATGGTCGAAAAAAACGAAGCAAAATTGGGGACCAACTTTACCGTATCTATTGATGCAGCAAAAAATATTTCTACAGGCATTTCAGCAAGTGATCGAGCTAAGACAATCAAAGCTGCAATAAAAAAAAATGCAAATGATAAGGATATTGTTAGACCCGGTCATATCTTTCCTTTAATTTCTCACTCAGGAGGTGTCTTATACAGAGCTGGCCATACTGAGGCGGGATGCGACCTCGCCAGCCTAGCAGGTTTAGAGTCGAGCTCTGTGATATGTGAAATTTTAAATGAAGATGGAAACATGGCTCGCTTGCCCGACTTAGAAAAATTCGCTGAGCGACATAATCTCAAAATAGGAACAATTGCAGACATCATTGAATTTAGAAGCAAGAGAGAGAGGTTGATTAAAAAAATTGATGAAAAAGTAATTGAGACAGATTTTGGCAGACTTAATTTGCGTCTTTACTCAGATCTTTTATCCAACAACATTCATTTGGTATTAGTGAAGGGAAAAATTTTAAAAAATGATAATGTATTAGTTCGTGTTCATGAACCGTTATCAATTCTTGATTTTATTAAAAATACCCATCATTCTTGGCCACCGCTAAAAGCACTCGAGTTATTGAAAAATGAAAAAAAGGGAGTTATCGTTTTTTTAAATTACTCAGAATCACAAAAAAAATTAGAAAATATTTTTTCTAACGATGAAACCTATGACAGCAAACAAGAGTTGAGAAACTATGGTATTGGCTCTCAAATATTAGTTGATATTGGGGTAAGTAAAATGAAATTGATGGCCTCGCCAAGAAAGATGCCAAGTATGGCTGGTTTTGGACTACAAGTTACTGAATTTATTGAAAATAATTAAAAAAATGATTTATCCATGGTAGGATAATGTCATTGGATATTAACTCTAAAAAAATTTCTTTCTGCAAAGTTAATCAACTTAAGTCTTTATTTCACTTTACTCCTTTTCTTACGCAACAAAATGCAGCCAAGTAAAAATGTCTTAGGTTTTGATTTTGGTGAAAAAAGGATTGGTGTTGCCCTTGGCGACTCTTTGACTAAAATTGTGCACCCACTTCAAACCATTGAAACTGAAATCAATTCCGAGCGATTTCATATTATCAATGGTCTTCTTGAAAAATGGAAACCCGATTATGTTGTAATTGGAATTCCATTTAACGATGATGGCACAGAGCACCGCCTAACAATGCTTGCAAAGAAATTTTCAGGTAAAATTCAAAATAAATATAACTTACCTGTTTTTAATATTGATGAACGATATACTTCTGCTGAGGCAGAATCGATCTTGCGTGAACGAGGTGTGAAGATAAAGGAAAATAAAGGCCTAATTGACCAATTTGCGGCAAAAATAATTTTAGAATCCTTTTTTAGAGAATATATTGATTAAATTACCATCAGCTCAAGATTTAATACTCAAGCTAGAAAATCAGATTAAATTGATCCTTGACGATTCAACATGTCTTATTGGTATCCCAACAGGAGGACATCTAATCATTAAACAATTATGTAAAAACTTGGGTGATCATTTAAATTATGGGCTTATTGATGGCTCTTTTTATCGTGACGATTTAGATATTAGTGGCGTTAAAATAAAAGAAAAAACATCAAACATTAATTTTGATATTGAGAATAAAAAAGTCATCTTGATTGATGATGTCTTTTACACAGGCAGGACTATTAGAGCTGCCATCAACGAATTATTTGACTACGGAAGACCAAAAGAAATACTCCTCTTTGTTTTGGTTGATAGAATGAAAAATGAATTACCAATCAAGCCAACATATTCAGCATACGAATTAAACAATGACAAGGGTGACTACATCAATCTAGTTGAAGAAAGAAATATCTTATCTTTTGAGGTAAAAAATATTGGCCGATAATTTTCAGGTAACAAAGGATGGAAAACTAAAACATCTATTATCTATTGACGGCTTGAGTAAAGAAATTATTATTGATATTTTTAATATGGCCGAATCTTTTTTAAAAATTGGTTCTCGAGATGTTAAAAAGGTCCCTCTCTTAAGGGGAAAAACAGTCTGTAATCTCTTCTTTGAAAACAGCACAAGAACAAGAACTACTTTTGAAATCGCTGCCAAAAGACTTTCGGCAGATGTAATAAATCTTGACATACCCACCTCATCGCAATCAAAAGGTGAATCTATTTTAGATACAGTTAACAACTTAATTGCAATGGGTGCAGATATTTTTGTAGTAAGGCATGGAATACCAAAAACCCCTGAAATAATTGCCAAAGCTGTCAATAATGATGTCCATATAATTAATGGTGGTGATGGTAATCATGCCCATCCCACACAGGGATTACTTGATTCATTCACCATACGGCGCTTTAAAAAAGAATTTTCCAATTTAAAAGTTGCAGTCGTAGGTGATATTAAACATTCGCGGGTAGCAAGATCAGAGGTTTGTGCCCTATCAACTTTGGGCGTTCCTGAAATCAGAGTTGTTGGGCCCGATAATCTTATGCCTGATGATCTAGATAATCTCAATTTAATTCACTTTAATGACTTAAAAAAAGGATTAAAAGATGTCGATGTCATTATGATGTTGAGGCTACAGAAAGAGAGGATGGAGGATGGTGATATTCCCTCGGAGGAAGATTACTTTAAACAATTTGGATTGAAACGAGATCACCTTAGAATAGCACATCCTGATGCAATTATTATGCACCCTGGACCAATTAATAGAGGCATTGAGATTGAATCAGAGGTGGCAGATTGCAAGCAGTCAGTAATTTTATCTCAGGTAACATTTGGAATTGCAATAAGAATGGCTGTGATGACCATGTTGATAAGTAAAAAATTATGAGAAAAAAAATAGTTTCGCTATAATCACCATTTATTTCTAGTAACTATCTCAAAGGGAACAAAACATGTTAGAAAAATTAATTAATGCTTTATTAGGAAGGTCTCCAGAAAGTAAACCAGCTGCAAAGAAACTAGCTGCAAAGAAACCAGCTGCAAAGAAACCAGCTGCAAAGAAAAATTAATGATTCTGCAAGCTTATTACAACCAAGCTTATGCTTGGTTTTTTTTTAGGTAAAAATGACTAATATTAAGGAAAATATAGAAATCCTGACAAAACAGGTTAAGGAATTAAGCTTTGATATTAAGCCAACAATTGTGGCTGTAAGTAAGCAACAGAGTTACTTGAAAATCATAGAGGCTTTTAATGCTGGACAAAGAGTTTTTGGTGAAAATTATTTGCAAGAGGCTATGGATAAACAAAAAGATCTTAAAGATTATCCTATTGAGTGGCATTTTATTGGCCCTATACAAAGTAATAAATGTAAATTAATTGCTGAAAATTTTGATTGGGTACAAACGGTTGATAGAATGAAAATTGCAAGACGCCTTGATGAAAGTTGTTCGGGCAAAATAATTAATATTTGTATTCAAATAAATATTAGTGAAGAGCCCACGAAAAGCGGAATTATGCCAAACCAAGTTGACACATTTGCCAAAGAACTGAGCCAATTTAAATATTTAAATCTAAGGGGAATAATGGCCATCCCCTCGCAAAATAAAAAAGATGGTAATTTAAAACATGAATTAGTGTCATTAAAAAAAATTTTTGTTAACTTAAAAAATCAAAATAATAATATTGATACTTTATCAGTTGGCATGTCTAATGATTATAAATTAGCCTTAAATTATGGTTCAACCATGATAAGAGTTGGAAGTCATATTTTTGGAGCAAGAGCAAAATGAATAACCAAAATCAAGTTATATTTTTTGGTGGCGGTAATATGGCCCAAGCTATTATTGCCGGATTAATAAAATGTAACATAGATAAAAATAAATTAATCGTTATTGACCCTGATAAAAATAAAAGGCAAGAGATAGAAAAGAAATTTACTGTCCTCGCCCAAGAGGAAATCAAAAACCATGAAGATAATGCCACCTTTATTCTTGCAACAAAACCAGATCAAATTCCTTTGGTATGTGAAGGAATTAAGGGCAGAATTAATAATCAACTCATTATTTCAATTGCAGCAGGAGTGAAGATAAGTTTTATTCAGGGTCGCTTAAATAATTATGATCAAATTGTAAGGACTATGCCTAATTTAGTGGCACAAATTCAAAAAAGTGTCACCGCTGCCTATGCTCACCCAAACCTAAAGAAAACAAATAAAGCTCTTGCCAACTTTGTGCTAGAAAGTTTTGGTGATTGCATTTGGGTGAATGATGAAAAAAAATTAAATGCAGCAACGGCTATATCAGGAAGCGGGCCAGCCTATGTTTTTTTATTCTTACAAGCAATTATTAGTGCTGGAGAGAATATTGGTTTAACGTTAGAGGAGTCTCAAGCATTAGCATTAAAAATGCTGCAAGGTTCGGCCATGTTTGCGGAAAATAATATCTCCAAACTTGAGACGCTTATCAAAAATGTTACTTCCAAAGGAGGTACAACTGACAAGGCGCTTAGCCATTTTAAAGAAAAAAACTTTCAAAAAATTATTGGTAATGCTATCAATGCTGCCTATAAACGTGCAGAAGAAATTGGCGATAATTAATTATGACTAAAGAGGTAATTGTAGGATTGTCGGGTGGAGTGGATTCTGCAGTTACTGCTTGGCTTCTAAAGCACCAAGGTTATCGTGTTAGTGCAATTTTTATGAAAAATTGGGAAGATGACGACGACGATGAGTTCTGTTCAAGCAAACAAGATCTTATTGACGCAGTATCGGTTGCTGAGAGAATCGGTATTGACATTGAGGTCGTAAACTTTGCTAAAGATTACAAGGAAAAAGTTTTTAACTTATTCATTGAGGGACTCAATCGCGGAATAACTCCAAATCCTGATATTTTATGTAATTCTGAAATTAAGTTTGACGCCTTTCTAAATCACTCCATCTCATTGGGTGCTGACAAAATAGCGACAGGGCACTACGCAAAAGTCAGAGAAAATGACGGTATTTTTCAGCTTCTTAAAGGTGAAGATGGAACAAAAGACCAAAGCTATTTTTTATGCCGCCTCAACCAGAAGCAACTGTCAAAATCAATATTTCCTCTAGGGGGTATGCTAAAAAGTGATGTCAGAAACATAGCCAGAGAAAATAATTTGCATAACCATGATCGAAAAGATTCAACAGGAATATGCTTTATCGGAGAGCGACCATTTGCAGAATTTATCAGCCAGTACATCCCGAAAAATCCTGGCTATATAATCAATGAAAAGGGCTCCCTGCTTGGCGAGCATGATGGGTTGAATTTTTATACTATAGGTCAACGGCAGGGGTTAAAAATTGGAGGAATTAATAGCGGAGATGGGAGGCCATGGTTTGTCATTGATAAAGATTTCACAAATAATAATTTAATTGTTGGTCAAGGTCACGATCATCCAAAATTACTTAAGGATGGCTTGATCGCAACTAATATGCATTGGATAAATAACAATGACCCAAAAAGAAACTGGGTTTACTCTGCAAAGACTCGATATCGGCAACCTGATGCACCATGTGAAATTGATGAACTTGATAATGGCAACGCAAAAATTATATTTGGTCAAAAACAATGGGCCATAACCCCAGGTCAATCTGTAGCCGTATATGAAAGTAATGTCTGTCTTGGCAGTGGTTTCATAGAGCAGGCAATAAATATCAATGATTAAGCTTACCCAAAAAAAAATTCAAGACGCAATAAAAAAAAATGTCGACCATGCCCTTTCTGAAGACTTAGGTAACGGGGACTTGACTGCCAACATGATAAGTCAAGAAAAAAAAGCGAGTGGTTTATTATTTGCAAATCAAACTGGGATTTTGTGTGGCCTTGATTGGTTTAATAACACCTATAAAACTCTCAATAAAAAAATCAAAATAAAATGGCTCATTAGTGATGGAGATTTTTTTAAAAAAGGAGATAAGTTGTGCGAGCTAACAGGACCCCACCACACAATTCTTCAAGGTGAAAGGGTTGCTATCAACTTTCTCCAAACCCTCTCCGCAGTCTCAACTTATACCAACAAATTGACCAAACTTATTTCAGGCTATCCTGTTGAAATTTATGATACAAGGAAGACCATCCCTGGACTTAGAATTGCACAAAAATATGCCGTTCTGGTCGGAGGTGGAAAGAACCAGCGTCTTGGTCTTTTTGATCAAATTTTAATTAAGGAAAATCATATTAGTGCCTTTGGAACTCTAGAGAAAATATTGAAATTTATTAAAAATGAGAATTTGAAAGATAAAATTCAAATTGAGGTTGAGAGCCTTGACGAGCTCAAATTGGCGCTTGCTTACGATATAGAAAATATTCTTTTGGACAATTTTTCAATCAACCAAATTAAAGAGGCTATCAAAATTAATCAAAAAAAAGCTGTGCTTGAAGCCTCCGGTAATATTTCTGAAAAAAATATCATTCAATATGCCAAAACAGGGGTAGATAGAATTTCACTTGGTAGCCTAACAAAAAATATAGAAGCAATTGATTTTTCAGTAATTATTCGCTCCGTTTAAAGCCTTAAAACTTGACCAAACCCCTGTAAATAGGGTATTTTAATTGTTTATAAGAATTCACGTTTCATGAAATCAGAAATAATCACCGGCGCCGAAATCGTCATACGATCTTTGCAAGAAGAAGGCACCGAATTTGTATTCGGCTATCCTGGCGGGGCAGTCCTCAACATTTATGATGCAATTTTTAGTCAGACAAAGTTTAAGCATGTTCTTGTAAGACACGAGCAGGCCGCTGTTCATGCTGCTGATGCTTTTGCTCGTGCAACTGGTAAGGTTGGCGTTGCTCTCGTAACCTCTGGCCCGGGCGCTACTAATGCCGTAACTGGTATTGCAACTGCTCACATGGACTCAGTTCCTATGGTCATCATCAGCGGACAAGTGCCGACTCATGCTATAGGTCAAGATGCATTTCAAGAGTGTGATACCGTTGGCATAACAAGGCCATGTGTTAAACATAATTTTCTTGTTAAAGACATTAATAAAATTGCCTCCACCATCAAAAAAGCTTTTTATATTGCATCCACAGGAAGACCAGGGCCTGTCCTAGTTGATATTCCTAAGGATATTACCGCTGAAACTGCTGAGTTTAATTACCCAAAAGAAGTAAGTTTGCGTTCATATAATCCAGTTACGAAGGGCCATATGGGACAGATCAAGAAGGCTCTAGATATTTTAATTAATGCAAAAAAACCGGTCATTTACTCTGGAGGTGGCGTTGTTCTTGGAAATGCGTCCGCCCCTCTAACTAATCTTGTAAACCTACTTAATTTTCCAATCACGAGCACGTTAATGGGCCTTGGAGGGTTTCCTGCCTCCGATGAGAAATTTCTTGGCATGCTTGGCATGCATGGTACCTACCAAGCTAACATGGCAATGCAAGAGTGTGATGTTCTTCTGGCAGTGGGAGCTCGTTTCGATGACAGGGTGATCGGTAACCCAGATCATTTCTTATCAAAACCAAGAAAAATTATTCACATTGATATCGACCCAGCATCTATTTCCAAGAGGGTACAAATAGATGTACCAATTGTCGGTGATGTTGTTAATACTCTAAATTACCTCATTAATGCTTATCAGGATTTTAAGGGAAATCATGATAAAAAAATCATAAGGCCCTGGTTAAATGAAATTAAGGCATGGAAATCAAAAGATTGTCTTGCTTTTAAGGATGATGAAAAAGTAATTAAGCCACAAAAGGTAATACAAACCTTGCATGATGTAACCAAAGGGGATGCCTTTATAACCTCTGATGTTGGCCAACATCAGATGTGGGCCGCCCAGTACTACCCTTTTGACAAACCCCGAAGATGGATAAATTCTGGAGGATTAGGCACTATGGGGGTTGGTCTGCCTTATGCTATGGGTTGCCAACTAGCTTTTCCTGATGCTCAGGTTGCCTGTATTACAGGTGAAGCCTCTATTCAAATGTGCATCCAAGAACTTTCAACATGCAAGCAATTTCACCTTCCAGTAAAAATTGTGAATTTAAATAACCGATACATGGGTATGGTAAGACAGTGGCAAGAATTTTTTTATGGTAACCGCTATGCAGAATCATACATGGACGCGCTACCGGATTTTGTAAAGCTTGCAGAATCTTATGGTCATGTTGGATTTAAGATTGAAAAACCTAAAGATATTCGACCTGTTCTTGAGGAGGCTTTTGGGCCCAAATTAAAGGAGAGAACTGTTTTCTTAGACTTTATAACAGATCAAACAGAAAACGTTTTCCCTATGGTGCCTAATGGTAAGGGCCTTTCAGAAATGATATTGGCTGAGGATTTATAATATGCGCCATATTATTTCATTGTTAATGGAAAATGAATCGGGAGCTTTATCAAGGGTTTCAGGGCTATTTTCTGCCCGTGGATATAATATTGAATCATTAACAGTCGCCCCGACTGAGGATCCATCACTGTCAAGAATGACGATAGTCACTAGTGGCTCTGATGAGGTCATTGAACAAATCATCAAACAACTTAATAAGCTTATCGATGTCGTTCGTGTGCTTGATTTAAATGATGGGAAGTACATAGAGAGAGAGCTGATGCTTGTTAAAGTCAAGGCAAATGATAAGCACCGTGATGAAATGAAAAGACTTTCCGATATTTTCAGAGGTCGTATCATTGACGTATCTGATAACACATTTACCATCGAGCTCACAGGTTCATCAAGTAAACTTGATGCTTACCTAGAAAGCCTAGATGAAGATGCAATTATAGAAACCGTCCGAACAGGTGCCTCTGGAATTGGTCGAGGTGACCGAATCTTAAAAGTATAATTTTACAAAAGGAAAAATATGAAGCGTTATTATGATAAAGATGCCGATCTTAATATTATTAAAAATATGAAAGTTGCTGTAATTGGCTATGGGTCACAAGGCCATGCGCATGCAAATAATCTTAAAGATTCAGGTGTGGATGTCACTGTCGGACTTAGAGAGAGTTCTGCATCTGCAGTTAAAGCCTCAGGAGCAGGATTAAATGTTAAATCAGTTGAAGAAGCCACAGCCTGGGCCGACCTAATAATGATTTTAGCCCCAGATGAATTCCAAGCTGAACTTTATACAAAAAGCATAGAGCCAAATCTTAAACAAAATACCACGCTCGCCTTTGCTCATGGCTTTAATATCCACTTTGATCTCATAAAGCCGCGAGCTGACCTTGATGTAATTATGATTGCGCCAAAAGCTCCAGGACATACTGTCCGTTCAGAATTTGTCAAAGGTGGGGGTATTCCTGATTTAATCGCTGTAAAGCAAGATGCTTCTGGGAATGCCAAAGAAGTAGCACTCTCCTATGCATCGGCTATTGGAGGCGGAAGGACTGGTATTTTAGAAACCACATTTAAGGATGAAACCGAAACAGACCTGTTTGGTGAACAAGCCGTCTTATGTGGAGGAACAACAGCATTAGTTCAAGCAGGATTCGAAACTCTAGTCGAGGCTGGTTATGAGCCTGAGATGGCATATTTTGAATGTCTTCATGAGCTTAAATTAATTGTTGATCTTATGTATGAAGGCGGAATTGCAAATATGCGTTATTCAATATCTAACACTGCTGAATATGGCGATATTACCCGTGGCCCAAGAGTTGTGACATCGCAAACCAAAGAGGAAATGAAAAAAATCTTAACTCAAATCCAAAGCGGTGAATTTGCACAGGAATTTGTAAAAAACGTCAATTCACTTCCTCAGGCAAGAGAAAAACAAAAAGAGCATCAAATAGAGCAAGTTGGTGAGTCATTGAGATCCATGATGCCTTGGATTAATAAAATTGTCGATAAAACAAAAAACTAGTTGAATAAGCAACATAAATATCCGTCGATTGCCAAGGAGGGGCTACCTTTCCTTGGCCTATCCCTTTTTTTTAGCATCCTCATATCTATCTTTTATTTTGAATTAAGTTGGCTTGCTTGGCTTATCACCATCTTTATTCTTCAATTTTTTCGTGACCCTCCAAGAGTGATCCCGCAGGAAAATGATGCCATTGTCTCAGGGGCGGATGGCAAAGTCATTGCCATAGAAAAGGTTGATGATCCTTATTACGCTCGGAAAGCAATTAAGATTAGTGTTTTTATGAATGTATTTAATGTGCACTCTAATAAAGCTCCTTGTGAGGGAAGAATTATTGAAAAAAATTACTTTCCTGGTAAATTTTTAAATGCAGCATTATCAAAAGCATCTCTTGAAAATGAACGCTGCGCAATTGTGATCGAGAGAGATGATAAGAAAGTTGTCACATGTGTACAAATTGCAGGTTTGGTTGCCCGAAGAATTTTATGTTACAAAAATACTAATGACAAAATCACCAAGGGAGAGCGATACGGTTTTATTCGTTTTGGGTCACGTGTCGATCACTATCTTCCGCTAGAGGCAAAAGTAAATATTGAGCTTGGCCAAAAGGTAAAGAATACCGAAACAATCATTGCTTTTTTGTAGAATTCCTAATTAGGCTTCAGACAAGTAATGCCACAGCTCGTTCAGAGCTTGTTCATAAACGTCTCTTTTAAAGTCAATGATTTGATCCAGTGGCGACCAAAAATCATCCCAGCGCCAGTCATCAAATTCTGGTTTAACTGTATTTTTTAAAAAAACGTCAGAGTCCTCACCAATTAGCTTTAACAGAAACCAAATTTGTTTTTGCCCTTTATAGCGATCACGCCAATCTCTTCTGATCCAATTTTTTGGAACATCGTAATAAAGCCAGTCTTTTGTTCTCGCAACAATCTCAACATGCTTTTTAGCAAGCCCCACTTCCTCCATCAGTTCACGATACACTGCCTCTTCGGGAGTTTCATTTTTTTGAATACCTCCTTGAGGAAATTGCCAAGAATCCTCATGGGATCTTTTAGCCCAAAGAACCTTTTTATCCTTATTGAAAATAATGATACCTACATTCGGTCGGTAGCCTTCATTGTCTATCATCGTGTATCCTTATGTTTAGTTATCATTTTTTCACAAAACTATTTTGATTGACAGTCTCATTAATGTATAAATTTTTTTTTATTGCTCTCATTATTACATCTGGATTTTTTTTCTTTGAAATTTCAGCAGCAAATAAGGCTTATATAACAAACCAAGGAGACGATACGGTTAGCTTAATTAATCTAGATAAGCTCGAAATTGAAAAAAAAATTAAGGTTGGGCAAAAACCTTTAGGAATTACAATTTTAAAAAAGAAATCCATAGCCGTTGTTGGCAATATTGAGAGTCAAAATTTATCAATCATTGATATGAAAACAAATACCGTTATTCGCTCTATTACATTAGATGCAACACCACTGGGATTGACTCACAACCTCGATGAGAGTGAAATTTATGTTACCGACTGGTTTAATAATGAGGTCATTATTATTTCGAGCTCAACTTTACAAATAATTGAAAAAATTAAGGTTGGTCAAACCCCCTCTGGAATAGTATTCAATAAAAAGCACTCGCAAATTATTATTAGTAACAGAGATGCTGATACCATAGAAATCTACTCAGAAAAAACACGTGAATTAATAAAGGTTTTGCCAGTTGGGAAGCACCCCTACGGAATAAGTACGTATGGTGATTATATATATACAGCAAATGTGTATGACGACAGTATTTCAATCGTTGATATTAACTCATGGAAAAAAATAGACATTTTTGTGGGGCATCACCCTTATAATATTATTCAGGAGGATCATTACCTTTTTGTAACGAATTCTTTAGATGACAATATTTCAGTAATAGATCTCAATACATTAAAAGAGGAGCAAAAAATTGCTACCGGAGAGACACCTGAAAATCTTTGGGTAGATCAAATAAATAATAAACTAATTGTCACCAATTGGGGTTCTGACTCTATTACTATTATTGATCTTAAAAACTTCAAAGATACGCGAGAAATAAAATCCGGCTTGCAAAATCGAGCATTTGGGGATTTTATTGTTAATTAGTCAGGGCATGTCCGCAGGCTTAGAAATTTATAGTATGATGAATTTGTTTAAAATTATATAAGGATAAGCATGAAGAAGTTTTTATTTTTACTGGTCACACTACTTGCATCTTTTCAAATATATGCTCATGGACCAACCCCGCAAAAAGTTCAAGAGACAATCACTATTAACGCTTCTGTTGAAAAAGTTTGGGCTGTTGTAAAAGATTTTTGTAACATTCAAAAATGGCATCCCGCAGTTGAAAAAACAACTTGTGAAAAAAAAGGTGGCGATACTTTTAGGACACTTGTCATATCGTCTGGTGAGACTGTCTATGAGAAATTACGAAGCGTTGACGAAGATTTACTTAAATTGAAATTTGAAATCATGGAATCACCAAACCCATTTACTGACTTTAACTCTTACTTAATCGTAACGAAAGGTGCAAACGATAATGAAGCTTCAGTTCAATGGACCGCAAGATTCTATCGCCTATACAAACTAAACCCTCCAATTCCTGAGGGGCAAGATGACGCGACGGCAAAGGCTGCTGCACAAGCTATTGTAGATAGCGGCCTAGCTGGTCTCAAAAAAATGCTAGAGGCGAAATAAATAGTTAACCTTGTTAGTAATTAATGAGTCCGAACAGCCAGAGGCAGTTGTCTTCTGGCTGCATGGTTTAGGGGCAGACTGTAACGACTTTGCCCCCGTAATCCAAACATTAAATCTCAAAAATTATGAGTTTGTTCTTCCCAATGCTCCTGTGAGACCAATTACATTAAACGGTGGCATGTTGATGAGAGGTTGGTATGACATTGAATCCCTAAGTTTTGAAAATCATGATTTTGTTGGCTTGGATTATTCAAAGCGCATTATTGAGGAAATCATACAAAAAAAGTTGGCATCAAAACATGTCACACCAAAAGTTTTTCTTATTGGATTTTCTCAAGGCGCGGCACTCTCGCTTTACCTATCCGAGTTCTCTGGGATAAATTTTGATGCTGTCATCTCTTTATCAGGCTACCTTCCAATGTATAATGATCAGAAAAGCTCTAGGTCACCTATTTTCGCGATGCATGGCCTCCATGATGAGATCATTAAAAGTGATTTAGCAAAGAAAAGTTATGCAAAACTGATTAATAAGGGCTTACTTAACTTTTATGAAATTTCGATGGCCCATGAGGTGGTTGAAGAGGAGATTACTCTAATAAGAGATATTTTAACGGGCAATGATGCTATATGACTAAAGAAAAAATAAATATTGAAGGATTGCTTGAGGAGCTTGAAGCCATCATTGAAATAATGGAGGATGATAACCTAAATATTGAAAAATCTCTTAGTTCCTATGAGCGAGGTATTGGTCTTGTTAAGGAGGCTCAAAAGAAATTAACTGAAATTGAAAAAAAGGTACAAATTCTCTCTAAAGATGACCAATTAGAAAACTTTGACCCCGATGACTAGCCAATCTAACGATTGGATTCGTTCTGCACAAGATGAGATAAACCAATCAATAAAAGTACTCTTTGATCCATACCCCAATTCCCTATTAAAAGATGTTATGCGCTACGGAGTGCTTAATGGAGGCAAAAGGATTCGAGGCCTAATTGTCAAAGCAATTGGATCAGCTTTCAAAGAGAAAGATGAGATCTTAAATCAATTAGCAACATCAATTGAATTAATACATGCATACTCACTAATACACGACGACCTTCCCGCAATGGATGATGACGATCTTCGTCGAGGCCTTCCAACATGTCATGTAAAATTTGATGAGGCACAAGCAATTTTAGCTGGGGATGGATTACAAAGTCTTGCCTTAGAAATTCTTTCGTCCTCAAATTTTAACATTGATCCAAAAAAGAAACTTAATATCATTCATTTCTTAACAAAGGCGATTGGGTTCGAAGGCATGGTTTTAGGTCAATCACAAGATATGGTCTATACGAACCAGCAAATTGGTCCGCAAAAATTAGCAGAAATGCATTCCCTTAAGACCGGGAGGCTTTTTGAGGCAGCTTGCGTATGCCCTGCCCTAATATCAAACGACATAAATGATAAAAAAATTCATGATATAAAAAAAATTGGAAGATTGATAGGTATCATGTATCAAATAACTGATGATATATTAGACGTCACAAAGACCTCCAGTCAGCTTGGAAAGACCTCCGGGAAAGATGCAGAAACAAACAAGCAAACCTATGTAACTCTCTATGGGCTAGCAGAGTCAAAAAAAATAAATAATAAAAATTATCAAGAGTTAAAAGAAATAACATTACAAAATAGTGAAAATTTCCAAAATTTATTTTTTTTAATCGACTATATTTTTGAAAGAAAATATTAATGACAATACTGGACAATATAAATTATCCTAAAGACCTTAAATCATTAACTCGACAAGATCTTAAGATACTATGCAATGAGCTTAGAAGCTTTATCATTGATAGCGTTTCACAAACAGGGGGTCATCTCTCATCTAACCTTGGTGTCGTTGAATTAACTGTTGCTCTGCATTATGTTTATGATGCCCCGCAAGACAAAATCGTTTGGGATGTTGGTCACCAAACTTATGCACATAAAATCCTTACTGGTCGAAAGTCGTTAATGAAAACGTTGCGTCAAAAAAATGGATTGTCTGGCTTTCCCAGTCGAGCCGAGAGTAAATATGACGAATTTGGTGCTGGCCACTCAAGCACCTCAATTTCTTCTGCACTCGGCATGGCAGAATCACTAAAAAAAAATAAGTCAAAAAAGAAGGCGATAGCAATTATAGGGGATGGTGCAATGACGGCTGGTATGGCATTTGAAGGATTAAATCATGCTGGAAGTACTGAGAACAATATTCTTGTGATTTTAAATGATAATGACATGTCAATCTCCAACAATGTCGGGGCACTAAACAATTACCTTGCGAAGTTGTTATCAGGAAAAATTTATGGTGGAATTAAGAAATCTGGCAAAGCTGTTTTCTCAAAATTACCTCCCGTTTTGGAGTTAGCAAGGAAGACGGAAGAGCATGTTAAGGGTATGGTAATACCTGGTACTTTATTTGAAGAGTTTGGATTTAATTATTTGGGGCCCGTTGATGGGCATGATCTCGATATTTTAATAGACACGCTTGAAAATATTAAATCATTAGAGGGACCACAATTTTTGCATGTCGCTACGAAAAAGGGTTATGGTTTCGAGCCTGCTCAAAATGATCCAAATCGCTTTCATGGAGTCAATAAATTTGACCCTTCTAGTGGCAACACCTCCAAATCCGTAAAAACTAAAACTTATACCGAAGTATTTTCTGATTGGCTAATGAGTGCAGCCAAAAAATATCCAAAATTATGTGCTATTACACCTGCTATGGCTGATGGCTCAGGATTAACAAAATTCGCAAAAAAATACCCCAAAAGGTTTTATGACGTAGGGATTGCTGAGCAACATGCACTTACTTTTGCAGCAGGACTCTCTTTGTCTGGCTATAAACCTGTTGTGGCTATTTACAGCACTTTTCTGCAACGCGCTTACGATCAATTAATACATGATATTGCCTTGCAAAATATTCCTGTTTTATTTGCAATAGATCGTGCTGGAATAGTTGGCGCAGATGGTGCAACGCATGCTGGTAGCTATGATATTTCTTTTTTAAGGTGTGTGCCAAATACGATTCTTATGGCTCCCTCTAATGAAAAAGAATGCAGTTTAATGCTTAGTTTTGGTTATAAATATCCTGGAATTTGTGCTGTAAGATATCCTAGAGGTCATAGCCATGTGGTTGAAACAAAGAGCTCCATATCAAAAATTACTCTTGGTAAGGCAAATGTGCTGCGAGAAGGTAAAAAAATCGCAATACTAGTCTTTGGGACCCTTGTTAATATTTGCCATGAGATTGCTGAAAAATTAAATGCAACATTAGTTGATATGCGCTTCATAAAACCTTTAGATTCAGGACTAATCAAGGAATTATCAGTATCTCATAAACTGATTGTCACAATTGAGGAAAACGTAGTTTCAGGCGGAGCTGGATCTGGGGTTTTAGAGGTCGTAAGCCAGCATAACCTTAAATGCAATACTCTATGTCTTGGCCTTCCGGATCGCTTTACAGGTCATGGTAGTCAAGAGGAGATCTTAGCTGATTGTGGCCTTGATAATCAGACTATTTTGGCAAAAATTGAGAAAGCAATGAACTAATGATAAAATCGACTGCCCTATTTTAAATTTAAGAAAATGATAAATAATGAACAGACCTACCACGCCTGAATTAATAGAAGACGTACAAAATACAGTCGATAAGAGACATCTTGATATCAATCAAGTTGGCATCAAAGATATCAAGCACCCTATTATTGTGAAGGATAAATCTGGGGGGGAACAACACACTGTTGCCTCTTTTAATATGTACGTACACTTGCCCCATAACTTTAAAGGTACGCACATGTCTCGCTTTGTAGAAATACTCAACGAAAATGAAAAAGCTATTTCAGTCGAATCTTTTGAAAAAATTCTTCGAGAAATGCTTGTAAGACTTGAGTCTGAAGCGTGTGATCTAGAAATGACATTCCCATACTTTATTAATAAAGCAGCACCTATCTCAGGTGTAAAGAGCCTTCTGGATTATGAGGTCAGTTTCATTGGACAGATTGTTAACGGTAGATTCTTGAATAGCATCAAGGTCGTTGTTCCTGTAACAAGTTTGTGTCCTTGCTCCAAAAAAATCTCGGAATATGGTGCGCACAATCAGAGATCTCATGTGACTGTTACAACTGTGACAAATGACTTTGTATGGATTGAAGACATTATAAACATAGTTGAAAAGCAAGCGTCTTGCGAGCTCTATGGGTTACTTAAGCGTCCTGATGAAAAATTCGTCACAGAACGAGCGTACGATAATCCAAAATTTGTCGAGGATATGGTTAGGGATATTGCACAGGAACTAAAAGCTGTTGAGAAGATTGATCATTTTGTTGTTGAGTCAGAAAATTTTGAATCAATTCATAATCATTCGGCATATGCGTTAATTAAGGGTAGCAATATTTAAACTTTCTTGGGAAAGTTTTTTAACCCAAAATAAAAAACTATTATGCCCAACAAGGGCAGTAAAGCGGATAGCCTAAAAGTCTCACTCATACCTATGAGTTCAATCAAGGCTCCGCCTACAACGCCGCCTACAACACCGCCAACCCCATAGGTTATGCTGTTGTATAGGGACTGGCCGCGGGCATGGTGTTCTGTATGAAAAAAACATTCAATAATTTGCACTGAGGCAACATGAAAGCTACCAAAAGTAGCAGCATGAAGAGTCTGGGCGAAAATAAGTACCCACAAATTGTCCGCAAACGTACCAATTAAAAAAAACCTCGCTACCGCCAAGATAAGACTGATTAATAAAACTTGTTTTAAATCAACCAGTTTTAGGATCTTTGGCATACATAAAAAAATCAAGATTTCGCATATCACGCCAACAGCCCAAAGTGCACCGATCACCATAGATGAATAATCTAAAGTGTTCAGGTAAATTGAGTAAAAATTATAAAGCAACCCATGCGATGACACCATTAAAGTGCATCCCAAAATAACTGCAATAACCTGGGGGTCTTTAATCACATTAAGGATTGGGCGTCTGGCTTCATTTTTAATATCGCTGACATGCTCAGGCACCCGTAGTGATTGAAAATAAATTAAAATTTGTACCGAAAGTAGCACAAATAACAAAGCCTTAATGCCAAAAAAATCAATCCCAAAACCCATAAATAAAGCTGCACAAATAAATCCAACAGATCCCCAAACTCGAATCTTACTATAATCAAAATTTCCCTTACCTGAGGAGAGATGGGCAAGAGTTAAGGATTCAATCAGGGGAATAGTTGAGCTTGTGAAAATGCTCATTGACATCATGATGAACAAAATTTCATAAAAACTATTGGCAAAAAAACTGTACACAAAAAAAATTGACCCCATCATTGCGATCAATCTAACCCATTGCGATCTTTTGTTCGTCCTATCTGCAAGCCAACCCCAAATATTAGGGGATACAACTCTACCGAATTGGAACAAAGCAAGGAGCAAACCGATCTGAATGGGACTGAACTTAAGAGATGTAAGGTAAAGTCCCCAATACGGAGTAAATAACCCAACAAAGGCATAGTAGAGATAGTAGAACTTGGAGAGTTTCCAGTAGAGACTTTTTGTCACCTTTAGATGACTTTACTTCGATCAACTCCGGAGTTTTGTGCTCGGTCCCGTAAAATATGGTCAATAAGAACCAATGACAGCATAGCTTCAACAATTGGGACTGCCCTAATAGCAACACATGGGTCATGACGCCCCGTTGTTTTCATTTTCACTTCATTACCATGTGCGTCTATTGAGTCACGATCTTGTGGGATACTTGATGTGGGCTTAAAGGCAATATTAACCTCAATATTCTGGCCCGTTGATATCCCTCCTAAAATACCACCAGAGTTATTTGTGCGGAATCCATTTTTGGTCATCTCATCACCATGCTCTGTCCCCAGTTGGTTAATGCTGCTAAAACCTGCCCCAATCTCAACTCCTTTAGTAGCATTAATACTCATCATGGCTGCAGCAATATCAGCATCTAAACGAGAGAAGATTGGCTCACCAAGTCCTACAGGCACATTTATAGCTTTGACATGAATTTTTGCCCCCACTGAATTTCTTTCAGCCCGAACTTGATCCAAATACTCCTCCAATGTAGGGACTATATTTTGATTTGCGGCAAAGAATGGATTTTTATTTACACAATCCCAATCTAAAATTGGCACTGAGTGTTTGCCCAGCTGAATCAAGCAACCATGTATTTCAATGGCATGATTGTCTTTAAGCCATTTTTTTGCAATCGCTCCAGCGGCAACGCGAACAGCCGTCTCCCTAGCACTTGATCTGCCACCACCACGATAGTCTCTAATGCCATATTTTTTTTGGTAAGTATAGTCTGCATGGCCTGGTCTAAAGGTATCCTTAATCTTGCTATAATCTTGACTCCTTTGATCCTTATTTCTTATTAAAAAGCCGATTGGAGCACCTGTCGTTTCTCCCTCAAAGACACCCGATAAAATTTCAACTGCATCATCTTCTTTTCTTTGAGTTACAAACTTTGAAGTACCAGGCTTCCTTCTGTCCAGATCATACTGCATATCTTGCTCAGAGATTTGCAATCCTGGGGGGCAGCCGTCAATAATCCCGCCTATTGCAGGGCCATGTGATTCCCCAAATGAGGTTAATGTAAATAATTGACCGAATGTATTGCCAGACATATCTAATCCCTAATGTGATATCTAATTATATCATTCAAGTTATCAAATCATGCTCAGCAAAATTCATATACTCTCCGGGGTTAATGCCCTCAATTGAATAATTACCAATAGCAACTCGAATTAATCTTAATGTTGGGCAATTTATTGCTGCTGTCATTTTTCTAATTTGTCGATTTTTTCCTTCACAGATTTGTATCTCAAGCCAAGAGGTAGGAATTTTTTTTCTTTCTCTGATAGGTTTTTCTCTATGCCAAATTTTAGGATCCTCTATGAAACGTAATTTTGCAGGCTTTGTTAGGTAATCTTTTATTTTAATTCCTGTTTCCAGTTCTTTTAAGTCGCTCTCTTTTGGTATATTCTCAACTTGCACCCAGTATTTTTTAAAAACTTTTTTTGTCGGGTTAGCCAGCTCATTTTGTAATTTACCATTGTCGGTTAAAATGAGAAGACCTTCACTGTCTGCATCAAGTCGGCCTACAGGATAAATGTTTGGAAGGGGGATAAATTCCTTCAACGTTTTAAGTTTAGGGTGAGGGGAAAATTGACTAATAACGCCATAAGGCTTGTTAAATAAAATAATCATTAGAAATTATAACCATGAAAATAAAGAAACCATTAGCGGCTAATCCTATTACAATAAATTCAAGTGGCAAGATTGAAATTCCAAACAATCCAATCATTCCATTTATTGAGGGAGATGGGATTGGGTCCGACATTACTCCAGCTATGCAAACTGTTATTGATTCAGCCGTTACAAAAGCATATCAGAACAATAAAAAAATTGCTTGGATGGAAATTTATGCGGGGGAAAAATCAACAAAAGTCTACGGAAAAGACCAGTATCTTCCTGAAGAAACCCTATGCGCTCTCAAAAAGTATATTTTTTCTATTAAAGGTCCCTTAGCTACCCCAGTTGGTGGTGGAATTCGATCCTTAAACGTTGCCTTAAGGCAAACACTAGATTTATATGTTTGTCTTCGCCCCATTCTTTATTACGAGGGAGTCCCAAGCCCACTCAAACATCCCGAAAAAACTAATATGGTTATTTTTCGAGAAAATACCGAAGATATCTATGCTGGTATTGAATGGGAAGCAGGCTCTTCAGGAAGCAAAGCTATAATGGAAGTCCTAAATCATGAAGGCGTTTTGAATAAAGTTAGGTTTCCTGAGTCATCTGCCATTGGCATTAAGCCTGTTTCTCTTGAGGGAAGTCAGAGGCTAATTAAAAAAGCTATAGAGTATGCTATTGATAATAAACGCGAGAGTGTAACCCTTGTGCACAAGGGGAACATCATGAAATTTACGGAGGGTGGATTCAAAGAATGGGGATACCAATTAGCAAAAGACACCTTTAACTGCAAAATTAATAATGCAGGTTTTATGGAAAGCAAAGAGGGCATTATTATTAAAGACTGTATAGCTGACGCATTTCTTCAAGAAATACTTTTGCGCCCAGAGGAGCATGATGTTGTTGCAACACTCAATCTTAATGGCGATTATATTTCTGATGCCTTAGCGGCACAGGTTGGCGGGATTGGAATATCGCCAGGAGCAAATTTATCGGATACTGCAATCATATTTGAGGCCACCCATGGAACTGCACCAAATATCGCTGGAAAGAATATTGCTAATCCAAGCTCACTTATATTATCTGGACTGATGATGCTTGAGCATATGGGATGGCATGAAGCAGCTGAGATACTTCACAACGCATTTAAGAAAACTATAAGAAATCATGAGGTTACGAATGATTTCGCATCACAAATTAACAACTGCACCGCACTTAACACCCTTGATTTCACAAAGGCACTAGTTCGAAATATGAGATAAAAAAAAGGCTCAAATTTGAGCCTTTAAAATTTATGATTTTTGAATATTTGAGGCTTGTTTACCCTTAGGACCGTCAGTTACATCAAATGTAACGCGTTGACCTTCTTTTAAACTTTTGTAACCCTCTTCAGTAATTGCTGAAAAGTGCGCAAATAGATCATCACCGCCGTCATCTGGAGTGATGAAACCAAAACCTTTTGAGTCATTAAACCATTTTACTGTTCCTGTTGCCATTACTATACTTCCTATACAAATTTGGGAGGCACCCTAAAAAGTTAGATCAAGAGAGAGTTGGAGAACTTAATTTAAATAAGAAGCAACAAATACTACCCAAAATCAAACACCTAAGAGCTTTTTACGTGGAATCGATAGAAAAGTCAAGCTAAAGGTTAATCATAAAATCCGTTCAGATATTTATCCAGCTCCTCATAGGATATGGCTCCTGGAATTTTTTTGCCCGATGAGAGGACTATTGTTGGTGTTGCAGAAATACCAAGTGATCTACCTAAAGCAAGGGTCTCCTCAATGGGATTGGAGCAGTCACCATTATTATCTACCATCCTATCATTAAGCATAAAATCAAGCCAAGCTTTTTGTCGATTAGTTGCGCACCAAATTTTTGCAGATTTTGGTTTTGCTTCGGGATGAATATCCAAAGGATAGAGAAAGATGTAAATCGTAGCATCATTCAAATTTAAAAGAGCCTCACGTTCCAACTTTTTACAAAATGGGCAATCAACATCTGAGAATACTGCCATTTTATTTGAACCATCCCCTTTTACGATTTTAATTGAGTTTTCAAAGGGGAGATCTTTAAAGTCTATTTTGGTTAATTCATCGATACGTGTTTGTGTCATATCTTTTCGAGATTTTGGATCAATAACCTTGCCAATAATCAAAAAAGAAAAATCTTTATCGGTATAAATAATTTGATCCCCAATTAGAACCTCGTACAAGCTGTTAAAATCTGTTTTAACTATAGATGTGACAGTAATTTCAGGGTACTGTTTTTGTATTTTTTCTTTTAAAACATTCTCATTAGCTTTCGCGAAAGTGATGAAGTGAAGAAAAATTATTCCGGCTAGTATAAGTTTCATAATGTCGCTCGTTTAATAAGAAGTGCTTTGATAAATTTACTTTTGTTAACTATAGCAAAGCCTTTTGAGATAATTTTTTTTAAATTAATATTACCATTAATAAAAATATTGCTTAGTGAATCAGTTAGGATTGAAAATTCTGCCACATCTCTCAAGCGAGTCCTTTGATATTTTCTCAGGAAGCTTTGTAGGCCAATATCATCTGATTTTCTCTCTTCAAGAGCTTTCTCAAAAGAACGTAAATCTCTAAGCCCCAAGTTTAACCCCTGCCCTGCCATGGGATGAATTTTATGCGCCGCATCACCAATTAATAATAGTCGGTTTTTAAATAACTGCTCTGATAAAGACCTTGATAAAGGGAACGAGGACTGATTAATGATCCGTGAACTAGGCTTGTAAATATAATTAATTCTCTCTAAGAAAACCGCTTGAAGCCCCTCCTTAGTTTTATTTATCAGCTCCTCATATAAAATGCTTTCGCATGACCATACAACCGATATTTCATTCTCTGACTGGGGCAATGTGGCTAAAATACTATCATTGAAGAAAAATTGATAGGCTGTATCGTTGCTTCCTTCAGAAAATTTACAGTTAAATGTGAGTGCAGTTTGTTCATATGTTTTCTGCTTGGGCTCGAAGTTTTCTCTGATATGTTTCATATAATTTTGATCTGCCAATAAAGCTAAGCTAAAAGGAGTATTGTCTAGCTTTACTCCATCAACTGAATTTTCGATTACTTTATTTTTGCTATGAATAATATTTATTTTTGAGTTTAATTTTCTAACACAATCAGACAAATCACTTTCCCGCACCATATATGCTAATACTTTCTGATAATTATCTTTTGCATCAATATCAATTGCCTCTCCTGAGCATGCTTCAATTAATTTCATTTTTTTAATGGGGTGAGTCTTCCGAAGAAGATCCTGATCCAAGCCAATTGACTTTAGCCAATTAAAATTTGATGGGGTAATTGCAAATGTACGATTAGATTTTTTCTTGCTAGAGGCCGTTAAATGAGATGGATTGAAGTTATTTTTATCTAAAATATATGCTGCTAGGCTTGCAATGATCCCATCGCCCACTACAAGGATATCTTTGTTTTTACTATTTTCCATAACTCATCAATTTAACAAACTTTCTTCTAGCCAACGAGGATGTTCCTAGCGCTAAAAGGCTTAATCCTCTGAACCTATTTATACCAATTACGTCGTCATTGAAAACTGAGGCAAGATGCATCGTCAGGTAAATGATCGGTTTTTTATCAGCCAATCTTTGCTTCATGTGCTGAAACAAATTTTTGATGGCATCATCGTATCCATAATCTTCAAGGTGGCAATAAAGCAGGAAAGCATCCTGAATGCCTGTATTAAGGCCCTGTCCAGCAACTGGATGCATTATTTGAGCTGCATTACCAATAGCAATTATTGATTCAGCATGCAATTCTTTTAACCTTGACTGTATCAGCGGGAAAAGTGTTCTCTCCCCCGCATCAAAAAATTTACCAGCACGGCTACCGAATTCATTTTGTAAGTTATGAATAAATTCACCAGTTTTTTGGTCATATAAATGTTGGATTTTTTCCTTGTATCCTGTCCAAACCAAGGAATAACAGCCATCTTTAAAAGGAAGAAGAGCCAGTGGGCCAGAAGCAGTAAATCTTTCAAATGCCCTGTTATTATGTGGTTTACTCATTTTAACTTGGCAAACTAAAGCAAAATATTCCGAGTGAATCTCAGACTTATCATAATCAATTCCCTTAATCTTAGTGCGCCCTCCATCAGCTAAAACAGCTAAATCATAAGGTACGTGTAATTCTTGACTTTTGAAGGTATAAAATATTTTCTTGTTTTCTACGTCAACATTTTTTACAGTGGCGCCTTCCAAAAAGGATTCTTTTTTAACGTTTTTTTTAAGAATTTTTAGTAGATCAGAATAGCTTACAATATATCCAAGGGCCTCATCTTTTGTATCCTCCAAAGTAAATAGTGCCCGACCAAAAGTACCCTTCTGACTCGTATGAATCTCATTAATAGGAATAGAAAGTGATCTGATCTCATCCCATATACCGATATGTTCAAAAACAAATTTTGAGCCATTAGACAAGGCAAGGGCTCTTTGATCAATACCGGCATTCTGCCTTCCAGCGTCCAAAATACTAAGATCATATTTGCCTTGAAGCAAACAGGCAAAGATCAGCCCAACAGGGCCGCCACCTATTATGCATATTTTTTTATTCATTGAACGCGCCAACAAGGTCTTCAATTTCTTTTATTTCTTTTGGTGCCAATCGACTTAAAACTTCACAACCTAATTCAGACACACATACATCATCTTCAATTCTGATACCTATGCCCCAAAACTCTTTGGGAATATTCTCATTTTTTTGTATATAGCATCCGGGTTCTATTGTAAGGACATTATTTTTCTCTAATCTAATTGGTTTTCCTTCTTCGTCAACGTAATCCCCAACATCATGAACATCCATACCTAACCAATGACTTGTTCGATGCATAAAAAATTGTTTATATGACTCGGTTTCCTTTATCTCATCGTGATTTCCTTTACATAAACCGAGCTGAATAAAACCATCAATTAGGACATCCAAGGCCGCCTCATGGGGATCCATAAAACGATTTCCTGCCTTAACTTTTAAAATTGCA
The DNA here is from genome assembly GCA_016778465.1 of Methylophilaceae bacterium. Taxonomy (GTDB): domain Bacteria; phylum Pseudomonadota; class Gammaproteobacteria; order Burkholderiales; family Methylophilaceae; genus BACL14. The sequence goes on from JADHPM010000004.1 coordinate 60,017, forward strand.
GCTTTTTGTGAAGCTAAAACTAATTCATATAAATCTTTTTGTATTGGGCTAAATTTACCGTTAACTGGAAAGGTTCTTGTTATATCCGACGCATAAGAATCAAGTTCACATCCAGCATCAATCAATAATAGGTCGCCATCTTTCATTTTCGTATCATTATTTATGTAATGCAAGGTACATGCATTAGATCCAGAGGCAACAATTGACAAATATGCCGGCTCAACCGCTCCATTTTGCATGAATTCATGCAGCAACTCTGCCTCTACTTGATATTCAAACAAATTTGGTTTTGTAAACTGCATAGCGCGAATGTGTGCTTTTGATGAAATATCTGCTGCATGTTGCATTATTTTGATTTCACTATCAGTTTTTACACAACGCATCCTATCCATGAATCGAGCCAAATCAATAATCATTTCAGGAGATTTATAGCCAGATCTTTTTAATTTTTTGTTACTGTCAATCCATGAATGAATCATATTTTGATGGCATAAATTATTGTCAATAATGGAAAAAATTTTGGGGAATTTTGCAATTAACTTAGGAGCAATATCACTAATTTGAGAAATGTCATATGCTTCATCAAATAAGAACTCTTTTGCTGCTTGATCGGGTCCAAAAATATGGCCATTCCATATTTCTTTATCCTTATCTTTGGCCTGACAAAAGATAATAGATTTTTGCTCTTTCCCCCCAAGTAATAGAATTACAGTTCCTGGTTCGGGGAAGCCTGCAAGATAATGAAAGTAACTGTCGGAGCGAAATTTATAATGGCTATCTCTATTTCTAAATACCTCTATCGAATTAAACAAAATGGCGACAGAATTACCAATTACATCCAATAATTCTTTTCTTCTTTTATAAAAAATACTCATATCAGTTTTCATTTTTCTATATCACCTTTAAATTTATCGGACTTAATAGACGCTCTGGCGTTCCAATATCGAGCCATAAATCTTTAATCAGACAGCCGCACACGTTTTTTTTTCTGATTTGAGTCTCCAGCAAACTTGATAATTTATAAAACGAATTGTTCTTCACGTCCTTAAAAAAAGATTTTCGATAAACCCCCATTCCAGAAAATGTTTTGGTATCCTCATTGACTTTCATAATCACATTACCCATAAAATCGAGGGTGAAGTCTCCTTTTAAATTGTGCTCTGGATTTTTGACCAAAAATAAACATGCTTCTTTATTCTTAGGCAGATCAAAATCATTAAGTTTTTTATAATTATATTCAGTAAATATATCTGAATTAATAACGACAAATGGGTCTGAGGGAATTAAGTCTAAGGCAAACTTGATGCCGCCAGCTGTCTCAAGAACAGGTTTCTCCTCAGAGAAAATTACGTTTAAATTCCATTTGCTTCCATCACCAATGTGTGCCTTAATTTTTTCAGAGAGATAAGCAATATTAATTACAACATCCTTCATACCTAAATTTTTCAATTTCTCTAAATGCCATTCAATAAGGGGTTTACCATGGAAATTTAATAATGGCTTAGGAATATTTTTTGTTAAATCACCCATCCTATTTCCCCGACCTGCAGCAAGCAACATAAATGTTTTATTTTTCATCCATCGCCCTTAAAAGAATTTTTTTTAATGGCGATAACAAAGAGTATCTTTCTGATGCTTTTAATAAATATCTTTCAACCAATGGGATATCGCTTAAATAATTATGCTTGCCGTCTCGCAATGACAATCTTGAAAAAATACCCAAGACTTTTAAATGACGTTGCACACCCATCATTTCGAATTTAAGAAAAAAATCTGAGAAGTCGTTTTTTTGCAACAATCCTTCTTTACATGCCCTCTCCCAAAATCGTACGGATTTATCAATGATAAATTCTTCTTCAAGCTCTACGTATGCATCTTTTAACAATGAGACTAGGTCATAGGTTATAGGGCCTATTAGCGCATCTTGAAAATCAATTACACCAATATTGTTATCTTTTAGTCTCATTATATTTCTAGAATGAAAATCTCTATGGACAAAATAAAATGGTTGCTCTTGGTTGCTTGAGAGAATTTTTTTAAACACTAAATTTAAGCTATCTAACTCATCAGCTGAAAGTAAGATTTTTTTATTTTTTATCAAATACCATGTGTTAAATAAGCTTATCTCTTCACTTAGAATCTTATCTGTATAATTATTTAAATTATTGTTTTTATTGATTTTTTGTAAATTAATTATAACCTCTATGGCTTTATTATAATAATCATCATAATTGGTCTCTCTAAATATCTGATATAAAGTTTCATTACCAAAATCCTCCAATAAAAGAAAACCATTATCCTCGTCAGTGATAAAGATTTTTGGAGCACGTATATTATTAACTAAAAGAGTTTTAGTAACAGTAATATATGATTTAATGGGCTCTCGATCAGGTGGAGCATCCATTAAAATATAACTAGCTTCATCATCTTTTAATCGAAAATATCTTCTAAAACTTGCATCCGAGGAAGCTGGCTCATACTTAATATTCTTACCTAAATTTGTTGCAATCCATTTTTTTATAATTTGATCTCTGAGCAATTCTTTTCCTAAAATATTAAATTATCATATGCTTTTTTAATACTTGAGTTATAATTCCTAACTAACTGATTAATATAATAGTTTTTTTATGAAAAAAACAAAAATATATTTAACTAAAATCATAAAATTTTGATTACAAGCCTCCAGAATAAAAATTCTAAATTTTTTATCATTTGCGCCCTTTTTATTGCAAATTTAGCAATCGCTAAAGAAATCAATGATGATGATCTTATTATAGAGGCAGAAACACTTGAAAATCTCATTGATCGTAAATTAAAAGCAAGTGGCAATGCTGTGCTTAAAAAATCTGGCAACACAATACAGGCTGATCTTATTGAATATGACCAAATCTCAGAAGAGCTATATGCAAGAGGAAATGTGAAATTAGATAATGGTGATTTATATGTCGAGGGCACAGAATTAGATTACTCCATCGAAAATATGACAGGAACTATCCCTAACGCATCTTTCACAACGAGACTCAACGACGGGTCATCAAAATTCAACAATACTTTGAGAGGAACTGCTGCTGTAATTTTTTTAGAAGGAGAAAATCGAAAAAGAGGCGAAAATATCTCCATTACAACCTGTGAAGCTGGCCAGGATGATTGGTTTATCAATGCCTCAGAAGCAGAAATTAATGATAAATCACAAAGAATAATTGCAAAAGATGCAACTTTGGAATTTCTTGATGTGCCCGTTTTTTATACCCCATATGCTAATTTTTCTTTTAATGATGAGAGAAAATCGGGATTCCTGGCTCCAAGTTTCGGATCTACCTCGCAAAGTGGATTCGAGGCGGCGACGCCCTATTATTTTAACTTATCGCCAGATACGGATGCCACTGTAACGCCGCGTTACTATGAAAAAAGAGGGGCACAGCTATCTACAGAGTACCGTTATTTAAAAAAAGATTATAAGGGTGTAAGCCAAATTGAATACATGCCAAATGACGATGAAAATCCCGACCGTGATGACCGTTATTCATTTAAAATTCACCATTTTCAAGACTTTGGACATGGATTTTCTGGGCATCTAAAATACGAAAAAGTATCAGACGACGATTATTTTGCAGACCTCTCCTCACTTGTATCTTTGACCAGTCAAGTGAGTTTGCCGCAGGAGCTTAAACTTAACTACAGAAAAGACGATTTCAGCGCCACACTGCTGACACAAACATTTGATAATCTATCTACATCCTCACCTTACGAAAGGTTACCGAGCCTGCAGATGTCTCACACCAAAGATTTTGAGGATATTTATGGGAATAATTATTTAGAAACGAAATTTTCCTTTGAAGCCACTGAATTTCAACGAAACAGTGACTTTACAGGAAGTAGCCCCGAGGGGACAAGAATAACCTCGAGACCATCCGTAGCAGTTCCCTTTGAAGCTAGTTATGGCTACTTAAAACCCAAAATCACTGCTGATATCAAGCACTACAATCTTGATAATAACCCATCAACCTCGGACAAAGATTTATTTATACCGACCTTTTCTCTAGATAGTGGGCTCTATTTTGATAGGTACTTTGATTTCAGTGGGGAAAATTACTCGCAATCATTCGAGCCAAGGATATTTTACTCTGTCACATCATACGAGGACCAATCGATGCTTCCGATGTTTGATACTGCACTGATTGATCTTGATAAAAATTCTATTTTTTCAGAAAACCAATTTGTCGGTGGGGACAGGGTGATGGATTCACATCAAGTCACCATTGGTGCAACTACAAGAATTATTGATGGAAGTGGACTTGAAAAATTTAGTGGCACTATTGCACAAAGATTTTATTTAGACGACAGGGAGGTATTGAAAGAAAGTCAATTTTCTAACTCCGATTATCAAAGTGATACCTCTGATCTATTTTTAGCGGCCTCCTCTTCAATAACCCGAAGCTTAAGAGTGAGCGCTGATCATCAATACAACCTTGATGAGGAAACCACAAATAGGCTAACATTTTCTACAAAATATCAACCGGATGTTGCCAAATTTATCAATCTAAGCTACAGGTACTTAAATGACCCAAACAGTAGTAATGATATTAAACAAACAAATATATCTGGGCAATGGCAACTTGGGTCAGGATGGTCATCTGTTGCTCGATATCAATATGACCTAGAAAACCATGAAGAAATTGAGAGTTTATTAGGGCTCAATTATGATGCGGGTTGCTGGACCTCCAGTGTCTTATTCAACCGCATACCGCTTGCCACGACCAATGATGATAACTACACCCTATTCTTTATGCTTGAGCTAGGCGGTTTAGGAGCAATAGAGTCCGGGGGCTCAGGCGCTCTGAGTGAGGCGTTAAATCGAAATGTTCCGGGCGCTTATATATCAAGTGATTTACCAGATAATTATCGTGAAAAGTATATTAAATAAATTGATTAAAATTTCTTTCTTCACAGGGCCTTTTTATTTATTACTAATACTTTTTTCATTAGAAATTTTTTCCCAAGAGAATTATGAAGTTTTAGACAGAGTCGTTGCTGTTGTTGAAAAAGACGTTATTACCCTCTCTGAATTGAAAATAGAAGAAGAAAAAGTTATACAAAATAAGTTGCAACAAAATAGGGCCATCTATACCCCTTCTGATGTAAAAAAAGAGGCTATGGATAACTTAATTCAAAAAAAAATAATTCAGCAGTATGCCCAACAACTCAACATTGTTACGAGTATTGAGGAAATAGATTTTGTAATAAACAATATTTTAGAGAGAAATAATATCAAGCTAGAGGATCTTGAAAATGATTTGAGAAGAGGTGGTGGATCACTTAGCGATTTTAAAAGTGAGCTTGAGTACAACTTAACTCTAAAAAAAGTAAAGCAAAGAGAGATAATGCCCTACGTCAACATATCAGAATATGAAGTTGATGCTCAGATAAAAAAACAGCAAAAAGAAGTAAAAAATGAGTATTTAGTTCTCCATATTCTATTAAAAAATATTTCAGATGATGACAAAAAAATAACTGAAATAGTTGCTCAAGCGCAATTAGAAGATTTTAGGAAGTTAGCAAAAGAGTTTTCAGAAGGGCCTAATGCGGCCAATGGTGGTGACTTAGGTTGGAATACCCTTGATAGTCTTCCTAGCCTTTTTGCTGAAAAAATTGAGATTATGACAGAGGGTGAAATAAAAACATTTAACTCTAATAATGGTGCGCATATTATTAAATTAGAAAAAATAAAAAATAATTCGCAGCAAGAAAAAAGATTTACATCTGAATATAAATTTCAGCAGATAATTCTTAAAAAAAATAATTTTGTGAGTGATGAAATCTTAAAAGAAAAAATTGATAGCTACAAAAATCTAATTCTCAGCGGAATGGAGTTTAACGATGCCGTTAAAAAATACTCAGAGGACACTATCTTTAAAGACGACAAAGATTTAGTTTGGGTAAATATTGAAAATTTATTACCAGCGTTTAAGGAGCAATTTGCCAATTATCCCAAAGAGAATATTCTTGGGCCGTTTAAAACGGAGTATGGATGGCATCTAGTTAAAATTTTGGATTTTCAAGAATCAGATGTGACTGAACAATCAACTAGAGATGCTGCAAGATTAGATATTATGAATAAAAAAACAGAGCTAAGATTTCGTGACTGGTTTCAATCTCTATTAGAAAACTCCAACATCCGCTATATTGAAGATTAATAATTTTAAATGAATTCCAAAAAAAAAATCATTGTTAGCATGGGTGATCCAGCAGGAATTGGTCCAGATCTATGCATAATGCTTGCCGAGAAAAAATTTAATGCTCACATTACAATCGTTGGAAATAGCTCAGCTTTAAAAAATAGAGCAAATCTTCATAGCAAAAAAATACAACTTACTGATGAGGAAATGATCCACCGCGGAAACTCTGTATTAACTTTGCAAGATATTGAATACCCATCTGATGTTATTCCAGGGCAACCAAATAAAAAGAATTCAGTTGCGCAATTTAAGTCGATGGAATTTATCGTACATGAGTTACAAAATAACCGATATGATGCGTTGGTTACATTACCTATATCAAAAAATATGCTTTCCGATGAATTTATAAATTTCAAAGGTCACACAGAACATATCGCATCTTTAACTCATCTTCTTGGTAAAGAAGTTATGATGTTGGCATCAAATAACTTGCGTGTGGCGCTTGCAACGACGCACATACCTATTAGCAAGGTACCAAACTCAATTTCCTATGATTCACTTAAGCAAACTTTAAAAACATTGCAGCATGATTTAAAGTCAAAATTTAAAATACCAAATCCGAAAATTATAGTGACAGGCCTTAATCCTCACTCCGGAGAGAATGGAGATTTTGGCAGTGAGGAAATAGACATAATAATACCCTTATTAAATGATCTCAATTCTCAGGGCTACAACCTGATAGGGCCTATTCCAGCAGATACTGCATTTACTAAAAAATATATTAATCAATCAGACGCCTTTTTAGCAATGTATCACGATCAAGGATTGGCACCATTTAAGGCCTTATCGTTTGGCAAAGGTGTCAATATAACATTGGGCTTACCTTTCATAAGGACATCCGTTGATCATGGAACAGCATTTGATATGGTTGGTAGCAAAAATATTGATCCATCAAGTTTTTACGAGGCAATTGACATGGCAATTAAATTTTCATAATGGTCAGAGCCAAAAAAAAATATGGGCAAAATTTTCTAATTGACCAAAGTGTTTTAAAAAAAATTATTAATATAATTAATCCTCAAATTACAGATGAGATCGTTGAGATTGGACCAGGTCTGGGATCAATGACTTTTCCGATAATAGATAAAACAAAAAAATGTATTGATGTAATTGAGATTGATCCAGAGATGATTACGTTTTTACAAAATAGTGAGTATTCCAAAAAAATAAACATACATGCTTTTGATATCCTTAAAGTCAAGGATAGTTTCTTCAATAAATTCAATAAAATTATTGGCAACCTTCCCTACTACATTTCATCAGATATTCTAATCAAAATTTGTAAGATTAATAAAAGCAATAAAAAAATTTATTTCATGTTGCAAAAAGAAGTGGCAGAAAGGATTTCCTCTCCGCCCGGTCAAAAAATCTATGGACGCCTGTCTATTATCCTTCAATACTTTTATGTGGTGGAGAAATTATTGGATGTTCCCCCCAGCTCTTTTAAACCTGTACCAAAGGTTTTCTCAAGTATTGTAGAGTTAACACCAAAGGATAACCATAAAATAAAAATAATAAATTTTGAGAATTTTGAGAAACTAACACGGTTAGCTTTTTCACAAAAGAGAAAGACATTAAAAAATAACTTTCGCAACATTCTCAGTGAAACTGACTTGAAGCTCTTGGATATTGATCCTCAAAAAAGACCAGAAACATTGAGCGTTGAAGAGTATGTGTGTATAGAAAATTATATGGATAACAATAAAATTAAAATATGAAACTGATATAATTATACGTTTTTGGAATACAAATTATGAACATCATCCTCCTCGGAGCACCAGGAGCTGGCAAAGGAACTCAAGCAAAATTTTTAAAGGATCATTTTCAAATACCTCAAATATCGACAGGTGATATGCTTAGAGAGGCTGTAGCAAAAAAAAGTGCATTGGGAAATAAAGCAAAAGAATTTATGGATACCGGCAAACTTGTTCCGGATTCACTTATCATTGATCTAGTTAAGCTGAGAATACAGCAAGATGATTGTAAAAACGGGTTTCTCCTTGATGGTTTTCCCAGAACCATTCCTCAGGCAAATGCTATGAACGCCGCAAAAATTCAAATTAATTATGTTATCGAGATCGATGTTCCCGATGACGAGATTATCAAAAGATTAGGCGGCAGAAGAATTCACCCAGCCTCGGGCCGAATTTATCATGTCACTAACAACCCGCCTAAAGTTCAAAATCTTGATGATATAACAGGAGAGCCCCTAATTATTAGAGATGATGACAGACAAGACACCATCCTAAAGCGACTTGCTACCTATCACGAGCAAACAAAACCCCTTGTTGACTTCTACAAGAATTTTGTTGGTGAGAATAGGCCAACATATTTTAGAATTGATGGCACTGAACAGGCTGAAAAAATAAGCTCTGTTATTCAAAAAAAAATAGTTCAATGATGTTAGAGCAATATAATTTTAAAGAAATAGAAAAAAAAGCTCAGGAAGATTGGGAGGCATCACAAACCTTTGTATCCTCTGATGATGCCCCCAACAAATTTTATGTGCTCTCAATGTTTCCTTACCCAAGCGGAAAATTACACATGGGTCATGTTCGTAATTATGCCATTGGGGATGTTATTAGTCGTTTTAAGAAATTAAATGGTTTTAATGTTATGCAGCCCATGGGTTGGGACGCATTTGGGCTTCCTGCAGAAAATGCTGCTATCCAGAATAAAACGGCTCCTGATAAATGGACATACGCAAATATTGATCATATGAAGCAGCAACTCAAGCAATTGGGATTGGGTATTGATTGGAAAAGAGAGCTTGCAACCTGCGATCCATCTTATTATCGATGGGAGCAGTGGTTTTTTATAAAGCTTTATGAAAAAGGGTTGATCTACAAAAAAACCTCCACGGTAAATTGGGACCCAGTTGATCAAACTGTGCTTGCAAATGAACAGGTGATTGACGGCAGGGGCTGGAGATCGGGTGCCAAGGTTGAGAAAAAAGAGATCCCACAATTTTTTATGAAGATTACAGATTATGCTGAGGATTTATTAGAGGGACTTGACGAGCTTCATGATTGGCCCGAGCAGGTCAAAACCATGCAAAAAAACTGGATTGGAAAAAGCGAAGGCTGTGAAATTAAATTTCAGTTAGAGGGATCCAATGGGTTTATTACAGTGTTCACGACGCGACCCGACACACTCATGGGAGCAACTTATCTTGCCATTGCTCCTGAACATGAAATTAGTTTCCAGGCAGCAAAAAAAAATGAATCAATAAAAAACTTTATAGAGTATTGCAAACAAGCGGGTGTATCAGAGGAGGAATTCGCCACCAAAGAAAAAGAGGGGGTATTTTCAGGGCTGTACGCAATTCATCCATTTACAAATGAAAAAATTCCAATATGGGTCGCAAACTATGTTCTTATAAGCTACGGCGATGGAGCCGTAATGGCTGTTCCAGCTCACGACGACCGTGATTATGAGTTTGCAAAAAAATATAATCTAGCTGTAAAACAAGTTATTGAGGGCGGAGATATAAATGATAGGGCTTTTACAGGAGAGGGTAAGCTTGTGCAATCAGGAGAATTTAATGGTCTTTTAAATGGAGATGCAAAAAAATTCATACCTGAAAAACTAGAGAGTATCAATAAAGGTAAGAAAAAAATAAATTTTAGATTACGTGACTGGGGTATTTCTCGCCAAAGATTTTGGGGATGCCCAATTCCTATGATTAATTGCAATAAATGTGGCGATGTCCCTGTGAATGAGAAAGATTTACCTATTAAGCTTCCTGAAAATATTGAAATTGATAATACAGGTTCTCCCCTAAAAAAAATGGAGAGCTTTCTAAAATGTAAGTGCCCTAGATGCGGATCAGACGCAGTTAGAGAAACTGACACCTTGGATACCTTTTTTGAGTCATCCTGGTATTTTGCACGATACGCGTCCTTTGACAGCAAAAACAGCATGCTTGATTCAAGAGTAAAGTATTGGTTATCAGTTGATTACTACATAGGTGGTATTGAGCACGCAATCCTCCACCTATTGTATTCAAGATTTTTTAATCGACTACTATTTGATTTTGGGCTAACACATACGAAAGAACCCTTCAAAAAATTATTGACACAAGGAATGGTTCTTAAAGATGGTTCAAAAATGTCTAAATCTAAGGGGAATACAGTAGATCCGCAGGAATTAATTGATAATTACGGTGCTGATACAGCAAGATTATTTATAATGTTTGCTGCACCAGCAGAACAGAGTCTAGAATGGTCTGATGAGGGGATTGAAGGCTCACACCGTTTTGTAAAAAAAGTTTGGCGCCTTGTGTTTGATTACGTTAAACAAGAAACAACTAAAAAAGAATTGCCATCTACAACTGATAAGGATATTAAAAATCTAAGATATAAGTTACACGCTACTATAAAAAAAGTGACGGATGATTTAGAGAGAAGAACTAGCTTTAACACAGCAATTTCCGCCATTATGGAATTAATTAATACGCTTCAAAAAATAGAAAATAGCCACAAAATTGATAGTCCCCTAAAGAAAAAAATAATTGAGTCAGTTCTAATCATGTTAAATCCATTCATACCTCATGCTACCAAAGAGTTATGGCAACATATAAACAACAATACAAACATTGAAGATCAAAAATGGCCGCAATTTAACGAAGCCGCCTTGGCCCAAGATGAAATTAAAATTGTTATACAAGTTAACGGTAAACTTCGAGCTGATATGCTAATATCAAGTGATATGGAGGAAGAAACCATTAAAAATAATGCCAAGTCGATTGAGGCCGTGAAAAAATTCATCACCAGTGATGACTCGATCAAAAAAATAATTTATGTAAAAGAAAAACTATTAAATTTTGTGGTGAACTAAATATGCAAGCCTACGCGCAAAAGATCATTGTAGCAGTTCTTACTCTATTGATGATTGCATGTGGTTTCCAGCTAAGGGGGACTATTGATGCTAACTTTAAATCGCTTGCGGTCTATGGCGGCTCCGAGGGTTTATCCAAGCACTTAAAAAAACGATTCAAGCAGTCTGGGATTGAAATTAATACACAGAATCCTGAGAGAATATTAGAAATAATTTCAGATAGACTAGATAAAAGAATACTCTCTTTGAGCAGTACCGGAAGTGTCCAGGAGTATGAATTAGATTATGAGGTGAAGTATCGTTTCAAAACACCTCAAACAGAATGGTCAGAACAGCTTTCAATAAAATTAACCAGAACCTATACATACGATGACGAAAAGAGAGTTGCAAAAGAATTAGAGGAAAAAAATCTTATAGACGGTATGAGGGATGAGGTTGTTCGATCAATCGTGAATCAAATGATTTTGATTCAATAGATTTAAATGAGCATACTTGAAGCGCTAGAAAAAAAACAAAAACAACTTCTTGTTCTCGCAGGACAGGAAGCAGTTATTGTAAATGAAGTTTACACCGAGCTTTTCAACGAAAAAAAAAAGAATGATATTGAAATTAAGCGATTTAAGATAGAGAAAAATACCAACTTAGATCAAATTAACGTAGAAGCCAAAAATTCATCTTTATTCACTCAAAAATCAATTTATATGTTTAGTTGCTCAAATCTTAATTTTGCCCGTGACGCAAAAAATATGATTATCGATTTATCAAAAAATTCAAACGGCGACCTTGTAGTTTTTCATTTTGAAAAAGACGATGTTAAAACATTTAAAAACTCAAAATTCTACAACGATATTAGTCGTCACTCTTACGATATATTTGCCTTAGAACCAGGGGCATACGAATTCAAAAATATGATCCTAAAAAGAGCAAAGTATCATGCATTAAATATTGAAGAAGATGCGCTTAGTTTATTTATTTCGCTTGTTGATGGTAATTTTACATTTGCAGAAAATGAGTTGAAAAAGTTAAAATTGATCCATGAAACTAAAAATATTAGATTAAAAGACGTTGCAGAGGCGATTTCTGGGAATACAAAGTATGATGGATTTTATTTGTTAGATCTATTCATCTCAGGCAACGTAAAAGAGACAAAAAAAGTAATTGACTCCCTCCGGAATGATAATGCGGACCCAATTATGATGAGCGGTTTACTTTCATGGTTTTTTAAACCGATTGTTAAAATGAAAATTGACAACATTGAACTTTCTTCAAAAAAATTACTTGAGTACAGAGTTTTTGGGCAGAGTCAAGAAAACTCAAAAAGGCTTTATAAATTATTAACAGTAAAACAATTAGAGGCATGCCTCCTCAGACTCATAGAGATTGATCTTGTATCTAAGGGAATTAGGATAGGTGATGCATGGAATGAGCTAGAAAAATTTATTTTAGGTTTAGCACGAATAATTCATCGAAAAAAAGGCAAAGAAATATGGACATTAAAAGCTACATGAGAGACATAGGAGTAAATGCCAAAAAGGCAAGCTCCCAATTAGCAGCTGCTGAGACAAATCAAAAGAATACTTTCCTAGAATATTTGTCAAATTTACTCTTAGATAATGCAGCAGCAATAATAGCTGCAAATAAAAATGATCTCTCAAAGGCTGAAGATAATGGATTAGATGCTGCTTTTATCGATCGACTTAAACTTGATGAAAAAAATATTAAGGCTATGGCTGAGGGTTTAAAACAAATTCAAAGCCTTGATGATCCTATTGGGGCCATAGCAAATGTTAAACCAATGCCATCCGGCATTCAGGTGGGCAAAATGCGTGTTCCGCTTGGTGTGATTGGTATGATTTTTGAGTCAAGACCAAATGTTACGATTGATGCAGCTGGACTCGCCATAAAGTCCGGGAATGCAATAATTCTTCGGGGTGGTTCCGAATCTATTCATTCAAACAATTATCTAGCGATTTTAATCAAGGAGGCACTGATTAAGGCAAATCTTCCAGAAAGCTCAATACAAGTTATCGACACAACTGACCGTACTGCTGTAGGTGAATTAATAACAATGCATGAGTTTGTCGATGTCATTATCCCACGAGGGGGCAAAAGTTTGATCAAAAGAATATCGGATGAGGCGTCAATTCCTGTAATTAAACATCTCGACGGTAATTGTCACATATATGTTGATGAGCATGCTAGCCTTGAGCAAGCCCTCGGGATCGTTGACAATGCAAAAACTCAAAGATTAGGAACATGCAACACGCTTGAATCTCTTGTAGTGCACAAAAACTTTGCCGAAATTTTTTTAATTAAATTACATGGAATTTTAAAAAGTAAAAATATTGAGCTAAGAGGTTGTGATGAAACCCTAAAGATTATAAAAAGTGCTACAAAAGCCACCGAGGATGATTTTTATGAGGAATACCTTGGACCAATTCTCTCTTGCAAAATTGTTACTTCATTTGATGAGGCTATAAGGCATATAAACCATTATTCTTCAGGCCATACTGAGGCTATAATCACAAATCATTATGAGAACTCCATGCGTTTCCTTCGTGAGATTGATTCCTCCAGTGTAATGATCAATGCATCTACTCGTTTTGCAGATGGTTTTGAATATGGGCTTGGAGCCGAAATTGGCATATCTACAGACAAGTTTCATGCGCGAGGCCCTGTTGGCCTTGAAGGTCTAACTTCAGAAAAATATATCGTCATTGGTAATGGCCAGATTCGAAAATAGGATATGGCAATACTAAATGTAGCTTTATTTGGGGGGGCTTTTGACCCAGTACATAATGGACACCTTCATATAGCCAATACATGCCTTACAACATTAACTCTTGATAAGATGGTTATTATGCCTACGGGAGAGTCGGCTTTTAGAAAACCGTTGTCCCCCGCTTACCACAGAGTCCAAATGCTGAAGCGAGCTTTCTCATCGAAAATATTTGAAATTGACGAGTTTGAAATCAATTCTGCAATGAAAAAACAACCCTCATATACCGTTTCCACCCTAAAATATTTACTAGCTAAATGCAGCTCTCGCCTATTTTTAATTTTGGGGGCTGATACCTTTAGCAGCTTCCATAAATGGTATCAATTTGTTGACATAATTGATTACTGCCACATAATAATAATTAATCGTAATCAAAGTAAAATTGACGAGGTTGATCTTGATAATAAACTCAAAAAGTTCACCGAACAATATGTCACAGAGAGTATCAAGGACCTTCAAAGCGCAACTTCTGGAAAAATTTTTTTTCTCAATATTCAGCCTATAGAAATCTCCTCAACGGAGATTAAGAATAAAATTTTTCAAAATAAAAGTGTGAGCACCTCTGTTCCAATAGAGGTTGCTAAATACATCGAAGAAAATAAGCTTTATGCAAGTTCCTCAGGCCAAGAAAAATAATTTGTAATCGATTTTTTATTCAACATTTCATTGTAAGGAAGAATGCCTAGACATGGTGCATTTATTTTTTTCTTAAGATATTCAATATTTTCATCAACGTATGGCATATCTTTTTCTACAATATTTGCTACCCAACCAAAAATTTTTTGCTTGCTACTAGCAATTGAGTCTACACTGAGAATTGTGTGATTAAGACAACCAAGCCTTATTCCTACAACAAAGATAATGGGTATGTCCAGATATGATACCAGGTCAGCCATGGTCCTTTTATCATCTAAGGGGACTTGATATCCGCCTGCGCCCTCAATAAGTAATATGTCAGATCTGATTGACAGCCGCATCAAGCCCCTTCTAATTAAATCGAAATCAATGGCGATATTTTTTCTTTTCGCTACAATATGTGGGGCGATAGGCTCACTAAAATTGTAAAAATTAATATCATTAAAACTCACATCTACATTAGAGGATTTTTGTATTTCATATACATCCCTATTAATAAATTCCTGTTGAATATTCTCATTGCCGGCAGAAATCGGCTTAACCCCAATGGCTTTGATATTTTTCTTTGAAAAATATTCCAGCAAGGCACAGCAAACATATGTTTTACCAATATTTGTATCTGACCCAGTAATAAAAAATTGTTTTTCCATTTACTTAAATTGAATAGGCTTTAAATTTTCTGATAAATTACTTTTCCACGCATGGCCATATATAACTTCATAACTTGCTGGATAAAGATTATTCTGTTTGTATTTTCCATACTCTAGAAAATACATGTCCAAAAAAGATTTTCCCAAAAAACGATTAGTTTTTTTTAAGGGGCCAGCTGTAGCACCTATTTTTCTTAAATCAATTAATAAATTTTTAGGATCTTCATAAGTTAAGACAAAATTTTCTATATCTAAAACAGGATCTTTATATCCTTTGTTCAGAAGCATATCCCCAATATCATGGAGATCATAGAAATAATTCAGCGTTGTCTCTGAAAAAATTTTTTGTGTAATAGCCCCTAATTCCTTCAAAGTACCAGGGCCAAAAGTTGAAAAAATAAAAAGTCCCCCAGGTTTAAGAAGACTCTGAATTTGGGTAATTGAACTCTCCAAATTACTTGACCATTGAAGAGCACTTGAGGACCATATAAAATCAAAAGATTCCTTTTCAAATGGAAGGAAGTCAATATCCCCACAAATATAAAAGTTTCTTTTATTGCTTAAAAAAGACATGATATTTGATGAATGCTTTTTTTTTGCAAATTCAATCATGACCTCTGAAATATCATAATTGATCAAGCTAAGTTTGTTGAATTTTTTTTGTAGAAGTTTTCCGGCATGGCCAGTTCCGCAACCTAATTCCAAGCCAATTTTCGGATTAATTTTGAGTAATTCCAATCGCTCTATTAAGTTATTTATTATTTCATTTTGTAGAACCGCATACTCATCATAGGTCGATGCAGCGCGATCAAAATTTTTTTTCTTAATATTTTTATTTATCATGGATATTTGAAAATTCTAGAATCTGTTCCACAAATTGATCTTGATGGCTCATGAATGGAATATGTGCCGCCCCATCTATTAACCTTAAAATGGAATGCTTAATATTATTAAGCATAAATTCTGCAGCTTGAGGTGGTATAAGTTTGTCTTTTGCCCCAGAAATAATAAGAACAGGTACGCTTATTTTTTTTATTATTTCTCTTAAATCATTATTCATCAAAATATTTAAACCTCCAATCAAAGCTTGAATGGAGGGGTCATTTGTATTTAAGAAGTTGTTTTCTAAATCTGTAAGTATAATTTTTCTATCATCAGAGCCCAATAATTGTAAATTAAAAAATCTTCTCATTGTGCTACGCCAATCATTTAAAACACCTTTAGCAAAATCTTCAAATATTGATTTCTCAATACCAGCCCTCCAATTATCATTATTCAAAAAACATGGTGTTGTGGATACTAGAATTAATTTCTTGACTCTATCTGGATATTTATTTTCAAAAGCGATTGCAATTTGGCCACCTAATGACCATCCCAAAATTGATATTTTTCTATTATCAATTAAATTAATCTCATCAATAATTTTGGTCATTTCGTACGGCTTGATTATTTGACTTTTTCCCATACCAGGCAAATCTATTAAGTAAACTTTATTTTTTTTAGTTAATTTCTCAGCAACGTTTATGAAAATTTTGGATGACATACCCCATCCGTGAATCAATATCAGCGGATCGCCTTTACCAAATGCTGTGATGTTCATTTACGTTAAAACTTTATTGAGAACATTTATTAATTTTGCTATTTCAGACTCGTTATGGATTGCTGAAATTGATACTCTTAGACGAGATAAGCCTGCTTCAACAGTTGGAGGTCGAATTGCAGGAACAAAAAATCCTTCTTGCTCTAAAATAGATGATATTTCCAATACCTCCTTTTCTGATCCGATAATGATTGGTTGAATAGCTGTATTAGAATTTTTCATTCGCTCTTTATGTTTGAATGTTGCTCGGAAAAAAAAAATCAATTCATTTAATTTATTTCTTAGTTCTGGGGTTTTTTTTATTATTTTAAGCGAGGTAATTAACCCTTCAATTATTGCAGGACTGGTTGCAGTAGAATAAATATATGGCTTCGCTTTTTGAATCATAAAATCAATAATTTCTCTTTTTCCATTTAATAATGCTCCTGAAACTCCTGCAGATTTTCCAAGAGTGTAAAGGTAAATAACTCTTTTAAGGTCTTCTTTAGCTATTAATTTTTTTTCTAAAAAGTGCTCAATAATTCCCTGTCCGCTGCTTCCTAATAAACCAAAGCCATGTGCGTCATCAATATAAAGATAGGCATCATACTTTTTACAGAGTCGAAGTAATTCTGGAATGTATGCCATATCACCATCCATACTAAAAACGCCATCAGTAACTATCCATCTCGTTAAAGCACTCTTTTTCTTTAATAATGACTCTAATTGCTTATAATCTAAATGCCTAAATCGAGAGAATTTTGCCTTGCTATATAAGGCGCCTTGGTTCAAAGACGCATGATTTAGTCTGTCCATAAAAATATGGTGATCTTTTTGGGCAATGGAGGTCATTAATGAAAGATTTGCTAAATACCCTGAAGTGAAATAAAGACTTTTTTCTAATCCGATATTTTTTGCGGATATTTTTTCTAGCTCATCATGAACACAAAAATGTCCTGAGATTAAATGTGAGGCACATGCTCCATTCCCATATTTTTTTAACCCATCAATAATAGACTGGCTAATTAATGTATTTTGAGATAACCCAAGATAATCGTTTGATGAAAAATCAATTAGCCAACGATTTTTTATTTTAATTCTTGGTCCCTCTCGTTGATCGATCTTTTTTAAATTTCGATAAAGATTTTTTTGTTTTAATTGATCTAACTCAAAATTAAGAGATTCATACATGGTAACTTAATTCGTTTTAAGTCCCAGCCTCTTAAAGAGCTCTTGATCTCTTAGGGTGCTTGGATTTTCTGTGGTAAGTAACTCTTCCCCATAAAAAATAGAGTTTGCGCCAGCAAAAAAAGCAAGCGCTTGAATTCCATCATCCATCATCTCACGACCTGCTGAAAGGCGAATATAGCTTTTAGGCATGGTGATTCTTGCAATAGCAATAGTTCTAATAAATTCAAAGTGGTCTAAATCTTGCGTACCCATTAAAGGTGTTCCTTCAACTTGGGTTAGCAAATTAATCGGTACACTTTCGGGAGGTTTATCCATATTCGATAATTGATGAATTAGCCCAACTCTACCTTGTCTTGTCTCCCCAAGACCTATAATACCGCCACAGCAAACATTTATATCAACCTCTCTTACCCTCTTTAGTGTATCAAGTCTGTCTTGGTATGTGCGGGTTGAGATAATATCGCCATAGAGTTCAGGAGCCGTATCAAGATTGTGATTATAATAATCTAAGCCCGCGGCCTTTAACTCGGCTGCTTGGCCGTCTTTTAGCATACCAAGGGTTGCGCAGGACTCAAGCCCGATAGATTTTACAGCCACAATCATCTCTGTAACCTTTTTAAGATCTTTATCTTTAGGGCTTCTCCATGCCGCACCCATACAAAATCTTGTTGCTCCAGAGACTTTTGCAGCTTTTGCAGCCTCGATAACATCACTCAATTGCATCATGGGTTCATTTTCAACGTCGGTTGAAAACCTTGCTGACTGAGGGCAATAACCGCAATCCTCAGAGCAGCCACCTGTTTTAATGGATAATAATGTACTAAGTTGAACGGTATTGGGATCGAAGTTCTCAATGTGAACTTTATGGGCTTTAAAAATTAAATCATTAAAAGGTAGCTCAAAAAGCTCAGTAATACTTTCTTTTTTCCACTTCTCATTTAGTGTAGACTGAGTTTGTGGATTTTTATGAATAAATGCGACTTTATTATGCGAGGATTGGTTGTTTACTTTTCTCATTTTCCCTAACCTGTTGATTAAAAAAAAATTTGTTAAGTAATTTTACATGATTTATTTTACAATTGTTTAAAAATTAATCAAATGTTTAATATAGTTCTTTTTGAACCAGAGATCCCCCCTAATACTGGAAATATCATTCGGCTTTGTGCGAACTCAGGTGCAAAATTACATTTAATACGACCTCTTGGATTTGAATTAAGTGCAAAAAAGTTACGTCGCTCAGGCTTAGACTATCATGATATTGCTAATATCAATATATACAATACCTTTGAGGAGCTTCTTTTAGATACGACCTCAAAAAGATTTTTTGCAGTTACAACAAAAGCATCAAGCCATTACCATGAATTTGATTATATGAATGGTGATTTTTTTATTTTTGGCCCTGAAACTCGAGGTTTACCTGATTGGATTAGATCCCATAATAAAATTGACTCGCAAATTAGATTGCCCATGGCATCGAATAGCCGCTCACTGAATCTTTCAAACAGTGTTGCAATTTTACTTTATGAGGCTTGGCGTCAAATTGGTTTTAAAGGGGGTAAATAAAAGTTCTACTCAGTTTTGATTGCTCTTCCAAGTAAATCAAGAACCGCGTCTTTTGGTGATTTGTTATCTTGTAAAACCTGACAAACCTCATTGGTTATTGGCATATCAATATTTAATTTCTTGCTACGTTTATTTACTTCAATTGCAGTATTTACTCCCTCTGCTACATGGCCTAGTCCTGATAATACTTCATCTAATTTTTGCCCTTTGGCTAGGCGTAATCCGACCTCACGGTTTCGAGAGTAATCACCTGTACAAGTTAGAACCAAGTCTCCTGCACCAGCAAGTCCGCTAAATGTCTCTGAAGAAGCGCCAATTGCCATCCCGAAACGAGATATTTCAGCTAAGCCTCTAGTGATTAAGGCTGCTCGTGCATTATTTCCGAATCCCATGCCATCAGATATACCTGCAGCAATGGCAATTACATTCTTCAGTGCGCCTCCCACAGAGACCCCAATAACATCATTACTCATATATACACGCATATTTCCATGATGGAATATTTCTGCAACAAATTTTGATAGTTCGATATCTTCTGAGGCACATGTTATTGCCGTTGGAAGGTCTCTGACGAGCTCAGCCGCAAAACTTGGTCCAGAAAGGACGCCAAATTTTCTCTTTATTTTTGAATTTTCCAAAATTTGCGAAGCAATTTCATGAGGAAGTTGTGAGGTTTCATACTCCAAACCCTTATTCGCCCAAATGATTGGTGCTAACGATAAATTACTCACCTTTTGCAAAATTTCTCTAAAACCAGATGTTGGTACAACAGATAAAATTAAATCAGCATCTGTTGTAGCATTTTGAAGACTCTCATCAATAACAAGACTGGCTGGAAACTTAAAATCTCCTAAATACATTGGGTTTGAACGAGCCTTTCTCATTCCTGAAACATGTCCTGAATCCCTTGCCCATAGAGAGACATTATGTTTTTTAGCTAGATGCATAGCCAATGCAGTCCCCCAAGCACCTGCCCCTAATACAGTTAATTTCAAGTCTTAAAACCCCCAAACATCTTCTTTACGCAAATATCCTTCGATGTATCCTGTTAAAGTCTTCACCTCGATCCAGCCATTAGAGTCATATGAGGAAAGAAGTTTTAAGGTCACAAATTCATCAATGGTAGCAAGATGAACGCTATTAATCGTTGGTTTGTAAAAAAGGTGAACATTCTTTTTTAAGGTCATTACCATTCTCTGTTTAGCCGTATCACTAACATTTATCCAACTAATCTTTCCCTCGTGATCTTTTACTTTTAGCCAGTCTTTGAGTCTTACCATTACTAGCAAGGGGTATCCTTCAGTAATTATGTACTCTTTATCTGTGGCATCTGAGGGACCCTCATACAATATTGCTTTTTTTGTACTAATAGAAACAAAATCAGCCGAAAAAACCGGCTGAATTAAAAAAAGACTTAATAAGAGTCCACAGGCAAAATATACCCCTCTAGGCATTTTTGGTTAGGGCTTGTTGCTGTTTTTGTTGCATGTAAAGCGTTTCAAAATTAATAGGGTTTAAAAGAACAGTCGTAAAGCCTGACTTAGTAATTAAATCCGAAATTGCTTCTCTTGCATATGGGAACAAAATGTTGGGGCAGGTAATCGCTAAAATTGGTTCTAAGCTCTCTTGAGGAACATTTTTTACGGCAAAAATGCCGGCTTGGGTGACATCGATTAAAAAGGCAGTTTTATCAGAAATTTTAGAAGTGACTGTGATTTGAAGTGCAACCTCGAAAAAACCTTCAGGTAACGGCTTTGCGTTATTGTTTAGTTCAACGCTAATTTGAGGAGCTTCCCGGCTTGTAAAAATTTCAGGGGAATTCGGCACCTCAACTGATACATCTTTTAAGTAGAGTTTCTCTATACCAAAGCCTGGACCTTGTTGCTTCTCCTGACCGTTTTCAGAAGCCTTTTTAGATATTGTCTTTTTTGCTTTTGTTGCTTTGCTTTTTTTATCTTCAGCCATTAGTAATCCAATTTTTATTTTATCAAAACGTTATTCTATCTTTTTCTATGGTAAGTATGAACCTTTATGATTAAAAATCATAAATTCAAAAGATTATCTAATTCTCCAGAAATATCAGCTTTTCTTAACTCATCAAAACCGCCTACATAAGTTTCGTTAATAAATATTTGTGGTACGGTTCTTTTACCAGTGATTTTCACCATCTGTTTAAGAAGTTCTGGGTCCTGATCGATAAAGAATTTTTCAGAAATTTTAAAACCCTTATTTTGCAACAGCTGTTCAGCATTTCGACAAAACGGACAAAATTCGCTTGTATACATTGAAATATTCATTTATTTTTTTTCATCTACAACAGGTAAATTATTTTTAACCCAATCATCGATGCCTCCATCAATGGTGTATAGCTTTTCAAAGCTTAATTTACTCAATAATCTAAAGGCTTGATTTGACTTAATTCCTTTTTGACAACAAAGGATAATATTTTTTTTTGACAGATTTTTAAATTTAGCAACCTGATCTTCAATAGTTTCCAACGGAATATTAATCGCATTTGTAATATGTCCATTCATAAAATCTGTCTCTGCCCTTACATCTATTACCACTGTTGGCTCCCTATTAATTAGAAGGGTTACCTCTCTCGCACTAAGCGCCTTGACATCTTTTGAAAAAATTTTTGGAAAAAATAATAAAATACCCGAGATGATGACAAGGCCTACTAAAAATATATTTTCAAATAGAAAATCCAACATTTATCTCCAATGATAGTCATTAAACATGGTTAAATCGAAAAGTGGCATTATAATTGAAGCTTAGTAAAATTAAAAAAAATCTTTTGATATGAGTAAAAAACCACATGTTTTGATTATTCTTGACGGCTTCGGGCACAGCGAATCAGAAGAATTCAATGCAATAGCTCAGGCAAATACCCCAAACTGGGATTATTTAAGAAAAAACTACGCACATTCACTTATCAATGCATCAGAAAATTTTGTTGGTCTTCCAAAAGGCCAAATGGGCAATTCTGAGGTTGGGCACCTTAGCATTGGTGCTGGCAGAACAATTTTTCAGGATTTAGAAAGAATTAATCAAAGTATTAACAACGGTGAATTTTTTTCAAATGCTCTTTTAAAAGACGATATGTTAAGACTTAAGAGAGAAGACAAAAGTCTGCATATTTTTGGCCTTTTATCTGACGGTGGGGTTCATAGCCACATCAACCATTTTGAAGCACTTTTGAAGCTAGCCCATAAAAAAGACTTGAAAAAGGTTTATCTTCATCCCTTTTTAGATGGTAGAGACACCCCTCCAAAAAGTGCAATGCAATTTATTTGTCAAATTGAAAATTTAATCAAAGAACTTGGATGTGGAAAAATTGCCACTTTATGTGGTCGCTTTTTTTCAATGGATAGAGATAGGCGTTGGGATAGAACTGAGCTCGCTTATAAAATGATTGTCCAAAGAGAGGCAGAATTTTATGCTGAAACACCTGAGGAAGGCTTAAACCTGGCGTATAAAAGAAATGAGAGTGACGAGTTCGTTTCACCAACAATAATTGATCCAGATACTAACATGTCACTCGAAGATAGAGACAGTGTGATTTTTCTTAACTTTAGATCGGATAGAGCTCGCCAACTTACCAATTCAATTCTTGATGACGAATTTAATTACTTTTTTAGACAAAAAAAAATAAATGATTTGCAATATTTTACATTAACAAACTACGAGGCAGCCCAAAAAAAAGCCACCCCTATTTATACGTCCATTGAAATTAGAAATAGTCTTGGTGAAGTTATATCTAATTCGGGAAAAACACAATTACGTATAGCGGAAACAGAAAAATATCCTCATGTTACATTCTTCTTTAATGGCGGTGAAGAAAAAAAATTTACTGGTGAAGACAGAATATTGATTCCATCCCCAAATGTTAAAACTTACGATTTACAACCCGAGATGAGCGCATTTGAATTGACTGAAAAACTATCTCTTGCTATCAGTACAAAAAAATATGATTTAATTATTTGTAACTATGCCAATGGAGATATGGTTGGGCATACAGGGAATATATTGGCAGCTATTAAGGCTGTTGAAGCTCTTGATAAGTGTCTTGGTATTGTCATCCAAGCCATTAAAGAGGTAAATGGGGTTTTAATTATCACTGCTGATCATGGTAATGCAGAATTAATGATGGATGAAGCAAACGGTCAGCCTCATACTCAACATACGACAAATCTTGTTCCTTTCTTAGTTATGAGTGAAAAGCGAGCAGGAAAAATTATAAAAGGGGGGACACTTGCAGACATTGCCCCGACGTTACTTACTATCATGAATGAGAATATACCATCTGAAATGACGGGAAAAAATTTAATACAAAATTGATGATTAACTTAATCAAGACAAATTTAAAAAGAATAATCATCTTTTTTCTTCTAATCATTTTCCAGAATAGTGCTTTTTCAGAAAAAACTATTGAAAATACTCAAACAGATCTACAAGAGCTCCAAAAGAAAATAGATAAACTTGACGCCGAAATAAAAAAAAATTCAGATACCAAAAAAGGATTAACTACAGAATTAAAAAAAGAAGAAAAGAAAATAAGTAAGTCTAAAAAAGATCTTTATCAGATAAAGAAAAAAGAGAAAGTTAATAAAAAAAAATTGAATCAACTGAATAAAGAACTTGAAATTCTTAACAAAGAAATTGTAGAAAAAAAAGAGCAACTTTTAGATCATTACTACAACATTTATATGCAAGGCAAACCAAGCTTCATGCAGATGTTGATTGAAGGCTCCAGTCCAAATAAAATTTCACGGGACATGAGCTATCTTTCTTATTTAGCAAAGGAGCAAAATGAAAATATCCTAGCAATAAAAAATCGTTATCAAAAAATTGATGAGAGTAAGGATGAAATTAGTAAAATATTAAAAAAAATTAATTCCCTAAAAAAAAGAAAAGAAAAAACAACAAGAAAACTTGAAAAGCAAAAAAAAGAGAAGGCTAAAGTATTAAATAAAATAGCCTCTGCAATTGCTGATCAAAAAAAAACCAAACAAAAGCTAATTGACGATGAAAAAAAACTGACCCAAATTATAGAGACCCTTATACAGCGATCTATAATTGAGGCAAAGAAAAAAACTCAACAAAAAGTAATTATTGCTGATAATAAATCTCTTCCAGATGACACACTAGATAATATTAATTTTAAAAAATTAAAAAATAAGTTAAAACTACCCGTAAAAGGAAAAATTATTCATAAATATGGAAAAAAAAGACCGGATACTGGGGTTACTTGGAAAGGTCTTTTTATTAAAGCAAATGAAGGTGATGAGGTATTTGCAGTCGCCAAAGGTAGAGTTGTTTTTTCTGACTGGCTAAGAGGCTTTGGAAATATTATTATTCTTGACCATGGTGATGGTTTTATGAGCTTATATGGAAATAATGACGCACTTTTGATCCAACAAGGTTTGATGGTTAGGGGTGGTCAGGCTATTGCAATTGTCGGAAACAGTGGTGGCAACGAAACAAATGGTCTTTATTATGAACTACGTAAAAATAGTAACCCATTTAATCCTTTAAGCTGGACCACGTTAAAATAATCATTCACCAATGAAATGTAATGAGACTTTTCTAATAAAGTCTTGATAACGATGCTCATATAAAAAAATCCCTTGCCATGTACCTATAATAAGTTCCCTATTCTTTATTGGAATACATACGTTTGTTTGTGTTAATGCCGTTCTAATATGGGCAGGCATATCATCTGGCCCTTCTGTCGTGTGAATGAAATTTGGATCCCCATCGCTTACTAATCGCGAGAAAAAATTTTCTAGATCCACTAAAACGTCTGGATCATAATTTTCATTGATCAGAAGACTTGCTGATGTATGTTGAATATTTAAAGTAAGAAGTCCGTTTGTAAAATTTTGGTTTAACAACCATGTTTTAAGCTTTGGTGTTATGTCATAGATTCCTCGTCCTGATGTTTTCTCAATAATGACATCAAAAATTTGTAACATTTAATATTCCCCTGAATACCTCTGCTCCGACCATGGATCAGCATCGTTATGGTAACCCCTCACTTCCCAAAAGCCCGGCCTATCCTCGGCATGAATTTCAATTGCTTTAATCCACTTCGCACTTTTCCATGCGTAGCGTTTAGGTACGACAAGCCTAACCGGTCCACCATGCTCTTTAGTTAGCTCATTTCCTTCAAGTTCATAGGCGAGCACTACGTCATTATCTGTTAACGCTTGAACAGTTAAATTGGTGGTGTAATCATCATAACTAACGGCAGTAGCAAATTGACCGCCTTTTTTTATATTTGCATCCAATAGAATATCTTTTAGCAAAACACCTCCCCAAGTTACATCGAATTTACTCCAATGTGTAACACAGTGAAAGTCTGAGACACTTATCACCTGCTTGTATTTCTTAAGATCATCAATAGATAAATTCAATTCTTTATTCACCAATCCACAGATGCTTATAGACCAATTACGATTATCAATTTGCGGCGTTATACCAAGATCTAAGATGGGAAATTTTTCTGTTAAAGTTTGCCCCGGAGGTAATCTGTCATGGGCTCCTTTATTGACATTACTATGGCGCTTTTGTGCCTGCTTGATTTTTTCTTCAATAATTTTATTTTTCACGTGCTTTTTTTACCATATCAAAAATTATTAATCCAGCTCCTAAAGTTATCATTGAATCAGCAATATTAAAAGCTGGCCAATAATATTGATTTAAATGAATATAAATAAAATCAATCACATAACCAAAATAAATACGGTCTATTAAATTACCTATTGCGCCAGCCATAATAAAAATTAGTGCCCAAAAAATTAATGGGGCTTTTTTATTTTGCTTGATAAAAAAAGGAAGGACTATGATTGCTAGCATAGAAATGGTTATTAAAAAATAGCGTTGCCATCCATCTGCGTCATGAAGAAAACTGAAGGCAGCTCCCTTATTTTGAAAATGAACAATTTTAAGAAAAGGCAGGATATCGATGTAAGACAAATAATCCAAATTATTATGAATCCAGTACTTAGATAACTGATCGAATGCTACGATTGATAAAATTACCAAAAAAATTTTAAGCATGGACTCTTACTTCACCGGTTCCAAATAAATTCGTAATACACCGAGAGCAAATGCTTGGATGTTCAATATCTGTACCTACCGAATCAGAATAATGCCAACATCGATCACATTTTTTATGTTGGGACGGCCTTACTTCAATTTCTAAAAAATCTGCTTTAATAATTTCGACTGAGGAGGTAATGAAAATAAATTTCAAATCAGGATCAAGTATCTTAACTTTTTCAAAGTCACTTTCTGGTAATCGTATTAAAACATTCGCCTGTAAAGACGATCCGACCTTACCGGATTCTCTCAGTGTTTCGATATGCTTATTAACTTTTTCTCTTAATTCTCTAACAAAGGCCCAGCTATTGAGTTGCTCACTAGTTAGTCCATGACGAGGTAACTCAAACCAAAATTCTTCAAAAACAGATGACATATTTTTTTCTTTATGAATAATTTCCCAGAGCTCATGAGAAGTAAAGCTTAATATCGGAGCCATTAAACGTACTAAAGAATGGGTTATATAATAAAGTGATAATTGAGCTGAGCGACGTGCAAAGCTATCCTCTGCAGTTGTATAAAGTCGATCTTTGAGGATATCTAGGTAGAAACCACCCAGATCCTCTGAACAAAAACTAACTAATTTTTGAATTGCTAAATAAAACTCATATTTATCATAATCTTTGACAATTTTATCTTGCAGATCACCAATTAAGTATATCGCATATCTATCAATTGAAATCATTTCTAGAGGCTTAATAGTGTTCTTTTGATGATTAAAATCCTCTAAATTTGAGCATAAAAACCTCAAAGTATTACGAATTCGCCGGTAACTATCAGCAACTCGCTTTATTATTTCATCAGATATATTGAGCTCTCCTGAATAATCAGTTGTAGCGACCCAAAGTCTCAAAATATCAGCACCGTATTGATCCATAATCTTTTGAGGTGAAATAACGTTTCCTTTGGATTTGCTCATCTTGTAGCCCTGCCCATCGACTACAAAACCGTGTGTTAATAATGCCATATAAGGTGCCTCTCCATTCATGGCACAACTTGTCAGAAGGCTAGACTGAAACCAACCCCTATGCTGATCTGACCCTTCAAGATAAAGATCTGCTGGACTCTTTAAATTTTTATTCCTCTCAAGTACCGAATAATGAGTTGTTCCTGAATCAAACCAAACATCTAATGTGTCAGAAATTTTTGTATAATTTCTTGCTTCATCGCCAAGAAATTCCTCAATCTTTAAATTAAACCAAGCATCCATGCCTTCTTTTTCAATTCTTCCAGCAATCTCCTCGAAAAATTGTAATGTCTTTGGGTGAGGCTCAGAGGTTTCCTTGTGAAGGAAAATTGGGATAGGTACGCCCCAATTTCTTTGTCGCGAGACACACCAATCAGGTCGATTTTTAATCATTGATTGAAGTCGACTCTTACCCCATTCTGGATAAAAAGTTGTTGCTTGGACTGCATTATTTGCAATCTCCCTTAATGATTGCTTAGTTTTGTATTTATGGTTCATTCCTATAAACCATTGATGCGTTGCTCTAAAAATTATTGGAGCCTTGTGACGCCAACAATGAGGATAGCTATGTGGATATGATTCCTGATGCACCAATCGATCATTTTGATTTAGTAATGCAATAATATTTGGGTTTGATTCCCAAACAGTTTGCTCTGAAAAAAATAATACATTTTTTTTGAATTTACCATGCTCATCAACAGGATTTTCTATGGGTAAGTTGTACTTAGATCCAACCACATAATCATCTAAACCATGAGCAGGTGCAGTATGAACAAGCCCTGTTCCTGACTCTGTTGTTACATGCTCACCACATATAATTGGACTTTTTTTATTCAAAAAGGGATGTTCAAAAAAAATATTTTCTAAATCAACCCCCAGGCAAGATTTAAGGAGCTTTGTTTTTTTTTCATATTTATTAAATCTGCCATCTGCTAATTCTTTCGCAATCAAAAAAATCCTCTCTGCTGTTTCATAAAAGCCATATTCTAGTTCTGGGTGAACAGCAATTGCCTCGTTTGCTGGCAATGTCCAAGGAGTGGTTGTCCAAATAACAGCATAAATTTGTTTTTCACTATTAATTGCAAATTTTTTATGGATTGAACTGTTGCTGGCTTTAAAGGCAACATCAATGGCTGGTGACGTTTTGTCCTCGTATTCAACTTCAGCCTCCGCTAGAGCTGAACCACAATCTGTGCACCAATGGACGGGTTTACTACCTTGATAAAGGAAGCCATTTTCATATATCTTTCCTAACGATCTAACAATATCAGCTTCTGTGTACTTATTTATGGTTAGATAAGGATTTTCCCAATCACCCAAAACCCCTAATCGCTTAAAATCTTTTTTTTGTTTTTCAACCTGATCAAGTGCATAGGCACGGCAAAGCTCTCTAAATTTACTGGGCTCGATATTTTTTCCATATTTCTTTTCGACAACAAGCTCGATAGGTAGCCCATGGCAATCCCATCCGGGGACATAAGGGACATCAAATCCAGATAAAGTTTTTGATTTAATAATAAAATCTTTTAGGATTTTATTGACAGCATGACCTATGTGAATATCACCATTCGCATATGGCGGGCCATCATGAAGAATGAATTTTGGTTTATCTTTTCTAGATTTTACAATCGAAGCATAGAGCTTATTATCATGCCATTTTTGTAACCAGATTGGTTCACGTTTTGCTAAATCCCCGCGCATGGGGAAATTAGTTTCAGGTAAATTTAATTTGTATTTTTTATCATTCATAGGTTTTTAAAAAAGCTTTTTGCATTAGCAATATCAATTTCTATCTGTAACTTTAGTTCGTTAACATTTTTAAATTTTTTTTCGTCTCTTAATTTTTTTAAGAAAGTGACATGAACATGCTTTCCGTATAAATCAGCGGAAAAATCAAAGACATGAACCTCCAAGTTAAGTTGAGATAACCCACTCACAGTAGGTCGAACTCCTAAATTTGCAACTCCAAAACTATCATCTAATTTTACAGCAAAGACTCCTCTTAATGGTGGTCGCTCATGAAACATATGAATATTTGCAGTAGGAAAACCAATTTCTCTGCCTCTTTTATCCCCATGGATAACTTTGCCAGATATCGCGTAAGGACGCCCTAGAAGCAAATTTACTTTTTTGAAATCTCCATGACTTAAGGACTCTCTGACAAGTGAACTAGAAACGCGCTCTTGATTGATCATAAACTCATCAGCAACAATAATTTCAATTCCAGCATTTTTAAGCATTTCTACCCCGCCCTCTCGATTTTGACCGAAACGAAAATCTTTTCCTAACACTAACCTCTTTACATTTAAATTATTTTTAAGAATATTAGTGAATTCTACTGCTGAAATTTTTGCAAAATCAGCGTCAAAACGAATTACATGCACTCGATTAATTCCTAGGCCGTCAAAAAACTCTAACTTTTCTCTCAAGCTAATTATTCGAGATGGAGCAGAAATTGAATCAAAGAATTCTCTTGGATGAGGTTCAAATGTCATCACGGCTGAATGATATCGTTCTTTTTTTGCATATGTAATAACATGATTTATTAAAGCCTGATGGCCCAAATGAATTCCATCATAGTTTCCAACCGTCATAACGCATTCAAATGGTTGTTTTTCGAAATGCCTAAAAATTTCCATAATTAATTAGTTTGCTTTATGAGCTGTTTAAGTTTGATACCTAAGAGCCATAAAGATAAGAAATATATAATAGCTCCTGTAAATATATTTATGGATAAGAACTTTAATTTCTCAAGAAAAGTATATTGAACCCAAACTTCGTTACCTCCTTTCAAGAAAAGAAGAACAATAACTAGAACCAAAAGGCTAATTAATAATTTAAATAAAAAAACTGGCCAATCTTTATCTAGAACAAAAAAGGTATTTTTTCTTAGGAAGTAAAAAAGTAAAAACGCGTTAACACAAGCACCTAGTCCAATTGCAAGTGCTAGACCTGCATGCTGAAAAATCCCAATAAATAGAAGATTCATAAATTGTGTGAATAGCAGGGTAAATAAAGCAATCTTAACAGGGGTCTTGATGTTTTGTTGTGCATAAAATGCTGGTGCCAGAATTTTGACAATGATCAAACCGACCAAACCAACACTGTACGCCATAACTGCGTAATGAGTCATCTTCACATCATGAGCTGTAAATGCGCCATAATAAAACAATGTAGTAATTAAAGGTGTGGAGAGGATAAATAACCCAACTGCTGCCGGTGCAGCAAAAATAAGTCCTAATTTTAAGGCCCAATTAAGAAGCTTTGAATATTGTTTTTCGTTCTTACTTGCAAAACTTCTTGAAAGATTGGGTAATAATATTGTACTCAAAGCAACACCTAAAACACCAACAGGGAACTCCATTAGCCTGTCTGCATAATATAGCCAGGAGACACTTCCAATGGCAAGAAATGAAGCAAATATGGTGTTTATTAATAATGAAATTTGAGTAATCGAGACACCTATGACTGCAGGGCCCATTAATTTAATTATTCTCCAAACCCCTGCATCTTTGAAATCAAGATCTGGTTTTGGAATAAAGCCTATCTGTCTCAAAAAGGGAATTTGAAAAAAGAGCTGCAATGCGCCACCAAAAAAAACTGCCCATGCTAAAACATAAACTGGTTTTTCAAAATACTGTGAGAAAAAAAGGGCCCCAATTATAAAAGATAGATTAAGCCAGACTGGGGTAAATGCCGGCACAATATATTTCCCATATGTGTTTAGTACACCCCCTGCAAGTGAAACCAGTGAAATAAAAAATATATATGGAAAAGTGATTTGTAAAAGATTTACTGTCAAATTGTATTTATAAGAGTCCTCAAGAAAACCAGGAGCACTAATGAATATAAGCCAAGGAGCGCCAAAAATACCTAAAAGAGTTATACCTATCAAAAAAAGTCCCAAAAGAGTCGTGACTTTATTAATTAGAATGGCAACATCTTCTTTAGACTTTTTAGCTTTATATTCTCCTAGAATAGGAACAAATGCTTGAGTAAATGCTCCTTCGGCTGAAATTCGTCTTAATAAGTTTGGTATTTTAAATGCAACAAAGAAGGCATCAGTAACAAGACCGACACCGAAGACGCGTGCAATAATACTATCTCTCAAGAACCCAAGAATTCTCGATAAAAATGTCATGCTTCCAACGCCAAATAAAGTTTTAAATAAATTCATAACAGACCAGATTTTACCATGTACGCATTGATAAGATTTTAAGATAAAGCTTACATATTAATTAGACTAAAGAGCTTGTGTAAAAGTAAGGAAATGGATAGAATACTGGGTCAATTATTCACGAATACAAGGATTTAAATTTATGGCAAATACTGCTCAAGCGAGAAAGCGTGCTAGACAAAATGACACACAGCGTGCACACAATGCGAGCTTAAAGTCAGCCTTTAGAACCGCTATAAAAAAAATTGCTAAAGCCGTTCAAGGTGGTGATAAAAAACTAGCTAAAGAAACATACGATCAAAACGTTTCAATTATAGATCGTATCGCTGATAAAAAAATTGTTCATAAAAACAAAGCAGCGAGACATAAATCAAGACTAAATTCAGCTATTAAAGCTCTCTAAAAATTTACCGTTTAGAGAGCTTAGCTCTTGCAGCATCAACCAAGTCTTTAATGTCAGTAAGATTTTTCCCTATAACAGTAAAATGCCCCATTTTTCTTCCGGGTCTAGGTTCTTTTTTGCCATAGATATGAACAATAGTATTTTCATTGGTAATTTCAGTAAAAGGTGGATTGATAACCTTCCCTTCTTGAATCCATACGTCGCCAATTAAGTTTACCATTATTGCTTTTGCATGAATGGAAGTATCTGCTAAAGGTAAGTTAACAAGCGACCTCACCTGCTGATCAAATTGATTATGCCTGCAAGCATCAATAGAAAAATGACCTGAATTATGCGGCCTAGGGGCAATCTCATTAACATATATTGCGCCGTTTGATACAAAAAATTCTACTGCCATCACACCTATATATTCCAGGGCGCTTGATAACTTATCTGCAATGGTTATTGCCTGTTTTGATAAATCTTCATCAATACTGGCAGGGACCATTGAAGTATCAAGAATTCCATTAACATGCTTGTTTTCTATGATCGGATAAAAAACTTTTTTATTTTCAACGGATCGAGCTAGAACTACGGAAACCTCTGTATCAAGATTCATTTTTTTTTCTAAAACGCAAGGTGAGAAATTAAATTTAGAAAAAGCATCTTTAAGTTCTTTGATATTATTTACATGAATTTGTCCTTTTCCATCGTATCCATATTGAGCAATTTTTAAAATTGCTGGGAATATAGATGAATCTAAAGATTGAATATCCTTCTCTAAAGTAATAATTGCAAAATCACCAACAGGAAAGAAATTTTCTCTCAAAAAACTTTTCTCTAAGATACGATTTTGCACAATTGATACTGCATGTGAGCCCGGTCTGACAGTAATATGTTTTTCAAGATATTTTAGCGATGCAGCAGGTATATTTTCAAACTCAGTCGATGCAGCCTGACAGGTTTTTGCGAGACTAAGTAATGCCTCTTGATCATCATATTTTTTGCAAATATGGTGATCAGCTATTTTGCCTGCAGGACTATCAGGATCGGGATCTAAAACGGTAACTTTATAACCTAAGTTTTGCGCGGCTTGCACAAAAAAACGGCCAAGTTGTCCGCCACCTAACATTGCAAGCGTCGATGCAGTTTTAACTTCATTCATATTTATTTCTTTGCTATGGTCATCTTCATGACCTTTGATTCTTGATTTTTTCTGAATTCATCTAATTTCTTTTTTATCAACTCATTATTCTGCGCAAGTAATGAAGCAGCAAAAAGACCTGCATTTACAGCTCCAGCCTCACCTATTGCAAATGTAGCCACCGGAATTCCCTTGGGCATTTGAACTATTGATAAAAGAGAATCTTGACCGCCAAGGTGTTTTGTAGGAATAGGTACCCCCAACACAGGTAGGATCGTTTTGGATGCAACCATACCTGGTAAATGGGCAGATCCACCTGCGCCGGCAATAATAATCTTAAAACCATTTCCTTGAGCAGCTTCTGCAAACTTAAACATCAAGTCTGGAGTTCTATGAGCGGATACCACCTTAGCTTCATATAAAATTTGAAAATCATCTAACGTCGAGGCTACATGCTGCATAATAGGCCAATCACTATTTGACCCCATAATTATGGCAACTTGTGGTTTTTTTTCGCTCATTTATTATCCCTTTTAAAAACTACTAAATTATTCCTATGAATCAAGCTATTCTCGTTAATATAGCCAATTAACTGTTCAATTTTATCACTTGGATGCCCCATTATTTTCACTAATTCTTTAGAGGAATAATTTACTAATCCTTTAGCAATTACCTCGCCTCTTGAATTGTGACATTCAACCAACGCCCCTCGATCAAATTCACCACTTACTCTCTCAACACCAATTGAAAGGAGACTTTTGCCTGTCTTGACTATCGCATCGGCCGCACCTTGATCAACATATACAATACCCTTAGCTTTTAATTGGCCTGCAAGCCAATTTTTTCTAGCCAATAACTTGGATGAGGGGCTTTCTAAAAATGTGTGTGGAACCTCATTTTTAATTAGTTTATCTAAAATATCCTTTTCTTTTCCGTTAGCAATAATTGTATGCGTTCCGCTTAAGGCAGCTCTTCGTGCGGCCAAAATTTTAGTTTTCATACCACCGCTACCAACAGAAGAAACAGTGTCGTGTGCAAGCAAGTCAAGCCTCTCGTCATCTGCAAACGCATGATCAATTAAAACTGATTCCTTATTCGTTCTTGGGTCATCAGAAAAGAGCCCAACTTGGTCAGTAAGAAGAATTAAAAAATCTGCCTCAATAAGATTTGCTGTCAATGCAGCTAAATTATCATTGTCACCAAACTTAATTTCTTCATTTGCGATTGAGTCATTTTCATTTATTACTGGAATTACATTCTTTTCTAAAAGATTATTCAGAGTAGATCTTGCGTTGAGATATCTCTCACGGTCACTTAAATCATTATGAGTCAAAAGAATTTGAGCAGATAGCTCACCTTCATTGGAAAAAAGTTTTTGATAAATTTGTATCAGATCCATCTGACCCACAGCTGCTGCTGCTTGAAGTTCACATAATTGCTTAGGCCTTTGTTTAATTTCTAATCTCTTTAAACCAGCCGCAATTGCCCCGCTGGACACAATAACCACTTGCATATCTTTATTAAACTTACAAATTTGTTTGACAATATTTTGCAGACAAATTTCATCAAGCCCCTTACCATCATTAGTGATAATGCCAGAGCCGAGTTTAATAATAACTTTTTTAGCTTCAGATAATTTATATTTTTTCATCAGCATTAATCAATTCAATATAATTCATTAATTCATAGGTTACTTCCCTACACCCTTTACCATTTATAGCAGAGATACAAAATATTTTCTCATGCCAATTTAGTCCCTGGATAATTTCATCTTTTAATTTTTCAAAGCTTTCACTTAGATCAATTTTGTTTAATATAATCCACCTTGGTTTATCAAAAAGCACCATACTATATTTTTTTAATTCATTAATAATTTTCTTTGCCTCTTCGGTAGGGTTTATTTCCTCATTTAAAGGCACAATGTCAATAATATGAAGTAAGATTTTTGTTCGTTCAAGATGCCTTAAAAATTGGTGCCCTAATCCATGGCCCTCTGCTGCTCCTTCAATCAATCCGGGAATGTCAGCTACAACAAAACTCCTTTGATTGTCCACTCTAACTACACCTAAATTAGGCTGTAACGTGGTAAATGGATAATCGGCAACTTTAGGCTTGGCTGCAGAAATTGCCCTGATAAAAGATGATTTTCCTGCATTAGGCATACCTAGTAACCCTACGTCGGCTAAAACCTTAAGCTCTAGATATAATTCAAATTCCTCACCTGGCTCACCATTAGTGCATTGTCTTGGTGCTCTATTAACACTTGATTTAAAATGTACATTACCTAACCCACCTTTACCTCCTTTGGCAACTAAGCATTTTTTTTTATGTTTGTTAAGATCAGCAATAATTGCTCCTGTTTGCTTTTCAGAGATCACGGTTCCTACAGGAACCTTCAAAACTAAATCATCTCCCTTGGAGCCATAACATTCAGCACTTCTGCCGTTTTCACCTCGCTTAGCACGATAATTTTTTACAAACCTAAAATCAATTAAGGTATTGATATTTTCATCTGCCTCAAAATAGATTGATCCTCCTCGACCACCATCTCCTCCATTTGGCCCCCCCATAGGTTCAAACTTCTCACGTCGAAATGAGGCAATTCCATTTCCACCGTCTCCAGCATAAACTCTTATTGTTGCTTCATCTATAAATTTCATAATAACTGGGCCAAATAAAAAAGCCCTATCATCTGATAGGGCTTAAGAAACTATTTTTTTAGCAATTAAGCTGATATTACGCTAACAATTTTTCTTTTTAATGCGCCTTTAACAGAATAATTTACCTTGCCATCAGATTTGGCAAATAACGTATGGTCTTTACCCATGCCAACATTCTCTCCTGGATGCATCTTAGTGCCTCGCTGTCTCAGAATAATTCCACCTGCTTTGACAAACTGATCACCAAAAACTTTTACACCTAATCTTTTAGAGTGAGAATCTCTTCCATTTCTGGAGCTTCCACCTGCTTTTTTATGCGCCATAGTTAAATCCTAATTTATTTAATTTCTATCTTATTAATCTTTAATTCAGTAAAGCTTTGTCTATGTCCCTGTGTCTTACGATAGTGTTTTCTTCTATTCATTTTGAAAATAATAACCTTGTTTCCACGTCCATGAGACACAACTGTTGCACCTACGCTAGCACCCTTAATAACAGGAGTTCCAATAGTTACTTTTTCCCCGTCAACAACAGATAAAACTGAATCAATATTGACAGACTTGCCAACCTCAGAGGTAAGTTTTTCAACTTTTAGAGTA
Organism: Methylophilaceae bacterium; assembly: GCA_016778465.1. GTDB lineage: Bacteria > Pseudomonadota > Gammaproteobacteria > Burkholderiales > Methylophilaceae > BACL14. The sequence continues at coordinate 96,526 of JADHPM010000004.1, forward strand.
TCGCCTTCAGCAACTTTATACTGTTTACCGCCTGTTTTAATTACTGCGTACATCATGCGCCCTTTAGTGTTCTTTGAAAGTCATGGATTATACTCAAAATTTTATAAATGTTCAATAAATAATGGCCTTTGAATATTCTGTATAAAAGCCATGAAAATCCTCTTTATGTTAAAATTTCGCTCTTAACTAACTGCTAAAAACCTTTAATTTGTCACTTGAAAAAATACTCTCACCTCTTAACGAGGATATAGAACTTGTTAATCAAGTTATTAGACAGTCCTTACATTCTGATGTTGCTCTAATCAATCAAATTTCTGCACATATTATCAACAGTGGCGGAAAAAGAATGCGTCCTGTTTTACATCTTTTAACGGCTGGTATGATCGGAGAAATCAATGAAAAAAACTACAAACTAGCAGCAATCATAGAATTTATTCACACCGCAACCCTCCTCCATGATGATGTAGTTGACCAATCAACAAAGAGAAGAAATATTAAAACAGCAAATACTGTTTTTGGTAATGCAGCAAGCGTTCTCGTTGGGGATTTTATTTACTCAAGATCATTCCAAATAATGGTAGGGATAAATAATATGGATATCATGAATATACTTGCTGATACCACAAATGCTATTTCTGAAGGTGAAATCATGCAGCTTCTAAATATTAATAACGCCGAGATGGATGAAAAAAATTATTTCAAGGTAATAAAACAAAAAACAGCCAAATTATTTGAGGCAAGTAGCCTACTAGCAGGAGTCATAAATCACGAGGGTGCAACGCAATTAAAAAAATTATCGAGACTCGGTGAGAGTTTTGGCATGATTTTTCAGATTACTGACGATATTTTAGATTACTCTGGAAGCGAGAGTGAAATTGGTAAAAATGTTGGAGATGATTTAGCTGAAGGAAAAATAACACTACCCTTAATCTATGCTATAAAAAAAGGCACTAAAGTTCAGTCAACCCTCATTAAAAATTCAATTAAGTTAAATAAAATTAATGAATTACCAAATATTATTTCAATTCTTGAGGAGACTAAGGCAATTGAGCTTACAAGGTCAAGGGCTGAAGATTTTCTTTTAACTATTAAAGATTCTATAACTAACCTGAGATCAAATCATTATAAAAAAATGATTCAAGATATTGCTGAATATGCAATTAACCGAAAGGCCTAATTCAGTAAAATTCTCTCGCCATTATCAAGACGATAGTAATGCAGCTTAGCCTTCTCCCCTTTTTTTTCTAAAATATCCCCATGAAAAACAGATATACCGTCAATATCAATTGAAGCATACCCACTGTTATATAAAGTAACCTCAGCCTCTTGATCGGCATGCTTAAGAAAAAAAGAAACGTAAGTTTCACTTTCATGCTCAGATTCGATGACCCAACGTTTACCTCCGGAGAGATCTGATAACCAGTTAGCTAAATCTACCTCGACTTTACACACTACTGGATCAATCAGATTTAAAAATTCTGCATCAAGATTCAAAGATTGTTTTTGTTTTTTTTCTGCCATAACGAAACTCTAAGTTATCATATTAATTTAAATAATAATATGGTGATGTAAATCATTTTTTCAAGATAAAGATGCATATTGTTGGACTAACAGGTGGTATTGGGGCAGGAAAAAGTATGGCGGCTGTTTTTTTTAAAGAGCTTGGTGTACCTGTAGTCGATTTAGATGATATCGCCAGGCAAATAACCCAAAAAAATAATGAAGGGTATGAAAAAATAGTAAATAAATACGGTGCACGTTTTCTAAATGATAATAAAGAAATAAATCGTTATCTTATAAAAAAAGTTTTATTTAGTGACCTAAATTTCAAAAAAGAATTTGAGAGTATAATACATCCACTTATTTACACGGCCTGTTTGAATGAAATAGATAGCTACCGATGTAATAATTATCTTGTTTTGGTTGTGCCATTGCTATTCGAAAGCTCATCATATTTGGGTTTAATCAATGAAAGTCTATTAATTGACTGTGACAAAAGTATCCAAAAAAACCGGGTGTCCCAGAGAGATCACATAGACAGCGAGCTTATAGAAAATATAATCGCCAATCAATTAGATAGGTCTGAAAGGCAATTAAAAGCTGATAAAATAATACTCAATGATGGGTTACCAGAAGAGCTAAAAAAAGAAATTAAAATCTTTCATAATGATTTACTTAAAAAACTTTCAAAATGATTAAATACGAATTTCCTCTTAATGAAAAAATTAGAAAATTTCTCCGCATAGAGGAATTATTTCAAAAATCAGATCATCAGCTTAAATCTAATTATAAATTTCATGAACATAACGCTTTTGAACTTATTTTTAATTTAATGGCAACTGCATCAAGGTCCGATCTAAAAGTTGAATTATTACAGGAGCTAGAAAGACAAAATATAAAAATATTACAGAAAAGACAAACGCAGACAAATGTAAAACTAATTAAACAAATTAATGTTATAAAAAATAGACTTGAAAAAAATCATCTGCAACCCGGCTATTTCTTTGGTGATGATCGATTGATGCAGGAGATTAAATCACGAAGTGACAGTCCTTATGGAATTTTATCAGTTGATTTTCCTTATTTTAAATTTTGGCTTGAAAACGAAAAAGAAGTAGTTCGTAAGGTATATTTTAAAAAACGCCTTGAACCATTTCAAGCCATTAAAGATGCAATTAACATCATACTTCTTCTCTTGAGACAAGATTTATCCTTGGAGACAGTCAGAACGAATAAAGGTTTTTTCCAAATTAAATTAAATCCAATAAGTAAAAACGATTTAGTTATAGTTGCACTGAATGCTGGCTCAAGAATCATCCCAGATATTTCTTCAAATAAATATGCAATCAATATCCAATTTTCGGATACAAAACACAGGAAAATAGATAAAGAAATCAAATTTAAATTTGGTACCTCTGCTTTTTAAATTCATGAAAATTACATGCCCCACATGCAAAAAAAAAACTGATTATGATTTAGAGAACGATTTTAGGCCTTTTTGCTCAAATAAATGCAAACTTATTGATCTTGGTTCATGGGCAGCTGAAGAGTTTTCTATTCCAGGATCTTCTATTCAAGGAGAAGATGATGAGAAATAAAATTTTTTTAATGTTTGGATTGGTATTTTTCCTAATTAATGCCAAAGCTTTTGAATTGAAAGCAGAATCGGCTCTCATACAAGCACCTAAACCAGGGCAAACGGTGACAGCCGGCTTTATCAATTTGAAATCTTCAGAGCAGCTTAGTATTAAAAATATTTCTTCCAATGCAGCAGGTAAAATCGAAATTCATACTATGAAAATGGAAAAGGGTCCTTATGGTGACGCTATTATGAAGATGAGAAAAATTGAGAATCCAATAATTCAAGCGAATAAAGAATTTATTTTAAAGCCGGGGGCAGATCATTTAATGCTGTTTGATCTAAAAAATGAAATAAATGTTGGAGGTAATATGAAGCTTGAATTTACTTTAGTTGATAAAAAAAATATAGAGCATAAAAAAGAGATAGTCTTTGTAATTTACTAATTCCATATGGCTCTTTGTGAGGCAATGCCCACAGAACCTCTACTTTGAGCTTTTTTAATGTCATCAGTTCTCATACCCCCCAATGCGTAAACTGGTATCTGAACCTGATTGACAATCTTTTGAAATTGATACCAGCCCATTGGCTTAATTTTAGGATGGCTGAGAGTCTTCTTTACGGGTGACAAAAGTGCAAAATCGCAACTAATTTTCTCAGCTTGCTTCAAATCATCAATTGAGTGACATGATGCTGCCTTGATCATACCCTTTGGAACATCTATTTTTTGATACAACTGATTGGAATTTAAGTGTAAACCATCAGCATTTATTCTTCTTGCTAGATCCAAATTTGAATTAATTAATACCTTGAATTGGTATTTACTCTTAATATCTAAAATTTTTTTTGAAAATATTTCTAGCTCCATATTTTTCATTTCTTTTTCACGAATTTGAATTAAGCTCATTCCTAGCTCTATATGCTTTTTAAGCGCAAACATAAAATTACCCTTAAATTCATTCATATTGGTTATTGCATAGGTTGTTGGTAGCGCCAGTGATTTAAAAATAATTTGATTTGCAGGTAATATTGGGTTAACAGAAGGCTTGTTAATATCAACCCATTTTAATTCATCATGCTCCCTCATAAGGGGTGTGTTTTTCCATGAAAAAATTTTAAAAAAATGTAACCGAAAAGGTTGATTATCATAATAATGTAATCGAGTGAGCCATTTAACAGGCTTCTCGACTATAACCCCAAGCTCTTCTTTAATTTCTCGTATTAATGCTTCTTGAGGCTTTTCACCTAACTTAATTTTTCCTCCTGGAAACTCCCACCATCCATGCCAAGGTCTATTTAAAGGTCTCTTTACCAATAATACTTTTGATTGATTAACAAAAATACCCACAGACACATTAGTTATTTTCACAATTAAGTTCGGTATTCAGCATTGATTTTAACGTAATCATAGGATAAGTCAGAGGTATAAAAGCTTCGTACCTCAAGGCCATTTTGCAAATCAATTTTCAGTGTAATCTCATTTTTTTTCATTTCTTCATTTGCAATTGACTCATCATAATCTTTACTTAAGGCACCATTTTCAGCAAATAAGTAGTTATTAAGAAAAATATTAATCTTTGAAGTCTCTAAATCTTTAACTTGCGCATTTCCTATGGCAGCCATTATTCTGCCCAAGTTTGGATCGGATGCAAAAAAGGCTGTCTTAACTAAAGGTGAGTTTGCAATTTTTCTTGCAATTTCAACACAATCCTCTCTCGTCTTGCCATTAGCTACTTGAATTTCAATAAACTTCGTTGCCCCTTCGCCATCCCTTACAATAGCTTGAGCTAGAAACTTTGCAATTTCCAAAATAGCATCACGTAATTTTTGGTAGTTACCATCATCTTCTTCAGAAATAGCTACTTTTGTTTTATTAGTTGAAATTAATAAAAAAGAATCGTTGGTTGAAGTATCACCATCAACACTAATAAGATTGAATGATTCATCAGCCACATCCGTAATCATCTTAGTTAATATTTGGCTTGTGATTGAGGCATTAGTTGCAATAAAAGCTAACATAGTAGCCATATTGGGGTTAATCATCCCTGACCCCTTAGCGATACCCGTGACGATAATTTCCTCATCCGCAAGAACGATTTTCTTTGAATAAGCCTTGGGAATCGTATCAGTTGTCATTATCGTTTCAGCAACTTCAATCCAATTTTCATTACTAAGATTTGAAGTTAACGCTTGTATGCCTTGCTCAATTTTTTGCATCGGAAGATGCTTCATAATTACACCCGTTGAAAAGGGGAGTACATCCTTAGCAGAAAGATTAAAATTTTTCGCAACCAATTCACAAGTTTGCTTGGCATTGATTAAGCCTAAATCTCCTGTACCAGCATTTGCAGTACCTGTATTAATGATAAAAGCCTTTTTTTTTGCTCCTAACTTAAGGTTTTGTTTAGCCTGAATAACTGGAGCAGCCAAAAACTGATTTTTAGTAAAAATAGCTGAAACATGAGAACCCTCATCTGCCAAAATAATTGCCAAATCCTTTTTTGCTTTAGATTTAATCCCTGCTTCAGTAAAACCAAGCTTTATCCCTGGAACAGCGTAAATATTTTCTTTTAAAGGTTTTTTAAGATTTATAGCCATTTTATTTTTTTCTCCATATGGTGCCCTCAGCATTATCTTCAAGAATGATTCCTTGGCTTAATAATTTGTCTCTAATGGAGTCTGCCTCATTATAGTTTTTATATTTTTTTGCATCATTTCTTTTTTTTATCAATTCATCGATATTTAAATCAGTTTTTTTGCTATTTTTCCCCTTTAAGAAAATCTCTGGATCTTGCGTTAGTAAACCAATAATATTTGCCAGATTAACGAGCATAATCTTCAAGGAGTATGAAGCTGTTTTTGTTTTATTAATTTCGTTAGATAAATCAAATAATACGGATAAAGCGTCAGCTGAATTAAAATCGTCATTTAAAGCATTTTTGAATTTAGTTGGGTAATTATCATTCCAATCAATTTTAATCCCAGCAGAATTTTCAATGCCACGCACAGTCAAGTATAATCGAGTTAAACCCTGCTTTGCATCTTCCAAATGCATGTCAGAGTAATTTAGTGGGCTCCTGTAATGCGCTTTTAAAATAAAAAATCTTATTACTTCTCCATCGTAGTGGTCCAAAATCGACCTGATAGTAAAAAAGTTTCCTAGGGACTTTGACATTTTTTCGTTATCAACTTTAACGAATCCGTTATGAATCCAATAATTTGCCATCTGGCATTCATTGGCTGCCTCAGACTGGGCAATTTCATTTTCATGGTGCGGAAATTGCAAGTCTTGCCCACCTCCATGGATATCAAAGTGATGCCCAAGAATTTCGTTGCTCATGGCTGAGCACTCTATATGCCATCCAGGTCTTCCCCTTCCCCATGGAGAATCCCAAGCAGGCTCATTTTTTTTTGCAGATTTCCATAACACAAAATCAAATACGTTTTTTTTGTTTTGATCAATTTCAATTCTTGAGCCAGCTTGTAAATCCTTTAATGATTTTCCAGACAATTTCCCGTAACCATGAAATTTATCAACTGCATAGTAAACGTCGTGATTTTCAGCTTGATAAGCAACACCTTTGTCGATCAAAATTTGAATCATGTTGATCATAGTGCTTATATGTTCGGTAGCCTTTGGTTCGTAAGTCGGTTTTAAAATATTTAATGCCTCAATATCTAAATTCATCTCATCAATAAAATGCTCTGTTAACTCTTTGAAAGTAATTTTGTTCTCAAAAGACTTGTTAATAATTTTGTCATCTATATCGGTTATATTTCTAACATAGGTAACCTCAAAGTTACTTTCCTTAAACCACCGATGAATCAAATCAAAAATTACCAAAACTCTGGCATGGCCGAGATGACAAAGATCATAAACTGTCATTCCACAGACATACATTTTGACTTCTCCATTTTTTATTGGCTTGAATTCTTCTTTTTGCTTGGTAAGACTGTTATAAATCTTAATCATTTAACTGAAATAACATGGAAAGTTGGGTGGTAATAAAAAATCATTTGTGATAGATTCAAACCTAAATTGTATCATGTACTATTATCTTATAATCAAACCAAAAAGTTCATA
>JADHPM010000021.1 GCA_016778465.1 Methylophilaceae bacterium
CATGTCATAAAAAAAGGTACTTGATTGAAATATACTTTTAGGCACGGGTAAATCGTCTCCTAAAATCCCAGCGGATGTTGCATTAATAACCAAATCAAACTTACAGTCGTGTGAGCTTGGATTAAATAAGATGAGCTCGGCATTTTTCTGTAGCGCCTCACTTTGATATTCATCGACCAACTTTTTTGCTTTGACTTGGGTTCGATTCAATATTGCGAGCTGCTTAGGGTGCAAATTTAAAAGATCAATTAACACGCCCTGTGCCGCGCCTCCTGCACCTATTAAAAGTATATTTGATGCACTTAATATTACGTTCTGCAACTGCAAATCATTGACGAGACCAATACCGTCTGTGGTATCGCCGAAAACATGATCATTTCTAAAGATAATGGTATTCACTGAACGAGCTTTTCGTGCTCTCTCGGACAATTTATCGCAGTATTGATAGGCTTCGTACTTAAAGGGAAGTGTGATGTTGAGGCCTGAGAAGCCTTGCTTTTTAAAATTATCAACCCCTTTTTTAAAATCATCGATAGAAAAATCGAATTTTTCATACTCCAGTGCAAAGCCAAACTGAGAAGCAAACAGTTGATGAATCTCCGGCGACTTTGAGTGCGCAATCGGGTGCCCAACGACGGCAAATTTTTTTGTATTTTCCATAAGCTGATTATATGTAATTGTGGGAACAAAAACTATCGTCATAATGCACATATTTGGTGCAATAAATTATCAATATTGCCTTATAAAAGTGCAATTTTTATAAAAAAACTACTTTTTCAATAAAAAATAAGGTATTTTAGCGTTTCGAACTTTTGGCACGAAATCTGCTTACTAATTATTTAAATAGATAAAAAAAGGAGTTTTAAATGGCTGTAGCTGATGTATTAAAGCAAATAAAAAAACACGGTGTGAAGTTTGTTGATTTTCGCTTCACAGACACTAAAGGTAAAGAGCAGCACGTTTCCGTGCCCGTTTCTGCATTTAGCAAAGAGAAGTTTACTGATGGGCATGCATTCGACGGCTCATCGATTGCCGGCTGGAAAGGGATTAATGCGTCTGATATGTTACTCATTCCAGATCCTGACACCGCAACCATTGATCCATTTATGGAAGAGACCACACTTGCGTTAACTTGCAACGTCATTGATCCTACGGACGGTAAAGGCTATGACAGGGACCCTCGAACGATTGCCAATCGTGCTGAGGCATATCTAAAATCAACCAAAATTGGCGATGCAGCCTACTTTGGCCCTGAGCCTGAGTTCTTTGTATTTGATTCTGTTACATGGCAATCAGGCATGAGTGGATCATCCGTTAAGATCAATTCTGAGGAAGCGACATGGGATTCGAACAGTGAACACGAGGGAGGTAATGTTGCCCACCGCCCTGCGGTTAAGGGTGGATATTTTCCTGTCCCGCCAGTCGACTCTATGCAAGATCTTCGATCAGCGATGTGTTTAACCCTTGAAGAGATGGGTATCCCTGTTGAGGTTCACCATCACGAAGTTGGGGGTTCAGGCCAAAATGAAATTGGTACTAAATTTAGCACCCTCACACAACGTGCTGACTGGACACAAAAATTAAAGTATGTCGTGCTCAATACAGCTCATAATTTTGGTAAAACTGCCACATTTATGCCAAAGCCTGTCTTCAATGACAATGGTACCGGCATGCATGTTCACCAATCTATTTGGAAGGGTGGTAAAAACATGTTTGCAGGAAAGAAATATGCTGGGCTAAGTGAGACTGCTCTCTATTATATTGGTGGTATTATTAAACACGGTCGCGCACTTAACGCGCTATGTAACCCATCAACCAACTCTTATAAGCGCTTAGTCCCGGGCTTTGAAGCACCTGTCATGCTAGCCTACTCAGCGAAGAACCGCTCTGCTGCCATTCGAATTCCTTTTGTGTCCTCTGACAAGGCAAGAAGAATAGAAGTCCGTTTCCCTGACCCAACCGCCAATCCATACCTCGCATTTAGTGCGATGTTGATGGCCGGACTAGATGGTATTCAAAATAAAATCCACCCAGGCGAGGCGGAAAGTCGAGACTTATATGATTTGTCACCAGAAGAAGAGGCAAAAATTCCACAAGTCGCTTTCTCGTTAGAGCAAGCGCTCGAGGCATTGGATAAAGACCGTAAGTTTTTAACCAAAGGTGGTGTTTTTACGGATGACTTCATTGACAGTTACATTAGCCTCAAAATGGCTGACGTTACAAGAATGCGTATGACACCTCACCCAATTGAATTTGAGATGTACTACAGCGTTTAATCCTAATGGGCGGGCTGATCCCCCGCCCTTATTTTTAATCATCATGGCCCTGATAGTGCATTTTGGAGCAATTCTTTATGGCACCTCCTGTAATACTGAGTGACTTTTACGGTTTAGAGCATCTGGCCTGTGGCGCAATTGTATGCAGTCCTGAGGGGGCTATAAGGTATATTAATCCATCTGCGGAAGCCATTCTAGAAATCAGCCACGACCAGGCATGCAAACAAAACATTGATCTTTTTTTTCAAGATAAAAATTTTTTTCAACAACTAAGAAAAGATATGCAAAATCATGTTGTCTTCAGAGAAAATGAGTACTTTCTCAAAACCAAAAATTATAAGACAGTCTGCTCCACACTCACCGCTAGTACTATCCTCAATTCAAATAATATTCTGATTGAATTACTGCCAATGGACCAGCACTTAAAGGTCACCAAGGAGGAAAGAAGAATTATTCAGCAACAAGCCAATGCAGAGCTGTTACGAAATTTAGCGCATGAAATTAGAAACCCTCTTGGGGGCTTACGAGGAGCAGCGCAACTTTTAGAGTATGAGCTAAAAGACAAAAATTTAACCGAGTACACCCAAATTATTATCTCCGAGGCGGATAGATTGCAAAATTTAATGAACAAATTGCTTTCGCCGTATCACCTGCCAAAATATGAATCAACCAACATACATGAACTTATCGAGCGCGTGCGAGGCCTTACGATTTCAGAGTTTGGTGACGAGATAGCACTCGTCAGAGACTATGATGTCAGCCTGCCTGAGATTATCGCTGACCGTGAAAAGCTTATTCAAGCCTTACTCAATATCACCCGTAATGCATCACAGGCACTGAAAAAAAGTGATAAATCACAGAAAACAATCACGATTAGAACTCGCTCAGACCGCCATATGTGTGTGCATCAAAAAAAATATCAAACCGTTATTCGCCTAGATGTGATTGACAACGGGCCGGGTATTGCAAAACATATACTCGATAAAGTATTTTACCCCCTAGTCTCGGGTAATCAGGACGGTGCGGGCCTCGGTTTATCGCTTGCGCAAGATTTTATTGCATTGCATAAGGGCATCATTGAGGCAAGCAGCAAAAGTAACCGTACCTGTTTCTCAATCATCCTACCAATAAAAAACGATCTTCAGTTAAGTGAGGAAAAAGTTCATGGGTAGTGTTTGGGTTTTAGATGATGATAAGTCGATACGATGGGTCTTTGAAAAGGCTTTAGAAAAAGCGGGTTTACCGTTCAAAACATTTTCAAATACCAATGAGGCAATTAATCAATTTAATTATGAAAAACCGGCGGTGATTTTGAGTGACATCAGAATGCCTGGAGAGTCAGGCTTGGTATTCCTCACAAAAGTCAAAGAAAAGTTTCCTCATATTCCAATCATTATCATGACCGCTTATTCTGACCTCGATACAGCGGTCACCTCCTTTAAAAAAGGTGCCTTTGAGTACATCGCCAAACCTTTTGATATTGACAGAGTCATTGAGGTTATCCGTAAGGCACTCGAATTAAATCATTCTCAACCTGAGGCAATTGAGTTTGAAAGCTACCCCGATATTATTGGTCAAGCGCAGTCCATGCAAGAGATCTTTCGAATTATTGGCAAACTAAGCCAGTCGAATGCAACGGTGCTTATCAATGGCGAGTCAGGTTCAGGAAAAGAGCTTGTTGCAAATGCAATTCATAAAAACAGCAACAGAAAAGACGGTTCCTTCATTGCCATAAACACCGCGGCCATTCCAAAAGATTTGCTCGAGGCAGAGCTTTTTGGCTATGAAAAAGGGGCTTTCACAGGAGCAAACCAAAGACAAATTGGCAGATTTGAACAAGCGCACCAAGGTACGCTCTTCCTCGATGAAATCGGTGATATGCCGGTCGAGCTGCAGACCAGACTCCTGAGAGTGCTCAATGATGGGCAATTTTATCGCGTCGGCGGACAGGATTTAATCAAAGTCGATGTCCGAGTAATCACAGCAACGCACCAAAATCTTCAAAATCTTGTCAAGGAGGGTAAATTTAGGGATGACTTATTTCACCGCTTAAATGTGATTCGAATGAATGTTCCACCCCTAAGAGAAAGAGTCGAGGACATTCAAAGCTTAGCCCAATTCTTCTTGAATCAAAGTGCTAAAAAATTACAAACTGAAGTAAAGATCCTGTCTGAAGATGTCATTGAATTTTTTAAAAGCTTACAATGGCATGGTAATGTGAGGCAACTTGAAAATGTTTGTCATTGGCTCACTGTTATGGCGGCTGGAAAGGTAATCCTCATCTCCGATTTACCGTCAGAGTTGAAAAACGAACCCATGAGCCACTTTGATATTGAAGGACAACAATCCTGGCAAGAACTTTTGGAGCGAGAGGTTTTCAAGCATTTAGCAAACAGCCCCCATAACCTCTACGAGCAATTTGTTACAGAGGTTGAAAAAATCCTCATCCAAGAGGCTCTCAAATCTACCAAGCATAGACGCATTGATGCGGCAAAAGTTTTAGGTATTGGACGCAATACCATCACCCGAAAAATCAAAGAACTTAAGATTTAAAATGTCGATAAAAAAAAGGCCTCCGAGGAGGCCTTTTTATATTTACTCTTAAGAAATAAATTCTAGAAGAATAAGATCGCGCCTAAAGAGAAGGCTTTTGACTCAGCAGTACCTGTGTCGTCTGAACCTTCCATCATGTTCACTTCAGCAACTAAGTTTAGATGCTTTGTCATTGGGTGATAGGCACCAACTGTCCAACGTTCGTTCTCTACATCGCCGTTAGCAGTGGCGTCAAGTTCACTTAGACCATATGCCACACCAAGTTTTGTACCACTTGGAATCACGTATGTAACTTGACCATAACCACCTTGACCTTCACGTTCACTACCATTGAGTGCACCACCGTTACCGAAGAATGTAGTACCAACACCATCAGTAAGGTAAGCGTAAGCTGTAATGCCAAGGTTACCAAAGTTTAATGTCGCACCTATGTCGCCGGCGGTTGCATCCCATGAGTAAGTACTATCTTGAACTTCATATGACGCACCAGAAGCCCAGATCTTACCATTTTCTAGAGCATAAGTTACGCCTGCTTCAAAACCCAAACGATCTTGGTAAATATATTTAGGTGTATCGATACCTTGGTTCGGGTTAGTAACACCTACTGTAACTTGTAGACCGTTCATGTTAGGTGTTGTGTAAGCCACTTGACCTTTCCATGCTGGGTAGATATAACCTGTTCCGATACCACCTAGCGTGGTAACTTCACCAGACGCACCGTAACCACCACCCACACCTAAGAGTGTCATATCAGCTAGAATTGCCTGACCTGCAAAGATACCAAGGTCTTTACCCATCTTCACAGTACCCCATGAAGCGTCACCGAATGTCAAGAATGCTTGACGAAATAATGGTGTTTTTGAATCACCAGCAGTACTGCTGTCTGAAACGTTTGGCTGCATAGAAATGGTGAAAGATACATCTAAGTCATTTTGACGTGTTGTACCCGTAAAGCCTAACCATGCTGGTAAAAGACCCGTGTTGATTGAGTAGTTTTTGTCTTCACCACGTGCATCTTTTCCACCACCTAATCTTAGAGAGCCCTCTGCTGGTGCAGTATCGTCATAGTCTTGCGCAGTTACATAAACGTTAACGTTACCGTTAACGTCAAGTGTCCACTCGCCTGCAGGGATAATAATACCTGCATTGGCACTGGTAGCACCTAAAACTAACGCAGCAGATGACACCGCAGCTAAAATTTTCTTGTTCATGTTAAATCTCCTAAAGTTATTTTAACGCCTCCCATAAACTTTTTGAGAGTTGTTGGTAGGATTATCTCTCTTTCCAATACCCAAAATCAAGGTTTTTGTTACACTTTGTTACATTTTCGGCAAAATTTTCATTTTTTGTTGTGAAAAAACAACAAATGGTATAATTAAACTTTATGGGCAAGCTCGATGGCAAACCTGTCCGTCATGCCCGCAATATAGTCAGCGATCTTACGTTCAACGGTATCTGAACTATCAGCACAGAAATCGGCTGGGAGTTGATTGGGGTTGAGTTTAAAATAGGCAAATAATTTATCAATAACCGTCTTGGCCTTGTGACTCATCTCAACAATTTTGCTATGCCCGTAAAGCCTCTCTCTGGAAAATTTTTTTATCGATTGCATCTCGCAGAGAATAGCCTCCGAAAAACTAATAAGCGTCGCATTTTGCCTAACCTCATCCGTCGAGGTCGGTTTCAGTGCACTAATTTTACGCGCACTCACCTCACATAGGTCGCTGATAATCCAATGCATCATGCGCCGAATAGATTCGTTCATGGCTTGCTCATC
>JADHPM010000005.1 GCA_016778465.1 Methylophilaceae bacterium
TTTTATGATGGGACTATATTTCATCGAGTAATTCGCGATTTTATGATTCAAGGGGGCGGTTTTGATAAAAATCTTGTTCAAAAGAAAACACATTCACCTATAAAAAATGAATCAAAAAATGGATTGTATAATGAGACTTACACTATAGCTATGGCCAGAACAAATGATCCCAACTCAGCAACCTCTCAATTCTTTATCAACTTGAAGGATAATTATTTCTTAGATGATGGTGATGGTTATTGTGTTTTTGGAAAAGTTACCTCTGGCCATCAGGTGGTTCAAAAAATAGGCTCTCTACCAACACATGTTTCTGGGGGCATGGGAGACGTTCCCATTAAACGCGTCACGATTAAAACAATAAAAATCTTAAATTAAGGAATTAAAATGCCATTATTTAAAACAAACTTAGGTTCATTTAAAATTGCTTTGGATGAAGAGAGCGCGCCAATCACTGCAAAAAATTTTCTTGATTATGTTAATTCGGGTTTTTTTAATGGCACAATTTTTCATCGAGTCATTAATGGCTTTATGATTCAAGGAGGTGGCTTTACACCTGATATGAAACAAAAAGAGACTAATGCGCCCATTAAGAACGAATCTAATAATGGCCTTAAAAACGAGTCCTACACTGTTGCAATGGCAAGAACATCGATTCCTGATTCTGCTACATCTCAATTTTTTATCAATGTTGCAAATAATGATTTTCTAAACCACCCCGGTCAAGATGGTTACGGGTATTGCGTATTTGGCAAGGTTACAGAAGGCATGGATACGATAGACAAAATCAAAAATGTTGCTACAGGAAACCATCCAAGTGGTCATCAGGATGTCCCTCTTGAGACTATCATAATTGAGGAAGTTCTTCCTGATTAAGATCAATGGTAAGTCAGCTATATTTGTCTCAGATATTCATTTATCAGAGTCAGATCCAAAAACTATCAAAAGCTTCAATCATTTCCTGCTAAAAACTTGCACGCAACACCCATATCTTTTTATTTTAGGCGATTTATTCGAATACTGGGTGGGTGATGATGCGAATCATTTTTCCGAAACTCAAAAAATATTAAGTACTATTAGCAATAAAACAAAAGTTTTTTTTATCGCAGGAAATCGTGATTTTTTGATTGGTAAAAAATTTCTCAAAAAAAATAATATTTCTAAGCTCGAGGATGTAACAGAAATTCAACTTGGAAATCAAAGGACTCTTTTAATGCATGGGGATAATTTATGTACGACTGATTATCGCTATCAAATATTTAAATTCTTTGTTAGAAAAAAATTATGTATGGATTTTTTTCTCAACAAACCTCTTGATTACAGAGTTAGGTTTTGTGAAAAACTCAGAAAAAATAGTATGCTATCTCAAAAAGATAATAAAAATAGCATTATTGATGTCAACGAAAGATCAGTTAAAAAAATGTTTAGAAAAAATAACTGGCCATCTTTTATCATTCATGGACACACTCATAGACTCAAAACACATAAATATCAATTTGGTAAATCATATTGCGAAAGATGGGTATTGGGTGACTGGTATGGCTCTGGTAATTATTTACTTTGGGATAAAAAGAAATTAAATAATCTATATTTAAGTTAATTGAGGAAACTCATGGATTCTATTTTGTTTTGCTGCCTTATTTAAAACTCCATTAATAAACTTAAAACCATCACTGCCACCAAAGGATTTTGCTACTTCAATCGCCTCATTTATTACAACCTTGTAGGGTACTTCGATATGAAACTTTAATTCATATAAAGCAGAAAAAATAATTGATAACTCTATTGGGCTTAATTCTTTATAATCTCTATCTAAATAAGTACATATTTCTTCTCTTAATAAATCAAAATTATCTACGACACCAACGAATGTTTTATTATAAAAATCCTCATCAGCTCTAATAAAATCTGGGTCTTCCTGAATATCTTTCTTGATTTGCAAAACATCAAATTGATTCACTAGGCCGCGATAAATACTTTTCATGATTAGTTCTCGAGATTTACGTCGGTTATTTATCTTTTTTTTTGTATCACTACCCATTTTTTATCATTCCAGATAGTGTTGCCATCTCAATCGCGACCATTGCTACCTCTTCTCCTTTAACTTTTGTTCTAGCATAAGCCTGCTCTTCATCATTAGTAGTTATAATGCCATTAATGACCGGTATATGATGGTTAAGTTGAACCTGCATTAATCCAGCAGCCGACTGATCTGAAACTACTTCAAAATGATATGTTTCTCCACGAATGACAGCGCCAATTGCAATGAGTACCTCATAGCGTTTAGTTATAGCAAGGAGATCGAGCGCGAGGGGAATTTCTAGTGCGCCAGGCACAGTTTGGTGGAAAATTTGGTTTGGCTTAAATCCCTGCTCTTTCAGCTTATCTAAACACGCCTGCAAAAGCTCGTCAACTACCGGTTGGTTAAATCTTGATGAAATGATTCCTACGTTGATACCCATTAAAAGTAATACCCATTAACTTATTGGAAAATGATTATACCTTTTTGTAGAGCATTTGAAATACCGTAAGCCAAAGGCACGCCAACCACTACCCAAGCGAAGGGTAAGATAATTTTTTGTAAAGCTGAATTGGAGTTCCCTCCCTTACCAATTAACTTATTAGCAGCATCTTTTTTAGCGGCAACCTCTTTTTCTTTAGCCAATTCAGACTCAGTCATAAAATGTTTATTATCTAAAGGTTTTACAAAGTAATTCAACACAAAACCTAATACAAGTAATAAAGCAAGCATGGTGAAACTTGAGTTATATGCCTCTGCCTGAGGAACACCAGCTTGCAGTTGATACTCCCTGACATAAGACATGATTGCAGGGCCCAATATCCCGGCAGTTGCCCATGCAGTTAGCAATCTTCCATGAATGGCACCAACATGCTGCGTGCCAAAAATATCTGCAAGATACGCAGGTATCGTTGCAAAACCTCCCCCATACATAGTTAAAATCACGAGATTAATTAAAACAAATATCGCTATGTATTGATTAAGTCCTGCCCATGGGGCCGAAAAATATAAAAGCGTTCCAAAACTAAAAAATATCGCATAAGTTAATTTACGCCCCAAGTAATCTGAAGAAGAGGCCCAGATAATGCGTCCTATAATATTAGCAAGGGATAATAGAGCCACAAATCCTCCCGCAATTGCTCCTATCTCACCAGCAGAAAAATTTTGTGCTGCAATCTCTTGAAACATAGGTTTTGCAACAGCTAGAACACCTATTCCCGCAGAGACGTTAAGGCATAAAACACCCCATAAGAGCCAAAATTGGTATGTTTTATGGGCATGACTCACATGAACATGTCCTTTTGCAATCATTGCAGTATCTTTCTTAACAATACTCTTTCCCTCAACCTTAAAATCGGCAGGGGGAACTCTATAGCCAAATGCACCAATTGTCATGGCAATGAAATAGAAGCAACCCATATATAAAAGAGCATTTCCAACACCAAAAGCATCAATCAGATAGGCCGCTGCGGGTGTTCCAATCATCGCGCCACCGCCAAAACCCATGATAGCCATCCCAGTAGCTAAACCACGTCGATCAGGAAACCATTTGATTAAGGTTGAAACTGGAGAAATATAACCTAAACCAAGACCAATTCCACCAATGACACCAGCGCCAAGCCAAATTAACCATAGCTGGTGGGATGCTACACCAAATGATGAAATAATCAGCCCGCCCCCCCATAGGACTGCTGCTGCAAATCCAGCTTTTCTTGGTCCGGCGCGCTCCAGCCAATGCCCAAAAATAGCTGCGGCAAGGCCTAAACATACAATAGCTATTGAAAAAGTCCAGACCACATCACTTAGCAACCAATCACAAGAGGTGATAAACAATCGATCTAAAAGAGAAGTTTGCAATGCATCGCATTGAGAGCCAATAAGGTTCAGCAGGCCATTACCTTTTGCCGGCCAAAACACACTAAACCCATATATCATACCAATTGATAGATGAATAAGCAGCGCTGCGGGTGGCACTAACCACCTATTATATGACGCATCAGCAACAATATTTTCTCGATCAAGTATACTCATAATCAACATCTCTTAAAAAATTAATATTTTTAACATTAATTGATTCTGTCAATATTAGCAACTTCAAAAAATATATCTAAAAAATAATGTCATATTTTTGTCATATAAATGTCATAATATTTATGATTTTATAAGGAGCAATCATGCCAGCCAACATATTAATTGTTGAGGACGAAGAGTCAATCCTTGAATTAATTGCCATTAATTTAAAACAATCTGGATTTAATCCAATGCGAGCAATCAATGCAGAATTTGCAGAAAAGATTGTGGGCGAAGCAATTCCAGATTTAATTGTACTTGATTGGATGTTGCCGGGCATGGATGGTATAGAGTTCGCAAAGCGATTAAAAATGAACTCCTCAACAAAAAAGATTCCCATTATTATGCTCACCGCAAAAAGTGAAGAGGATAATAAACTCCAAGGTTTAAATGTTGGCGCAGATGATTACATGACAAAACCATTTAGCCCTAAGGAACTCATTGCCCGTATAAAAGCTGTTTTACGTCGAAAAGCTCCGGAGCAAGTCAAAGAACCAATCATGCATAAAAATCTATTCTTGGACCCTAACAAACTGATTTTAAAAAGCCATGAAAAAAAGATAAATATCGGTCCAACAGAGTTTAAGCTACTATATTTCTTTATGAGGAATCCTGACATTATCTTCAGTCGCAACCAAATATTGGA
Organism: Methylophilaceae bacterium; assembly: GCA_016778465.1. Taxonomy (GTDB): domain Bacteria; phylum Pseudomonadota; class Gammaproteobacteria; order Burkholderiales; family Methylophilaceae; genus BACL14. Next base: position 4,734 of record JADHPM010000005.1, read on the forward strand.
TAAGGTTTGGGGTAACCAATCTGTTATAGATGATCGCACTGTCGATGTGCACATCAAAAGATTACGTGATTGTCTTAAAAATTCTGGGGATGATCAAAAAATTCAGACAGTGCGTGGACTTGGATATCGTTTCAACGAGGATTAATTTTATTTCATGAATATATTAGGACTAAGCTATTGAAAAAGATCATTACGTTAATCTTTTTCTTAAGCTTTTCATTTTTTATTTTTTATAAAATTTTTAGCTTTGATGTTGCAGTATATCTTATCTGTTTTGCATCAGCCGTAGGGTTTGTTTTTCAGAGTTATTGGGCCCACAAATTAAATATTTGGCTCAACACAAATAACATTAATGATATTCCTGAGGGCTATGGAGTTTGGTCCGAAATTTTTTCAAAACTTTATAAATCATCTCGTCTTGAGGATAAATCAAAGAAAGAATTAAATCTCACATTAGAGCAATTTATTGCCGCTGCCGAGGCTATGCTTGATGGCGTCATCGCAATTAACCAAAATAATGAAATTTTATGGTGCAACAAACCTGCGCAATCAATGCTTAAAATTAGTTTAAAAAAAAATTACAAACAACCCATAAATTATGTCTTTAGAAATACAGCTTTTAGTGACCACTTAGAAACAGGAGAATATGATGAGACGGTAAAAATTTTAGATCAAGGTACACGAAAGACCATTGAGATTAAAGTCACACCCTTTCGGAATAATATGCGGCTCATCACTGCCCGAGATATCAGTCAGCTCATTTCTAATGAAAAAATTCGTAAAGAATTTGTTTCAAACTTTTCCCATGAGTTAAAAACCCCTTTGACAGTCATAGTGGGTTTTCTAGAGACCCTTGAAAGTAATAAATCTAAAATTGATAAAGAAACACTTCAAATATTTAGCATAATGTCGAATCAAGCATTAAGAATGAAAAAATTACTTGACGACCTCTTGTTACTATCAAATGTTGAAAGTAATCAGTTGCAAAACCGGGATGAGAAGATTGATGTATATAGTTTATTTAAAAAAATCAAAAATGAAATAGCGTTAATTGACAAGAAAGAACATCAAATAAATTTTAGTATTAACAAGAAAATAAATCTTAAAGGATCAGCCATAGAGGTTGAGAGTGCTTTTACGAACTTGATAACCAATGCGATAAGGTATAGTGAAGCGAACAAAGAAATAAGAGTAACTTGGAATATTGAGGCTATGCAACCGACTTTCACTGTCAAAGATAGTGGTATTGGAATCTCCAAAACACATTTATCAAGAATCACAGAGCGCTTTTATAGGATTGATTCTGACAGAAGTCGAGATACGGGTGGCACAGGTCTTGGCTTATCAATAGTTAAAAACGTCATCACGCAGCATAATGGGAGATTGGAAATCAAAAGCAACCTCAATCAAGGAAGTACTTTTAAATTGATTTTTCCAAAAGAAAGAATTTTGTGATTCGCATAATTTTTATTCTTTTATCAATGACTCTTATCTCAGGTTGTGGCGGCAGTAAACTGGATAGAAAAGACTCAACCCAATACGATAAAGGCTCCTTCAATCAATTGGGTAAACTCGATTTTGACCGTATGGCAGATTATGAGATAAGAGAAAACTTTGAAAGTCTCAAGACATTAATGATAAAACTCTATAAAAAAAACCCCAGGGAGCTAAAGAAAACAACCTCTGATAACCCAGAACAAGCAGCAAATTATTTTTTTAGCAACCCAAAGCATAAATGGAATATTGAGGGTATTAATTACAAGCGAGATTTTGATGCAATCTATCAAGCCTTCGATGAAAACTTTGAGGGAGATCGAGTCTTATCGCTAATTGCAGGACTCTATACTATGATTCTTGAGGCACATGGGGGGAAAACAGAATTCTATATTGTCGACTCGATTGAACCCCAGAACCTTTATAATCTAGCACGTAATTTTGAAATTGTTGTTTATATGCTTTCAACAAAAAAAGATAGTTCAGGTAAGCTTTTTTTGGTGACTAATGAAATCAAGGAAGATGTATCAAATTTATCTTTTGAGCGAGAGTTTGGAAAAATGATCGGCCGAACGGACTATTTTGCGTACACCCTTTCAGAAAAAACCGAGAGGGTCATAACAAGATTTTTCCAAGGTGCAGTCGGCACAGTTTTAATACCTTTCATATAACTATAAGAGAATTTTCTCAATTCCTCCATTTTTTGCTTTATCGACATATTGTTCAAGCCATTGCTCACCTAATACATGTTTTGCAATCTCTACAACAATATAGTCAGCTTCAGTATTTGTGTCATCACCATACCTTGAAAGCCCTTGGAGGCATGATGGGCAAGATGTCAGTATTTTTGTTGGTAATGCATTAGTAGCCGAATCTAAAGTCTTAAGATTTTTTTCAATCTCCTCCTGTTTTCGCATTTTCACTTGAGACGCAATATCTGGCCTGCCCGCAGCAAAAGTACCAGACTCCCCACAACAGCGATCCGATATCAATGTTTCTTGTCCAAGTAAGCTATTTGTCACTTTACCAGGATCATAAGTCTTCATTGGTGAATGGCATGGATCATGATACATATAAGTCTGGCCCTCAAGACCCTGTATCTTTATATTTTTTTCCATTAAATATTCATGAATATCTAGTAATCGGCATCCTGGAAAAATCTTATCAAACTCATACTTCATCAATTGATCCATGCATGTACCACAAGACACAACCACAGTTTTAATATCCAAATAATTTAATGTATTAGCAACTCGATGAAACTGTACCCGATTATCAGCGCTGATTTGCTGACCCTTTTCCTCATCTCCAGAAGATGTCTGAGGATAACCACAACATAAATAGCCTGGAGGTAATACAGTTATTGCTCCAACCTCATAAAGCATTGCTTGTGTCGCCAACCCCACTTGAGAAAATAATCTTTCAGAGCCACAACCTGGGAAATAGAAAACAGCCTCAGAGTCATCATTCATCTTCATTGGATCGCGAATAACAGGCACAATGCGATCATCCTCAATACCCAAAAGCCCTCTAGAGGTCTTAGTCGGCATACTTTTTGGCATGGGTCGATTCATAAAATGAATTACTTGTGTTACTACCGAGCCCTTTCCAACTGTAGATGGGGGATTTTTTTTAAAGAGACTTCCAAGTTTAATTTTTTTAAAAAAATTGTGCCCTGCTCTTTGAATTTTATAACCATAATCGATCATAATCTTTTTCATTATTTTGATCGTTAATGGATCTTTGAGATTTAGATAATTAATCGCCAATGAGGTACCAAAGCTAAAATGTTTTTTACCCTGCTCCCTAAGAAAATTTCTCATGGCAATTGAAACATCTCCATAGTCAATATTTACCGGACAAGGATTCAGGCATTTATGACAGACTGTGCAATGATCCGCCACATCGTTAAATTCATCAAAATGCTTAATTGATATACCTCGTCTTGTTTGCTCTTCATATAAGAAGGCTTCTATCAGCAATGAAGTAGCTAAAATTTTATTTCTTGGGCTATAAAGAAGATTTGCTCGAGGAACATGGGTTGTGCAATCTGGTTTACATTTGCCACAACGCATACAGTCACTAATTGAATCTGCTATGCCTTTCATCGAAGACTCTTCCATTATGATGGACTCTTGATCCAATAATCCAAAACTTGGTGTGTAAGCATTATCCAATCCAGACCCTGGGAGGAGCTTGCCTTTATTAAACCTTCCCTCAGGATCTATCTTAGCTTTGTATTCGGCAAAAGTATTGATTGTAAACTCATCTAAAAACTCCATTTTCGTAATACCAATACCATGCTCGCCAGATATAACTCCATTAAGCTGCTTTGCAAGAGCCATAACCCTAACCACTGCCTTTTGCGCATCTTGTAACATTTCATAATCATCTGAGTTGACAGGAATGTTTGTATGTACATTGCCATCTCCTGCATGCATGTGAAGTGCAATAAAGACCCGAGATTTTAAAACCTGCTTATGCAGACCATATATTTTCTGCAAAATAGTTGTGAATTCGCGACCGGAAAAAATTTCTTCCAGTGGTTCTTTTAATTCTTTTTTCCAAGAGATTCGAAGCTCGTAGGCTTGAATTAACTCAAATAAATTTCTGTAATTTAAGTGATGCTCACTAAATTCGTTGAGACTCTCTAATGATTCATCCAGATTTTTAAAATAATATACCCATTTTTGCTGGGTATTTTTAAGCAGCGAAACTGCTTGCTGTTTTTTGGATTTTACTAACTCCTGATCAACACTGTCATCATTTAAAAACTCTAAATTGGTATTCATAAAGTTAATAAGTTCATCCGTGAGTTTTAACTTATTTTGAATCGATAACTCAATATTTAACCTATCAATACCATTTGAGTATTCACCCAGTTTATCTAGAGGAATAACTACGTCTTCGTTGATCTTGAATGCGTTGGTATGTTTAGCAATTGCTGCTGTTCTAGCTCTGTCCAACCAAAAACGCTTCCTTGACTCTGGAGATACTGCAATAAATCCCTCCCCATCTCTTACATTTGCAAGCTGAACCATTTTTGACGCTGCTTCGCCAACTTTGGATTCGCTATCGCTTGCAATATCTGCAATAAGAATCATTTTAGGTCTCGCAACCCGGGCAGCTTTGGTACTGTACCCAACCGCTTTAATGTATCGCTCGTCTAAGTGTTCCAAACCCGCTAGTAAAACATCCCCAGACTGATCTAAGTAATTTTTTATCTCTACAATTGAGGGTACCGCGTGCGATATATTGCCAAAAAATTCTAAACAAACCGTGCGAATGTGTTGAGGCATTTTATGGAGAATAAAGGTTGCTGAAGTAATTAGCCCATCACAACCCTCTTTTTGAATACCAGGTAAACCACTTAAAAATTTATCTGTAACGTCTTTACCGAGTCCAATTTTTCTAAAATTACGGCCTGGTATCTCCAGAATCTCTGGATCTTCTATTGGACTAACTCCATCCTGTTTGTACTTTGTTATTCTAAAACGCGCCAAATCAACATCGTGAATCTTACCGAGGTTATGGTCTAGACGCTCGATTTCGAGCCAATTCCCATTTGGGTCAACCATTTTCCATGAAGCAAGGTTATCAAGCGCTGTTCCCCATAATACCGCTTTCTTACCACCCGCATTCATTGCAACATTACCACCAATACAGGAGGCATCTGCAGATGTCGGGTCGGTGGCAAATTCCAGTCCAGAATTAGAAGCTAACTCCATAGCCCGTCTTGTAACAACCCCAGCCTCACAATAAACTGTTGGAACTGCGCCCACAACACCCGGTAAGTTCTTATACTCCACAACACCAATAGAATCTAATTTTTCTGTGTTAATGACTGCTGACATAGGAGTTAAAGGAACTGCACCTCCAGTATAGCCAGTTCCACCTCCACGAGGAATAATTGTTAGCTCAAGCTCAATCAGTGCTTTAACAATACTTGCTATTTCTTGCTCTTTGTCAGGATGAATAACAACGAATGGAAACTCAACCCGCCAGTCTGTTGCATCGGTTACATGAGAGACTCGAGCTAAACCATCAAATTGAATATTATGTTTGTGTGTATATTTCTTTAGCTTTGCTAAAACTTTCTTACGTAAATTCTTAGTTTGTTTGAATTCAGTCTCAAACTTAGCAATTGCAGCAACTGCCGCCTTACTTAGCTGAGCGACCTTCATGTTACCAAAACTTCTGTCTTCAATAGCTTGGACACGATGATGCATTGCTTCAATTAGAAGCTTTAATCTCTTTGGATTTTCAAGCAAATCATCCTGTAAATATGGATTTCGCGATACCACCCATAGATCACCTAATACTTCGAATAACATCCTGGCCGAACGACCGGTTTTTCTCTCTCCTCGGAGCTCAGAGATGATATGCCATATCTCTTCCCCTAAAAAACGAATAACAATTTCTTTATCTGAAAATGATGTGTAGTTGTAAGGGATTTCTCTTAAACGAGATACGTTAAAAGATGAGGATTTAAGTAATTCAGTTGATAATGGAGCGTTCATTAGATCTGTAAATTAGATTATGTAAAAGAATACCATGGCAGTTGTGTCCTTACAACGTTATAAGGCTGTTCAGCAATAATTCTGCCAACTAAATGTATAATGGTAAGACATTAAATTAAGAGATAGTTCATGCTTTGGATAAAGTCATTTCATATAATTTTTATGGTAACTTGGTTTGCAGGGCTCTTTTATCTTCCACGATTATTTGTTTACCACGCAATGTCAAAGGACAAAATAAGTCATGAACGTTTTCTTGTTATGGAGAGAAAACTTTTTTATGGAATAATGACGCCCGGAGGAATTTTAACTATCATCTTTGGGTTATGGCTTTGGCTTGATTATGGGTTTGATGGCTTATGGTTACATATTAAAAGCGCCCTCGTGATCCTTTTAATTTTCTACCACTTACTTTGCTTAAAGTACCTCAACGCGTTTAAGCAAAATAAAAATGGGCATACTCATATTTACTTTCGATGGTTTAATGAGTTTCCGGTTGTAATTTTAATTTTAATTGTCTTTTTAGTCGTTCTGAAACCCCTATGAAAAATATACTGATTTGTGGATCCATAGCCTATGATTCCATCATGGTCTTTCAAGATAAATTTAAAAATCACATTTTGCCTGATCAAATTCATAATCTTAATATTTGTTTCTACGTGCCTGAAATGAAAAAAAATTTCGGGGGGACAGCTGGTAATATTGCTTACAATCTCAAATTACTAAGATCTAATCCGCTCATAATGGCAACATACGGCGATGATTTTGATCACTATAAAAAATGGCTTGAAAGTGTGGGTATTTCTAAAAAATACATGAAACAAATTAGTGGCATGTTTACCGCTCAAGCTTTTATAACTACGGATCAAGATGATAATCAAATTACAGCATTTCATCCAGGCGCGATGACAGAGGCACATCAAAATTTGGTTTTAAATGTAACAGATAAAATCGATTTGGCGATTATCTCACCTGATGGGAGGGACGCCATGATTCAGCATGCGCAAGAGTGCTTTAGCAAACAAATACCCTTCATCTTTGATCCGGGCCAAGGTTTGCCGATGTTTGATAAAAATGAATTGTTAACCTTTGTCGAACAAGCATCATACATTGCTGTGAATGACTATGAAGCCAAGCTTTTGCAAGACAAAATAAGTATGACTGCCAACGAAATAGCCTCTAAAGTTATCGCTCTCATCATTACAAAAGGTGCACATGGTTCAGAAATTTATGCTGATAATAAAATATATCAAATAGCCCCGATCAAAAAATCAAAACTTCTTGATCCAACTGGATGTGGTGATGCATTTCGTTCTGGCCTCATCTATGGTATTTCTGCTGGCTGGGAATGGTCAAAAATTGGGAAATTGGGATCCGTTATGGGGGCAATTAAGATTGGTTATGAGGGCGGGCAAAATCATCGCCCAACTATTTCAGAGATAGAGACATTATTCGGTGAAAAATTATACTAAATCTTTTTTATTCGCCTTGACTGAGGTGATTGTTGAATTAGCTAAGTCATAAGCTGAAAGGCTTCCCCCCCAAACACAACCACTGTCCAGTGATATACCATGTTTATGTCTTCTTATGCCAATCGCAGACCAATGACCCGTTAGAATACTTTTACCCTTAAGATGCCTTAGAGGCATGTCAAACCATGGTTTTAGTTCGCTAGGAATATTTTCCAGATCACCTTTATAGTTATAATTAATGGAACCGTCAATCTTATTAAGACATCGCATTCTGGTCATTGTATTAACAACAAAGCGATTTTTTTCCTGAGCGATTAATTTATGGTTCCACTTATTAGGAGAATTACCATACATATTTTGGAAAAAAATTTCGGGATTGCTTGTCAAATTTGTGCAAACCTGTTTTGATAGGTTCATTACATCATCAATCTTCCAGTCTGGGATTACCCCAGCATGAACCATTAGATGATTGTTTTCAAAATGAGTGAGGGGCCAATTTAAAACCCAATCAATTAATTTTTTTTTATTTGCAGAGTTGAGAATATCGTCAAAGGTATCTGTAGATTTTAATTTCGACTGTTTAAATGCCACTGCCAAGAAGTGCAAATCATGATTACCTAAAATAGGATGGATACTATTCTGATTCTTATAGCACCAATCAAGTACCTGATATGAACCTAAACCTCGGTTAACTACATCCCCAACCAGCCAGAGTTGGTCTTTTTGTGGATTAAAGGAAATTTTGTCGAGTAAGTCCTGAAACGAATAGAAGCAACCCTGAATATCACCAAGGGCGTATACTGTCATTAATGTTGCTAAAAACTGGCGCCAGAATCGTTTGCCATTTGAATAACCGCTGCCGCAACCTCTTCATCCGATAATGATGCATTTCCACCTTTTGCAGGCATTGTTCGTATGCCATTGATTGCGTTATAAATTAGGGTATCTTTACCCTGTGCAATTCTTGGAGCCCATTGATCAGCATCTCCGATTTTAGGAGCATTCATGATTCCTGCACCATGACATAAAACACAGTTGGCCTGAACAATCTTGTCAGCAGATATTGAACCGGATTCCTCTGAGACTGTTTCAGCCACTTTCACTTGAGCGACTGGCTGCGTATTCTCTTGAGCAGCACTACTTTCTGCTACAACAGGAGAGGTGGGTGCAGTTTGGTCTGTAGATTTTCCTGATACCAATAGTGTTATTATTAAAACGGCACCAACAAATGAACCAATAACGATTCCAGTTGCTTCAATTACACCTCTTAAATTGCTTTGCTTACTCATAAAGTTTCCTTACATAACTAGATAAATTTATATTTAAAATAATGGTCGATAAGCAGGGCCAAGAATATTAACCCAAGATACAAAATGGAGTATCTGAATATTTTCATTGATAGTTTATCAGAATATTCTCGGTAGAGCATCACTACATAATAGAGAAAAATAACATTGAGGATAGTTGCTATGACTAAATAAATTAAACCTGTCATGCCAACGCTAAAGGGCATCATGGTGACGATGACAAGAATAATTGTGTATAACAAAATTTGCAATAAAGTGAATTTTTCACCATGCGTAACAGGTAACATGGGCATTCCAGCTTTCGCATATTCCTCTCTTCGATAAAGTGCTAGCGCCCAAAAATGGGGCGGTGTCCAGCAAAAGATAATCAAAAATAATATTAGAGCCTCAGGTGAAACGGAATTGTTGACTGCAGCCCACCCCAAGACGGGTGGCATAGCACCGGATGCACCACCAATCACAATATTCATTGGCGTGGCTGGCTTTAAAAAAACAGTGTAGATGACCGCATAAGCAAAGAAGGTTGCGAGGGTAAGCCACATAGTTAAAGGGTTCACTAGCTGGTGCAGAATCATTAGACCTGTCCCACCTAAGAATGTCGAAAACACAATCGTTTCTTTTTGTGTAAGCTTACCCGTGGGTAGAGGGCGCCCTCTTGTTCGCGCCATTAACGAATCAATTTTTTCTTCGATTAAGCAATTAAATGCCGCCGCAGCCCCGCATACGAAAGCAATACCAATACTCGTAAATACTAATATTTCAATAGGAACCATGACCGGAGTGGCTAGAAACATTCCTATAATTGCTGTAAATACGATGAGATAGGTCACACGCGGTTTACACAGCGCATAAAAATTCTTTAAATTTTTAAAGTAGCTATTGTAGCTGCTTATTATAAAAATCTTATTCATGTAGAGGCGTTAATCTTGAGTTAATAATTACCAATATTATAACCAAAAGTGCTGCTCCTAGGTTGTGAATTGTAGCCAGAGCAATAGGAAGATGAAGTAATAAATTTGCGACGCCAATTACAAATTGAGTAAATATTAAAAACAAAAGAATATTTCTGTAAAACGCTAACCCCGGAGAGCTTTTTAGCAAATAGAAAAAATATAAGATTACACCCGTTAGAATAATTGCGCCTACTCGATGGACCCATTGAATTGCATGCAATGCTTGTATGGAAAGAGCTTCTCCACTTGCAGTCATACCCAAATCTCTAAATATAGAAAAGCCGTCAGAAAAATTCATATCAGGGACAAGTGAACCATGACAAGTTGGATAGTCTGTGCATGCAAGTGCTGCATAGTTTGTACTCGTCCATCCCCCCAATAAGATTTGAACGAACAAAAGAAATAATGAAAGTCGCGCAATACTCAGCGTGTGTGAATCAGTATTAAATTGATTATTTTGCGTACCCACATGCCGGTGAGTGATATAAGTAATTATGCCCAAAACAGTCATACCACCAATAAGATGTGCTGTGACAATTGCAGGCTGTAATAATTTCGTGACTGTCCACATGCCCAAAGCTGCCTGAAAACCAACTAGCGCTAGCAAGAAAAAGGGGACTTTAAGTGAGACTTTAATCTCTTGCCTTAGCTTATATGATTTGACTGCAATAAATAAAATCATCAAACCAAGTATTCCCGCGATATAACGATGAATCATTTCTATCCAAGCTTTATCGGTTTCAACAATACTATCTGGGAACTGCTGAAGCGCCTGATTTATTGCCTCCTCACTCTCTGGAACAGTTAGCGTGCCATAACATCCCGGCCAATCTGGACAACCCAATCCTGCATCTGTTAAGCGAACATATGAGCCAAATACAACGACGCACAAGGTTAGAAGAGTTGATGCCACTAATATTCTTTTGAACCAAATCATTATTTTGTCTTTCTAAACAGGGTTGCTATAAAATGGATAAAATTATACCTTTTTATGAAAAAAAATATGAAGATTAAAGTTTTTTTTACCATTACTATTATCTTTCTTAGTGTGCTTTTTTTGCTAAGCGTTCAAAAAGAAACAGTTGCAAAAATAAATATGACAACCATTGATGGGGGCGAAATTTCCACGAGTGAACTTATTGGAAAAGTCTATTTGATTAATTTTTGGGCAACTGATTGCCCTGGCTGTATTAAAGAGATGCCTGACCTTATAGAAACATATAATACTAACAAGCATCGCAATTTTGAAATTCTTGCGGTGTCTATGTATTACGACCCTCCGAGTCGGGTCATGACATACGTAAAAAATAACCCTCTACCATTTCCTGTAATCATGGACATTAAAAAAGATGTCATAAAACACTTTGAGGACGTAAAATTGACACCCACATCAATTTTAATAAATCACGAAGGAAAGATTGTGAATACAATAATTGGTGAAATTGAGTTCAAGCAGTTTAACAAAGCCCTAGACATTCTCTTACTTGAGGCTAGCCAGCATTCCTTATGAGTCTCTCAATATCTCTTATAATTCCCTTAGGCTCAATGTCATCCTTATATTGCATCATTATAAATCCATACGGATCAATTAAATAAAATGACGTATCATTAAATTGAGCAATGGAGTTAAAGCTATTTTTGACACGCGCGAAGTCTTTCATAGAATTATCTAGTATTTTTTGACCAAGATAATCTTGGGAAAGTGAGCTCCAATCCAAAACGTTGTTTGAAATCAATAAACGATCAACTTTGTCCACATTTTTTCCAAGAGCTAAGCGAATTTGTCTGACTTGATAAAGCTTTTTATTGCATGTATCGTCACATTCCTTGTCTACAAAAAATACTAGGGTCCAGCGACCTGAAATCGTCTCAAGTTGACTATTATCCTCAAGCTTGGCAGACTCAATTTCTCCGACAGGAATAACGGGTTCTACAAGGATGCCATTCTCAATGCTAGTCATTTTATTTTTATAATCTGAAAAAAACACCAAGTACCAAGAGAAAGCAATGGGCAAAAAGAATATTAAAATAAGGCCAATAAGTACAAGGCGGCTCTTGGTTAATTTGTTCATGATTTTCTTCTCATTGAAAGCCTTAAAAAAATAATTAATAATGTAATCGCAAATGCAAACCATTGAAATGCATATCCATAATTTTTTTCTGACTGAGGAACAGGTAAAGAAAAATTACTAATCAAATTCTGGTCAACAATTGGGTCTAAAAAAATCATATAAGGAAGAAACTGTGTTGAATAAAAGGAGTTTATCTCTTCAATATCAATTCTTTGTAGCCTAATCATGGAAGCATTTATAACCTCAATATTGTCCTCGCCCAACTTAATTCCTGAAACAGGAAACTTGACCAAATGACCCTCTATATTATCTAATTTTGAGATGCTCTCAATGACTGGGATGATTTTTCTAGTTGATAAATTGGGTTGCCATCCACGATTAACGAGAATTGACCATGGCGAACCCTCCAATTTAAAAGGGGTAATGATATTAAACCCTGCAGTTTGATTAAGTATTTGATTATCTAAAAGAATATTTTTTTCAACATAAAATGAACCATTACCCCTAGCTTTTCTCCATAAAAAAGTGTCCGAATTAATTTCAGATTCTCTATTAAGATCAATCTTAGTGGCCTCTTGGCGTGATTTATATTGATCATTTATTACTTTTTTTTGTTCAGCGCGATCTAGTTGCCAAAAACCCAATCGGATAAATAAAGCAAAGAATATTAAAAAAACTAGCGTTGGTATAAATTTAAACTTAAACTGAATATTATTAATATATTTTCTCATTAATCTAACTATTGGACCCAAATGTTTAAAGCAGTCATCATTGCAGTTCTTATTATAATTCTATTATCTCTAACAAAAGGTCTGCATTTTTTAATGAAAGATGATGATCAGTCAAAGAAAATGGTAAAGTCACTTACCATTCGCGTGGTTCTCTCTATATTTCTTTTCTTGTTAATTTTATTTGGCTATTGGATGGGCTGGATCACCCCCAACCAATTATAAAAAAAGCCACCTTTGCGGTGGCTTTTTTTTAAATCCAGTAAACAAATATAAATAATCCAAGCCACACAACATCAACAAAGTGCCAATACCATGCAACTGCTTCAAAAGCAAAATGATCTTTCTTTGTAAAATGACCTTTAAGGCACCTTAAAAGTATCACTAAAAGCATAACTGCCCCCATCGTCACATGAAATCCATGGAAACCTGTAAGCATATAAAATGTAGAACCATAGATACCAGAATTTAGAGTAATGTTGAGATCATTCATTGCATGAGCGTATTCTTCAACCTGAAAATATACAAAGATGAAACCAAGGGCAACCGTTAAGAACAACCAAAGTACTAACTTTTGACGATTACCAGCCTTTAATGCCCAATGCGCCAAAGTAACTGTTACTCCACTTGCAAGTAATAATGCAGTATTCAGAGCGGGTATACCCCAAGCAGGGATGACATCCTTATACTCAGTAAACTTCGATGGGTCAGGCATAACGCTTAAGGGCCAAGATGCTTGAAATGAATCCCACAAAAATTGATGTGTACCATTATGGCCACCGTGACCTTCACCACCTAGCCAAGGGATCGAGAACATTCTTGCGTAAAATAAAGCGCCAAAAAAAGCAGCAAAGAACATGACCTCTGAAAATATAAACCACCCCATACCCATTCTAAAACTGGTATCAACCTGCTTACTGTACTTTCCAGAAGTAGATTCGTTGATTACATCATTGAACCAGCCCACAAACATATAAACAACTGCTGCAGCACCAATAAGTAAGACATAATTGGCATTTGGGTTGTCATTGAATAACATCCCTCCGCCAATGAATGTTGTAAATAAAGCTAATGATCCTACGAGTGGCCATTTACTGCTATGAGGGACATAGTAAATGTCTTTACTAGCCATAATTTCTCCCTTTCTTAAATTTTAAATTATGATTTATCTGGTTTGGCCCTAAAAAACGTGTAGGACAGAGTTAATAAATCAACATTTTCAGGTAGGTCTTTATCTACCTCAAACCGAACGACCATCTCTTTAGTCTCACCAGCTTCCAGTAGCTGATTTACAAAACAAAAACACTCAGATTTCTTAAAATATAACGACCCTTCACCCGGCATAACGCTTGGTATCGCTTGCCCAATTACATCACCGTTATACATATTCTCAACGGTGTAAACCGCTTCATAGAATTTTCCCAACTGAACATGCATAGTTGTTTGTTTTGCTTTCATCCTCCAAGGCAAATCACCATTTATATTGGAGTCAAATTGTACCCTTACAATTCTGTCAGAGGCTATGTTTTCTTTCTCATTTTCAGTAACTACGTTTACCGTTCGACCATTTAACCCTGTAATCTCGCAAAAAACATCATAAAGGGGAACCATAGCGTAACCGAAACCAAACATTAACAATGTCACAAAAAACAACATCAAGGTTGTTTTTTTTATTTTTGTTTTTTCACTCATTAAACGCTATGCATTAAAACAAATCCAAGATAAAAGGCGCCAGCAACTACCCCTAAAAAAATTGCAAGGCGCTTATTCTTTTTACCAAGTTCGCTCTTCGAAAATTTAGCCACCAAATTACATCTCAAGCATTTGTTTGGTTAATTTTGGTGGAGTTTCAAATGTATGGTGAGGTGCAGGTGATGGGACGTACCATTCAAGACCCCTAGCTCCCTCCCAAGCTTTATCTTTTGCTTTTTTTCCACCTAGGGCACACTTAATTACGATATAGACAAACAATAGCTGTGTTAAACCGTAAGCGAAACCACCGATGCTTGAAATCATATTAAAATCGGCAAACTGAATATTGTAATCTGGAATCCTCCTTGGCATACCAGCTAATCCAAGGAAATGTTGCGGGAAGAAAAGCACATTTGCTGCGATGGTTGATAACCAGAAATGAATCTTACCCAGTTTTTCATCGTACATGTAGCCTGTCCACTTCGGAAGCCAATAATAAACCGCGGACATAAGAGCAAAAACTGCACCAGTAAGCAATACATAATGGAAATGCGCTACAACAAAGTAAGTATCATGATATTGGAAGTCAACCGGGGCCATGCCGAGCATTAAACCTGAGAAGCCTCCAATTGTGAAAAGTATCACAAACGCAATAGCAAATAACATAGGTGTCTCAAAGGTCATTGCACCGCGCCACATAGTAGCCATCCAGTTAAATACTTTCACGCCTGTTGGGACAGCAATCAGCATAGTTGCATACATGAAAAAGAGTTCACCTTTGAGCGGCATACCTACTGTGAACATATGGTGAGCCCAAACAACAAAAGATAAAATCGCGATAGATGCTGTTGCGTAAACCATTGACGCATATCCAAATAGCGGCTTCCTTGAAAATGCAGGGATAACTTGTGAAATAATACCGAAAGCTGGTAGAGCAAGGATATACACTTCAGGGTGTCCAAAGAACCAGAAAATATGTTGGAACATGACAGGATCACCACCACCGGCAGCGTCAAAAAAACTTGTTCCAAAGTATTTGTCGGTCAAAAGCATGGTCACCGCACCTGCAAGAACTGGAAGGGCAGCGATTAAGAGGAAAGAGGTTATAACCCAAGTCCAGACAAATAAAGGCATTTGCATTAATGACATACCTGGAGCGCGCATATTAAATACTGTCGCAATAATATTAATAGCACCCATGATAGAAGAAATGCCAAGAAAGTGGATCGCAAATATTAAGAAGGGGAAAGCATCGCCCGTTTGCAGTACAAGAGGTGGGTACATTGTCCATCCACCTGCAGGTCCTCCACCTTCCATGAATAAGGTACTAATAAGCAAGGCAAAACCAAAAGGCAGGATCCAGAAGCTCATATTATTCATTCTAGGTAGCGCCATATCGGGCGCGCCAATCATCAAGGGAATCATCCAGTTTGCAAGTCCGACCCCTGCTGGCATCACCGCACCAAAAATCATAATTAGAGCATGTACTGTAACCATTGAGTTATAAAATTGTGGGTCAACGAACTGAAGTCCGGGCTGGAATAACTCAGCACGAATAATCATAGCCATTGCACCCCCAACAAAAAACATGGTTAGCGCAAATATGAGATAGAGGGTCCCAATGTCTTTATGGTTTGTCGAATAAATCCACCTTTTTAAACCTGATGGTGCATGATCATGATCGTGTGCAAGTGTACTCATAAATAAATCCTAAATTTAAATTAAAGTTATTTTTTATTTCTAGCTTCGGAAACCTCTTTGGCTTGAACAATATCCCCAGTGTCATTTCCCCAAGCATTTCTCTCGTATGTTGTTACAGCTGCTATATCTACGTCAGAAAGCTGCTCGCCAAAGGCAGGCATCAAGTTCTTACCATAAATAATCCTATGGATGTGGCCAAGTCTTTGATCAGGCTCAATTGCGACAGCACTTCCAGCTAAGGCTGGAAAAACCCCTGGCACTCCTTCACCATTCGCCTGATGGCAAGCCAAACACTGGGCCTTATAGACCGCCTCGCCTTTTGTCATTAATTCTTCCATAGTCAATACCATATCAGCGGTATTTTTCTTTGCTTCAGCTTCTTGTTTTTTTTCCGCAACCCATATGCGATACTCATCCATCGGAACGGCTTTAACAACAATCGGCATATAGCCATGTCCCTTACCACAAATCTCTGCACATTGACCACGATATGTACCGGGCTTATCGATCACTGCCCAATTATCATTGATGAAACCCGGAATAGCATCACGTTTCCAACCAAGGTCTGGAACCCACCAAGCATGGATAACATCTTGAGCTGTTGTAAGAATTCGTATTTTAGTATTTGTAGGGAGAACAATTGGCTCATCAACATCCAATAGATAGTTTTCATTTTCCATGGGATTTAGGCCAGAATTAAGCTGTGATACCTCAGTACTTTTTGTATCAAGAACACTGAAAATTGTTAGATCATCATCAATGTAGTCATACTTCCATTTCCACTGATAACCGGTAGCCTTCACTGTAATTTGAGATCCTGACGTATCTTCCATATCAATAAGTAGTTTAGTAGCTGGAACTGCGAGAGCAATAATAATCGCTAAGGGTATGGCGGTCCAAATAACCTCAACGGTAGTACTGTGAGAAAACTTAGCAGGTTTAACTCCCTTAGATTTTCTATGATGGAAAATTGACCAAAACATGATTCCAAAAACGACGATACCTATAACTGTAACAACCCAAAGAGTAAGCATGTGCAAGTCATAAACTCTTTGACTAATTTGAGTGACGCCCTCACGCATGTTTAATCCCCATTCCGCAAATGCAGTTAACGGAAACAGAGCAAGAATGCTTAAAAACTTAATAAAAAATGTTTTCAATTTTAATACCTTTCGTTAATTTACTCATTGGACCAAATCTTGCGTGATGGTATCAGGAGCTTACGATAAATTCAAATTATAATGACCATTAATGTAACAATTTTGTAACATCTAGACAAGCCTTATTTGCAAAGTTTTTAGTAAGTTTAATAATTTTTTTCTATCCTCTTCATTAACCCATTGCCCAACAATAATTTTTTTTCCTTTTTCATGAATCGATAACACTGATGGTTGCGTTTTGGTCGCCCTCTTAAAACCAAAATAGGTCCAATCACGAATAAATTTTTTAGTTTTGATATTTTTTCTTTTCACCTCAGAAAATGTTATCTCATCGTTAGTAATAATTAATTCCTCATAGTACGAACTTTTTAATGCACTAATGTATAGAGCATAGCCGAGTACAAAAAGTTCTATTCCGTAAAAAGGAATGGCCAAATACAAATTAATATACGTCAAGATTAAGGCGATCAAAAAAATAAAGCCCGCAAAAAAAAGAAAAATTTTTTTTAAGAGGGGCCAAGGCATCGCGGGATTTGGTCGAATAATAATTCGCAATGAATTTTTATCAATTTGTTTTTGTTCAATCATTATATAATTATGGTGCCGAGAGAGAGAATCGAACTCTCACGCTGTTACCAGCGCGGGATTTTGAATCCCGTGCGTCTACCAATTCCGCCATCCCGGCATGATCAATGGTGGCTAATTTTACCTGAAAATAAAATCGATGAATATTGAAGACTTTAATTATACGTTACCTGAAAATTTAATTGCACAAAATCCCTCTCGGAAAAGGGGAGATAGTAAACTTTTGTCCATAAATCCTGAAACTAATTCAATAAATAATCTGAATTTTAAAGATTTATTTAATTTAATTAATAAAGATGATTTGCTAATTTTTAACGATACAAAAGTTATCAAGGCAAGACTTTTTGGGGAAAAACTAACTGGAGGTAAAGTTGAAATTTTAGTTGAACGCATCATTGACGAAAAAAATGCATTGGCTCTAATTAAAACATCCAAAAAAATAAATACCAGCTTAACAATTAAAACCTCTAAAAATAGACTCATCGAGATTTTTGCTCGGGATGAAAATCTTTTTAGAATAAAAATTGAAGATGGGGATTTTTATTCTTTACTCGACAACGAGGGGCATGTGCCTCTGCCACCTTATATTAAGCGTAAGGATAAAAAAGTAGACGAAGATCGTTATCAAACTATTTTTGCAAAAGAAAGGGGTGCCGTTGCTGCCCCAACCGCTGGATTACATTTTTCACAAGAGGACTTTAATAGGCTCAAGGAAAAAAAAATAAATTACGGCTTTATTACGTTACATGTTGGATCAGGAACGTTTCAACCCGTTAAAGTTACCAACATTAATGATCATAAAATGCATAAAGAAATTTATCACATTCCAATTGCTACAAAACAACTTATCGATGAAACAAGGGTCAAAGGTGGCAGGGTTATAGCTATTGGCACCACCGTTTTGCGCGCTCTTGAGAGCGCTTATCAAAATGCTGTGGTCCCTAACAACTTTCAAGAGACTGACATCTTTATAAAGCCAGGCTATAAATTTAAAATTGTTGATGCTTTATTCACAAACTTTCACCTTCCTAAAAGTACACTATTAATGCTAGTATCTGCACTCGCAGGTAAAGATTTCATTATGAAGTCATATCATGAAGCAATAAAAAATAAATATCATTTCTTTAGCTATGGCGATGCAATGTTTATTGAACAAAAAGCTAAAAATAATGACCTATAAAAATAAATTGGATGAAATTTCAAATGATTAAAAAAATAATTCTAACCATTTATTTAAGCAGCTTACCTTTAATGGTCTTCTCAGAAATACTGCCAGATGCGGAACTTGCATTTAAAATCGAGTTAAAAAAAGAACCTACTTCTCGTCCTCAGACAGTTGCTTATTTACCCGTTGAAAAAAAATATTATATTGCTGATGGCGGTCTTGCACCGATGGGATCAGCATATGAAGCTCCAATTTCGAAATCCCTTATTCATACCTATGATGAGAATGGCAATTATTTAAAATCAACTCGCGCAGGTTTTGATAATCGTTCAATTTATTTCAACTCAAAAACATCAACCTTAGAGACCATCACATACAATGTTTCAAGTGAGGCAGGGTTTGGCCCAATGACGGGAATATTTTCCTTAGAACTCGACGATAACGGCCTACCCACGGGAAAATCAGATGACATTGCAAACTTTATTCCTGCATTTGGCAGCGCATCAACTATGCCTGTTTATGATGCAAAACTGAATGTTTATTACGCCAAACAAGAAAAAACAAATAAGGTTTTTGTCGTTAGTCTTGAGGACAGGCAATTGAAAAAAGAAATATTGCTAGATTTTAATACGCCCGATGTCGAACACCATGATGTTGCGGCGAGCTTTATTGCCTACACCGAAATCAAAGGCGAAGAGTTCATCCTTCTTGATATCGATCACAAGCGTTTTCTGATTTATGATTTGGATGGAAAATATGTCGGAGCCAGTTCACTCCCCAAACACTTAAAAATAAGATCCAAGAATCATTTTAATGGGTTAGGTTACACCGTTAATGGTTATTACTTTCTCTACATAGATTCAGAGGGTGAATTTGGCACTTATCATGCCTATAAAGTGCTTAACTAGCCAATGCTTTTAAAAGTTTAGCTTTATCAAAGATTTGGCTTTTGCTTTGAGAGCGGGCCTTATATTCATAACTGCTCTCTTTTACAAGCTTTTCACTTATCGTGATTCGATGCGGAATCCCTAAAAGGTCTGCCTCACTAAACATGACCCCCGGCCTCAAGCCGCGGTCGTCTAAGATGACGTCAAAACCCAAATTAGTTAGTTCCTCATACAAATCGTTACTTATCATTTTGATCTCGACATTTTTATCCATACCTATTGGCGTGATAATTACCTCAAATGGGGCAATAGATTTTGGTAGAATCATTCCATCAGCATCGTAATTTTGTTCAATGGCTGCAGCAATAATTCTTGAGACGCCAATACCATAACAGCCCATAATCATTGGTCTTGATTCTCCCTCTTGATCTATAAATTCGGCACTCATTGCCTCAGAGTACTTTGACCCTAGTTGAAAAATATGACCTACCTCAATACCACGACAGGTTTTAAGTTGCTGTTTGTTGGGATGATCCTTTGCAACTTCAATGTTAGCAGCGAAGTCACTATTTTCATCATAAACAATTTCATCTTCCCCAGACTCTGCAAGCACGTGAAATTCATGTGAGCCATCGCCACCAATTGCTCCGTTATCTGCCTGAACAGCACGATAATTTAAGCCGATACGATCAAAAATTTTTTTATAAGTGTCATACATTTTTTGGTAGGTTTCCTTGAGTGACTCCAAATCACAATGAAACGAATAAGAATCTTTCATCACGAATTCTCGTGCACGCATCACCCCAAAGCGAGGCCTTATCTCATCCCTAAATTTTGTTTGTATTTGATAAAAATTTACTGGCAATTGTTTATAGCTTTTTATTTCTTTTCTTACAATATCAGTGATAACTTCCTCATGTGTTGGACCATAGCAAAATAGCCTATCGTGCCTATCAGAAATTTTTAACATTTGAGGGCCAAATACATCCCAACGATTAGTTTCTTCCCATAATTCTTTTGGCTGTATGGCAGGCATTAATAATTCTAGTGCGCCAGCGTTATTCATTTCCTCACGAATAATAGTCTCTATCTTTTTTAGAACACGCAGTCCCAGCGGCATCCAAGAATACAATCCTGATCCAAGTCTCTTAATTAACCCAGCTCGAATCATCAGTTGATGACTTACTAATTCCGCCTCTTGAGGGGCCTCTTTCAGAGTTGATATATAGAATTGACTTGCTTTCATAGATTTAATTATCTTTTTTAATTAGTGTGAGAAATGAACGAATATCATGCCAGAATATTTTCTTTTTTCCAGCATCCTTGATCATATCACTTAAATTTATTGAGGAATTGAAGCAAGTTGCACTTGAAAAAATATTTTGAGTAGCCATTTCACCAAAACAAAATATAAAATCTGGCTCTTGAGTTTGCAATAAATTGTTCATTTGATCCGACGTTAAAATTTCAGTTGATGCTATTTGATCGGTAATTGAGTTTAAGTATTCAGCAATACTTTCAAATAATTTTTTTTCTTGCTCACCTTCATGAGAAGCCGAAGTTAAAAAGAAAATCTTTTTTTTAACGAAGGAAAAGTTTAAACAGTAGATGGGAGAATCTAATTCTTTTTTATCAATTTTTGGCAGCCAAATCGGGGTGAAGCCAAATTCAGCTAAAATACAATCCTGGCTTAACTTCTCACTCATAAACTAAGTCCCATCAAAACAGCATCTTCCTTGCCACTTTTAGTTCTATAATAATTTTTTCTAATTCCGGTTTCGTTAAAACCAAAGCTTCCATATAACTTTATGGCATTTACGTTAGAGCGTCTTACCTCAAGAAAAATATGGCTGATATTTCTTGCGAGACATATTTCTTTTAATTGATTTAGAATAATCCGCCCTATGCCTTTTGACTGCATTGTCTTTTTTACAGTCAAGTTTAACAACTCACATTGGTCAAGGGCTAGTTTGGCAACAAAATATCCCACCGCCTCATCATCCAGGATAAACTTTTTTAAAATATCATGCGCCTGCAAGGCGGATAGAAAAGATGCCTTTGTCCATGGGTTATAATGACAATCTCTCTCGATAGCGACAATTTCATCGATACATTGAGCGCTTATATCTTCTTGTTGCAGAAAAATTTCACGTGAAAGATTCATTTCTTATTTCTCTCATGAATTGTTTGAGCCACTTTATTTCTAACATAGATCGGATATGCGTCTTTTATATCGAACTTCTTCTGAAATTTATCTTTTGCCATTGAACCGATAATCGCCGCCATAGGATAGTTCATTTCATCGAAATCTGGTTTTAATGATTCATATTTTTTTATCAGAAATGTTTTGTATGGGCTCACTCCTGATCCGATAATTAGAGGGTTATAGAGCTCATAGCTAGGTAAATCATCGGGGTCGCAAACTTCAACCTCGCCATGAAGATTATATTTATTTGAAACTTTAGAGTATGCCGCAATATATAGTTGATTCATTCTTGCATCAATACAGCTAATAGTATGACTTCTTGAAAATTTTGCGGCTATTGCCTCCAAAGAACTTACCCCAACAATCGGGATATTATGTGGGTATGCAATCCCGTATGCTATTCCGGATGCGACTCTTAGACCGGTAAATGACCCAGGCCCGACACCAAAAGAAACGCCATCAATATCATGGAAACGCAAACCAGATTCATGGACAAGATTTTTTAGCTCTGATAATAATTTTTCTGAATTTTCTTTTGAAGAGGAAAATGATAATTCATTTATTTTTTCATCATTGATTAGTGCAAGAGAGAGAATTGGTCCAGAACTATCAATTGATAAAATTTTCATATAAGTATTATAAACTTTTTAAAAATTCAATCACCTCATTTTCATCTCTGCTTCTCTTATAAGGGGGCAGGCTTTGCCAAAATTTCTTTCCATAAGATCTTGAGATTAATCTGGGGTCAGTTATCACAAGAACTCCAAGGTCATTTGCATCACGAATTAGTCTTCCCGTTCCTTGCTTCAGCTGGATCACTGCCTGAGGAACTTGGTACTTCATAAAAGGATTATGGCCCTGGTTTTTGTAATATTTAATCTTGGATTCAAAGATTGGATCTCCAGGTGAATGAAAGGGTAATTTATCAATCACTACCATAGATAAACTGGAGCCTCTGACATCGACTCCCTCCCAAAAGCTTAATGACCCAATCAGAATTGAAAACCCGTCAGTAACAAATCTCTCAATTAATTTTTGCCGAGACTCGTCCCCCTGCGTTAAAACAGGTATTTTCAATGATTTTTTTTCTAACTCATCTTTCAAGTAAGAACTAATCTCAGAAACACCCTTGAGGCTCGTAGATAGAATAAATGTTCTCCCTTTAAGCGCCTCGATTAATGGACTAACTTTTTGGACAAGCGATAAATTAAAGCTCATATCATTTGGTTCCGGCATGCCTTGGGGTGAATACAAAATACTATTTTTTTTATAGTCAAATGGGCTATTGTATTTTTCTAATCTGGCCTCATTGAGACCCATTGTATTTTGAAAATGATCAAATTTTTCATCCACAGTTAATGTGGCAGAGGTAAAAACCCATGCGACATCATTATCCTCACGAAAGTCTTTAAACTTCTCTGCGATACTCAAAGGGGTAATGTTAAATTGAATGGACCTTGAAAAGATTTCTAGCCAATAAATATTTTCATCGCTTCTGTTTTTTAACCAATGAGATATTTCATTATTTAGATTCCTTAAACGCTCCAGATTTTTCTTGAATTCTGGGCCTTGATCACTTATTTTCTCTAAAAAGTTATATAGATCACAAAAAAATTCTGACACTGTCCTTAAAGCCTCTAAGACTTTATCAATGCAATCAATGTTGCCAAAAAGTAAACGCTCGTTTTTTTTTGTGAATAATAATTGTAGAGATTCAATTGCTTGCGGAAGCTCTTTATTAACTGTTAAAAAAATCTCATCACTGATTGCTAATTTTATCGACATTTGATGAAGATCTTGTATCAATTGTAAACATTGATTAGTTGAAAAGTTGTTACCCAGAAAAAAGGATGCAATATCGGGAACTTGGTGCGCCTCATCAAAAATAACGGTATCTACCGTAGGTAAAATTTGAGATATTTCTTCATCTTTTAAGATAAAATCTGCAAAAAATAAATGGTGATTCACGATAATTATTTCTGAGCCTAATGCCTTTTTTCGAGCTTTTAAAAAAAAGCATTGTTTTGCGAAATCACAACTGGCACCGAGACAATTTTCATTTGTTGATGTAACCATTGGCCATACAGTAGAGTTCTCCGAAATATCATGAATTTCTGAAATTTCTCCTGCTTTGGAATGGTCAGAAAATACTTTAATAGACTGAACTGACTTTGCGTCCTCCCTATTTAAAAATTGTCCTTCAAGTAAAGAATTTTCTAACCTTTGCTGACATATATAATTTGCTCGACCCTTCAGAACAGAAACTTCAACTGGTGCCTTCAAAGCACTGCGTACAATCGGTAAATCTTTTATATAGAGCTGATCTTGAAGATTTTTTGTTGCAGTCGAAATTATAACTTTCTTACCATTTGCCAAGGCTGGTACTAAGTAGGCGAAAGTTTTTCCAATACCTGTGCCCGCTTCAACTATCAATGAGGAATTCGAAGCGATTGTTTCATTTACAGCTTGAGCCATATTAATTTGATCTTGTCGAATTTGATATTGCTCTATTATTTTCGATAACGGGCCACTCGAACCAAAAAAGTCATACAGAAAATGATTCTCGATCACTGCGTTATCTATCGCTATGACCGAGCGATCGTTCAGGATCTATCTCATCCCTTAGTCGCTGTTTAATAAACTTTATATCAATAAATCCTGCTTCGTCATGTCGAGAGAAAATCAACTTTTCGTTAAACCAAACTTCAAATCTTCCACCATCAACAGGAACCAAACTTAATTGGTGTATGTCGTTAGAAAAGGTATGTAAAATTTCTTGAGCCATCCATGAGGCTCTGGGTAACCAATTACATTGGGTGCAGTAGTGAATTTTTATTGAATCAATAGGCATACTAAAATTAAGAGATGTAATTTAATAAATATTAAAACTAAGGTATATTCTTTATAACTTAAAGTTAAAGGCGATGAAAGTAAATAATGAAAAATAAAATACAAAAATTTGGTTGGATCGTTTCTGGGATAATTCTTGGGATCTTTTTTAGTTTTAACTTACCCCTTCTAGCTGACAAAACACAACCCTCTTCTCTGCCTATTGAGGATTTAAGAACTTTTGCAGAAGTCTTCGGTAAAATTAAAACAGATTATGTCGACGAAATTGAAGATAAACAGTTAATTAATGAAGCTCTCGCGGGGATGTTAGCTGGTTTAGACCCGCATTCAACCTTTTTGGATCTCGACAGTTTTAAAGAAATGCAGCAAGGAACTACTGGAGAATTTGGTGGTTTGGGCATTGAGGTGGGCATGGAGGATGGTTTTGTTAAAGTAATTTCGCCAATTGAAGATACTCCTGCTTATAAAGCAGGCTTAAAGACAGGTGATTTGATTATGCGCTTAGATGAGACGCAAGTGAAAGGCCTGACATTAAATGAAGCAGTAAAAATCATGCGTGGTAAGCCCGGAACTTCCATTAAGTTACAAATTCTCAGGAAAGGTTTAGATACGCCATTGGAAGTGACAATTGTAAGGTCACAAATAAAAACAAAAAGTGTTAAAGCAAAAATTGTTGAGCCGAATTATGGGTACGTAAGAATTACTCAATTCCAAGAGAGGACCAGTCAAGATTTAGCAGACGCCTTGACTAAATTAAGAAAAGAAAATAAACATGCACTCAACGGCATGATTCTTGATCTTAGAAACAATCCTGGTGGACTTCTAAATGCTGCAGTAGGCGTTTCATCCGCTTTCTTGCAGGACGGCGATTTGGTTGTTTATACAGAAGGTCGAGCTCAAGATTCCAAGATGCATCTTACTTCAATACCAGAAAACTTTATAAGAGATTTTCCTAGAAATAAAAATTACTTCGACAAGGTGCCCCAGGATATTAAAGATGTACCTCTTGTCGTGTTAGTCAATAATGGCTCTGCCTCTGCCTCGGAGATTGTCGCGGGTGCATTGCAAGATCACAAAAGGGCTACAATTATTGGCACTCGAAGCTTTGGTAAAGGTTCTGTGCAAAGTATCCTACCCATGAATAATGGAACTGCCATCAAACTTACGACGGCTCTATACTTCACACCTAATGGAAGATCCATTCAATCTAAAGGAATTGAACCCGATATCTTTGTCGATGATGGCTTTGAACAATTTGCTGTCAGAGAAGAGGATGTTACAAATCACATCGTAAATCCTCAGGGCGAAGAAGGTGCAGATAAGAAAACTGATAAAAACATAACCCCCCCTGCCGATGGCGGAGAAGCCTTAAGAAGTTTCAAACCTATCGAGCTAGGCGGTGAAGATGATACTCAATTTCAACAAGCACTAAATATTCTTAAGGCGATTGATATTCATCAAAAAAATTAATTTCTTCTATGATTGATAAGTTAATCAGCGAAATCGATAAAAGCCTAAAGATTTTATCAGCTTCACCTGTTGGAAACAGAGCTAGGCCTGACCTTAATATTCCTGATTCAAAAATGCTTCCTGAAGCTGATAAACATCTTCACGCGAAATTTATGAGAGTCAATCATACGGGTGAGGTATGTGCCCAAGGTTTATATCGAGGTCAACTTTTCTTTAATAAAAATCCAAATATTAAATCTGAGCTTGAGAAAGCTGCGCGAGAGGAAATAGACCATCTCGTTTGGTGTGAGGAGCGCATCAATG
Organism: Methylophilaceae bacterium; assembly: GCA_016778465.1. Classification (GTDB taxonomy): domain Bacteria; phylum Pseudomonadota; class Gammaproteobacteria; order Burkholderiales; family Methylophilaceae; genus BACL14. The sequence goes on from JADHPM010000005.1 coordinate 31,296, forward strand.
AATTGGGTGGGAAAACGAGCCTCTTGAACCCTCTTTTTTATTTTGGCTCATTTGTAGTTGGGAGCATGGCAAGCATTGTTGACGATAAATATAATTTAGGATTTTTGTCTGAAACTGAAAAACAAGTTTCCGCACATTTAGAAAGTCATCTAAATGAAATTAATCAAGAGGACAAAAAAACGTTAACAATCATTGAAACAATGAAAAAAGAGGAGGAACTGCATCAAGCCTCAGCAATTAATTTAGGCGCCAAGAAATTACCGAAAATAATTCAAACAATAATGAAAAAAACTGCTAAATTAATGACAACTTCAACCTTCCATATTTAATCATGCAAAAATTTAAAGATGTTCTTGAAACGCTCGAAGATGCAAGTCATATTAAAAAAATTGAATTTTATAACAAAGATAAAGAGTTAGTGGGCCATATTGAAAATAAGCCTGGCAGCATGGGTTCCATGAAAGTTTATCATCACCTCTGGCGAGTTTTTGGCGAGCTTAATCTTGATGCAGCTGCAGAAGGTTTGGATCTTTATTCTGAACACACTGAGGAGGCCCAAAACCATCCTGGTAAACATCCAAATATAGACCGCCTGCTTGATATTATTGAAACCGAAGAAGTTTATTCAATCAAACTAAAAAAATAATTTAACTTAGAATCTCATAGTCATGCGTTATGTTGACTGACTGGCCAAGCATTATCGATGCTGAGCAATACTTCTCAGCAGATAACTTTATCGCCCGCTCGACAATATTAGGATCAAGATTTTTACCCTTAAAAACAAAATGTATATGAATTAACTTGAATACTTTAGGAATTGTATCTACCCTCTCAGCTTCAATTATTGCCTCGCAACTTTCTACTATTTGCCTTGATTTTTTAAGGATCGTGACTACATCAAAAGACGTACATCCACCCATGCTAATCAGCAGAGCCTCCATAGGGCGCATACCTTTATTTTTTCCACCTAGCTCACTTGGTCCATCCATTACAAATGAATGTTTCGCTTCATTTTCACCCTCAAAACTTACGCCATCCAACCAACGGACGTTAACTTTCATTACTTAATATCCAATAACTCAACATCAAACACTAGGTCTGCATTTGGCGGAATTACATTGCCAGCACCACGACGGCCATAACCCATCTCACTTGGAATAATTATTGTTCGCTGACCGCCTATCTTCATACCAGCAAAACCCTCATCCCATCCTTTGATAACTTGGCCCACACCTAGCATAAAACTAAAAGGCTCTCTTCTATCCAGTGAACTATCAAATTTTTTACCCTTGCCATCTTTTGAATTAGCGTCATAAAGCCAACCTGTATAGTGAACGGTTATAGACAATCCTTTTTCTGCCTCCCTGCCCTCGCCCTGCTTTATATCTGTAATAGTTAATTCTTGTATACCTTTTGTCATTTTTTTATCCTCTATTGATAATTCAATCGCCCCCAGAAGAAAAACTTGAAAAAATAGAAAAAGAGTGATTAAAAAATTTTTTGTCATAATTTCCTCTAGCTAATTTAAATAAAAAGTCCTGTTTATTAATTTTTCTTGCAAATTTAAAGACAGATCAGATTTTTTGTCGTTTATGATAAAAACAAACAGTATCATTTCTTTTTTTTCATTTTGAAAAAAACCTGCAATCCCATTAACATCTCTTAAGGAACCTGTTTTAAAGTGTCCCTTAGAATTAATGGGCGAATATACCATTCTTTTTTCTAAGGTACCATCAATTGCAGAAATGGGAAATGATGCAACTAATTCTGGCATCAATGGATGATGATATATCTCCAATAAAATATTTTTTAATTGTTTGCTTGAAATTTTTATATTTCTTGAGAGGCCGGCTCCATTATCTATATATAGATCGACGTTTGTGTAACCTCGATTCATAAACCAGTCATTTACATATCTATTCACCATACCTTCATCTGCGGGCGTTGCTGAGCTCTCTGTAATCATAGTAAGCATTAAATTTCTAGACATTAAGTTAAGGCTATACTTGTTGATATCTCTGATTGTCTCACTTAATCTTCTGGACTGGTGTGTTGCGATCAAAATCAAATCATCAATTTTATTATTTGTATATTTATAAGACCCATTAAAAATTCCCCCATTCTGATGCCATAGTTTTTTAAATATTTCAAAGAAATATTTTCCATTTTCCATGACAGAAAGATCAATTTCTTTATTTTTACAACTCTTACTAAATTTTCCCTCAAATAAAATAGCTGACCGTTCTAACTCCTGCTTGACTTCATACTTCATCGCACTCCTCCAGCCCCGGCATGTTTCTTGGCTCAAAGAGAGCTTATTTATAATTTCAAAGTTTTCTAGCCTTGGGTCGGTTTCAATGTGAATCTTATTTTTTTCCTGAATAAACTTAAAGTTCATTGTGTTGCTTTGAATAGATATTGCGTTGGGAAGAACGTTGTATGCTCTCATCGGATCTTCATCAAAATCTATTATCTTTGGTAATGCCCCAAAATAACTTGTATTGAGAATCAAATTGCCATTAATCTCTCTAATCCCTCTATCCCTTAATTCTCTGACCATTTTTTCAAGGTCATTAATTGAAAAGGAGGCATCTCCTCTTCCTTTAAAAATTACATTTCCATCTAGCAATTGGTCTTCTACTTTTCCTTGGATATACAAATCTGATTGCCATTGAAAATTTGGCCCTAACTCTTCTATAGCCATAAAAGATGTGAGAATTTTTACGAGTGACGCAACATTAAATAATTTATTTTCGTTATGAGAAAATGTTAATTTTTTTGGGTCATTGAGGTTTTCAATTATTAAAGTGTAATTTTTTTTATCAAAAGAATAGGTGTTTAGTATTTTTTGAATTTCAAGGTTTTCACTTGCATGTGAAAAAAAGCTCCAAAACAAAATTAATACAAATACTGGTTGCTTTAAATTACATTGCATTTTCAATTCCACGCAATAAAACGTTAATCATAAATTTTGCTTCCGTTTTCTTAATGCAATAAGGGGGCATCAAATAAAATGTGGATCCGATTGGCCTGATCAGAAGGCCATGCTGAAGGCAAAATTTTTGTATTTTTAGTGGATCGATTTTATGATCCACTTCAAATGCCCATATCATGCCCTGATTTCTAAAATTTTTGACGGGAAAACTTTTTAAGTCTGATAAAAGCCTATTGATCATTTTTGTTTTTTGTCGATTAGATTGAATAATTTTTTGTTTTTTAAAAATAGATAACGTTGCCAAAGCTGCAGCGCATGCAAGCGGATTACCTGTGTAACTGTGGGAATGTAAAAAACCATACGCAATTCTGTCATGATAAAAAGTACGATAAACTTTTTTAGTGGTTAAAACCGCTGATAAGGGTAAATATCCACCCGTTAACCCTTTTGATAAACAAAGAAAATCTGGTGAAATTTTTGCTTGCTGATAAGCAAACATTGAACCTGTCCTTCCAAATCCAACTGCAACCTCGTCTGCAATTAAATGGATTTCGAATTCTTTGCAGAGCCTTGCGACGCCATGGAGATAATTTTTGGAGTGCATTGCCATTCCCCCTGCGCACTGAACTAAGGGTTCTATAATCATTGCACTAATTGAGTTATGTTTTTTTTCAAATACACATCTCAATTCATCTAATTTTTTTTTCTCAAACTCTTCTTGTGTTTCGTTTTCTGAATGATCTCGCCAATCTGGGGAATCAACTTGAATATGTTTTTTTAGGAGATTTTTGTATGATTCTTTAAAAATAGGTACAGAAGTTACTGAAAGAGCGCCGAGCGTTTCCCCATGGTAGCTCTTACGTAAATATACAAGCTTATTCTTTTGTTGTTTTTTATTTTGTCTCCAATAATGTGTACTCATTTTGATAGCAATTTCAATGGCGTTAGCCCCATCGCTGCCATAAAAACAATGTCCAAGTTTTGTTAGCCTGGATAGTTCTTCAGATAATTCTATTACAGGCTCATGAGTTAAACCTGCAATCATTGAATGCTCTAATAGATCAATTTGTTTTTTTATCTTTGCCTTAATCAGGGGATTATTATGGCCAAATAAATTAACCCACCATGAGCTTGTTGCATCAAGATACTTCTTTTCATCAAAATCATATAGCCATACACCTTTGCCCCTTTTAATAGGAATGAGGTTATCTTGATTGTAATGCTTCATTTGAGAACAAGGATGCCATACTGACTTTAAACTTCTTCTAATAATATTTTTATTGAGTGATTTCATGGGGCAGGATTCATGTGACACAAATGAACATGTTCTATTTCATTAAGTATTGAGTCTGAAAGTTGAAAATTAAATGCTTTTAGGTTTTCTCTGAGTTGAGCCATGTTTGTCGCACCAATGACAGTGCTTGTAGTAAACCATTGATGATAAACAAAACTTAATGCCATTTGAGTCATACTCAATTTATTTGCTTTTGCTACTCTTGAATAAGCTAACAAGGTATTCTTTACTCCTGGTTTATTGAAACGTTTCGCATATCCCTCAAACAAAGTAACACGTCCCTTTTCGCTTGGATTATTTAAGTATTTTCCTGTTAAATGACCAAAAGCTAAGGGTGAATAGGCAAAAAACCCGATACCCTCTCTAAACAGAATCTCTGTCACCCCAAATTCAGCAATCCTATTTATCAGACTGTAAGAATTTTGAACCACGCTGATCAATGGTAGGTTTTCTTGCTTTGCAATTCTGATGAACTCAGTTAAGCCCCATGGCCACTCATTTGAAAGCGCTATATATCTTGCTTTACCTGCTTTGATAATATCCTCAAGCGCCCTTAATTGAGATTCAATGGATACCCATTTTATGGGCTCGTCATTTTTAAAATCATCTCTAGGATCAAATTTATATTGACCAAACATGGGAACATTTCTCTCTGGCCAATGCAGGTAGAGTATGTCAACATAATCAGTCTGCAGACGTTTCAATGAGGAATTTACTGCGTTTGTTATGTTCGTTTTATCAAGCGACTTTGGTCCGCCCCGAATCCATGATAGATCTCTGCGTGGGCCTGCAATTTTTGTAGATAGCACAAATGAGTCTCTTTGTTTCTTTTGTTTTATCCAATGGCCAATAATCGCTTCAGTTTTAGTACAGGTATTTTCTTTTGGAGGCACTGGATATAATTCAGCACAATCAATACTGTTAATACCTTGATCAATAGCAAAATCCAATTGCTCAAATGACTCTTCCTGATTATTTTGATCGCCAAAGGTCATTGTGCCGAGAGTTATCGGCGAAACAAATAAATCTGAGTGCCCCACCCTTGAATAATCTTTTTTTTCAAACATCCTTATTTATATTTAAATAATTTAAAAAAATATTTTTTTACCCTTGAATTTTACAATAATCGTCCCTATTATTAGCACTCTATTGATTAGAGTGCTAAAAAATTAGCGTTTAATGATTTTTTTAAGAATACACTATTAGGAGATTTAACAAATGAAAATTCGTCCTTTACATGATCGAGTTATTGTAAAGCGTCTTGAAGAAGAACGCACAACCGCATCTGGAATTGTTATACCGGACAGCGCTTCAGGTGAAAAACCTGACCAAGGAACTGTTCAAGCTGTCGGTAACGGAAAGTTACTTGATGATGGGTCAACTCGCGCACTGGATGTCAAGGTTGGCGATAAAGTCCTCTTCGGTAAGTATACGGGGCAAGAAGTAAAAGTTGATGGTGAAGACCTTCTCGTTATGAGAGAAGAGGACATCATGGGAATCGTTGAATAATTAAAAAATTGTTATTGGAGAAATGAAATGGCAGCAAAAGATGTGAAGTTCGGCGATGATGTTCGCCAAAAAATGGTTAAGGGTGTTAACACACTTGCAAATGCAGTTAAAGTAACTCTGGGCCCAAAAGGAAAAAATGTTGTACTTGAGAGGTCCTTCGGCGCACCAACGATTACCAAAGATGGTGTTTCTGTCGCAAAAGAAATTGAATTAAAAGATAAGTTTGAAAATATGGGTGCGCAAATGGTCAAAGAGGTTGCATCCAAAACATCAGATAACGCTGGAGATGGCACAACAACTGCGACTGTTCTTGCGCAAGCAATCATTCGCGAGGGTATGAAATCGGTAGCAGCTGGAATGAATCCGATGGATTTAAAAAGAGGAGTTGATAAAGCGGTCGAGGCTGCTGTTGCCGAATTACAAAAACTTAGCAAACCTTGCAATACAAGTAAGGAAATAGCTCAAGTGGGTGCAATTTCAGCAAATTCTGACAGCTCAGTAGGGCAAATTATTGCAGATGCTATGGATAAAGTTGGAAAAGAAGGTGTTATAACCGTTGAAGATGGCTCGGGTTTATCTAACGAGCTTGACGTAGTTGAAGGTATGCAATTTGACCGTGGATATCTTTCACCATATTTTATCAACAACCAAGATCGACAAATTGCACTTCTTGAAGACCCATATATTCTTCTTCATGACAAAAAAATATCAAGCATCAAAGATCTTTTACCTGCTCTAGAGATGGTAGCAAAAGCAAGTAAACCATTATTGATTATTGCTGAAGAACTTGAAGGTGAGGCACTGGCTACTTTAGTTGTTAATAATATTCGTGGCACCATCAAGGTTGTGGCTGTGAAAGCGCCTGGTTTCGGTGATAGGAGAAAAGCAATGCTTGAAGATATCGCAATTCTAACAGGTGGCACAGTAATTTCTGATGAGGTTGGTTTAACATTAGAAAATATTAAACAAGAGGATCTTGGTCAGGCGAAAAAAATCGAAGTCGGTAAAGAAAATACGATCATCATTGATGGCGCCGGCAATCAGGATAATATCAAATCACGTATTGGGCAAATAAAAGCTCAGATTGAAGAATCAACAAGTGATTATGATAAAGAAAAACTTCAAGAACGTGTCGCAAAACTTGCCGGAGGTGTCGCTGTCATCAAAGTTGGTGCCACAACTGAAATTGAGATGAAGGAGAAGAAGGCACGAGTTGAAGATGCTCTCCATGCTACAAGAGCTGCTGTTGAGGAAGGGATTGTTCCCGGTGGTGGCGTTGCACTAATAAGAGCAATTGAAGCAATTAAAAAAGTAAAGGGTGATAATGCCGAACAAGATGCGGGAGTCCGAATCGTTCTTAGAGCAATTGAAGAGCCTTTAAGACAAATAGTTTCAAACGCAGGTATTGAGCCATCTGTAGTGGTAAATAATGTGTTAGAAGGAAAAGGTAATTACGGATTTAATGCGGCAAATGAAACATATGGTGATATGGTTGAAATGGGAGTCCTTGATCCAACAAAAGTCACTCGTTCAGCTTTACAAAATGCAGCATCTGTTGCAGGCCTCATGCTCACAACAGAATGTATGATTGCAGACCAACCAAAAGATGACGCACCTGCTGGTGGAGCAATGCCAGAAATGGGCGGCATGGGCGGCATGGGCGGCATGGGCGGCATGGGCGGCATGATGTAAATTCAGATCAACTATGTTTAAAACTAAAAAAAGGCCTCTAACGAGGCCTTTTTTATGCTGATATCATAAAGGGAGGAATATATCAGCAGTGCTACACATTATTAATGACATCTTTATTGGTAAAAAGTTCTTTTTTAAAAAACTTTACTTAAAAAATGATGTAGGATTACAGCCATGCAGCCAGATACACCATCATTAAATTTTCTCAACAATTTAAACAAAGAACAATCTGAGGCAGTAACCTCAAACGAGTCGTCTGCATTGATTTTGGCGGGAGCAGGAAGTGGAAAAACGAGAGTCTTAACGTCCCGAATTTCTTGGTTGATACATAATCAGATTGCTAGCCCTGGTTCTATTCTAGCTGTTACTTTTACCAATAAAGCCGCTAAAGAAATGTTGCTGCGTGTGACGAGTCAATTACCAATAAATACTCGAGCTATGTGGGTGGGAACTTTTCATGGTCTTTGTAACCGTTTTTTAAGACTTCACCACAAAGACGCAAAGCTTCCAGAAACCTTTCAAATTTTAGATAGCCAAGACCAGTTGTCCGCCCTAAAAAGATTGATGAGGGCAAATAATATTGATGAAGAAAATTTTCCACCTAGGGAAGTTCAATACTTTATCAATAACAACAAAGAGCAAGGCTTTCGTTCAAAAGACGTTAAAACATATGATGCGCATACGGAAAAGATTAACGAAATATATTTATTTTACGAAACACAATGCCAAAAAGAAGGAGTTGTTGATTTTGCCGAATTACTGTTGCGCTGTTACGAACTTTTTAAAAAAAATTCTCATATTCTTGCTCATTACCAAGACCGATTTAAGCATATTTTAATTGACGAATTTCAAGATACGAGTGAACTGCAATATAGATGGATAAAGCTTATTGTTGGAAAAAGCAATTCTGTTTTTGCTGTAGGAGACGATGACCAATCAATTTATAGCTTTCGAGGCGCAAAAGTATCAAATATGAAAGATCTACAAAAAGACTTTACAATTAAAAAGGTAATCAAATTAGAACAAAATTATCGATCAAAAAATAATATATTAAATGCCGCTAATTCTATCATCAAGAATAATGAGGGTCGACTTGGTAAAAAGCTTTGGACTGCATCAGGTGATGGGGACTTGATAAAAAAATATGTAGGTTTAAGTGATTATGATGAGTCTAATTTTATTATCGAAGAAATAAAACAGCTCCATCGATCAGGTCTTAATTACAATCAAATTGCAATTCTCTACAGAAGCAATGCCCAATCAAGAATTATTGAACACAATATAGTATCAAATAATATCCCCTATCGGGTATACGGCGGGCTTCGTTTCTTTGAGCGAGCAGAGATTAAGAATGCCTTAGCCTATTTAAGACTTATCACAAACAAGACAGATGACAATGCTTTCTTAAGAATTATTAATTTTCCAACTCGCGGTATTGGGGCAAAATCAATCGAACAAATCCAAGATTTAGCTAAAAAAAATAATTCTTCACTTTGGCAGGCAGCCACAGAATTTAAAATGCAAGTGTCAGTTAATCAAAAAAAAGGTATTCCCTATTTTGTTGAGTTAATTAAAACTATTGAGGATGAAATTCATGGCTTGACGATAGCAGAATCAATAGAGATTATTACCAACAGATCTGGACTAAAAGATCATTATTTGAAAGAGAAAGATAGTATTGATCGATTAGCAAATTTAAGTGAATTAATCTCTGCTGCTGTTACTTTTTCAGAAACTTCTGACACCGAAGATCCAGCATTAAATATGGTAGAGTTTTTAAATTATACCTCTTTGGAAAGCGGCGAACTGCAGGCTTCTTCTAGTGAGGATGCCCTCCAATTAATGACAATTCATTCTGCTAAGGGTCTTGAGTTTGATGCTGTTTTTATAACTGGTCTAGAGGATGGCTTATGCCCTCATGAGCAAAGTCTTGCAGAGCAAAATGGGATTGAAGAGGAAAGACGCTTAATGTACGTTGCTGTCACTCGTGCAAAGATGAAACTTTATTTGACACTTGCTCAATCAAGAATGCTCCATGGACAGACAAGATATAACCTCCCCTCAAGATTTCTAGATGAAATACCTGATGAATTAATAAAAGCAATTAATGCTTCAAAGAAAATTGATTTAATACCAACACCTCACAGAAATAATAAATATAACCCTAACAATGATTATCCATGGAAAATAGGTGCTAATGTCCAGCATCCGAAATTTGGTCAAGGAGTGGTGACAGGTTATGAGGGTCAAGAAAACGATTTACGAATTCAAATAAAATTTTTAAATCATGGTACCAAATGGTTAGCGCTTGAGTATGCTAAATTATCTGAAATTTAAATTACTGATTTAAAAATTTCTCTATAAGTAATGGTTTGAAAAGTAAACGACATGGCAATAAAAATTGTCGCCAAGATCAAAACAAAAAAACTTGAAAACAATGAAATGAGATTATTACCTAAGAAATTCATGGATGATATTAACAGGGTTATTAGAAAAATTAAGCATACAAATAAAGTAATAATTATCGTCCACGCTATCAAAATTTGAAATAAATATAGAAGGCAACCTGCAAAACTTGATTTAATAGATTTTAAAAAATCAAAATTGTTAAATGCAATGAGTAAAGGTGCAAACCAAGTCAGCATTAAAAAAGGAATGGTTATTACCAAAGCTTTAATTATTATGGGACTAAAATCACCAAACTGTATCTCACCAAGTCCTTGCCCCTGAGGTATTTCAACAATTCTTGCAACATCAGAGCTAACCCAGGCGCTTAATCCAAGTGTATAAACAATAGAAAGCAGGCCTATTGACATAAATCGAGCGAATTTTCCCCTAATCAAATCCATCACTTTCTTAAAATCAAAAACTTTTTTTTCAAGAATACTTAAGTAAAAAGCAACGATAAAAACTGTAATAAATGGCCATAACATAATTAAAATTGGACTAAGAATATTTAATCCAGGAGTAGCTGGGATAAACATATAAAACATCAAGTAAAACATTCCTGCTACAAGTGAAAATCGGGTTGAAAACTTAAACAAGGAAAAACTCTGATAAACCCATTCATAAGACTGATTAAAAATATTTTTCATTTAGCTCCGTTGATAATTTTGTAATATTTTTTTGAAACGCTCAGGGGCTTTAGTATATGTTATTTCTCCATCTTTTTTAAAATAGAAATCATATAGCCTAGATAGCCAAAATCGCATTGCAGCGAGTCTTAATGAAATTGGTAAAAAGTTTTTTTCGTCTTCACTTAATTCACGAATTGATTCATAACCATTTAAAAAATATCTTTTTTTCTCTGCATCGATCAAAAAGAACTCATTAATACACCAATCATTTAAAGCAATTGCAATATCGTAAATATACAAATCGTAACAGGCATAATAGAAATCTATTACGCCTGATACATTGTGATTGTAAAATAATACGTTATCTTTAAAAAGATCAGCATGAATAATTCCGGATGGTAAATTGCTATTAAAATTTTGATCAAGAAAAATAAGCTCATCCCTTATTATTTCAACTTCATCATTGGGCAATAACGGATGTATTTCATCAAAGACTCTGTTCATCCAATTCAGTCCACGAGGGTTCGTTATATAAACCCTGTAGTCTTGAGTTAGTTGATGCATTTGTGCAAGTGAGACTCCAACAGCAAAACAGTTATCATTAGATACCGACTTAAGTTCTCCTCCGCTTAATAGAGAAACAAGCAAGGCTGGTTTATTTTTAATTTCTCCCAAATGAAATCCCTCTTGGTTGTGAATTGGCGTTGGGCAATGATATTTTTTATTAGACAAAAATGACATCAAATCAACATAGTACTGAATATCTTTGGGCTGCGCCTGTTCGAATATCGTCAGAATATATTTTGCATCAATGGTTTCGATAACATAATTTGTGTTGGTGACACCAGATGAAATACCTTTAAAACTTTTTAAGTCAGGTAAATTATAAGAGTTCAAAAAAGAAGATATCTCATCAATTTTGATTGAGGTGTAGACAGCCATAAGTTAGTTTAAATTGGTTAAAAAGTAAAAAGTACCCATTGCGGGACAATCATAGGCGCCTCTGGGGAGTCATGACGCGTCCAGTCAGAACCTTGGTCATCCTTGTATAGATAATAAGATGGCATATTTTTTGGGGAAACTTTTACCATGTAGAGCTGGCCATTAACACGGTACTCCTCAATAAGTTGAGTTTCTTCTTTTCTAATTGTTACTTCAGGCTCCAAAACATAATCAGAATCATATGTAGTGGGTGGTGGCGGAATTTCCTCAAAAAGCTGCCTATCCTCTGCAGAAAGAGGGAAGACAAGAGATATCGAAGCGAGAAATAATGCTTTTAAAAAATTTTTAATCATAATTATTTACAGGTTATTTTCTAATTCTACCAAAATCATTCTGGTTCAGTAAGAATTTAATAAAAAAACTCTTATAATGATCTAATGAAAAAACTCCTCCTAATTGATGGCTCATCCTACCTCTATAGAGCCTTTCATGCAATGCCCGATTTCAGAAACAAATCCAATGAGCCAACTGGAGTCATCTACGGCGTCCTTAATATGTTACGTCATATTCAAAACGCTTACCCATCAGATTACAGTGTTTGTGTCTTTGATGCTAAAGGAAAAACTTTTAGGAATGAAATCTTTCAAGAATATAAAGCGACGAGACCAAAAATGCCTGAGGAGCTTGCAAGTCAAATAGTGCCTCTGAAAGAAGCAATAAAAGCAATGGGTTGGTTCATGATAACCCATGATGGAGTTGAAGCTGATGATGTTATTGGAACATTGAGTAAAAAAGCCAATGCAGAAAATATTTCAGTCACTATATCAACAGGCGACAAAGATCTTGCTCAGCTTGTCAATAAAAAAACCAAGCTTGTAAATACTATGACGAATGAAGTTCTTGATGAAGATGGGGTTAAGAAAAAGTTTGGGGTGGCTGCTGAACAAATTATCGACTACTTAACCATAATTGGTGACAAAGTTGACAATATTCCTGGAGTTGAGAAAGTTGGCCCAAAAACAGCTGTCAAATGGCTCGATGAGTTTGGTAGCCTAGAGAAAATAATTTCAAATGCAGAAAAATTTAATGGGGTGATTGGTGAAAATCTCAGATTGGCGATGGGATGGCTGCCCACGGGAAAGCAATTAATTACTATTAAAACTGACATAAAACTTGACTATAAATGGGATGACTTTGAAAAAAAACCCACAGATATTGAAAAGTTATATAACTTATACAAAAAATTTAACTTTACTAGCTGGCTCAAAGAGCTTGACGCACAATCCTCACAGAATAATAAAATTGCAGACAAATCAAACAATAGCCATCCTAATAAAACAAAATTTCTAAACAAAAAAAACTATACCTTAGTTACCAACTTTAAAGATCTTGAAAGCTGGGTTGAGAAAATTATTAACAAAAAGTTTTTTTGTATTGATACCGAAACAGATTCATTGAATTTTATGGATGCAAATTTGGTTGGCATTTCCATTGCAATCGATATGGGTGATGCAATTTATATCCCCCTACAGCATACTGATCTTTCTTTTTCTCAATTATCCATTCAAGAAACTTTAGCTTTACTAAAACCGATTCTTGAAGATGCATCAATTAATAAAATTGGTCAAAATATAAAGTTTGATACGCATATTTTTAAAAATTATGGCATTGACCTTAATGGTATAAGTGACGACACCATGCTAATGAGCTATGTCATTGAAAGTCATCAAAGTCATGGCATGGATAAATTAAGTAAAAAATATCTTGACCATGATTGTATTAGTTATGAATCAATGGTTGGCAAAGGGGTTAATCAAATAACTTTTGATCAAGTTAATATTAATAACGCAAAAAATTATGCTGCTGAAGATGCAGATGTAACTTTACAACTTTTTAATCATTTTAAAAAACTTTTACAAGAAGAGGAAAAGTTACCCTTTATATATAATGAAATTGAAATACCAGCCATGAAAGCCTTGATCGATATTGAGAGAAATGGAGTCTTAATCGACGAAAAAATATTGCATCAACAAAGTCATGCTATTGGTGAAAAACTTATACAACTTGAAAAAAAAGCATTTGATTTAGCCGGCCAACCTTTTAACCTCTCCTCTCCAAAACAATTACAAGAAATTTTATTTGAGAAGCTTGGCATTAAACCCATAAAAAAAACACCAAAAGGTGCGCCTTCTACTGGTGAGGAAGTTCTTCAAGAATTAGCCGAAAATTATCCCCTCCCAAAAATAATATTAGAGCACAGGGGCCTAGCAAAATTAAAATCAACCTATACTGATAAATTACCGAGGATGATTAACACAAAAACTGGCCGAGTGCATACAAGCTATAATCAAGCGGTTGCTATTACAGGCAGATTGGCAAGCTCAGATCCTAATTTACAAAATATACCTATACGAACAGAGGATGGTAGAAGGGTCAGAGAAGCTTTTGTGGCAAACACAAAAAATAAAATTTTGTCGGCAGATTATTCTCAAATTGAATTGAGAATAATGGCTCATCTTTCTGGAGATGAAGGATTGATTGCTGCATTTAGAAATAATGAAGATATTCATAAAGCTACAGCCTCAGATATATTTAGTTGTGGATTACAAGATGTCACGCAAGAACAAAGACGTTATGCCAAGGTAATTAATTTTGGATTAATTTATGGTATGGGTGTTTATGGATTGGCTAAAAATCTGAACATCGAGAGATCTGCAGCTCAAAGTTATATCGAAAAATATTTTTCAAAATACCCTAAAGTTAGAAACTATATGGAAGATGCGAAAAGTTTCGCAAAACAATATGGCTATGTTGAAACCCTGTTTGGCAGAAGATTATGGACGCCAGAAATAAATGGTTCAAATGGTATGAGAAGAGCAGCTGCAGAACGGGCAGCCATTAATGGTCCTATGCAAGGTACAGCTGCAGATCTTATTAAGTTGGCAATGATTAAAATTCATGATTGGATTTTGCAAAATAAAAATCTTAAGGGTCTTATGATTATGCAAGTTCATGACGAACTTGTTTTTGAGGTCCCTGAAGAAGAAATTGTAATATTCAAAAAAACAATCAAGGATTTGATGGAAAATGTTGCTGAATTGAATGTCCCCTTAATCGTTGATATTGGCGAAGGAAATAATTGGGAGCAAGCACATTAAATGGTCAAAAGTATTCATGCATTAATAATAGGCGATGAAATCTTATCCGGAAAAAGAAAAGATAAGCATTTATCTTATTTAATAAAAAAACTTAATGAGAATAATTTGTTACTAAATAGTGCAAGCTATGTTGGTGATAATAGCAATGATATTGTAAAAAAAATCCAGGAAAATAAAGATAAGATTGTTTTTGCTTTTGGTGGTATTGGAGCAACGCCAGATGATAAAACAAGGCAAGCAGCCGCAACAGCCAATGATATAAAATTGGTTAAGCATTCAGAGGCAGTTGTTTTAATTGAAAATCAATTTGGCGCTGACGCCTATCCAAAAAGAATATTAATGGCAAATTTACCTTTTAAAGCAAAACTGATTCCGAATGAAATTAATAACATTCCAGGCTTCTCAATATCCGACCACCATTTCATGCCTGGATTTCCAGAAATGGCATGGCCAATGATTAATTGGATCATTGAAAATTATTACAAAAATCTTTCAAGAAAAAAAATATCCGATCAATCTATATGGATAGATGACACAAGCGAAAGCAATCTGATTGATTTAATGAATGAGATTGAAGAAAAATTTCAATTTATTTCAATTTATAGTCTCCCAAAAATATTGCCAAAAAAGATGATTGAATTTGGAATTAAAGGAGATGAAAAAGAAGTAACTGTTGCCATGGAATATCTAAAAGAAAATTTAAATGCTAAAAAAATCAAATGGAGAAAACATTAAAATCATTTAACTCTATGCCTAAGTTAAAATTGATTATAAAATAGGCAATTTCCACGCAAGCTTATACTATGAAGGTCGGTGATTTAAGTATTAAAAACAATCTTTTTCTTGCTCCGATGGCTGGTGTCACGGACAGGCCGTTCCGAATGTTATGCAAAAAATTAGGTGCCGGAGTTGCTGTAAGTGAAATGGTGACATCAAATTCCCTTTTGTATGGAAGTGAGAAGACTATTCAGCGTGCAAACCATGAGGGTGAAGTAGATCCAATTTCGGTTCAGATTGCTGGGGCTGACCCCAAGATGATGGGAGATGCCGCCCGATACAATCAAGATAGGGGGGCCCAAATTATAGATATTAATATGGGTTGTCCAGCAAAAAAGATTTGTAATGTTATGGCTGGGTCAGCACTACTCAAACATGAAAAACTTGTAGAGGAAATTTTAAATTCCGTAGTCTCGTCAGTCACTATTCCTGTAACCCTGAAAATAAGAACTGGCTGGGATAGAGAAAATAAAAATGCAATCAAAATTGCAAAAATTGCAGAAAACTCAGGAATAAAAGCTTTAGCAATTCATGGACGAACCCGGGCCTGTTTGTATCATGGGCATGCTGAATATGACACTATCGCAGAGGTGAAACAAAATATAAAAATACCTGTTATTGCTAATGGCGATATTACCACGCCACAAAAAGCAAAATTTGTACTCAATTATACAAAAGCAGATGGCATAATGATTGGAAGAGCGGCACAAGGTCGACCTTGGATTTTTCGTGAAATTGACTTTTATCTTAAAAATAATAAAGAGCTTGAGCTGCCAACCATTCAGGAAATTCAAGACACCACAATCGAGCATGTGAATGATCTTTATAATTTTTATGGGGAATTAAAAGGGGTAAGAATTGCCCGTAAACATATTTCGTGGTACACAAAAGGTTTAAAAAACTCTGCTCAATTCCGCTTTAATATGAATCAAATTGAAGATGTAAGAAAACAACAGACGGCGATTAATGACTATTTTGAGCAATTAAAGGTGAGTGGAAAATTCATCCCATACGATACTGAAAGTAAAGAACCTCTTGTAGCTTAATGATTAATAATAAATTATCAGATGATATCGATTCAATTCTAGACCAATACTTCAAAGATCTTGCGGGGCAAAATCCAGGTAATCTTTATAACCTAATGCTTACAACGGTAGAAAAACCTCTTTTACTTTATGTGATGAATCATGCTGAGGGTAACCAAAGTAAAGCAGCAGAAATTCTGGGTTTAAACAGAAATACATTAAGAAAAAAATTAAAAATACATAACATTGATATCTAAATGAACAGAATAAAAAGAGCATTAATCAGCGTTTCAAATAAAGAAAAAATTCTTGATTTGGCTAAAAACCTCAGTAGGCATGGGGTAGAAATTATTTCCACAGGAGGTTCAGCAAAACTACTTAAGGACAATAAAATTGATGTCATTGAGGTCTCGGAATATACTAATTTTCCAGAGATGCTAGATGGCAGAGTTAAAACCTTACATCCAAAAGTTCACGGGGGTATTCTTGCCAACAGAAATCTTGAAACCCATTTAAAGACTTTAAAACAAAACAATATTAAAGAAATTGATTTAGTTGTTGTTAATTTATACCCTTTTCAACAAACCATACAAAAACAAGATTGTAGTCTAGAGGAGGCAATAGAAAATATTGATATAGGTGGCCCAACAATGATAAGAGCTGCTGCTAAAAACTATCAATCCGTAAGCGTTTTAACAGATCCATTAGACTATAACAAATTTATAGAAGAAATCGATAACAATCAGGGCTCAATAGACCTTGAGACTCGATTTTTACTGGCAAAAAAAGCATTTCTTCATACTGCCCAGTATGATGCAACAATAAGTAATTACCTAAATAAAAGTGAAGACACTTTGCCAAAAAATTTAATGCAAGTATTAGAAAAGAATATGGATATGCGTTATGGAGAAAATCCACATCAAGAAGCTGCCTTCTATAAAGATAGTGATTTTATGCCTGGCTCATTATCAAACTTCATTCAATTACAAGGAAAAGATCTTTCATTTAATAACTTAAATGATTCAGATAATGCATGGGAGTGTGTGAAAAGTTTCAAGGAACCTAGTTGTGTAATTGTTAAACATGCAAATCCTTGCGGTGCCTGCTCGGCTTCCAATGCAAGTGATGCTTATACAGGTGCATATCTCACGGATCCCACATCAGCGTTTGGAGGAATTATCGCTTTCAATATTGAACTGGATGCCAAAGTAACATCACTCATCGTGAAGCAATTTGCGGAGGTAATTATTGCTCCAAACTTTAGCTCAGAAGCATTGGAAATTTTTAAAACCAAACCAAATATTAGGTTATTAAAAGTACCACTAGAGCACTCTGATGGCCAATTAGATTATAAAAAAATTGGCGGTGGATGGTTGGTTCAAACTGCTGATAACCACGTGATTGATATCGAAAAATGTGAGGTAGTAACAAAATTAAAACCTAACCAAAAAGATCTTTTAGATTTAAAATTTGCTTGGCAAGTTGCTCAATATGTAAAATCAAATGCTATTGTTTTTTGCAGAAATAAAAAAACTTTAGGTATTGGTGCCGGGCAAATGAGCCGAGTTGACAGCACAAGAATTGCGGCAATAAAGGCTGAAAATTCTGGGCTTAATTTACAAAATAGCGTTGTTGCATCTGATGCATTTTTTCCCTTTCGAGATGGTATTGATGTTTTAGCAAGCTATGGCGCTAAATACGTTATACAGCCCGGAGGAAGTATAAAAGATAATGAAGTTATTCAAGCTGCAGATGAGCTGGGTTTAGTCATGTTATTTACTAAAATCAGGCATTTTAAACACTAGTCTATGAAGATTCTAATTATTGGAAGTGGTGGCCGCGAACATGCTCTTGCTTGGAAAATTTCACAAAGTAAAAATGTTAAAAAAGTTTATGTTGCACCTGGAAATGGCGGGACAGCTGATGGGAATTCGCTTATCGAAAACATTGATTTAACCAGAAATTCAGACCTAATTGAGTTCGCAAAACAAAATAATGTATCACTCACAGTTGTTGGTCCTGAAATTCCTCTTTCTAATGGTATTGTTGATGACTTTAAGAAAAACAACTTAAAAATTTTTGGGCCAACTAAAGCTGCTGCTCAGTTAGAGAGCTCTAAAGATTTTGCAAAAGAGTTTATGTATCGACATAAAATTCCTACAGCTGATTATAAGACGTTTAATAATTTGGCGGAAGCTAAGGCATATGTAAAAAAACGAGGGACTCCAATTGTAATTAAAGCTGATGGCTTGGCCGCAGGTAAAGGAGTAATCATCGCTAAAAATCATACTGAGGCCATGGAGGCCCTTGAAATGATGCTAATTGATAACGTATTTGGAGAATCAGGAGCCAGGGTTGTAATTGAGGATTATCTTGAGGGTGAGGAAGCTAGCTTTATTGTTATCAGTGACGGTGACTCAATACTCCCGCTAGCCTCAAGCCAGGACCATAAGAGATTACTTGATAATGATTTGGGGCCTAATACTGGAGGTATGGGAGCATATTCACCTGCGCCTATTGTGTCGAAAGAGCTTCATAAAAAAATAATGGCGCAAATAATTGAGCCGACTATCAAGGGTATGAAATCAGACGGTATTCGATTTAGCGGCTTTCTATACGCTGGCCTGATGATAGATAAAGATACAAATCTCAAAACACTTGAATTTAACTGCCGAATGGGCGACCCAGAAACACAACCAATACTTTTTCGCTTGAAAAGTGATTTGCTTCCGATACTTTTCAGCGCAACTGATAATACGCTCCACTCATGTCATATTGAATGGGAAGATGTTTCATCTATTACAGTTGTTATGGCAGCTAAAAATTATCCCAATGAACCTAAATTAGGTGATGTTATTGATGGCTTAGATTCAGATGAAATTTCAGCGGATAAATTTATTTTTCATGCTGGTACTTCCTTTGAAAAAGGTAAGATCAAAACGGCTGGAGGCAGAGTGTTGGGAGTTACTGCAAAAGCAATAAGTCTTAAAGAGGCAAAAGAAAAAGTATATGAACTTGTCAAAACAATAAAATTTGATGGGGCGCAGTACCGGAAAGATATTTCTGATAAAGCATTAAAATAAATTTATGAGAAATCATAGACTCAAAAGATATATTATTAACGGCAATATTATTCTTTATCCTACCGAATCATGTTTTGGAATTGGCTGCGATCCTTCAAATTTTTTTTCTATACAGAAAATCAAGAAAATAAAAAAAAGAAATCTAAAAAAAAATTTTCTTCTTATCGGTTCAAATATGCAAGAATTTAAAAAATACATTATAGAAATAAAAAATAAAGATTTAAAAGAGCTGTATTCAAAATGGCCAGGACCCCATACATGGGTCGTTGATGCAAAAAAAAATACTTCGCCTTGGTTATCAAGTAGCCAAAAAAAAATAGCCATAAGAATTCCCAGTTTTTCACTTTGTCATAAATTGACCAAAGGTATTGGTATGGCTCTAATCTCAACAAGTGCCAATGAGAGTGGTAAACGTTCAATTAAAAATTATAGGCAAGCATGTCGTTTTGGAAACGGGAGAGTTAAGATTATAAAAGGTGTGATAGGTGGTATGAAAAAACCATCAACAATTCAGGACTTTACTTCAAAACAAATATTAAGGAAATAATGACTTACAACAAAAAAATACAACAAGTTAGAAGTTTCCTTGTAAATTTACAAAATGAAATTGTCCATGCAATAGAAATTGTTGATAAGAATAATTTTCTTAACGATTCTTGGCAAAGGCAAGAAGGTGGTGGCGGAACGACCTGTATTTTAGAGAATGGGAAAATTTTTGAAAGAGCTGGCGTTAGCTTTTCGCATGTAAAAGGGGCAAAATTGCCTCGTTCTGCAACACAATTGAGGCCAGAACTTGAAAATCGTCAATGGGAGGCATTAGGAGTCTCTTTAGTTTTTCATCCACATAATCCTTTTGTACCAACTGTTCACATGAACGTGAGATTTTTTATTGCGTCAAAAGCTGAAAAGGAAGATATTTGGTGGTTTGGTGGCGGCATAGACTTGACCCCCTATTATCCATTTAAAGAAGATGTTATTCATTTTCACCAGACCTTAAAAAATACCCTAACCCCATTTGGAAGTGAACTTTACCAAACGTTTAAAAATCAATGTGATGATTACTTTTTTTTAAAACATCGCAATGAGCCAAGGGGCGTCGGAGGAATTTTTTATGATGATTTTTCAGAGAAAGATTTCGAATTTTCATTTAAATTAACACAAGCCGTAGGTAAAAACTTACTTAACGCCTATTTACCGATTGTTCAAAAAAGAAAAGATACGAATTTTACTGTGCAACAAAAAGATTTTCAGTTGTACCGAAGGAGTCGCTATGTGGAATTTAATCTACTTCAAGACAGGGGTACATTGTTTGGTATTCAATCAAAAGGCAGGGTTGAATCAATATTAATGTCCATGCCACCTTTAGTAAAATGGTCTTATGATTGGTCACCTCAAAAAAATAGTCCGGAATCAGATCTTTATGAAAATTTTTTAATCAAAAAAGATTGGGTATAATTCTTAAAAATGTTCAAGGATCTTTTTAGAAAAAAAATTGCCATTGTTGAGAACAACAAGGATCTTCATCGCTGCTTAAGCGCATTTGATCTAGTTATGCTCGGTATAGGCTGCATAATAGGGACTGGTATTTTTGTACTCACAGGAATTGTTGCTGCAAATCAAGCCGGGCCTGGAGTAATATTTTCATTTCTTATTGCTGGTTTTGCTTGTGCCTTTGCCGCCCTATCCTATGCAGAGCTGGCTTCCTCAATTGGAGGATGTGGCAGTGCTTATGGATATAGCTATGTTGCATTTGGCGAATTTATTGCATGGATGGTGGGCTGGATTCTTCTCCTAGAGTATGGCATTGCTATTGCAGCTGTAGCAAATGGTTGGTCTGGATATTTCAATAATGCTCTCATAGCAGTTGGTTTAGGTTTGCCTGATTTTCTAACAAGACCTCCGGCGCAAGATGGGATTATTAATTTACCCGCTTCCTTGATAATCTTAATGATCATGGGGCTTTTAATATTGGGAGTAAAGCAAAGTGCAAAATTTAATGCAGCAATGGTTTTTTTAAAAGTCGCCGCTATTGCAATCTTTATATTAATTGCTCTTTTTCATGTAAATCCTATTAATTGGTCGCCTTTTCTGCCATATGGTTGGTTTGATACGCTACCCTCAGGAAAAACTGTGGGTGTGCTTGCTGGAGCGTCAATAGTTTTTTTTGCTTATATTGGTTTTGATGCAGTCTCAACAGCTGCAGAAGAAGCAATTAATCCTCAAAGAGATTTACCGATAGGAATCATAGGCTCTCTTATTTTTTGCACGTTAATCTATATTTCTGTTTCAGCGTTACTTACAGGTATGCTTCCTTATACAAATTTAAACGTATCATCACCAGTAGCATTTGCTCTTCAAAAGATAGGACTTAATAGTGCATCCGCAATTGTTGCTACCGGTGTAATTGCAGGATTAACAACGGTTATGTTAGTTCTTTATTACGCACTTACTCGAATTATTTTGGCAATGAGTCGTGATGGTTTGCTTCCAATAAAACTAAGCAACATAAACCCGAGAACAAGAACACCAATAAAATTAATTATCATTTGTGGGCTAGTAATGTCTCTTATTGCAGGCTTTGTATCCTTGGGAACGCTTGCTGAAATCGTAAATATTGGTACCCTTTCAGCATTCACTGTTGTATGTTTTGGGGTAATAGCACTCCGCAATCATGGAAAAAAGAATAGTCTAACTTTTAGAAATAAATGGCACCCATTGGTTCCGCTTATGGGCATCTCCGCCTGTATTTTACTAATGACTTTTTTACCCCTAGCTACATGGGTGAGATTTTTTTCGTGGTTATTAGTAGGAATTTTAATTTACTTTATTTACTCATATAAAAACAGTAAATTAAATTAAAGCTCTAGTATCCAATCAACCATAACACCTATATCTTTATCAGAAAGATTTGGATAAGAGATCATAGGTACATTTCCCCAATTACCACTTCCGCCGTTTTTGATCTTTTCAATGAGCAATTGCCTCGCATCTTGATGTGAGTTGTATTTTTTCGAAACGTCCACAAATGATGGTCCCAAAACTTTTACTTTTACGCTGTGACAGGCAAAACAACCATTTTTTTGAGAAAGATTTTTTGCTACTTCATTTGCTAAAGCCGTATTAAAAGTGAATAGAAAAACTATAAAAAATATTTTACGCATTAAACAATCCTAAATTTCTTTGAAAGATAGTATTTCTAAAAGTTCATCAATTTTTTTACATGGTGGATAACAAGTCTGATTTTCACAAACGTATGCACCCTTTTCTATAGTTATATTTTGATCATTAAAGACTTTTCTAAACTGCTCTTTTGTATTAAAGGTGATTACTAAATGATCCAAGAACATATATTCGGGAATTTCTTTTAACCAAATTTTAGTCGATTCTTTATCCCCATAGATAAATATTGTAGTTCTTTTACTTAAAAAATACTCATATGCCAACAGCATAGAGGGGTGAGAAAAGGGATTTTTTCTTACATGGCCATTAAGATGGTCAAGGGCCCTATATGCTTGATCGTTTAGTTTTGCTGAGCGACTGATTTGGGAGAGTTTTTGTAAAGCATTAATAGCAACCGCATTCCCAGATGGCGTGGCATTATCTTCAGTAATTATTTCTCTATTGAATAAATTCTCATGCATGTGTTCTGTGAAGAAAAATGCCCCCTCGTTTGACTGAAACTTTTCAATAAGTAATCCTCCAATATTGCAAGCGTATACATAATCCTCCTCTCTAAAATTAGCTTGCATAGATTCTATTAGCGCATCCAAAACAAAAGCATAGTCATCTAAATACCCATTTATTTTTTTATTTTTTTCATAAATACTAGTCAATTTGTTATCAGCAAACATGTACCTAAAAATAAAATCTAGGTTTTTTTGTCCTAAATTCACCCAATTTTCATCATTTAGAATTCTTCCCGAAAATATTAGAGCTTTACTCATAAGAGCATTCCAGGAAACTATCATTTTTTTATCTATCTCGGGCTTGGTTTTACTCTTCCTGTGATCAGCTAGACGAATTTTATAATCATGAAATTTTTCAGATTCACTGTTTTCCTGTCTTATCAAATGCCATTTCTCACCTTCATAATTAGGCTCACCCTCCAGAAAGAAATACTTCCTTAACTCATTCAGTTCATGAGGGTGGAAAATTTCTTCTAGCTCTTTTGAGCTGAGATTATAATAAGCTCCCTCCTCTAAAACTCCGTCCAAATTTTTAGAATCTGCATCAATAGATGAAAAAAAATATCCATGAGAATCTGTCATGTCTTTTTTTAACCAATTAATTGTTTCAAAAATTTTTTGATAAAAAATATCATTTTTGGTGACAGCAAAACATTTGGTGAGTAACCCTACCATCTGTGCGCTGTTATAAAGCATTTTTTCGTAATGTGGTATGGTCCATTTTTCGTCGACACAATATCGAAAAAAACCACCCTCAAGATGATCAAATAGCCCTGAATTTATAATTTTTTTAATCGAATCAAAAACTTTTGAATGGCTATTGGATTGGAAATTTTTTAAAATAAAATTAAAATTTGATTCGTTTGGAAACTTTGGAGCACCACCGAAACCTCCATTTTTATGATCAAGATTTTTAATGAAGCTATCTCTGATCGAATGAATAAAATTTAAATTTATTAATTCTTCTTCATCTTTTTTTGGATTAAGTTGCACTAATAGCGATCTTATTTGATCGCTTTGTTTTTCTATGATTTGTTTTTCTGATTTGTAGAGCTCTGCAATACGTGGAAGAAGTTCGATCATTCCAGGTAGGTTATATTTGCTAAACTTTGGTAAAAACGTCGCAATATAGAAAGGTTCTTGATTGGGTGTCATAAAAACACTTAATGGCCATCCCCCGGGTCTTTGTGCAAAAATATAATGAGCTTTTTGGTAAATGTGATCGATATCAGGTCGCTCTTCTTTATCTAACTTTATACAAATAAAATCTTTATTCAAAAGCTTAGCGACATCATCGTCCTCAAAGCACTCATGAGCCATAACATGGCACCAATGACAAGATGAGTAACCTATAGATAAAAATATAGGTTTATGTTCATGATTTGCCCTTTCAAAAGCGTTTTTGGTCCATGGTAGCCAATTAACAGGATTGTTTTGATGCTGTCTTAGATAAAGACTAGATTCTCTATGAAGTTCATTCGTCACTAGAATTCTTGAACGGAATATTCGGTGGCAATACTATGAGATACATCAGGGTAAATAACTACTGAGTTCTCTAAAAGGTTAGCAGTTTCAACACAAACCATCCTTCTCCACTCATCTTTTTTGCCCATATCTGCCATTTGATTGGCGATTTTATCCCATGGTGTCCATATAACGGTCGAATCGCTATTGGATTTTTTTATAGTAATAACTCGATTAAACTTTTCGTCTTCAATGTAGCAATCATTACTTGTATTTGTGTAGACCCTGTCAAAAGGGCCTGAAAATTTAATGGGCTCTCGCTGTATATCTCTATTAAAATTTGCAAATTTATCAGAAAAAACCATATTTTCTAAGCCTGTGACTTTAATCGATTCGATATCTGAAACATAAAAATAGGTATGAAAACCTTCACTAATTACGAAAGGGTGATTTGATAAATTAGTTGTTTTAAGATTTAGATATAAAGATTCTCCAACAGTAATTGTCAATTCAAGATCATAGTTGTAAGTTAATTGCTTTTTTGCCTCATCTGTCGGCTTTAATTTCAAAGAAACTTGAGTTGCTCCATTTTTTAAATCCACAACTTTAATCAATTGCCACGGAATGACCCTAGCAAATCCATGAACACAGAAATTACCATCAGTTGGATGATCTCCAAACCACGGCCAACAAATGGGAACGCCTCCTCTAATGGAGCGACCTTTTTCATAACGAGCATTTGATGACAACCAAAGAACATCTTCCGAAGATGACTTGGGTCTCCACCATGCCACATGCGCACCTTGTAATCCAATTTTTGCCTCTGCTAAAGGATTAGATATCTCTATAAATTCTAAACCGTTAACATCGTGGTTAATTTTCCATGAGGAACCCATAACTAATCTTTTCTTTCTAACTGACTTATATCTCTCACAGCCCCATTTGCTGCGCTTGTTGCCATCAAAGCATATGCTTTAAGTGCTTGCGAAACTCGGCGCTCTCTTGGTTTAGGCGTCCAAGGATTTGGTTTTTCTGTCATTTTTTTTCTGCGTGAGTTCAATTCTTCATCACTTATTCTTAGATTAATCGCCCTGTTAGGAATATCAATATCAATAATATCTCCCTCTTGAACTAATGCTATAGACCCACCCTCTGCAGCTTCTGGTGAAACATGGCCAATGCTTAATCCTGACGTACCTCCAGAAAATCTTCCATCAGTTAGGAGGGCGCATGATTTTCCAAGCCCTTTAGATTTTAGATAAGCAGTTGGATAAAGCATCTCTTGCATACCAGGTCCACCTTTCGGGCCCTCATAAATAATCAATACAATATCACCAGCATCAATTTCATCATTTAAGATAGCTTTTATTGAATCGTCTTGAGACTCAAATAACCTGACTTTACCTGTAAAATTCAAAATATTTTCATCAACGCCAGCGGTTTTAACAATGCATCCATCCACGGCGATATTGCCATAAAGAACAGCTAAACCACCGTCTTGACTATAGGCATTTTGCTTATTTCGAATACAACCACCTTGTCTATCGTCGTCCAACGAGGGCCAAGCCCTATCTTGGCTGAATGCCTCTGTAGTTCTTACCCCACCTGGCGCAGCCATATAAAAATCCTTAATTTCTTTATTTTCGGTAGTGATAATGTCCCAAGTATTTATTGCATCCTCAATTGAAGGAGCATGCACGCAAGGAACCTTTTTATTAATTAAATCTGCTCGCATTAACTCTCCCAGAATACCAAATACGCCACCCGCTCGGTGAACGTCTTCCATATGGTACTTTTGAGTGGCGGGGGCAACTTTTGCTAAACAAGGCACTTTTCTAGAAATACGATCAATATCACCCATATTAAAGTCTACCTCCGCTTCTTTTGCTGCTGCAAGAAGGTGTAAAACAGTATTAGTTGAGCCCCCCATCGCAACATCTAAGCTCATAGCGTTCTCAAAAGCTTCTTTTGATGCAATTTTTCTTGGAAGAACAGTTTCATCATTGTTTTCATAATATTGCTTAGTAATTTCAACAATTCTCTTTCCAGCGTTTAAAAACAATTGTTTCCTAGCTTTATGTGTAGCTAATGTGCTTCCATTTCCTGGTAAACTTAGACCGAGCGCTTCAGTTAAACAATTCATAGAATTGGCTGTAAACATCCCTGAACATGAGCCACAAGTGGGGCATGATGATTTTTCTAAATCTTCTAATTCCTTGTCATTGATATTTGAATCTCCAGCTGCAATCATTGGTGAAACTAAATCTACCTTCTCAATTTTTTCGCCCCAAGACACTTTTCCTGCCTCCATTGGGCCGCCTGATACAAAAATAACTGGGATATTTATCCTCATAGCGGCCATCAGCATGCCAGGCGTTATTTTGTCGCAATTAGAAATACACACCATCGCATCAGCCCAGTGAGCATTAACCATATATTCAACACTATCTGCAATTAAATCTCTACTTGGCAAGCTATAAAGCATTCCATCATGGCCCATAGCAATGCCATCATCGACTGCGATAGTATTAAATTCTTTCGCAACTCCCCCATTTTTTTCTATTTCTCTGGCAACGAGCTGTCCCATGTCTTTTAAATGCACGTGACCGGGAACAAATTGTGTAAAAGAGTTAACTACTGCAATAATTGGTTTTGAAAAATCTTCATCAGACATCCCTGTAGCTCTCCATAAAGCTCGGGCTCCGGCCTGATTTCTTCCATGTGTTGTCATCCTAGATCTATAGGCTGGCATCAATAATCCTTATTTTTATTGAAATAATTTATAATTATACAATGTTAATTCACCCTCAATTCAATCCAATAGCAATATCTTTGGGTCCCATACAAATTTATTGGTATGGCCTAATGTATTTTTTTGCTTTCCTAGCATTTATTTACCTTGGGAAAAAACAAATTGCTCTTAGACCATGGTTAAGAATTGATACAAAAATTTTAGATGATGCTTTTTTTTATGGTGCTCTTGGTGTAGTAATCGGTGGTCGCCTAGGCTATGTTATTTTCTACCAACCTACGTATTTTTTTCAAAATCCGACAGAAATTTTTGCCATATGGCAGGGAGGGATGTCTTTTCATGGCGGTTTTATTGGGGTACTCTCAAGTTTATTTTGTGTATCAAAAAAATATAAAATATCATGGTGGATGTTGACTGACTTTGTGGCACCTTTAGTTCCACTAGGTCTTTTTTTTGGTCGTATAGGTAATTTTATTAATCAAGAATTATGGGGGCGAGCCAGTGATCTTCCATGGGCAATAATTTTCCCGACTGTGGACTCAGCGCCCAGACATCCGTCTCAAATTTATGAGGCGTTACTCGAGGGTCTTTTGCTTTTTGTTATTTTATGGTTTTTTTCAAAAACACCCAGATCGGCTGGAAAAATCTCTGCATTTTTTTTAGTGGGCTATGGGCTTGCTAGATTTTTAGTCGAGTTTACAAGGGAGCCTGATTATTTTTTAGGGTTTGTTTTTTTAAATCTCACAATGGGACAAATGCTAAGCCTACCCATGATTTTAATAGGTTTTTTTCTCTTAAAAAAAATAAAACCTTAGCAACAACGATTAATTCCACTCCATTTTTCAGTCATTTTTTTTGCATAAAATTCTTTTCTAGATAGTGGTTTATGATTATTTTTTTTGCATGAATTCTGTTGAAAATGCATGAGATAATTATCATAATCTCTTTCGCCAGTCATCAGCTGAACTAGCTTCCATAATTTTTTTAGTTTACTCATTTGTAGGCTCTATTATGATGGATGATTTTTTATAATTGACTGCAATTCTTAATATATCAACGATCACAATCCATAAGATACTAACTAAAAAAATGGTAATTCCCGTATCTATTTTCAGATTGAGAATTAATTTTTCTAAAACCTCAACGCGACCTGGATCAAGCAAGCCGGTATCAATTTGATTTTGCATATTTTTTGCAGATGCAATAAATCCCACTCGTACATCTTCACTAAAAATTTTTTGATATGATGCTGATGAGGTAATAATCACTAACCATAATAGAGGTATACCAGTTACCCAAGCAAAATTTAACTTTCCAGTTTTAATTAAAATACCCGTTGCAACACATAAAGCTATTGCAGCTAACATTTGATTCGCAATTCCAAATAATGGCCATAAAATGTTTACTCCACCATTTGGATCAATAACTCCGATATATAAAAAATAGCCCCAACAACTGACCACAATTGCACTGCTAATAACTGTTGAAAAAAATGATGAGGTTTTGCCTAAACTTGGATGAATATTCCCAAGCATGTCTTGAAGCATAAAGCGACCGACACGTGTCCCTGCATCTAAAGTTGTTAATATAAATACCGCCTCAAACATAATGGCAAAGTGATACCACATGGATAATAGATGCTTGCCAAAGGCATTAGCAAATATTGATGCCATACCTACCGCTAAGGACGGAGCGCCACCAGTTCTCGCAAATAAAGAGGTTTCCCCAACATCTTCTGCCAACTGATTCATTTCCTCAAGTGACACCGAATAACCCCAAGAGTTAATAGTTTCGATCGCTTGCGCAGCCTCCTGCCCAACGACACCAATAGGGCTATTGATTGCAAAAAATATTCCAGGCTCTAGTACACAGGCAGCTACCATTGCCATAATTGCCACGAATGATTCTAATAACATACCCCCATAACCGATCATGGGTATATATTTTTCATTATCGATAAGTTTGGGTGTAGTTCCAGATGAAATTAATGCATGAAAGCCAGAAATAGCCCCACATGCGATTGTAATAAAAACAAAAGGAAATAGCTTTCCTCCAAAGATTGGTCCGCTTCCATCAATAAAATTTGTCACGGCCGGCATCTTAATGTCTGGCTGTAAAATTAATATAGCGATTGCAAGAAAGATAACCGTTCCTAATTTCACAAAGGTAGACAGGTAATCTCTTGGAGCTAAGAGCATCCAAACAGGCAATACCGCTGCTGCAAAACCATAAATAATTATTGCCCATGCTAAAAATAAACCGTCATGATCAAAAAAAGGTCTTAAATATTCAGATTTATCAATTTCACCGCCAAAATAGACTGCCAATAATAGGAGAGTTACACCCAACAAGGTAGCCTCTAAAACTCTTCCCGGGCGTAAGAAGCGCATATAACAGCCTATAAATAGTGCGATTGGTATCGTGGCCGCAACCGTTGATGTCGCCCAGGGACTGTGTTTCATAGCATTCACCACAACAAGACCTAAAACGGCGATCAAAACAATCATGATTACAAACGTTCCAATTAGAGAGGCAACACCTGCTAATTTTCCAAGCTCCTCCTTTGCCATTTGACCCAAACTTTTTCCATTTCGTCTAACCGAAAAAAATAAAATAGTCATATCCTGAACGGCGCCACCTACAACCCCACCAATCAATATCCAAATTGTTCCAGGCAAGTAGCCAAACTGTGCGGCTAGTGTAGGTCCAATCAAAGGGCCAGGACCTGCAATGGCTGCGAAATGAGTTCCAAAAACCACCCACTTATTTGTTGGGATAAAATCTTTATTATTATTTATTCGAACGGCAGGAGTTAATCTATCTTCGTCCAGAACCAGGACTCTTGCAGCAACCCATGCCGCATAGAATCGGTAGGCAATAAGATAAATACAAACTCCCGCCGTGATGAACCAAATTGAATTTATAGACTCCTCACGATGCAATGCTATTAAAGAAAAAGCAAAAGCACCAAGAAGCGAAATGACTAACCAAGTAATTTTTTTTATCATATAAAAACTGTTTTTTTAAAAAAAAATATGACAGCTATGTTCCTTTGAATTTTTTGGGACAGATTCCGCAATATTATCAACTATTCTTTTAGTTGACCATAATACGGCTACAGCGTCTAAAATATCATCATCAGCAACCTCTTTTTTTGAAAAAAATAATCTTGCTTTACTAAAGTCGAAAAAAGGATAAATAACTTCAATTAATTTACGCCTTATATTTTTTCCTTCTTGTAGTTTTTTGGAGTGCTGGATCACCTTCATATTATTCATTGCCATAAAACTCAATTCTGGATGAATTTCATAAAAAAAATTTTTATCCTTAAATATTTCTTTGGCAATTTGTACCTCTTTTATCTTTGGAAATATATTCCACGATTGTTTGGAAATTTTTTTACCAGTCAATGTAAAACTTAATTCACATGCATTCAAATAAGAAGGAGCATTTAAGACAGGAAGTGGGGGAGCAGAAAACACAGTTGATGCTCTATTTTTTAACAAAGATCTTGCCTCTTGGTCTGCTAATCTTAATCCTTTTTTAACTAAATTGACGGGCATATCGATACCTATAAGGCTAATACGATTGCTTTTATTCAAATCCTCAAGGCTACTTATAACCTGAAAAACTATTTCTTTTTCTTCAAGAGAAGCAACAATCCATCCCGCTCGACAACCATCAATTCCAATAATTTTTTTCATTTTTGATATACTCTACATTCTTTTTTTAATTTAATTTAAATGATACCAATTAATAAAAAAATTATTTTAGGTGTTACGGGAAGCGTCTCTGCTTACAAGTCTGCAGAACTAATAAGGCTCCTTTTAAAAGAACAGTTCTTTGTTCAGGTCGTAATGACAAAATCTGCTAAAGAATTTATAAGTCCTCTAACACTTCAAGCTTTGTCAGGAAACCCTGTGTTAGAAAATTTGTGGGACGCTACTGAAGGCAATGGTATGGAGCACATAAATTTATCCAGGACCTCTCAGCTTATACTTATAGCCCCAGCCTCAGCCAATTTTATTGCAAAATTGGCAAATGGAATTGCAGATGACTTACTAAGTAATATATGTCTCGCACGCACATGTCCACTCCTTGCTGCTCCGGCAATGAATATTGAAATGTGGCAAAATCCTGCTACTCAAAGGAATATTAAGACCTTAAAAAAGGATGGGGGAATTGTCATAGGTCCTGAATATGGAGAACAAGCCTGTGGTGAAATTGGATTAGGGCGCCTAATAAATTTAGAATCAATTATTTTGCAAGTTCAAAAATTTTCATCGGAACAAATTTTCAAAGATAAGAAAATACTTATATCTCTTGGCGCAACTTCCGAAAATATTGATCCCGCAAGGGCAATCACTAATTTTAGTTCTGGAAAAATGGGTATCAATCTTGCAAAAGCAGCATTTATTTTAGGGGCTGAGGTTACGATTGTCACTGGAAGGGTAGATGAAGCTATACCTGATGTTTTTAAGTCCGTAAAAGTTCTCAATCACAAAGAAATGCTAGCGACTGTAAGTAGGCTAATTGATGAAAATCAAATTTACATTAGTGCTGCCGCGATTTCAGATTACCTTCCCTCAGCGAGTCAAAAAAAGATTAAAAAGAATTCTTCAGCCATCTCAATAACTTTAAAGAGGTCAGAGGATATATTGGCAACTATTGCAAGTAAAAAGGCTATCTTTACTGTTGGGTTTGCTGCGGAGAGTGAAAATTTAATTCAAAATGCTAAAGAAAAATTAACCTCAAAAAAAATTGACTTAATTGTTGCAAACCTTATTCAAGAAACAATGGGTCAATCAGTCGCTAAAGTCACAATAATTAATAAAAATAATGAAATTTTAGATATTCCCAAAGGTGAGAAAAAAAATATTGCCTTCGAAATAATGAAGCAAATCCATTTCAATTACTCCAAGGAAGTAGTAAATGAATATTATAGTTGATTACAAAATTCTTAATCCTGCTATTAAGGAACATTTACCAAGATATGCATCTGAGGGATCAGCTGGATTGGACCTTAGGGCTTGTGTAGAACATGTCCAAACCCTAAACCCGGGAGAGACCTTTCTAATACCTACAGGCATAGCAATTTTTATCAAAGATCCAAATTATGCAGGGCTAATATTGCCACGATCGGGACTTGGTCATAAACATGGGATTGTTCTTGGGAATCTTGTTGGCTTAATTGATTCTGACTATCAGGGAGAATTATTAATTTCTTGTTGGAACCGGAGTTCTAAATCATTTTTAATAAATCCCCTAGAAAGAATAGCGCAGTTGGTTCTTGTGCCAATAATGCAAGCAGAATTTAATTTAGTGGAGGATTTCGATACCACAAATCGTGGAACGGGTGGCTTTGGAAGTACTGGAAAGGCATAAAAAACACTTGAAATGAGAGGCATTTATGTGGTTTAATAACGGTCTTTTGAAAAATTAGAGGTACTTTAAAAATGACTCGTGAATGTGATGTAACTGGCAAAAAACCTGTCACTGGAAATAATGTTTCTCACGCGAACAACCGTACAAGACGACGTTTTCTACCAAATCTACAGAATCGCAAATTTTGGGTTGAAAGTGAAAATAGATGGGTGTCTATGAGGATTTCAAGTGCCGCTTTAAGAACCATTGATA
This sequence comes from Methylophilaceae bacterium, assembly GCA_016778465.1. Classification (GTDB taxonomy): domain Bacteria; phylum Pseudomonadota; class Gammaproteobacteria; order Burkholderiales; family Methylophilaceae; genus BACL14. The sequence continues at coordinate 64,327 of JADHPM010000005.1, forward strand.
AATTAGGTATTGATGCGGTAATCGCAAAAATGCGTGCTGAGGGTAAAAAAGTTTAAGGAAATATAATGAGAGAAAAAATTAGATTAAATTCTTCCGCAGGTACCGGACATTTTTATACTACTACCAAAAATAAAAAAACAATGACTGAAAAAATGGAAATCAAGAAATTTGATCCAAAAGCTCGAAAACACGTCATTTACAAAGAAGCAAAGATTAAATAATTTTACGTCTTCGGCATTCCGCCACTTATAATATGTAAATCTCTTTGTGGAAATGGTATTTGAATGCCTTGTTTTTGGAACTGATCCCAGAAAATTTTACTTATATCCGACTTTAGCCTTAATGTTCCTTCCTCAGCATCTTTAATATAAAACACTAATTTCAAATTTATACTGCTGTCGCCAAAGCTCTCTAAATAAACTACAGGCTCTGGATCATTTAAAACTCGAGATTGTGATTTTGTGGCAGTTAACATAATATCGGTAGCTAGATCGATTGATGATGCGTATGAAATACCTACATCTATAGCTACTCTAACTTTCCTATCAGACGATGTGTGATTAACAATATTTTCTACAATAAGGTTTTCATTTGGAATGATAACCTCAACACCATCTAATTTTCTTAAGGTTGTATAGCGAGCCTTAATACTGGTAACGATTCCATAATGCTCCCCTATAGTCAAAATATCTCCAATTCTTAAAGACTTATCAACCAGGATAGTAAAGCCAGAAATGTAATTACTTGTTATCTTTTGCATACCAAAGCCAAGGCCAATACCGAAGGCGCCACCAAATACCGAAAGAAAAGTTATGTCTAAGCCAATGGCATCCAATGCTACGATGATAACGACAATATAAATGACTAACTTTACTACTTTGTTGATCATGGTTCTTAAGTTACGATTTATGGCTGTAATAGCCATAATTCTTCGCTCAACAAAAGCAACAAGGCTCATGGCGATAAAAATAGACGCGATAATGGCAAATATTAGCTTTATAACAAATAACAAATTGTATTCAGTCCCCGCAACTTTAAAAAGAATGCTTTCTAGTCGATTTGAGATAAATACATCAAATCCAAATAAATGAATCAATGCATAAATCCATACAACTAATGAAATAGTTTTTTCAAATGTTTTTAAAAAGGGATTGCCGACAAAAATATATCGTAGTGCATAGACGGCAATACGGGCAAATACTAGAGCCAATAAAATTATTTCAAAAAAATCCAGTAATTCTGTTGGGTAATAATATGAAATAAACAGACTTGAGCCATAGGCAAAGATTAAAATTAATAATGGAGTTAAAACTCGATGGATAGCATCGTAAGCTAGTTTTGAAGTTTTGTTCCTGGATACTTCTATAAGAGCATGTATTTTATTTTTTGTCAGAAAATATATGCCAAAGGATATTGCTATAACAGCATACTGAATAAAAGCTTGTTTGGAGGTTAGATAATAATAATTAAAACTGCTTACCAATAATTCAAATTCACTCATAACTCAACTATATCAAAATTATGGTTGCTAAGCCTAAAAATATGAAAAAGCCACCACTGTCTGTCATTGCAGTTATCAATATACTTGATCCTACCGCAGGGTCTTTACCGTATTTACTCATAAGCATCGGAATGGTCACACCCATAATGGCTGATAAAATTAAATTTAATAACATCGCAGTTGTCATCACAACCCCTAAAAGAATATTGCCATAAAGTAGGTAAGCAAAAATGCCTAAAACGCTTCCCCAAATTACTCCATTTAAGATTGCAACACCCAATTCCTTGTAAAGTAAATTTCTAACATTAGTGTTATTAATTTGGCCTAGTGCAAGCCCCCTGACAATCATGGTAATCGTTTGATTGCCTGAATTTCCTCCAATACCTGCAACAATTGGCATCAAAGCTGCCAAGGCTACAACTTTCTCGATTGAACCTTCAAAAACACCAATCACCCTTGAGGCAATTAAGGCTGTGATAAGATTTATAGCCAGCCAAGCCCATCTATTTCTTACTGATTTCCATATAGAGGAGAACAGATCCTCATCCTCTTTTAATCCAGCCATGGATAATTTGTCACTTTCAGCAACTTCGCGGATATAATCCACTACCGCATCGACAGATAGCCTACCAACTAATTTTCTATTTGCATCTATAACAGGCGCTGTAATTAAATCGTAACGTTCAAAAGCATCTGCAGCATCGTCTGCTGTATCGTCAGGATTTAAAGTTACGATATCAGTTGACATTACTTCTCTTACATACAAATTTAAATCATTCACCAAAATTTTCTTAAAAGGTAGGACGCCAAGAATTGAACCATAACGATCAACAACAAAAAGTTTATCAGTATGCTCAGGAAGCTTACCTAGCTTTCTTAAATACCTCAAGGTTACTTCGATACTTACATCCTCACGGACTGTGATAATGTCGTAGTCCATAAGAGCTCCAACGGTATCCTCGGGATAAGAAAGTGTGGACTCTAACCTTTCTCGGTTCTGTTGATCAAGGTTCTCTAATAAGTTTTGTAGGACATTCTCTGGTAAATCAGGGGCAATATCCGCAATTTCATCTGTGTCGAGTTGTTCGGCCGCAGCAAGAAGCTCGGAATTATCCATTTCAGCAATCAATGTCTGCCTAACAGAATCAGATACTTCTAGAAGAATATCACCGTCATTCTCGCTTTTAACCAGGTCCCAAATTATGATACGTTGATCAATTGGTAGGGACTCTAAAATATCCGCTATATCAGCAGGATGAAGTTCATCTAATAATTTTTTTAATTTATTTAAATTTTGTTTACTTACTAAATTTTTAATTAAATTCTGTTTTGGCTGTTGTTGCTTATAAACTAGATTCTCAACTAACTTATGCTTATCAAGTAATTGATTAATTTGCGAAATAATATCAGCTAAGCTCTCTTTTCTTTCGGATTCTCTTCTCATACTAGATAATATAATTTAAATTAGATAAGTCTATTATAGGTTAAAAATTTTCATTTTTTTTAAATAAAAAAACCAGCTTTAAGCTGGCTTTCTTAAGTGCAAAATAAGATTTTAATCTAGTCTTTCGCTACTTTCTTCGCTGCTGCAGGTTTCGCTTCTTTCTTCGCTGCTGCAGGTTTCGCTTCTTTCTTAGCTGCTGCAGGTTTCGCTTCTTTCTTAGCTGCTGCAGGTTTCGCTTCCTCAACCTTAGGCTCTGATTTTAAATTTTCTGCTTTTGTTTCCTCGCTCACCGCTTGAGGTTCAGGTCTGTCGACTAATTCAACATATGCCATTGGCGCGTTATCACCCTTTCTAAAACCACATTTTAGAATTCGGGTATAACCACCATTTCTCGAATTATATCTTGGGCCTAGTTCGGCAAAAAGCTTAACAACCACCTCTCTATCTCTAAGTCGACTAAAAGCAATTCTTTGATTATGAACTGAAGTGGTTTTCCCTAATGTAATTAAAGGCTCAGCATATTTTCTTAGTTCTTTTGCTTTAGGCAAGGTAGTACGAATAATCTCATGTCTTAAAAGTGATGTCGCCATATTTTTGAACATCGCCTTTCTGTGACTACTTGTCCTATTTAACTTTCTGTGGCTCTTTCCGTGTCGCATTATTTACTCCAAATCCTTCGTTTATACTTTTTCTGTGCCTGCTGGTGGCCAATGTTCAACTTTCATTCCAAGAGAAAGGCCTTTAGAGGACAAAATATCCTTAATTTCATTTAGTGATTTTCTTCCTAAATTTGGTGCTTTTAATAAATCACTTTCAGTTCTTTGAATTAGATCACCGATGTAATAGATGCTTTCAGCTTTTAAGCAATTTGCTGAGCGTACTGTTAATTCTAGGTCATCTACTGGTCTACGATATACCGGATCAACTTGCGGAGCCTGTTGTACCTCAACTTCTGTTAATTCACTTTCTAAGTTTGCAAAAACAGATAATTGTCCCATAAGAATGCGAGCAGCATCTCTAATGGCTTGTTCGGCATCAACTACGCCGTTGGTTTCCACATCGAGTATTAATTTATCTAAGTCAGTACGTTGTTCTACACGAGCACTTTCAACAAAATAACTAACTTTATATATTGGGCTAAAAGACGCATCAATCATTATGAAACCAAGACTTGAATCTTCTTGTGGACCCTTTCTTCTTAGTGGAACAGGCTGATATCCTCGTCCCATTTCAACTTTAGCTTCAATATTAAGCTTTCCACCTTTGTTAATATTTGCGATTATATGCCCTGGATTAACTATTTCAACATCGTGTCCTAACTCAAAATCAGCCGCTGTTACAACACCCTCTTCTGATTTTGATAGTGTAATAGTGGCTTCTGTACCACTATGTATTTTAAGCGCAACTTTTTTTAAGTTAAGGAGAATATCAACAACATCCTCTTGAACACCATCAAGGGTGGAATATTCATGGACAACGCCATCTATTTTTACTTCTGTAATTGCATAACCGGGGATTGAAGAAAGCAGAACTCTTCTTAAAGCGTTGCCAAGGGTAAAACCAAAACCCCTTTCCATGGGCTCTAAAACTACTTTTGCTCGATTACTATTAATATTGTCAACACTAACAATTCTTGGCTTCAAATACTCTGTAGGGCTATTTTGCATAAATATCCTTTTAAATAAAACTTTTATTAATTATTTTGAATACAATTCAACAACTAAAGACTCGTTAATTGTTGAGGGTAAGTCATCTCTGAGTGGTTTGTTTTTAAACGTACCTTTGAAGGCTTTTATGTCAACATCCATCCATTCTGGAAAGCCTCTCTCCTCAGCAGCTTCGAGTGCTGCTTTAATTCTAAGTTGGTTTTTAGAGGCTTCGACAACAGAGATTTCATCACCAGGAATAACCTGATAAGAGGGAATATTTACTCGTTTGCCGTTAACAAGAATGGAATTATGACGAACAATTTGTCTAGCTTCAGTTCTTGAGGCGCCAATACCCATTTTATAAACAACATTGTCTAAACGAGATTCTAGGAGTTGCAATAGGTTCTCACCAGTAACACCTTTCCGTCTATCTGCCTCTGCGTAGTAGGCTCTAAATTGCTTTTCAAGAACACCATAGATTCTTCTTAATTTTTGTTTTTCTCTTAATTGAACTCCATAATCAGATAACCGAGTTGATCTTCTTTGGCCATGTTGACCAGGAGCATAATTTCTTTTTTCAATTGCACATTTATCAGTGAAACATTTTTCACCCTTTAAAAAGAGTTTTTCACCTTCTCTGCGACATTGACGACATTTTGGATCAAGATTTCTAGCCAATTTATTCTCCTATATTTGACTATGTAAAATTAAATTCTACGTTTCTTAGGTGGCCTACAACCATTATGGGGAACTGGAGTTACGTCTTGAATCGCTGTAATCTTGAGCCCTATTGCGTTTAGCGCTCTGACAGAAGATTCACGACCAGGCCCAGGACCTTTGATTCTGACCTCAACATTTTTAACACCAAATTCTTGCGCAGCTTTACCTGCAGTTTCAGCGGCAACTTGTGCAGCAAATGGTGTACTTTTTCTAGAGCCTTTAAACCCTGCGCCTCCAGAGGTTGCCCAGGATAATGCATTACCCTGTCTATCTGTAATCGTAATTATTGTATTGTTAAAAGAAGCATGCACATGTGCAATGCCCTCTGAAACATTTTTCTTTACTTTCTTTTTAATTCTTACGTTAGCTTTTGCCATAAAATTATTGCCCTAAAATTATTTCCTAATAGCCCTAACCGGACCTTTTCTTGTTCTTGCATTTGTTTTTGTTCTCTGACCTCTGACTGGTAATCCGCGTCTATGTCTTTGTCCACGGTAGCAACCCAGATCCATTAAACGCTTAATATTCATTGATACTTCACGTCTGAGATCACCCTCGACGAGATATTTACCAATCTGATCTCTTAACTTTTCTACATCTGCTTCAGAGAGGTCACCTAACTTTTGTGAGTATTCAATACCAGCAACAACACAAATTTTTTGTGCTGTCACTCGACCAATGCCATAAATCGCGGTTAAAGCAATTTCAGCATGCTTATTATCTGGTACATTCACACCTGCAATACGGGCCATATTTAAACTCCAATTAGATAGGCTTTTTTTAGTAAAGCCTTAAATTATAACTATTTTTTTGGTTAATAACAATAAAGACTAACCTTGTCTTTGCTTATGACGCGGGTCTTTACAAATTACTCTTACAACTCCTTTTCGTCTAATTACTTTACAATTACGACATAAAGGTTTTACCGATGCTCTTACTCTCATAATATTTCCTTTTTCACCAAATTTATTTGGCTCTAAACGTGATCCTTGCTTTTGTTAAATCATAAGGGGTCATCTCTACCGTTACTTTGTCACCAGGTAATATGCGAATGTAATTCATTCTCATTTTCCCAGAAATATAACCAAGTACTTCATGACCATTTTCTAACTTCACCTTAAAGGTAGCGTTGGGCAGGTTTTCAAGAATTTCACCCTCCATCTCAATAGTATCTTCTTTAGCCATTTATCTCATTCCCCCCATGCCACCTTTAAAATTAGCTTTTTTAAGAAGTCCTTCATATTGATAAGACATCATTTGTGATTGCACTTGGGTCATAAAATCCATGGTAACCACAACAATAATTAGCAATGAAGTTCCCCCAAAATAGAAAGGGGTATTAAATTTAAGGATCAAAAATTCAGGTACTAAACAAACTAATGTAACGTAGATAGCCCCTACTAAAGTCAGTCTTCCGACAATGGTGTCAATATATTTGGCAGTTTGCTCACCAGGTCTAATTCCAGGAACAAAAGCTCCACCTTTTTTAAGATTATCAGCAGTTTCTGCAGGGTTAAAAGTAATTGCTGTATAAAAATAAGCGAAGAATATTATGGCAGCAGCAAAAAGCATAATATAAATGGGTTGTCCTGGTGAAATAGCGGCACCAATATCTTTAAGCCAATATAAACTTTCACTTGAACCAAACCAACCAGCAATTGTTGCTGGAAATAAAATTACGCTGGAAGCAAAAATTGCCGGTATAACCCCCGCTTGGTTAATTTTTAAAGGCAGGTGCGTTGACTGACCACCATATAATTTATTACCAACCTGACGTTTTGCATAATTAATCGTAATTCTTCTTTGGCCTCGTTCAACAAAAACGACTAAACCAGTAACCAAAATAGCTGCGGCAAATAGGAAGAAGACTAATGGAATTGAAAAAGCTCCCGTACGAGTGAGTTCTAATGTATTGCCAAGAGCGCTCGGAAGTCCTGCAACAATCCCCGCAAAAATGATCATAGAAATTCCATTTCCAATTCCTCTTTCTGTAATTTGTTCTCCAAGCCAAACCAAAAACATTGTTCCGCTGACCAAGGTTACAATAGCTGTAAATCTAAAAAACAATCCTGGGTCTAAAACTAGTCCTGGCTGAGCTTCAAGAGCAACTGTAATCCCCAATGCCTGAAAAGCGGCAAGAGCGACTGTCGCTTGTCTGGTATATTTTGTAATAACTCTTTGTCCAGCTTGCCCTTCTTTTTTTAGCTCCTTCAAAGTCGTGGACATTGAGGTTAACAAGGTCATAATGATTGAGGCTGAAATATAGGGCATAATACCCAAGGCAAAAACAGTAAAGCGACTCAATGCCCCGCCAGAAAACATATTAAATAAACCTAAAATACCGCCACTTTGAGCATCAAAAAGTTTTTTTAATTCGTTGGGGTCAATGCCAGGTACAGGAATATGCGCGCCTAATCTAAAGATAATTAAGGCACCAAGTAAGAATAGCAAGCGATTCTTTAATTCGCTCATTTTTCCCATTCCACCAAATGCATTACTTTGCGCCACTAATTAAGCCTCTTTAATTTCTTCAACAGTGCCGCCAGCTTTCTCAATGAGCGTTTTGGCACCTTTTGTGGCTAAGATACCTTTTAACGTGTACTTGTTTTTGACTTCACCAGATAAATATATTTTTACACTCAAAGAAATTGCAGGAATTAGATTTGCTTCTTTAAGGGTAAGCAAGTCGACCATACCGGGTTGTAATTTATTTAACTCACTAGTACGAATCTTTGCATTATATGGCTTTGATAAAGATTTAAATCCACGCTTAGGTAAACGTCGCTGAATAGGCATTTGTCCACCTTCAAAACCAACTTTGTGGAAACCACCAGCTCTAGAATGCTGTCCTTTATGACCTCTGCCGCAGGTTTTACCAAATCCAGAACCTATACCTCTACCAACTCTTCTCGATTCTTTTTTAGATCCCTCTGCAGGCTTTAATGTGTTTAATTTCATCTTAATTCTCAACTCTTAATAAATAGTTTACTGCGCTTATCATTCCTTTGACCTCAGGAGTATTATCAAGCTCAACAGTATGATTTAATTTTTTAAGGCCCAAACCGCGCACAGTCGCTCGATGTGAGTCAGTTCTACCAATTAAACTTTTGATTAAAGTAATTTTAACTTTATCGTTTTTATCTTTAGCCATCATTAACCTCTAATTTCTTCAACAGATTTTCCGCGTTTAGCTGCAATTTCAGCAGGGCTATTAGCTGCTGCTAAACCATTTAATGTAGCTCTAACAACGTTGTAAGGGTTAGCTGAACCAATACATTTTGCCAATACATCAGTAATACCCATTACTTCAAAAATAGCTCTCATCGCGCCGCCGGCAATAATGCCAGTACCCTCAGAAGCAGGTTGAATTAAAACTTTTGCTGCACCATGTCTTCCAGTTACCGAATGATGAAGAGTCCCATTTGTTAGATTGACTTTCAACATTCCTCTTTTTGCCTCATCCATGGCCTTTTGAACAGCTAAGGGCACTTCACGGGCCTTACCTTTACCCATCCCAATTCCCCCATCACCATCACCAACCACTGTTAAAGCAGCGAAACTCATTATTCGACCTCCTTTAACCACTTTGGTAACTCTATTAACGGTAATCATTTTCTCTCTTAGACCGTCTTGATTTTGTTCTCTTGTATCTTGTGCCATATTATTTCCTAGTTGTATTTAGAAAGTTAAGCCATTCTCTCTTGCAGCTTCAGCAAGTGCTTTAACTTTTCCGTGATATTTATAACCCGAACGATCAAAAGCAACTTCTTTGACTCCAGCCTTAATTGCTTTTTCAGCTATTCTTTTTCCAACCTCTGAAGCAGCAGCAACATCACTGGTATTCTTTAACTTTTTTTTCATTTCGGCCTCAACAGTGGATGCTGTAGCAAGAACTTTATTGCTGTTTCCTTCAATAATTTGAGCATAAATATTGCCATTCGATCTATAAACAGTCAGTCGGGTAGCATTTAACTCGGCCATTTTTATCCTGGATCTTTTAGCTCTTCTTAATCTTGGATTTTCATTATTCATCATTTAATCCCTATTATTGTTTTTTAGATTCTTTGATAACAACTTGTTCATCAGAATATCTAACGCCTTTACCCTTATAAGGTTCTGGTGGACGATAAGCTCGAATTTCAGCTGCAACTTGTCCAACGGTTTGTTTGTTAGAACTCTTTAAAATAATCTCAGTTTGTGAAGGTGTTTGTGCAGTGACCCCTTCAGGAAGTTCATGTGAAATTGAATGAGAAAAACCTAGTTCTAAATTGATTTTATTACCTTGTGCGGAGGCCTTGTAGCCAACACCAATTAAGGTTAATTTTCTCTCGAAACCCGTCGATACACCAATTATCATATTGTTCACCAACGCTCTTAATGTTCCTGACATTGCTTTTGCGTGTTTGGATTCGACAGTTGGACTAAAAGTTAAAACTGAATCATTATTTTCAATTTTAACTTCGCCTTTAAGCTCTTGGTTTAATTCACCAAGTGGGCCTTTGACACAAATATTATTCGCAGAAATGGTAACTTCAACTTTCTCTGGAACTGGAATTGGATTATTTGCAATTCTTGACATCTGTTATCTCCTAGGCCACATAACATAAAACTTCGCCGCCAATACCCGCTGCGCGTGCTTTATGATCAGTCATTACACCCTTGGAAGTTGTAACAATAGCAACTCCAAGCCCATTCATTACTTTTGGTAAATTTTGGCTATCTTTATAAATTCTTAAACCAGGTTTACTAATTCTCTCTAGTTTTTCTATCACAGGACTGCCAGCATAATATTTCAAGTCAACAAATAATGTTGGCTTACCATTTTGTTCAGAAACACTAAAATTCTCGATATATCCCTCAGATTTCAAAACTTCTGCAATTGCGATTTTAATTTTAGAAGTTGGCATGGAAACAGAGATTTTATTTCTCATTTGTCCGTTTCTAATGCGGGTTAACATATCGGCAATTGGATCATTCATACTCATTAATTTTCCCCTTTACCAACTAGCTTTGATTACACCAGGAACTTCACCGTGCATGATGAGATCACGGAGTTTTCCTCTTGCAATTCCAAATTTACTGTAAACACCTCTTGGGCGACCTGTGAGTGCACATCTATTCCTTAAGCGAACAGGACTAGCATTTCTTGGGAGAGCTTGTAATTTTTTGCGAGCCTCAAATTTTTGTTCATTTGTCGCTTTAGAGTCATTAATAATTTCTATCAGAGAATCGCGTCTAGCTTTAAATTTATCAACTGTTTTTCTTCTCTTGATTTCTCTTTGTGTCATGCATAGTTTTGCCATAATTTACCTTAACCTCTAAAGGGAAAACTAAAAGCAGCTAAAAGTGCTTTAGCTTCTTCATCTGTTTTCGCAGTTGTTGTTATTGTTATGTTCATTCCTCTTAATACATCAATCTTGTCATATTCAATTTCAGGGAAGATGATTTGTTCTTTAATGCCCATATTGAAATTACCTCTGCCGTCAAATGACTTTGCAGAAATACCTCTAAAATCTCTTTCTCTTGGGATGGCAATTGTGATTAGCCTATCTAAAAACGTGTACATTCGCTCTTTTCTCAGAGTTACTTTGCATCCAACAGGATACCCATCACGAATTTTGAAAGTTGCAACTGATTTTTTAGCTTTTGTAATGACAGGTTTTTGTCCTGCAATCTTTTCCATATCACTAACTGCATTTTCAAGTACTTTTTTATCAGCAACAGCTTCACCTACACCCATATTAAGTGTTATTTTTTCTATTCTAGGCACCTGCATAGGTGATTTATAACCAAATTGATCAGTTAGTTGTTTCACCACCTCATCATTATAAAATTCTCTTAATCTCGCCATAGTAGCTCCTAAACGTCTATTGCTTCTTGATTCGATTTATATATGCGAATCTTTTTGCCGTCTTTTAATGATTTAATCGCAACTTTGTCAGCTTTTTGCGTAACACTGTTAAAGATTGCTATGTTAGAAATATTGAGTGGCATCTCTTTACTAACGACACCGCCTTGATCACCTTTAGCAGGATTGGGTTTGGTATGTTTTTTAACCATATTAAGACCTTCAACAACAACTTTTGAAGAATCAATGATTTGAGAAACAATACCTTGTTTTCCCTTATCTTTACCTGTTTGGATTATTACTGAGTCACCTTTTCGAATTTTATTCATGATATCTTCCTAAATAACTTCCGGCGCTAAAGAAACAATTTTCATAAAACGCTCAGTTCTTAATTCACGTGTTACAGGACCAAAAATCCTCGTACCTATTGGCTCGTATTTACTATTTAACAGAACTGCTGCATTACCATCAAACTTAATCATAGAGCCGTCAGGTCTTCTAACCCCCTTTGCAGTTCTTACAACAACAGCGTCATAAACTTCGCCCTTCTTGACACGGCCGCGAGGTGCAGCATCTTTAACTGTAACTTTAATAATGTCGCCAACACTCGCATAGCGCCTTTTTGAGCCACCTAACACTTTGATGCACATAACAGAACGTGCGCCGGTGTTATCAGCAACATCTAAATTTGATTGCATTTGTATCATGAAATATCTCCAACTTAATCCGCTAACTTTTCAACCAAAATTGGTTAACCACTACGGTCAGTATTGGGGCGCTAGCTATATATTTGAGAGCGCCAAAAAAGAGCAGAATTATATGTTAATTATTATCAAAGCTCAAGCTCTTAACTAACTTAACTCCTGCGCTTTTGAAATTACTTTTGTAACTACCCAAGATTTATGCTTTGAAAGAGGTCTTCCTTCAGTGATTTCAACTACATCACCTTCGCCTAATTCATTCTTTTCATCATGAGCATGAAACTTACTTGATAATCTGATAACCTTTCCAATTAAAGGGTGCTTGACTGAGCGACCAACAAGGACAGTTACCGTTTTATCCATTTTATTACTTACAACTTTACCAGTCAGTGTTCTGACAATTTTTAGCTTATCTGTCATAGCGATTCTCTAGCCTTTTCAGAAATAATAGTTTTTACTCTTGCAATATCTTTTTTTAATTTACCCAACTGATCGGTTTTATTAGATTGCTGAGTAGAAACTTGCATACGTGCGTTAAATTGTGCTTTTCTTAATTCAACAAGCTCTTTATCAAGATCTTCAGCTGACTTTTTTCTTAATTCTTCTGCTTTCATCATAATCCCTTTATCCACCAATGTGTCTTGTAGTAAATGTTGTTAAAAGTGGAAGTTTTGCGGCTGCAAGTCTGAAAGCCTCTCTAGCGAGCGCTTCAGAAACTCCATCCATCTCATAAAGCATCTTTCCAGGTTGAATTTCAGCAACATAGAATTCAACACTTCCCTTTCCTTTACCCATTCTGACTTCTGCTGGTTTTTTAGAAATTGGTTTATCTGGGAAGATTCTAATCCAAACACGACCTCCTCTTTTTATGTGTCGAGTCATAACCCGACGTGCAGCCTCAATTTGTCGAGCAGTTATGCGTCCTCGACCAATAGCTTTAAGTCCAAATTCACCGAAACTAACCTTATTCCCAGTCGTCGCGATGCCTCGGTTTCTTCCTTTGTGTTGTTTTCTAAATTTTTGCCTAGCTGGCTGTAACATTTCTATGCCTCTTCTTTCGAGCTATCATCATCAGCTTTAGAAGTATCAGCTGCCGAATCTGCTTTTTTAGTTGCTGCTTTCACAGTTTTCTTTGGTGAATCTTCTGTTTCAGTTTTTACTGTTTTTTTAGTTGCTGCTTTCACAGTTTTCTTTGGTGAATTTTCTGTTTCAGTTTTTACTGTTTTTTTAGTTGCTGCTTTCACAGTTTTCTTTGGTGAATCTTCTGTTTTTGTGATTTCTTGGGTCGCAGTAACAGATTTTGCATTATCTTCAAAAACTTCACCCTTAAAAATCCAAACTTTAATACCAATAATTCCGTATGTTGTTTGCGCTCTAGCGACTCCATAATCAACATCTGCTCTTAATGTGTGAAGTGGGACCCTTCCTTCTCTGTACCATTCTGATCTTGCGATTTCAATACCATTAAGGCGTCCTGAGCTCATAATTTTAATTCCCTGAGCCCCTAATCTCATAGCATTTTGCATGGCTCTTTTCATTGCCCTTCTGAACATTACCCTTTTTTCTAATTGTTGAGCGATGCTTTGAGCAATAAGTGTTGCGTCAATCTCTGGTTTTCGTATTTCTTCTATATTAAGTTGGACCGGTATGCCCATTAAACCTTGAATGCTTGAGCGTAAAGTTTCAATATCCTCACCTTTTTTTCCAATCACTATTCCGGGGCGCGCAGTGAAGATAGTAATCTTTGCATTTTTTGCAGGTCGTTCAATTAAAATTTTGCTAACAGCTGCATTTGATAATTTTTTATTTAAAAACTCTCTAACTTTTATATCGTTATTTAAAAATGCTGAAAAGTTTTTTGAATTTGCATACCACTTAGATGACCAATTTTTTGATACACCTAAACGAAAACCTATTGGATTTATCTTTTGCCCCATAATTATCTCTTTTAACTTCCTACGGTCACAGTAATGTGACTGGTTGGTTTAACAATTTTTCCTGCACGGCCTTTGGCTCGTGCACGAATACGTTTGAGAATAGCTCCTTTATCGACATAAATAGTCTTAACTTTCAACTCGTCTATGTCGGCGCCGTTGTTATGCTCAGCATTTGCGATGGCTGATTCAACAACCTTCTTAATTATTTCAGCTCCTTTTTTTGGACTAAAAGTTAAGATATTTAAAGCTTGATCTACTTTTTTTCCACGGATCATATCTGCAACAAGTCTTGCCTTTTGAGGTGAAATTCTTACCCCTTTTAAAATTGCTGACACTTCATTTGCCATAATTATGCCTTCCTATCGCCTGAATGGCCCTTGAATGTTCTAGTAGCGGCAAACTCACCAAGTTTGTGGCCTACCATATTTTCTACAATTAAAATTGGGACATGTTGACGACCATTGTGAACCGCCACGGTTAGCCCAATAAAATTGGGTAAAATTGTTGAGCGTCTGGACCAAGTTTTAATTGGTTTTCTATCTCTAGTTTCAGCAGCTACCTCTACTTTTTTAAGTAAATGTGCATCGACAAATGGTCCTTTTTTAATTGATCTTGACATATTATCTACCCTTATTTGATGGTCTTCGACTGATTCTCATATTATCAGTACGTTTATTATTTCTTGTTCTATAGCCTTTGGTTGGTGTACCCCAAGGGCTTACAGGGTGTCTACCACCTGAAGTTCTCCCCTCACCACCACCGTGCGGGTGGTCAACAGGATTCATTACTACGCCACGAACTGTAGGACGAATTCCACGCCATCTATTAGCTCCGGCCTTACCAATAGACCTCAAAGAGTGCTCATCATTTCCTACTTCACCAAGTGTTGCCTTACAATCTACGTGGACTTTTCTGACCTCTCCAGATCTCAACCTTAATTGGGCATAAGCACCTTCTTTCGCAAGTAATTGGACAGAAGCTCCAGCTGATCTTGCAATTTGCGCACCTTTACCAGGCTTTAGCTCTATACAATGAATATTGCTACCAACTGGAATATTTTTAAGAGGGAGAGCGTTACCTGCTTTAAAAGGTGCCACAGTTCCACTCATTAATTTTTCACCAGCTTTTATACCCTTAGGTGCAATAATGTATCTTCTCTCACCATCTGCATAACATAAAAGCGCAATGTGTGAGGAACGATTAGGATCGTATTCAATTCTCTCAACTGTTGCCTCAATTCCATCTTTTGCTCGCTTAAAGTCAACAACTCGAATATGTTGACGGTGTCCACCACCCTGATGCCTTACAGTTATACGGCCATGGTGATTGCGGCCACCATTTTTACTCTTTTTTTCCAAGAGTTTTGCAAAGGGTTTCCCTTTATGGAGCCCTTCAGTAACTACTTTTTGTAGCCCTCTTCTTCCAGGTGTTGTTGGTTTTGCATTAATTATTGCCATTTAAATCTCCTCACTCACCTGTAAAATTAATTTCTTGGCCTGGTTTAAGGCTAACATAAGCCTTTTTCCAATCTGCCCGTTTTCCAAATGCACGTCCAGCTCGCTTAATTTTTCCATTCATATTAAGCAAATTAACACCTGAGACTTCAACTTTAAACATAGTTTCAATAGCCGATTTAATCTCAGCTTTTGTTGCGTCTGCAGTGACTTTAAAAACAACTTGGTTAAATTTATCAGCAACCATAGTTGCCTTTTCAGTAATTTGCGGAGCAAGAACAGATTGCAATGCCTTATCCGTGACTTTAACTAATTTACTCATGCAAACATCTCCTGCAATTGTTTTACAGCTTCCGTAGTTGCGATAACCTTTGAAAAATGCACGAGACTTACTGGGTCTGCATATTTAGCCTCAACAACCAAAGCGCTAGTGATATTCCTTGACGATAGGTACAAGTTTTCATCAAAAGCATCAATGAGAATTAAAACGTTCTCAGTAATACCGAGATCATTAATTTTACTAATAAACTCTTTGGTTTTTGGTGCATCAACTTTAAATTCTTCGATAATAGATAGTCTATCTTGACGAACTAACTCTGAAAGGATTGATTTCATTCCAGCTCTGTAAGCTTTCTTATTTAATTTCTGCGTAAAATTCTCATCAGGACGATTTGGAAACGCTCTTCCGCCACTTCGCCAGATTGGACTTGAGGTCATACCAGCTCTGGCATTGCCAGTACCTTTCTGACGGAATGGTTTACGAGTTGAATGTTTGACTTCGGCACGTGTTTTTTGCGCACGAGTAGCTTGTCTAGCATTATTCATATAAGAAGTAACAAGCTGATGAATTAGGGCCTCATTATAATCTTTACCAAAAGTTGCTTCAGAGGCTTTAAAGGTCTTCGTTGAGGCTTTTCCCTGTTTATTTAAAATTTTAAGATCCATTATGCGCTACCTTTCACTTTGATAGCTGGTCGGACCAAAACATCAGATCCTTTTGAACCAGGGATTGCTCCTTTAATAAGTATAAGATTTCTTGTTACATCAATGCGAACTACCTCTAAGTTTTGTGTGGTTCTTCTGACACTACCCAATTGACCACTCATTTTTTTTCCTGGGAAAACTCGACCAGGATCTTGACATTGACCGGTCGAACCTAGGGAATTATGTGAAATAGAATTGCCATGAGATGCACGATTTGACCTAAAGTGATGTCTTTTTTGTGCACCTGAGAAGCCTTTACCGATAGTTGTACCAGTAACATCAACTTTTTGACCAGCTTCAAACTGTTCAACCGTTAGTAATGACTCGGTTGTGTAATTATCAATTTCATTGGTTTTAAACTCAAAGAGACCATTGCCAACTTCTACAGCCGCTTTGGCGTAGTGACCTGTCAATGCTTTAGACATTTTATTTGAATTTCCCTGGCCATAAGCAACTTGGAGACTGTTGTAGCCATCAGAATTTATCTTTTTAATCTGTGTCACGCGATTCGGAACCACCTCAAGCACTGTGACAGGAACTGTTGTACCGTCTTCAGTAAATACTCGAGTCATTCCGACTTTGCGACCAATAAGCCCTAAGCTCATGATCTAATCCTTATTTATTATTAGTTACAAAACTGATTACAATTGATCAGTTCCAAAAAAGAGCATCATTATATATAACGCTGATGTTTTTTACAACTTTATTTCTACATCGACACCAGCAGCTAAGTCCAGTTTCATTAAAGCGTCTACTGTTTTATCTGTTGGGTCTAAAATATCCATTAATCTTTGGTGTGTCCGGATCTCAAATTGATCTCTTGATTTTTTGTTTACATGAGGCGATCTTAGTAAATCAAAACGTTCTTTTCTTGTTGGTAATGGAACAGGGCCTTTTACAAGAGCACCTGTTCTTTTTGCAGTATCAACAATTTCTTGCGCTGATTGATCAATAAGTTTGTAATCAAACGCTTTTAATCTTATTCTAATTTTCTGACTGACCATTTTTAATCCTTATAAAGAGCGAATATTCATTTATGAATATTATTTTTTTTAAAATTTATTCAATAATTTTAACAACAACACCAGAGCCTACTGTGCGGCCACCTTCGCGAATCGCAAAGCGTAAACCTTCCTCCATCGCAATCGGTGCAATCAAAGTTGCTGTAATTGATACATTGTCACCTGGCATAACCAT
>JADHPM010000006.1 GCA_016778465.1 Methylophilaceae bacterium
TAGTTTTGAAAAAACCTTAAACCAAACAATGTTTCTGGAAAATACACACCAACTCTATCAGCAGAATCGTGCCTTCAAGCACATAGATGATGAGATAAGTATTTTTTTCCAGATTTCTCGTGCTGCTTTTTTTGAAAGAAAAAATAATATTGACATCAAT
Organism: Methylophilaceae bacterium; assembly: GCA_016778465.1. Classification (GTDB taxonomy): domain Bacteria; phylum Pseudomonadota; class Gammaproteobacteria; order Burkholderiales; family Methylophilaceae; genus BACL14. The sequence continues at coordinate 161 of JADHPM010000006.1, forward strand.
TCAATGTATGAATGGTTAAAGATATTTACCCTTCATTGCAGGATGTGTGAAAGAAAATTAATTGTGGATTCAAGTGATCTGATTAAACTTAAAATTTAATGAATTTTACCTACCCTATTTTTTTACTCTTGATTCCTTTGGCTCTGCTGCCCCTATTACTATCAAATCCAAATAAAAATAATTATTCTTGGAATGAGATGCTTCCGGTTGACTCATTATCAAAAATCATTGGTTTTCTGCTGAAGGTTTTGAGCTCTATAATAATACTCTTAATTGTGCTTGTATTGAGTCAGCCAACCTCAGACCAACGGATGGTTGAAAAAATTGGTGAGGGGGCACAGATTGGATTGGTCTTAGATCGGAGTGCCTCAATGGATGACCCATTCTCTGGAAGCGATGACAAAGCAGGAGAGACTAAGTCTGGAGCAGCCAGTAGATTAATTATTAACTTTTTTGAATCAAGAACAGATGATATGGTCGGTGTTATCACGTTTAGTAACTCAGCAATGTACGTTCTACCGTTAACGCAAAATAAAGAAGCGATTAAAGCTGCAGTAAATGCAACAGCTGGTAATGCGCTCTTTCAGACAAATATAGGTGCAGGTTTAACCAGCAGTGCTGCACTTTTTTCAGGTATCGCAGATACCGGGTCACGTGCCATTATTTTACTTTCTGATGGTGCAGGTAGAATTGATGCTCCAACGCAACAAAAAATTAAAGACTGGTTTAGTCGATTTCAAATTGGTCTTTATTGGATTGTGCTTCGTCAACCAGGTGGTATAAGTATTTTTGATGAAAATTTTGTGCCTCGGGATGAGGAGCAACCACCACCACAAATTGAGCTCTACGAATTCTTTAAAACTTTTAGGTCACCATTTAAGGCCTACGAGGCTGAGGATCCAAAATCATTAGAATTAGCTATTCAAGATATTAATTTAAAAGAGAAAAAACCAATCACTTATACTGAGCGCTTACCAGGTAAAAATTATTCGTTCGCACTACTTTTAACTGCAATGGGCTTAGCTTCATTGCTTTTATGTTTAAAAATTCTTGAGGTAAAATCATTTAAATGAAGTTAATTAATATAATATCCGTAAAAAAAATCACAGCCTTCTCATATGTGGCGATTCTGTTTTGTGGCTTGGTCATGATTTCCTCTGGTTATAATTTATACAAAATTAATAGCTTTAATAAAAGTATTTCTATTGGAGACACCTCAAAATATTACAAACAATCCTTTGAATCAAGGTTCGCAGTTGCTTATTGGCTGGCTGATGCAGGAATGTTTAAAGAGGCAACGATTTTATTTAACCAGCTTCTTGAGGAATCTGATGACAATCAAAAATCTGCAGTGCATTACAACATTGGTAATATTTTTTTTAAAAGAGGTTTAATTATTAATGGGGCAAATATGAGCGTGAGAGATGAGGCTGAGTATCTTTTTAGGCAAGCAAAAAAATCCTATGTGCAATCGCTTAAAGCCAAACATAATTATTGGGACGCAAAACATAATCTAGATCGCCTGCTTACAATGTTACCACCGGATCCTACTCCGGGCGTCGGTGACTCTGATTCCCCTGGGTTAATTATGGGCAATATTCCTGTTGGTCTTCCGTGATGAATTTTTTTAAAAAACTTAAAGAAGATATCAATTTTCTTTTTTTATTTTTATCGGTTTTTTTTCTAGGTGTCGCAATAATAAATCCAAGTATTCCGATTACAAAAAATATGTACAACTATATTTTTATTGTTGATATTTCTCAAAGTATGAATACAGAAGACATGAAAGTTAACAATGAAAAAGTCTCCAGAATGGCATATACAAAAGACCTTCTCCACAGACTACTTGAACGTCTTCCTTGCAAAACAAAAGTCAGCATTGGTATGTTTGCTGGTGTCAGTGTAGCGGCAGCTTATACCCCTATTGAGGTTTGTGATAATTTTAGCTCGATTAACGGTACGGTTGAAAATCTCGATTGGCGCTCAACGTGGTCAGGTAATACTCGCATCAGAGAATCAATGGTAAATTTGGCGCGATTAATAAGAAGCTTTCCGGAATCTGCACAGGTTATTTTTTTTACTGATGGCGAGGAGGCACCAAAACTTCATGTATTTAACAGAAGAGATTTAAGTCAATTCCAGGGTGGGCAAGATTGGCTTTTTGTTGGTATTGGTTCAGATGAAGGGGCGCCCATTCCAAAATATGATAATAAAAATCAACTTATTGGTTATTGGTCAAATGAAAGTTTTGCTTTGCAACCAGGAATAGCTCAAATTTCGGAGTCTAACCTTGGTACTCGAGATAATAAAACTGCTTATAGCGAAAGTGATCGCTACATTTCAAAGCTTGATGATGAATATCTTAGAAATCTATCCAAGGAGGTTAAGGGAATGTTCATCAAAGGAGATTCCCCGGACAGCGTTCTAAAAGCGATGGAAAAACAAAAACCTGCATGGCGAGACCAAACCACGTATCCATTAAGATATATTTTTTCCTTTTTAGCTCTAGCCCTATTTGTCCTGCGCTTCGTAACACGAGAAAAACTTTTCAACCTCCTGAGTAAAAAGAACCTTGAGTGAACTTACCTTTTATAATCTCCACGATCAACTTAGTCTAATTGAAGTCAGCGGAGAGGATTCGGCTGAATTTCTCCAAGGTCAACTTACTAATGATATTTATTTGGTAAATGAAAATTCAGCCGTTCTGAGTGGGCTTTGTAATGCGAAAGGTAGGTTACTTGCGATTTTTCTTATTGTAAAAATAGATGATAAATTTTACCTAATTTGTCCCAGAGAAATAAGTGAAAATATCAGTAAAAAATTAACCTTTTATATTTTACGATCCAAGGTAAAAATAACCCTAGATCCACCATCTCTATCCCTTCATGGTTTTATTAGTGAAACTGTCCAAAAATTACAAGAATTTTTTAATTCTATTCCAGAAAATACTTTAGCCTCTCAAAAAAATGATCACAATCTTATTATTAGAATGCCTGCTGTTTCGCAAAGGTACTTAGCGATTTGTGATAAGAAGACTACTGAGGAATTATCGAAAAGCTGTATTGAAAAAAGTGGTGAATACGATCAGTGGAAGCTAGAAGATATAAAAGCTGGAATACCAAATATTTACCTAAAAACACAGGAAGCTTTTATTCCGCAGTCCTTGAATCTAGACCTGATCAATGCAATAAGTTTTAAAAAGGGTTGCTATACAGGTCAGGAAATTGTGGCACGAACTCATTACCTAGGCAAAGTAAAAAGAAGAATGTATCGAGCTATTATTGAAATTCACAGCAAAATAAATTTTGGTGATGAGCTTTTTGTGGAGAATTTATCGGTAGGTAAGGTTGTTGAGTTCGCAAAAACTAAAAGTAATATTGAATGCTTGGTTGAGTTAAAAGTAGATGGAAATAGTAATTGCATAAAACTTAATGGTGAAGAAATAATTATTCATGAATTAAGCCAGAAATAGACGAATTATTTTTGCTACTAGAAATAGAAACAAAACAGATAAAAGCCAGATTACAAAAAAATATAGTATTTTTTTAATCAATGTTGAAAATCATCCAGTTTGACTTTTCCCCTGAAAACCCAATAGGTATAGCTTGTATATATCAAGATAACAGGCAAGAAAATAACAACTCCAACAAGCAAGAATTTTAAACTTTTTTCAGGTGACGCTGCCCCCCAAATATCAATCGATGGTGGAACAATATGTGGAAAAATACTTATCAAGAAACCAATGAATGAAAGTAAAAATAAAAAAACAGTCATTAAAAAAGGTTTTATATTATGTTGTTTTTTTAAAGCATAAAATAGGGTGATGCTTGTTAAAAAAACTAACAATGGCACTGGAAGTGCATATAACATGAAGGGCCAAGAAAACCACTTTATAAAGTACTCGGGGTTTAGCAGGGGGGTCCAAACACTAACAATAAAAATTGCAAACAACATAATTGTTGCGAATTTTTTTGAAAGTTTTATAGCAAGCTGCTTTAAATCACCTTCTGTTTTCATAATTAACCAAGTTGAACCAAGTAATGCATAACCACTAATTAAGGAAAAGCCTACAAATACACTGAAGGGTGAGAGCCAGTCCCACCAACCACCAGCATATGCTCTTCCTTCGACATCAATACCTTGAATAAATGCACCGAGAGCAATACCTTGCATCAGCGTTGCTATAATCGAGCCTAGTATAAAAGCCTGGTCCCAAATATTTTTTTTTGATTTTGATTTCCATCTAAACTCGAATGCAACCCCTCGGAGAATTAAACCAATAAGCATAGCGGTTAAGGGGGCATAAAGGGCAGGCAAAATAATACTATATGCCAAAGGAAATGCAGCAAATAATCCTCCACCACCGAGGATCAGCCATGTCTCATTTCCATCCCATATTGGCGCAACTGAATTCATTGCCATATCACGATCTACTTTTTTTGTGAGGAAAGGGTAAATAATTCCAATACCCAAGTCGAAACCATCGAGCACGATATATGCAAAAATAGCAAATGCCAAGATCACTGCCCAAATCAATTCAATGCTAATCAAAAGGTTTTTTTAACCCTTCCTAGAGCATTAACTATATAACTTATGCCCCCCCGCTCGGCCAAAACGTTATTAAACTTTTCATTTTGATCAGGATCAATTTGGAATTGCTTGAAAATGTAGAAAACTCCAGATCCAAATATTATAAAGTAAGTAATAATAAACGTGATGAGAGACAACCCAACTGCGAGGGCATCTATAGGTGCTACAGAATCAACTGTTTTCAGAAGACCGTATACAGTGTATGGTTGTCGTCCGACTTCTGTTGTGACCCATCCGGCAATTACAGCAACAAAACCAATAGGGCCAGAAAACATTAAAACCCTGCAGTACCATCGGCAACTATATAAAATTCCTTTAACTCTCATCCAGAGGCTTGCAAAGCCAATGGCAATCATGAGCAAACCTATTCCAACCATAAGACGAAATGACCAGAAAATTATCTCTGCTGGGGGTCTTTCGTCTCGAGGCCATTCGTTAAGTCCCCTGATTTCCCCGTCGAGTGAATGGGTTAATATTAAACTTCCAAGCTTGGGAATTGATACCTCGTAATCAATACGTCCTTCTTCATCATTTGGTATGCCAAACAAGATTAATGGAGCACCTTTTTTAGACTCATAGTGACCCTCCATTGCTGCTACTTTTGCTGGTTGATACTCAAGAGTATTTAAGCCATGAAAATCACCTGCAATTAATTGTAGTGGAGCTATACAAGCAATCATCCATAAACCCATTGAAATCATTGTTTTTGAATTTGTATTACTCGTATTAGTCTTTAGTAAATGAAAAGCGCCAACCGAAACTACAACAAATGCAGTTGTTAAATATGCCGCCATCAACATATGGATCAATCGATAAGGAAAAGACGGGTTAAAAATAATCTCAAACCAATCTAAAGGGATAAATTGACCAGTTGCGTTAATATCAAAGCCTGTTGGGGTATGCATCCAGCTATTGACTGACAATATCCAAAAAGCTGAAAAAAAAGTTCCAAAGGCTACCATTAAGGTAGCAAAAAAATGAAGTTTTTTTCCAACTTTATTTAACCCAAAAAGCATGATACCTAAAAAACCAGCTTCAAGAAAAAAGGCAGATAAGATCTCATAACCCATCAACGGCCCAAGAACAGGTCCAGTTTTGTCTGAAAATACCGACCAATTTGTGCCAAACTGGTAACTCATAACAATTCCAGAAACAACTCCCATAGCAAATGCAACAGCAAATATTTTCAGCCAATACTTAAATAAATCCAAGTATCGTTGCTCTTTTTTCCATAGCCACAAACCTTCTAGAACGGCTAAGTAAAATGCCAGCCCAATAGTAAATGCAGGAAAAATTATATGAAAACTTACAACAAAAGCAAATTGAAAACGCGCTAAATCAATTGCATCAATCATTTATAAATACTTTCAGTGTTCATAGATTTATTTTTCAGTGTTGATAATTTCAAAAAAAATTTCGCCTTCTTTAATCATCTCAAGCTCATCTCGAGCCCTTTCCTCAATTGCATCTGTCCCTTTTTTGAGGTCATTAACTTCAGCCCTGAGAGCATCATTCTGCTTTTCTAACTCTTGGTTAATTTCTTTTTGATTTTGATACTTGTTATTTAAATCAAAAACATTTAGCCAGCCACCTCTTGAAAACCAAAGTGGGTATTGAATTAGAATTATCAATATAACAAAAAGAACAGTTAAAAATTTCATTAATTCAAATGCAATTGATAAAATGCAGATAGGCCGGCATATTTTGCTTGATCCCCCAGTGATTCCTCTATCCTTAAAAGTTGATTGTATTTTGCAACCCTGTCTGATCGAGACATTGATCCAGTTTTAATTTGCATTGCATTTAAACCAACAGCAATATCAGAAATGGTGGTATCTTCCGTCTCACCTGAGCGATGCGAAATGACCGCGGTGTAGTTTGCTTGCTTAGCTAGATTAATTGTCTCAAAGGTTTCGGTCAGGGTGCCAATTTGATTAGCTTTAATGAGCACTGAGTTAGCAATATTTTTTTTAATACCCTCTTTTAGAATAACTGGATTTGTCACAAATAAATCATCACCGACCAACTGAATATTTTGACCTAACTTTCTTGTTAACAGACTCCAGCCATCCCAATCAAATTCACTCATACCATCCTCAATACTGATAATTGGGTACTTGTCACACCAGGATGACAAGTAATCGGTCATTTGATCTGAATCAAGAATAGTATTTTCTGATTTTAGATGGTAGGCATTATCTTTATAAAATTCGGTACTAGCACAATCCAGTGCCAGAAAAACATCCTTACCTGCCTCGTAGCCAGCCAATTCAATAGACTCCATAATCAGTTTTATAGCCGACTCATTAGATCCGAGATTCGGCGCAAAACCACCTTCATCGCCTACTGTTGTGGCTAATTTTTTTTGCGTTAAATTTTTGTGAAGTGCATGAAAAATTTCTGCTCCACATCTGATAGCTTGGGAAAATGTTGGGAGCCCTGCAGGAACAATCATAAATTCTTGAATATCAATATTATTATCCGCGTGAGCTCCTCCATTAATGATGTTCATCATAGGCGTAGGTAAACTAAAAGGGCAGTCTGTGTTGAAATATTTGTATAAAGGAACACCTTGATTTTTTGCTGCCGCATGTGCGGCTGCCATTGATACGGCGAGAATAGCATTCGCACCTAGATTGCTTTTATTTTCAGTGCCATCCAATTCCAGCATGATTTGATCAATATCTTTTTGGTTCTCCGCGCTCTTGTTTAGCAATGCCTGTTTAATTTTAGTATTGATATTTTCAATTGCCTTGCTAACACCCTTACCAAGATAAAAACTTTTATCTTGATCTCTAAGCTCTATTGCTTCTTTGCTTCCTGTCGATGCACCAGACGGTACGGCAGCTCTGCCATATATTGCGTTAGATAATATAACATCAGCCTCAACGGTAGGGTTTCCGCGTGAATCTATAATCATACGGCCCTTTATATCCTTAATAACACTCATTATTGAATCCTAATTAAAATAAATTTTTTCTTGATTTAACCAAATAATCTAGATCTTTTAAAACAGATAAAAGGTCTTTCATATTTTTTAGTGGAACAGCATTAGGACCATCCGATAATGCCTCTTGTGGATTAGGGTGAGTCTCCATAAAAATTCCTGAAATTCCAACAGAAACTGCTGCCCTCGCCAATAATGGAACATATTCGCTCTGTCCACCACTTCTATCTCCCTGACCTCCAGGTTGCTGAACAGAGTGCGTAGCATCGAATACGACAGGACAATTAGTTTCTCTCATTATTGATAAGCTTCTCATATCTGAAACTAAGGTGTTGTAGCCAAATGAAGCACCTCTCTCACAAACCATAATATTATCAATACCTCCATTAGCGTCTTTTGCTTTCTGGGCAACTTGCTTCATATCATGTGGTGCCAAAAACTGTCCTTTTTTAATATTTACTGGCTTACCTGATCTAGCGACGGCATTTATGAAATCTGTCTGCCGACATAAAAAAGCAGGGGTTTGAAGAACATCAACAACTTCAGCAACGTTCTTTACCTGGTCTTCAGTGTGTATGTCTGTAAGAACAGGTACATTAATTTGATTTTTCACCTCAGATAAGATTCTCAGCCCCTCATCAAGACCAAAGCCACGAAAAGTTTTATTAGAGCTCCTGTTTGCTTTGTCGAATGAAGATTTAAAGATAAATGGAATTTCTAGGTCATCTGTTATCTCTTTTAACTGTCCAGCAACATCTATGGTCATTGATTCAGACTCGATCACACACGGACCAGCTATTAAAAAAAGTGGTTGGTCTAAGCCAACATTAAAATGACATAGTTTCATAGTTATTTAGTACCTTGTTTTTCAATTGCAGCTTTAATAAATGACAAAAATAATGGATGGCTTTCTTTTGGATTTGAAGTAAATTCTGGATGAAATTGACAACCTAAAAACCATGGATGATTATCCCTTGGCAACTCAACAATCTCGCATAAATTTTCTTGAGGGGTGCGAGATGACACTATTAGACCAGCCTCGATAAGAAGATCAACATATGAATTGTTTACTTCAAATCGATGTCTATGTCGCTCGTTGACCTCTGAACCATATATTTGGTAAGCCAATGAATTTCTTATAACTGGTGCCTTCTGTGCCCCAAGACGCATAGTCCCTCCCAGATCGGAGTTTTGATCTCTTTTCATCACTTCGCCAGTTTCAGTTTGCCATTCAGTAATCAGTCCAACCACGGGATGTTTAGTAGCCGAGTTAAATTCGGTGCTATTCGCCTCAATCAGTTTTGCCTTGCTCCTTGCAAACTCAACCACTGCGAGTTGCATTCCTAAACATATACCTAAAAATGGAATTTTATTTTCTCTTGCAAACTTAATTGCGGCAATCTTGCCTTCCGTCCCTCTTATCCCAAATCCACCTGGTATCAAAATTGCATCCATATGACTTAACGCATCTGTACCTTTTTTTTCAATATCTTCTGAATCTAAAAAGTTTATCTTTACTTTTACATTATTATGTAAGCCGGCATGAATAAGTGCCTCCGTAAGAGATTTATATGACTCAGTTAAATCAACATATTTTCCAACAAATGCAATATCTATAGAGTTTTTGGCATTATCAAGCATTTCAGTGATCTTCTTCCACTGAGATAAATTTGCTTTTCTAGCATTAAGTTTGAATTTCTCACAAACGATCTCATCAATCATTTGCTCATGTAACATAACAGGTATACGATAAATTGAATCTAAATCAATTGCTGATATCACTGCCTTTGAAGAAACATTTGTAAATAAGGCTATTTTTTCTTTTTCCTCTTTGGGAATTGGTCTCTCTGAGCGGCACAATAAAATATCAGGCTGTATCCCAATCTCGCGTAATTCCTTTACAGAGTGTTGTGTAGGTTTTGTTTTTAATTCACCCGCTGTTGCAATCCAAGGAAGTAATGTAAGGTGAATATAGCAAGTGTTTTCTCGTCCCTCTTCCACGCCCATTTGTCTGATTGCCTCAAGGAAGGGTAGTGATTCAATATCACCTACGGTACCACCTACCTCAATAATAGCAACATCACTTCCTTTTGCCCCATCACGAATATTAAGTTTAATTTCATCTGTGATATGTGGGATGACTTGAACAGTTTTACCTAAATACTCCCCTCTTCTCTCTTTCTTTATAACACTGTCATAGATTTGCCCAGTGGTAAAATTGTTCTTTTTCGTCATCTTTGAGGAAATGAAGCGCTCGTAGTGGCCCAAGTCAAGATCAGTTTCAGCGCCATCGGTCGTAACAAACACTTCACCGTGTTGAAAGGGGCTCATCGTTCCAGGATCCACATTAATGTATGGGTCTAGCTTTAGCATCGTAATATTAAGATTTCTTGTTTCAAGGATAGCGCCAAGAGATGCGGCAGAGATGCCTTTACCAAGTGATGAAACTACACCGCCAGTTACAAATACATATTTGGTCATGATTGGGCATCTTATTTTAAATTGCTGACGGTATACAATTTTACTTCAAAGGTACGCGACTAACAATCAATACTTTAATCTTTTCCCCAACGACTATAGGTTTGAAATCGATCCAAAACATCAACCATATCGTCATCCGATAAAATTTTAGGCTCAGAAATCTTCTGGGCATTAATATATACCATAGATAAATGTTCGATTTCTTCAGTAATATCATAGGCGGTTTCGAGATCCTCGGCCGCAGTCACAAGACCATGGTTAGCTATCAAACAGGCTTTGCGATCTCGCATTGCCTCTAAAATATTATCAGATAATTCTTGAGTACCAAATAAAGCATACTTGGCACATCGAATATCTTTACCTCCAGCAACAGCAATCATGTAATGGAAAGAGTTTAAAGCTTTATCTATTGTGCTTAGAGCAGTTGCGTATGGGCAATGTGTGTGAATTACAGCATTAATATTTTTATTCATTCTGTAAAGATCTTTATGAAAAAGCCATTCGCTGGAAGCATTTAGTGGACTAGTATTAATTTTTTTTCCGTGCATATCAAGCTCAACCATAATTTCGGGTATTAGATTTCTATTTGCAATACCAGATGGAGTAATTAAAAAACCTTCTTTTGTTCTAAGGCTACAATTACCTGTTGCCCCATGATTGAAGCCATTATTATTTAACCTTATTGCAACATCACAAAGGCGCTCTTTTTCTTTTAAATAATTAGCCATTTATATGCCTCCCAATATTTTCAGGATCAATAATACCCTCTTCACTTATAACACTTGTAACGTATTTTGATGGAGTTATATCAAATGCAGGATTAAGGGCAGCCGAACGACCAATTTTTAATGTATCAATATCACCTTTTTTATTAATTCCAGAAATTGTAAGGAGCTCCTCAGGATCTCGATGCTCTATTTCAAAAGATTTTTTTTGATTACCCATAAAATTGACATCAACTGTGCTAAGCGGAGCGGCAACATAAAAAGGTATTTGATGTTCGTGTGCAGCAACAGCTTTTAAATATGTGCCTATCTTGTTCACCACTTGCCCATCTATTCCAATTCTGTCTGCCCCAACTAAGATACAGTCCACTTGACCTTGCTGCATCAAGAAACCTGCAGCATTGTCTGCAATTATTGTATGCGGTATTTTTGCCTGCTCGAGCTCCCATGCAGTAAGATTGGTCCCTTGGTTACGCGGTCGCGTCTCACTGACCCAAACATGGATATTCATTCCAGCCTCGCTAGCAAAAAAGATAGGGCTTAGTGCTGTGCCATAATCAACAGTTGCAAGCCAACCTGCGTTGCAGTGAGTCATTATATTAACCTTATTCAAATTAAGTTTTTTAATTAATTGAAGCCCATGGATACCAATACTTTTGTTTGTATTTACATCATCGTCTGCAATTTGTTGTGCAAATGCCCATGCCGCCTCAAGCCGATCATTCGGGTTAATATTATGTAAGAGGTTAGAAACTCTATTGACTGCCCATGCCAAGTTGACTGCCGTTGGCCTTGAATTGATTAATTTCTTTGATACCTCAGCAATAAACGCATCAGAAGAATCAGCTTTTTCTCTTATCGCTAAGGCTACACCAAATGCGGCTGTAACCCCAATGAGAGGAGCCCCCCTCACTTGCATGGTTGTAATTGCTGAAATTACCTCGTCAAGTTTGGATATTTTTTTAAAAACGAGTTGATGCGGCAGGAGTGTTTGGTCAATAATCTCAACAAAAGTCTTGCTATCAGAAGCCCGTATGGTGCGTATATCTTTTTTATTAATTTTCATTATATTTATTTAACAAATTTTTATATAAAAACAGTCCACAAATTCTGTGGATAACTTTGTGTATAAATCCTGTATAAAATCGCAACTTATGATTTTTAAAGGCTTTTTTTTTATCGATTAAAATTTAAGCTAAAAAAAAATCTTTTAAAAACAATTACTTACTGTATCTCATTGTCAACATTACATTTTTTCATAAAAGTTAAAGTAGAACTTGAAGTCATGTGTATAACTTAACTAAATTAGGGAAAGCTTGGTACGTATTATCCTTAACAATAGCAGCCAATTCAGACACTTTTAACCCCTTAATTTTTGCTAAAAATTGACCAATTTTGGGTAATTGCTCTGGAGAGTTTTTTTCTCCTTTTTCAAGCCATTCTGGTGCAATATCTGGGGCATCTGTTTCGAGAAGAATCGACTCTAATGGAAGTGTCTTCGCAAGAAACTGTAAGTGTGTAGCTCTAGCGTATGTCATTGCTCCTCCAAAGCCCAGTTTAAAACCCATATCAATAAACTGAGAAGCTTGCTGCGTGCTACCATTAAAGGCGTGCGCAACTCCCCCTTTCACATTATATCGGCGAAGATTTTTTAACACTTGGTCAATTGCCCCTCGCACATGCATTATTACAGGCAAATCATGTTTTTTTGCAAGCTTTAATTGAGCAACAAAAATAGTTTCTTGTAAGTTAAAATTTTGGTCATTGCTAAACATATCTAGACCTATTTCGCCTATGGCAAGTGGCTTATTTTGACCAATACAATTATCAAGTATTTCTAAATCAGCATCACCTACATTCTCTAAAAATAAGGGGTGAAAGCCAAGAGCATAGTCGCACCAGTTATGATTGCTAGCAAGATTTATCACCCTGTCTAAATTTTTCGGGCTAACTGAGGGGACTATAATCTTCTCAATTAATTGTACTTTTAATCGACCACTCAGGACTGCTAGGTCCTCTTTGGAATAAATAAAATCCAAATGACAGTGGCTATCAATCCACATGACTGTAATGTACTTTCGATAAGTATCGAATGTCGCCAGCAAAATTTCGGATGTCGCTATGTTCCAAATAAATCCTATCCTTCATAGATTGCAAAACTGGTTGATTAAATAAAGAGTTAGCATCACCAGCTAATAGTATTGGAGCTTGATAAATAATTAATTCATCAATCAATTGTGCTTTTAATAGTTCGCCATTCAGTGTTGGGCCAGATTCAACCAAGATGTCATTAATCTCCATATCACCTAACTGTTTTAGGAGAACTGTAAGGTCTATTAAGCCATTCTTGGTTTTTGTTCTGATAAGTTTAATTTTTTTATCTTCAAGTAGGTTTTGTATTCCACGGGGGTCGTCATGATGAAAAATTATAATGTTTGATTGATTTAAAATTTTTGCATTTATATTTACTGACAAATGAGTATCTAAAATTATCCTTATTGGCTGAGTGTCAATCCCACTTTGCCTGACATTCAATTGCGGGTCATCCGCATTAATGGTTGAAACGCCTGTCAAAACTGCTGCGCTAATTTGTCGCCATTTTTGAACATCTTTGCGAGATGCCTCCGAACTAATCCATTTGCTTTCACAATTATTAAGACTTGTTTTTCCGTCAAACGAGCAAGCAATTTTAGACCTGACGTAGGGTCGTCTTTCGAGCATACGCTTATAGAATCCAGGATTTAATTTTTCACATTGCTCCTGCATAAAATTGACCTCTACATTAATTCCTGCGGCCCTTAATTGTTTTATTCCCTCACCATTTACCATAGGGTTAGGATCTTTCGAGCCAATAACAACTCGCGCGACGCCAGCTTTGATTATTGAATCAACGCAAGGTGGAGTCCTTCCCTCATGTGAACATGGCTCCAAAGTGATATATAAAGTAGAATTTTTAGATTTTGAACCGGCCTCTTTTAATGCAAAAATTTCTGCATGGTCACAACCTGCTTTAATATGAAATCCTTGGCCTATAATTTTTTCATTAGCAACTAAAACTGATCCTACGCACGGATTTGGGTGCGTCTTCCCCAATCCCTTTTTTGCCAAATTTATGGCTTTATTCATAAAAAAATTATCCACGGTAGTCAAGAGCTAATCTAGGTCTTTAATTGCGTTATTAAAATCTTCAACATCAGAAAAGCTACGGTAGACTGATGCGAAGCGAATATATGCGACCTTATCAAGCTTTTTCAATTCATGCATCACAAACTCCCCTAGATCCCTAGAATTAATTTCTCTTTCACCCAAGGCAAGAATTTTGGTAATGATGGTCTCCAACGCCTGATCGATATACTCTGCAGGTACTGGTCTTTTATGTAGAGCTCTAGACATAGAGTGGAGTAGCTTCTCTCGATTAAATTCTTCTCGCTTGGCATCCTGCTTGATAATTTGTGGTAACGACAGCTCAATGTGCTCATAGGTTGTAAAACGTTTTTCACATCTACCACATTTTCTGCGCCTACGAATAGAATTAGCTTGATCATTGACACGGGAGTCAATAACCTGTGTATCTTCAGCTCTGCAAAAAGGACATTTCATAAACTTTATTTGCCATAAACAGGAAATTGTTTCGTCAGTTCGTTTACTTTAATTTTGACTGAAGTAATATTTGTTTCATCATCCGGTTGATCTAGGACATCTGCAATCAAATTCGCAACCTGCTTAGTCTCGGCCTCCAGAAATCCTCGCGTTGTAATGGCTGGAGTGCCTAATCGAATTCCTGAGGTCACAAAAGGGCTTTCAGGATCATTAGGGACTGAGTTTTTATTCACGGTAATATGGGCCTGGCCTAACAACTGATCCGCTTTTTTACCTGTTAAATTTTTTGGACGAAGATCAACTAAAAAAACATGCGATTCGGTTCTGCCAGAGATGATGCGATACCCCCGTTCTTGTAATGCGCTAGCCAAGGTTTGAGCGTTCTTAACAACCTGTGCCTGATAACTTTTGAACTCAGGTTTCAACGCCTCTAAGAAAGCAGTAGCTTTTGCTGCAATTACATGCATTAGAGGTCCGCCTTGAATTGCAGGGAATACAAAGGAGTTAATAATTTTTTCAAACTCTGGCTTGGCAATAATAAACCCTCCACGCGGCCCTCTGAGAGACTTGTGGGTGGTTGACGTTACAAAATCTGCGTAAGGTGTTGGGTTAGGATACGCTCCTCCAGCAATCAAGCCAGAGTAATGTGCCATATCAACCATGAAATATGCGCCAACTTTTTTTGCGATCTCTGACATACGCTTCCAATCAAATCTCAAGGAGTAAGCAGAGGCGCCACCAATGATGAGTTTTGGTTTTGTTTCAGTAGCAGTTTTCTCCATCTCATCATAATCAATTTCTTCTTTATCGTTTAACCCGTAAGGAACTACATTGAATAATTTGCCTGAAAGATTTGCAGGTGAGCCATGTGTCAAGTGTCCTCCATGCCCAAGATTCATTCCCATTATGGTATCCCCAGGTTTAAGGATCGCAAAATAAACAGCCTGATTTGCTTGGCTACCAGAATGCGGCTGCACGTTAACATATTCAGCCCCATAAAGCTCTTTTAAACGATCTATTGCGAGCTTTTCAACTTGATCAACAAATTCGCAACCACCGTAAAAACGCTTGCCAATATAGCCTTCTGCGTATTTATTGGTTAATTGAGATCCCTGTGCCTGCATAACTGCAGGGCTGGTATAGTTTTCAGAGGCTATCAATTCAATATGCTGTTCTTGTCGCTCTGTTTCATTTAATATCTGGCTCCATAATTCTGGATCAGTTTTTTTAAGTAATAGGTCTTTATTAAACATAAATTATTGGATTAATTATCTATTGTTATTCAACAAGATATCTTATCATGTTAAAAGTTTAAGTTATTTAACAAAACGAACCCTAGGGAGTTAAATTTAAGTTATGCAATGGACTGATACGCAAGAAATCGCTGAAAGGCTTTACGACCTTAAACCAGATGTTGATCCGAAAACCATTAGGTTTACCGATCTTATGAAGTGGGTTATCGAGTTAGAGGGCTTTAGTGATGACCCAAATAAATGTGGGGAACGTATTCTAGAAGCAATTCAACTTGCTTGGATAGATGAGTATGAGTAATGCGATTGATAAAAATATTTTTCGCGCTTATGACATACGTGGAATTGTAGATAGATCACTCGATAAAGAGACTGTCAACTTAATAGGTAAAGCAATTGGCACCCTGGCACTTGAAGAAAATCAAGGGACTATATGTGTCGGTCGTGATGGCAGACTTTCTAGCCCAAAGTTATCAGAGGCGCTAATTACAGGGCTCCTTTCTACAGGTATTGACGTAATTGACATCGGTCTTGTTGCAACACCTATGCTGTATTTTAGTAATTTTCACCTTAATACCAAAACAGGTGTAATGATAACGGGTAGTCATAACCCACCAAATTACAATGGTTTTAAAACCGTTATCAACGAAGGAACATTAACCTCTAAAGATATACAAGACCTTTATCAGCGTATTTGCAAAAAAGATTTTCGTTGTGGTGCGGGAAAACTCGAAAAAGCAGATATAAAAACGGCCTATCTCAAAGCAATTACCAGTAATATTAAAATTAAACGCCCTATAAAAATTTCAATAGATTGTGGGAATGGTGCAGCTGGTGTCTGCGCAGTAGAGCTTTTCCAACAACTCGGAGTGCAAACTGAAAATTTATTTTGTGTGGTTGATGGCAGATTTCCCAATCACCATCCTGACCCATCAAATCCCAAAAATCTTACCAGTTTAATTGAAAATGTGAAGAAGACAGACAGTGAGTTTGGATTGGCCTTCGATGGCGATGCTGATCGTTTAGGCGTAGTGACCAAATCAGGTGAAATTATCTACCCAGATAGGCAGCTTTTATTATTTGCTGAAGCTGTTCTTGATGAAAATCCCGGGGCTACTATTATTTTTGATGTCAAATCAACTCGATACCTATTTGACTGGATTAGCTCTAGAGGTGGAAAGCCATTCATCTGGAAAACAGGTCATTCTCATATTAAAATGAAAATGAAAGAAATAAATGCTGCTCTTGCCGGAGAGATGAGTGGCCACACTTTTTTTAATGATAGATGGTATGGTTTTGATGATGCACTTTACGCTGCTGCAAGACTGATCGAAATTTTGAGTGCTCATAAAGATCCTTCATTGATACTAGAATCTTTACCTAAGGGGTTTAGTACGCCTGAATTAAATATCGCCCTTGATGAAGGGCAGCAGCACTCATTAATCAAGACCCTACAAGATCAGGCCATCTTCCCCCGAGCTCAAAGTATAAATAAAATTGATGGACTGAGAGTTGAGTATGAGTATGGCTTTGGCCTTATGAGGGCATCTAACACTACTCCCGTCATTGTTCTGAGGTTTGAGGCGGACACAGACGAGAATTTAAAAAAAATACAAGACGAATTTAAAGATTGTTTGTCGACTTATATTGAGAAAGAGAATTTACCCTTCTAATGAAAAAACTAATTTTAATATTGCTCTTAAGCTTTAATGCTCTATTTATTTCTTTAGCATACGCCATGGAAAAAACACCAGCACCAAAAAATGCTGCGCTATATATCATTGCACCCCAAAATAATGCAACTATAAGCAATCCAATAAAAATTATTTTTGGTCTAAAAAACATGGGTGTTGCACCTGCTGGCATAAAATATGCGCAAACGGGACATCATCATTTGTTGATTAACTTAGATAACCTTCCTTCACTTGATCGTCCGATTCCCAGTGATAAAAATCATATCCATTTTGGCAAAGGTCAAACGGAAACAACAATCCAATTACCTCCGGGGAAGCATACACTGCAGCTAATATTGGGGGATCATCATCATATTCCTCATGATCCAGCAGTTATATCAGAGAAAATTACAATTTTTGTTAACTAGCTTTTGCTTCCTCGCATGCAATATTCATATAAGCTGAGTTAATGGTATTTGAGTTAACGCTCAGCCACTCTGATGGCACCCCTTTATTATAAATAGATACCCCTTGTGCTTTTTTATTCTTATAAAGTGAATAGGCCATATAACGCAATTTTTTTGCCCCACAATCAAGCTGAATTAGACTTTTTAAAGAGCTATATTCTAATTTTTTAACTTTTTGAGGCGTAGCAAAACTCTCCATCACCCACATACGAACCTTATTTTCAAAAAGTTTAAAGTTATCTAGTTTCACATAAAATGTAGTTTTAGTGGCTTTATCCTCATGAATTAATGTCCAATTTTCATTGGCAATAGCATTGGTGCAAAGAGGTATTAAAAGAACAAAAAGGAGAATTTTCATTATAGTGATTATATATATAAAAAAAGCCCGAACAAGTCGGGCTTTCTCATAGAACAAATGAATTACTTGTTCATTACGTACATGGTTACTTCAAAACCAAAACGCATTTCTGTAGCTGCAGGTTTAGTCCACATAATGTTTCTCCTAAAAAAAAATTAATTAATAGACTTGGCTGAACACATCGGGCAAGTACATCGCCATCCGTGGAAAAGCCAATCAGTAATTTCTGTATTTTTACAAGCTTTTAATTTCATTAAAAATTAACGATTGCAAACGTACATAGTTACTTCAAAACCAAAACGCATTTCAGTTGCTGTAGGTTGTGTCCACATAGTATTTCTCCTTGTTTATGTTAAATAAAGTTCATTAAACATAAACCAGATCATTGAAGATGTTACTACAAGTAGCAACAAAGGTTCAACTTGAGATTTACATTAAATATACTAGGCTCATCCTAAAAAATAGCCATGAAGATGAGCATGAAGATGGGCTAAAGAAAATCATTAAGGAATTTAAAAAAAACCGAGCTCACATGAGCTCGGTCAGATGGATACTATAAGAATTTTAATAGCCGCCCAAATCAGCACCACCATCGTCTGCTGCAGGATTAAAGCCACCGTTACCACCAATCAATAGAGCATCTGTTGGATGAAAAGCTGTTGCGGGAGCAGCTTCACTTGCATAATCACCCAAATCAGCACCACCATCGTCTGCTGCAGGATTAAAGCCACCGTTACCACCAATCAATAGAGCGTCTGTTGGATGAAAAGCATCATCAGCGAATAAGGCTGATGATGCAAATAATCCAGATACGAAACTAACAAAAACTAATTTTTTCATCATTTTCTCCCGTTCGTTTATAAATAATAATTGAAGTAATTTTTAATCATAAAAGGAGAAAATTGAAAATTAGTAATCTCCTAAATCTGCTCCACCCTCTTCCGCTGATGGGTTAAAGCCACCGTTACCACCAATTAATAATGCGTCGGTTGGGTGGAATTCTTTTTCCGGTGCAGCTGGCGCGTCTAAATCACCAAGGTCAGCCCCGCCCTCTTCCGCTGATGGGTTAAAGCCACCGTTACCACCAATTAATAATGCGTCAGTTGGGTGGAATTCCTCTGCGGGCTCTGGCTCAGGTGTTGCGCAACCAAATAAAAACGCCCCCATAAATGTTGCAAGTAAAGTCTTCTTCATTTACATACTCCCCTGTTAGTAAAAAAAAATGCAAATATATTGCAAAACAACAATTCATTAAGGTTTATTTAACTTAATAGTTCAAATATGACAATTTTATTACGGTATGTCAATCTTGTAAGAAAATTTAAGAGCTAAAAAATTAAAACCTTATTTTTCAGTAGAGCGCTAGCAAAGGGTGAACCTAGTTTGGAGGATTTTTGAATTAACTTGTAAGCTCTGGGAGTTTCTTTTGGCACTATATAACCATAGTAATAGAGCAAGCCTAAGTTAAATAAAGCCTCAGGGTGATCGTTTCCAGCAGCCTGTTTAAGCCAAGTGTAGGCTTCAGCTTTGCCTACACCCATGTCGTTAACGTACAAAAACCAAAAAAGGTATTGTGTTTCTATATCGCCAGAATTGCCAACTCTCCTGAGTTCTTTTAAGCCCTCTGCTGAGTATATCTTCTCTAAAACAGGTTCATATTTTTTTACGTTATCGATAAATAAATGAATACGAAAGTCATCCTTCTTGAGGTAACTTAGTAAATATTTTTGACTCTTAATATGATTTTGATAAGACGCAACTTCTAATAAATCTTTTGCCGTGTTTAGATCGTCTTCGATGAGTAATTGCGCAAATCGAAATTGCTGATCAGGCTCTCCCTCCAAAGCATTTTTGGACAATTCATCCGCTACAGCTCCGAGACAGAGAAAAATCTTAAAAAGTAGTAAGAATTTAAATAGCTGAAAAGTGGACATTATTGTTAAATTGTAATAAATTAGACATAAAAAAGAGGTATATTCCTGTGAATTTTTTTAAAAAAGTAAGTTTCCTTTTTTTGCTAACATTTTCG
The DNA here is from genome assembly GCA_016778465.1 of Methylophilaceae bacterium. GTDB lineage: Bacteria > Pseudomonadota > Gammaproteobacteria > Burkholderiales > Methylophilaceae > BACL14. The sequence goes on from JADHPM010000006.1 coordinate 20,281, forward strand.
CTGAATTTGCTTGCTGAGGCAAATCCAGAGCTTTGGCCCTTCGTCAAAGAAAAAATGTTTCAAGATAGGATTATTGTAGATGCAGATTTTGTAAAACTTTCAGGTCCAAAACGTGCTTCAAGTGGCGCACAAGTTCCTGTTAAAGTTGAAATTAATTCGCCTAGTGATATCACCATCAAACATGTATTTTTAATTATTGATGCAAACCCTGCTCAACATGCCGCAACTTATTTTCTAACTGAAAAAACACAAAATTTAAATATTTCCACACGCATTAGAATGGAAACTGACTCCTTTGTTCGAGCTGTTGCTGAAGATACCCAAGGGAATCTTTACATGAGTTACCAACAGATACGCGCCTCAGGTGGATGCAGTGGTTACATGGATGTGCACGACCCAGAATTGACTGCTGATCTTGGCAAAATTTTAATGAAATCTAAAGAAGACTTTTTGGTAACACGAATTAAACATCCAAACTTTACTGGACTGCAACGCGACCTAGCATCTGGTGGTTACATTCCTGAATGGATTGTTAGAGACATGATATTCCTTCATGATAACGAGGTAATTTTGGCAGTTCAAAACAAAATCTCAATCAGCCAAGACCCTTACCTGAAAATTCAGCTACCTAAGAAAATTAATGGGAATGTTGTTTTAAACGCAGCTGATACCAAAGGTAATAAATTTTCAAAAGATATTAATATCTAGATTTAGTAACTTGTTGCTTTATCCAAACATAAATAAAGGGGCTAATCCCAACAAGAATAAACAGCCCAAATATACGTAATATATTCCAATAAAAAAATACGTGATGATCTATTAAATCACCGAGCTCAAGAATTTTCTTTTGGTTTGCGTCTAAATCCATAGTTCTTAATTTAAGCACCTCAATATCGCAAAGCTTGTTCTCATTTACGCATTTTCTTACCTCAGCATCATAACGTTGAACAAATATCTGGTTTGAAAAATACTCATTAAAAACAAGGAAAATAGATAAGAAGAACCCTATACAAAAAAACAGCCAAAAAAAATGTTTGTATTTACTGTACATAATTTAAGTTAAGATAAATTTCCAAGCTGCAATAATTAGCACAATGCCCAAAACTTTTCTTAGGCCGACAGGGTTAAGATGCTTGATCCCTAACTGAGTTCCAATCATTACGCCAATAAAAACTGAAATGGAAAATAAAAAAACGACGGGGGGTAAAGAATTTACGGAGGACAGATTACCTAACAAGCCAGCAATAGAGTTTAGAAGAATAAATCCTGCTGCCGTACCTGAGGCGGCTTTAACGGTTGTCCAACGCATTAAAACAATTATTGGTGATAAAAAAATACCTCCTCCCGTTCCAGTTAGCCCTGAAATAAAGCCAATTATAATTCCAGTAAAAAAGGCAAGCATAGGGTTTACTCTTTTTTGGCCTTTTGCGCTCGTCTTAAAAAAATTAAATATAAGTTGCAAACCAGCAATTAATAAAACAAAGCCAAGTAGAGGTCGATAAAGATTTTCCGGCAAATTTATGTAGCCCCCTATGAAAGCAGCAGGTACAGACCCAAATATAATGGGCAAGAAAACCTGAAAATTAAAAAATTTGTTTTGGATAAAACGAAAAGAGGCGATTGATGAGACAATAACATTAAGCGTTAACCCTATAGGTTTAATTAAGCTAACAGGCGTTCCAAGTAGGGTCATAATAGCTATATATGAGGAGGCACCCCCATGACCAACTGAAGAATAAATAATTGCACCAAAAAAAATTAAGGTTGCAGTGAGAAGTTCTTTAGCAGAGAAAGATAATAAAAATTCCATTAATCAAAACATTTTCGAACAATCTCTTGATTGATGACTTGAAAATTACCTGAGCTTTTTGTGTTATCCATGAGGTAATGAAAATATAGGGTAAATTCGCCATCGCCCAATATATCTTCAAAGAGTTTTTCTGGAATTATTTCATTACGACGTTTGGTTAATTGTGAAGTATTAGAGATAAAGTTAACATTCTTGGTTTTAATCGCTAAGGCATGAAACCAGTTCCTAACGGTAAAAGAGTAAAAGGGTCGCTTGAGATTTTGGTGGCCAAGCTCATAGGCTCGAAAATGCTTGTTTAAATCAAACACGTGATTTTGGTTGCTGTAGAACAAAATTTCAAAATATTTTTTTCTATTTTTATCATCATAGTTTTGCCTGCAAACAGCTTTGAGCTTTAAATAATCTTCATCGATTGGAGCAAAGAAATTCGCCTCAGTAAAGTCTTTGAAGGAGTGATCTTTGGCAAAGAGATTAAAATTATAAAACAAGCAAAAAATTATGAAATAAGGCATCAAACACTAGTTTAGCTTATTTTTATAATGTTAAAAATTTTCATTTTGTCCCAATAAACGCCATTTACCCAAGGGTAGATTAGATAACTTCACATTGCCGATTCGTACACGCTTCAAATTTATAACTTTTAGACCAACTTGCTCACACATTCTTCTTATTTGTCGATTTCTGCCTTCAATCAAAGTAAAGCTTAATTGTTCATCATTTTGCCAAAAGACCTTCGCTTGTTTTAGCTTATATCCATCAAGAATTAGTCCATGATTTAGTAATTCCATACCACTTTCAGATAAATTACCCTCAACCCGAACTAAATACTCTTTCTCGATAACGATATTCTCGCCAATTATATTTCTGGCAATTATTCCATCTTGAGTTAGAACCAAGAGCCCGGTTGAATCAATATCAAGACGACCAGCTGGGGCCAAAGTATCAATATTAAATTTTTTAGGGTAATCATTTCCATGGAAATTTTCATACGTGACTAAACTTGATGCAGGCTTGAATTTTTTTTCGTCATCTAGATGGGAGATATAGCCAACGGGTTTATTCAAAATTATGGTAATTTTAGATGATTGTATTTTTTTAGCCTGTTGATTTAATTCAACTTTTTGATCTCTTCTAGCGCGAGTGCCCAGTTCTTTAACCACTTTACCATCAACAGTAACCCATCCTGCCTCGATATATCGGTCTGCTTCTCTTCTGGAGCATAAGCCCTTCTCTGATAATAACTTTGAAATCCTAATTAATTCCATTATTGCGTAAGGGCTTTTACCAAATATGGGTCCAGGTCGGTTTGACTGACAAGCCATCTTTTATAATCTTGAGGAATTTCACTTATCGCAAGCCCTTTATGCTTTCCAAAGGGCATAATGACTGGTATTCGTGCTTTTTCACTCACCTGCCATAAACTCTCAAGCGAATCTATATTTTGCTTTTCACAAATAGCTTTAAGAATAGCTGAGCAAATCTCAACATCCGTTGAAGCCGAATGAGCATTTTTCAAAACATCACGAGCTTTATCACGCTCTAAAAAATAAAAAAGTGCACTTTGAGAATAAGCATCCAAGTCAGTCCAAGTTCTCCTAGCAAGAGCCAAAGTACAGATACGCTTAATATTGGGGTTACCAGCCACATTCCAATCATAATCAATATTATGTCCAATAATATATTCCACGCTTGATGGAATTGAAAACTCGCTATGTAAAGGGCAATCTTTAAGCTCTTCATCATAAATATGATGTGTGGCTAAAGCACCTAACTCAATAGGTTTTTCAGGGTTATATCTTTGGCAAAAACTCTCTCCCGTCTGGTATGGCAATATGCTCTTAAGTTCTAACCAGGCACCCTCAATAATGACTGGATTTTTGCGCCCTGTCGTTTCAGTATCAAAAATAATGGCTTTCACTTAACCTCCTCTCATTTAAGAGCATAGCAGAATGAAAGAATTTTTATAGAAATTAAATTTTTTCAAAAGTGAATTTGTTTTTATCGAAGTTCACCTGAATATTGTCCTTTCCAGAAAACTCTCCATTGAGAATTTTCTTTGCAAGTGGATTTTCAATCTCCGATTGTATTGCGCGTTTCAGAGGACGAGCTCCGTATACCATATCAAAACCGGCTTGTGCAACTTGCTTGATAGCCTCTTCTGTAAATTCAATTTTCATTTCCATTGATAAAAGTCGATTGCGAAGGCGATCGAGCTGGATATTTGCAATTGACTGGATATTTTTCTCAGCTAGCGCATGAAATACCACCACCTCATCAATACGATTAATAAACTCTGGCTTAAAGTAATTTTTAACCTCACCCATCACTGCAAGTTTCAAAATTTGATAATCCTCATTTGCTTTATCTTGAATCATTTGAGAGGCTAAGTTTGAGGTCATAATAATCACTGTATTTTTAAAATCAACCGTTCTACCTTGGCCGTCTGTCAATCTTCCATCATCTAAAACTTGCAGTAAAATATTAAAGACATCTGGGTGTGCTTTTTCAACTTCGTCCAATAAAATAACACTGTAAGGTTTTCTCCTAACTGCCTCAGTTAAATAGCCACCCTCATCATAGCCAATATATCCAGGAGGAGCTCCAATTAGACGAGATACTGTGTGTTTTTCCATAAACTCACTCATATCAATTCGAATCAAATGATCCTCAGAGTCAAATAAAAACTCTGCCAATGCTTTACTTAATTCAGTTTTTCCAACGCCTGTTGGCCCCAAGAACAGAAAGGAGCCGTAAGGCTTGTTAGGCTCGCTTAAACCTGAACGTGAGCGCCGAATAGCATCAGAAATGGTAGTTACAGCCTCATCTTGACCGACAACTCGATGATGAAGTTTACTCTCAATATTCATTAACTTATCTCTCTCACCCTGCATCATTTTAGCTACGGGTATTCCTGTGGATCTACTAACCACCTCGGCAATTTCGTTTGTACCTACCTCCGTTATGAGCATACGGGGCTTTTCTTTTTTTCTTTTCTCATTTTTCGATGCCTCCTTAAGCTGGTCCTCTAATTTTGGTAACTCTCCATACTGTATTTCTGAAACCTTCTGCCAATCGCCCAAACGCTTGGCTTCTTCTATTTTAAATTTTAATTGCTCGATTTTTTCTTTCAAATCTCGTGCACCGCTGAGGATTATTTTTTCTGATTTCCAAATCGACTCTAAGTCACTGAATTCTCTTTCATTAATTAATATCTCTTGTTCAATTGCGGCCATCCTTTTTTGTGATGCCTCATCTTTCTCTTTCCGCACTGCCTCTCTCTCAATTTTAAGTTGTATGAGTCTTCTCTCTAATTTATCCAATACTTCGGGCTTAGAATCGATCTCCATTTTCACTTTTGATGCTGCCTCATCGATTAAGTCAATAGCTTTATCAGGCAAGAATCTATCTGTGATGTAACGGTGAGATAGTTCAGCTGCAGCCACAATTGCCGGATCAGTAATTTCAACATTATGGTGAATTTCGTATTTTTCTTGTAAACCTCTTAAAATGGCTATGGTGGCCTCAACTGAGGGCTCATCAACCAACACCTTTTGAAAACGACGCTCTAGTGCGGCATCTTTTTCAACATGCTGTCTATACTCATTTAAAGTTGTAGCGCCAACACAATGCAGCTCTCCTCTTGCGAGTGCGGGTTTTAACATGTTGCCAGCATCAATCGATCCCTCTGCTTTTCCAGCTCCAACCATAGTGTGGATTTCATCAATAAAAAGAATAATTTGACCATCATGTGCTGAAATTTCTTTTAACACCGCCTTTAATCTCTCCTCAAATTCACCCCTATATTTCGCTCCTGCTAGAAGAGCAGCCATATCTAATGAAAGCACTTTTTTATTTTTTAATGTTTCAGGAACTTCACCGTTGATGATACGTTGAGCTAAGCCCTCAACAATTGCAGTCTTTCCTACTCCAGGCTCACCAATTAAAACCGGGTTATTCTTGCTCCTTCTTTGTAAAACCTGAATTGTTCTTCTTATCTCATCATCACGACCAATCACGGGGTCAAGTTTTCCATGGCTCGCTCTTTCTGTTAAATCTATTGTGTATTTGTCTAGAGCTTGCCGTTGGCCATCGGCGTCTTGTGAGTCAACAGTTTGATGTTTTCTGACAGATAAAACAGCCCGCTCAATGAGGGATTTATCACAACCTGACTCACGAAGTAATTTGCCTCCAATATTCTTGTCGTCAATTAATGCTAATAAAAACATCTCTGGAGCAATAAAACTATCATTGTGCTTAAGTGCATTCTTCTCGGTAATATTTAAGAGATTATTCAAGTCTCTTGAGATACTTATCTCACCATTCTCATTTCTACCTTTTGGTAAATTTTCTATCTCAGCAGTAATTGTTTGTTTTAGTTTGTGTACGTTGGAGCCAGCGGCAGTCAAAATGGAAATTGTATCGTCTTGCGCATCATTGATAAGCGCAAGTAGCAAATGAAATGACTCAATAGACGTATTATTGTTCACGTTAGCGAGTGTTTGCGCTTCCGCAAAAGCCTGTTGAAATTTTGTTGTTAATTTATCAAATCTCATTATTTACTCCTTCAAAAGTTAGTAAATAAATGGGGATAATTTAAAATAAATCAAGCTTATCTTGTTTAAAGCATTATTTTTGAGAGATATTGAATAACCTATAAGGAAAAATAATTGGTCGGAGCGGTGAGATTCGAACTCACGACCCCTTGCACCCCATGCAAGTACGCTACCAGGCTGCGCTACGCCCCGAGTATTATTTGAGAATTTTTAAAACATCATGCAACTGGCTTTTAAAATTTGATAAATTTTCAGTAGCCACAGAGAGTTGATTATCTGACTCCAAGGGGAGTTCAGCCTGGGCTTTTTGAATCGCCTCCTCTGAGGTTGCATCTTTAACAAATTTCCTATCAGTCAGCTTAGCTTTTGCTCCTTGTATTGTGAATCCTTCAAAATATAAGAGCTCCCTTATTTTTCGAATCAACAAAACTTCGGCTTGTTGATAATAGCGACGGTTACCTTTGCGTTTTGAGGGCTGTAACTGTGGAAACTCTTGCTCCCAATATCTGAGCACATGTGGCTTTAAATCACATAAAACGCTAACCTCACCAATTGCAAAATAGCGTTTAGTGGGGACAAGCGGTAAAACTTTTTTATGCTTGTTTTCCAGTTGTCTTCTCTTCTACACCAGTTTTTAATTTTTGACTTGAGTGAAAAGTGACAACACGACGCGCTTTGATTGGTATTTCTTCGCCAGTTTTCGGATTTCTTCCAGGACGTTCAGATTTAGTTCTCAATTCAAAATTACCAAATCCCGAGAGTTTTACACTTTCGCCATTCTCCAACGCCAATCGAATCTCTTCAAAAAAGGCCTCAACCATTTCCTTGGCTTCGCTCTTATTAAGACCTACTTCATCAAATAAGACCTCAGCAAGTTCTGCTTTTGTTAACGTCATAAGTATCTATCCAAAATCAACGCAGTGTTGCACTAAATTTACTTTGAAGAATATTTAACACTTGATCAACGATTTTATTCACATCGTTATCTTCAAGTGTTTTGTAAGTATCTTGCATAAGTATAAGAAATGCAATACTTTTTTTATTATTTTCTATACCTTTTCCCTCATAGATATCAAAGGGGTAGAAGTCAACTAACCACTTAATAGCTTGCGATTTAACTTCGTCTGTAACACTGGCAACCGGGATATTTTTATCAATTAAAACAGAAATATCTCTTCTTATTGGCATAAGTTTGCTTGGTAATTCAATCGCATTGAATTCACTTTTATTTATAGAATTAATTTTTAATTCAAAGAGATATGCTTTATCATCTAGGCTATATTTTTGCTGCCAAGCTGGATGTAATTGACCTAGCCACCCAACATGGTTTCCCTCTCTAAAAATTTCGCCAGTTTGTCCAGGGTGAAGTGCGGTTGGTATACTAGATTTTGGTGAAAGAATATCTAATAAATTACATGAGATTAATTCTATATCTCCTTTAATATTATAGAAATTTATTGATTTTTTTTCTTCTGACCATTGCTCTGGATATTTACTACCGTAAGCTAATCCGGAAACCATTTGCTCCTCAACAATCTCATTATTATGCTTATGGTAAGTAGAGGCTATCTCAAAAATTCGTACCTGTGATTGATTACGATTAACATTATAAGTGAGGGTTTCTAAGTGACTTGCCCACAACTTTGATCGCATGGAATTCATTTGTGATGCAATAGGATTATTCAGCTCAATGATAGTTTTATTTTCATGTAATTTCTCTTCGCTTTCATTATCAATAAAACTATAAGTTACAACTTCGTTGTAACCAAGGTTTGAGAAATGTAACTTTATTTCATCAAGGTTTTTATTAATAGCTGAGGTTTTGGTTATGGATGATGTTGACTGCGGAGTAATTGCAGGAATATTGTTGTAGCCGAACAAGCGAATAACTTCCTCAATTAAGTCAGCCTCTATATTCAAATCAAATCGATATGACGGTGCGGTTACTTCAAAATGATCTTCCTTTTTTGAGAAACTTAGGTTAAGTCGCTTAAGAATATCCTCAACCTCCAACTCTTTTATATCAATACCTAAGATTTTATTAATCTTTGTTAATCTTAATTTAATTAAATGACGTGTCGGCAATTTATCAACAAGGTCTATGGCATCAGAATGCTCGCCACCACAAAACTCTTCAATTAGATTAACTGCTCGGTATATCGCTCTAAGGGTATTGTTGTAATCAACGCCGCGCTCAAAACGGTGAGATGAATCAGTATTCAAAGCAAAGGAACGTGCTCGTCCAGCTATTTCTTCTGGTTGGAAGAATGCGCTTTCTAAAAAAACTTCACTAGTTTCTGGGGTAATTGATGATTCAATTCCGCCAATAATACCCGCCAAAGCAAGTGGGCTATCATTATCAGCTATTAACAATTCTGGGCCCATGAAATCAATTTTTTGCTCATTTAAAAGCATTAAAGACTCACCTTTTTTTGCTCGACGGACATAAATATCTCCATTGATTTTTTTTTGGTCAAAAGCATGCAAAGGCTGGCCTTGCTCAAGCATAACAAAATTTGTAATATCAACCACAGGATTGATTGAACCAATCCCTCCTCTTTCAAGGTATGAAATCATCCATTGAGGAAGCTTTCCAGTGTTGTTAATATTTTTAATCTGAATTCCACAGTACCTCGGGCAAGCATTTTTTTCCTCTATCAGTACTTTTTGTGAGTTATTAAATTTATGAGATGTTTCAGGAACAGTCATATTGTTTACATTTAATTTTGTTTGGGCTGAAATTTCTCTAGCAATACCCAACATGCTTAGACAATCACCTCGATTTGGTGTTATTGAGAGCGTATAAACTTTATCTGTAAGAGATAAGGCCTCTTTAATCGTCAAACCAACCTCAAGATTTTGACTTAACTCATAGAGACCGTCATTCTCGTCAGACTGCAACCCTATTTCTCTTGCTGAGCAAAGCATGCCAAAAGAATCAACCCCTCTTAATTTAGCTTTTTTTATCTCAAATTCTGGAAGTTTTGCACCTACTAAAGCGCATGGTATCTTGATCCCTTTTCTGGCATTTGGGGCCCCACAGACTATTTGCAAAGAATTCTTCTGGCCAATATTTACTTCGCATATATTTAACTTGTCTGCATTCGGGTGTTTTTCAATGCCGACAATTTCTCCAACTATAATTTGATCAGAAAGTGTGTCTAGGTTTAAAACCTCATCTACCTCTAACCCAGCCATCGTTAATAAGTAACTTAAATCATAATCATCTAACGATTTAGCAAAGAAAGTTTGTAGCCATGTTTTTGAAAATTGCATTCTCTACCTTATAAATTGCTTTAGAAAACGTAAATCATTATTAAAAAATGGACGTAAGTCGTTAATACCAAAGCGTAGCATGGCCAATCTTTCAACCCCTAAGCCAAATGCAAATCCTTGAAATTTATCATAATTGATGTCTACCTGCTTTAGAACTTCAGGGTGCACCATACCGCATCCACCTATTTCTAACCAACCACCATTCCAACTCATATCAATCTCAGCAGATGGTTCGGTAAAAGGAAAAAATGATGGGCGAAATCGAATTGTTAAATTATCATCCTCAAAAAAAGATTGAAGAAAATCCTGTAATAGCCCCTTAAGATTGGCGAAACTTGCTTTTTCGTCAATCCACAAACCCTCTACCTGATGAAACATTGGGGAATGAGTTGCATCGGAATCAACACGATAAACGCGTCCAGGTGAGATTATTTTCAATGGCGGTTGATTTGTTTTCATATATCTAACTTGCACTGGTGAGGTATGCGTTCTAAGAACATGATGGCCGATATAAAAAGTATCGTGCATTGCTCTTGCCGGGTGGGACTCTGGAATATTTAAAGCAGTAAAATTATGATAATCGTCCTCAATTTCTGGACCAGTCGCAATATCAAACCCAATTGATCGAAATAATGTTTCGACTCTTTGTAAAGTTATTGAAATTGGATGCAGGGAACCAGTTGATTGTTTTGTTCCAGGCAATGTAACGTCAATAAGTTCACTTTTAAGCTGAGACTCCATTGCTTCTGATTGAATCTCATCTTTTCTGACTGCTAACAAGGCCTCGATTGCTTGCTTGATGCTGTTAATTTCAGCGCCTACTTTTGGTTTTTCTTCTTTTGGAATTGAGGAGAGTTGACGCATTGCATCAGTTATGGCTCCTGATTTACCAATAAATTTTGCTTTGGCATGATCAAGATCGGAGAGGGATTTGCATAAAGAAAAATCACTCTGCGCCTGATTAATAAGGTCCTTTAGATGATCCATATTTTTAAATAAGTGGCCTAAGCCACTTATCTATTATCTAAGCCGTTGCCAAATTTGATTTAGCAATTTCAACAAACTTTTCAAAAGCGGGTTTATCGAAAACAGCCAAATCAGCTAGTACTTTTCTGTCAACTTCTACAGAGGCTCTTTTTAAGCCATTCATAAATCTACTGTAAGTTAAGCCACACTCTCTTGCGCCAGCATTAATACGTGCTATCCATAGCACTCTGAATTGGCGCTTTCTTTGCCTGCGATCACGGTAAGCATAAACAGCAGCTTTCATAACAGCTTGTTTTGCTACACGATAAACATTTTTTCTGCGGCCTCTGAATCCTTTAGCAGCGGTTAGAACTTTTTTATGTTTGGCTCTTGCGGTGACTCCGCGTTTAACTCTTGACATCTTCTATCTCCCCTATTGTGTTGGCATCATCTGACGAACGCGCTTGATGTCAGTTGATGAAATAATTTCTGTACCTCGAAGATTACGCTTTTGTTTCGTTGTCTTTTTGGTAAGGATATGACGAAGATGCGAATGCGTTCTTTTGACCGCTCCGCTACCTAAGAATTTGAAGCGTTTTTTTGCTCCACTTTTGGTTTTCATTTTGGGCATTTTTTTCTCCTTATTATTAAAAGCGCATCGGCATGCCTTAAGCCTTATCGCTAATTTAAAACCTCTTAAGTCTCAGTATTTTCTGCGTTATCAATCAACACCTCTTCCACAGCTTTAACTTTAGCCTTTTTGGGATTTTTGTTAGGTGATAAAACCATTACCATTTGCCTACCTTCCATTTTTGGAAATTGTTCTACCACACCATACTCTTCTAAATCTGCCTCAACTCTTTTCAAAAGGGCCATACCCAATTGTTGATGAGCAATCTCTCTGCCCCTAAACCTTAGGGTTACTTTTGTCTTGTCACCGTCAGTTAAAAAACTGACTAAATTTCTTAATTTAACCTTGTAATCACCATCATCCGTACCCGGTCGAAACTTTACTTCTTTCACTTTGACATTTTTTTGCTTCATCCGCGCTTCATGCATCTTCTTGCTTTGCGCATATTTAAACTTGCCATAATCCATTAAACGACAAACCGGAGGGACTGCTTTTGGTGCAATTTCTACTAAATCAGTTTCTAGCTCTTCAGCTTTAGCAAATGCTTCGGTTAGAGATACTATTCCTAGCGCCTCGCCATCTATGCCAACCAATCGGATCTCAGGAGTGGTTATGTCATTGTTGATCCTAACGTCTTTATCTAGAGCTATAGTATTTATCCTCTTTAAAAATAATTAAACCGTGCAACTTTATGGTTATGACTTGTTTTCAATCTCTTTTGATAACTTTGTCAAAAAACTATCAAGAGACATTGCTCCAAGGTCTTCGCCTTTTTGAGTTCGCACGGCAACTTGTCTTGCAGACATTTCACGATCCCCCAAAACAACAATGTAGGGAGTACGCTGAATGCTATGTTCGCGTATTTTATAGGTAATCTTCTCATTTCTCAAGTCTGAGTCGCATCTAATCCCTTTTTTTCTAAATAAATCAACTAGTTCAAGTGTGTATTCCTTGTGTGAATCTGAAATATTAATGAAAACAACCTGAACGGGAGCTAACCATAACGGCATGGATCCGCCGTAATGCTCAATTAAGATGCCAATAAATCTTTCCATTGAACCAACAATTGCTCGATGAAGCATGACTGGAACCTTGCGTGAGTTATCTTCGGCCACATATTCAGCAGCAAGCCGTGTTGGTAAATTAAAATCCAGCTGTATAGTGCCGCATTGCCAAATTCGCCCAAGACTATCTTTAAGTATGTATTCAATTTTAGGGCCATAAAAAGCTCCCTCACCCTCTTGAAGGGTGTAGTCAAGGCCTGTTTCCTTCAAAGCTAGCTCAAGTGAATTTTCAGCTTTATCCCAAACCTCGTCTGAACCAACTCTTTTTTCTGGTCTTGTAGACAACATAATACTGACATCAGAGAAACCAAATGCTTTATACACCCTAAAAAGCATTTCATTAAATACTTTAACTTCCTCTTTAATTTGATCTTCTGTACAAAAAATGTGTGCATCATCCTGTGTAAAGCCTCTCACCCTCATTAACCCATGCAAGGCACCAGAAGGCTCGTTACGATGGCATGAGCCAAACTCTGCCAATCTTAGTGGTAATTCTCGATAGCTGTGCAAAGTATTGTTGAAAATTTGAACATGTCCAGGGCAGTTCATTGGCTTTACTGCATAATCTCTATTTTCCGATGAAGTTGTAAACATATTTTCATGGTAATTTTCCCAATGGCCCGAGCTTTCCCATAAGCTTTTATCGAGCACAGCTGGGGTTTTTATTTCTTGGTAGTCGTATGCCTGGAACATTTTTCTTAAAAAATTTTCAATTTCCAACCAAATAGACCACCCTTTGGGATGCCAAAATACCATCCCTGGCGATGTATCTTGCATATGGAATAAATTAAGTTGTTTTCCAAGTTTGCGATGATCTCTTTTTTCAGCCTCTTCAATTTGCTGTAAATATTCGTTTAATTCATCTTTTGAGGACCATGCTGTTCCATAAACACGTTGCAGCATTTCATTTTTTGAGTCTCCACGCCAATAAGCCCCTGCAACTTTCATTAACCTAAAGACCTTTAATTTTCCTGTGGACGGTACGTGTGGGCCACGACACAAATCAGAAAAGTTTCCTTGTGAATATATGGTCAAGTCCTCATTATCAGGAATTGATGTAATTATCTCGGCTTTATAATTCTCATCCATTTTCTTAAAAAAGGTTATGGCTTTAGATCTTGTCATGACCTGCCTTGAAACTGTGAGGTTTTCTCTGGCAATTTCTGTCATTTTCTTTTCAATCGCAGCTAAATCCTCTGGTGTGAATGCGCGCTTATAGGAGAAATCATAATAAAAACCATTATCAATAACTGGTCCAATAGTTACTTGAGCATCTGGGAACAACTCCTTGACAGCGTGTGCTAATAAATGTGCCGTTGAATGCCTTATGATCTGAAGGCCTTCTGGAGTTTTTGGAGTAATGATGGATAAATTTACATCTTGATCAATAACATAACTTAAATCAACCAGATTATCTTCAACTTTTCCAGCAACTGCTGCACGCGCTAGACCTTCACCAATATCTTGCGCAATATCAGCAACAGATATAGCTTCTTTGTATGATCTCTCTGATCCATCAGGTAATGTAATTTTTGGCATATTTTTTGTTTTTTTAATTGGTAGGCGCGATTGGACTCGAACCAACGACCCCCACCATGTCAAGGTGGTGCTCTAACCAGCTGAGCTACGCGCCTAAATCTCTACCAACGCGGCATTTTATAACAGCCATGCCCATCAATCAAACTTTATGTTTTTTTTGATTTTAGATGTTCTAATATCATGCCATAACCAGAAATATAATTAGGATATTTTAACTGGAAAGATAATTTATCTATTAAACCTGATTTCAATCTTTTGCCCTCAATTACATCATTATTTTTAACCACAATTTTGCTCAATCCAGATTTTTCTCTAATCCAGTTGAGCACCTCATAAAGAGGGGCAGGCTCTTCATCCGTGAGTAAATAAAGCGGCGCAATAATATGTTTTTCTTTAACCAAGTTTAATAAGAATAGAAAAAATCGTGTCACGTCATTCTCATGTATTCGATTGGTCCAGCGATTGGTAGCTGGCCATGATTTGCTATCCAATGCCATCCTAATTAAATAATTACGATTACAACCATAGATGCCCGATAAACGAATAATAGTAGTTGTTAGTGATGATTTATATGTTAGTTCTTCACCCCTCAGCAATGAGTGGCCCCCAAAGTCAATTGGAGTTGGTGGGTCTATTTCGGAAAAAATACGATCTTTAACTGTTTGGCCATAAACACGCGTACTTGATAAAAAAAATAGGTGCTTTACAGATTGGCATTTTTCTGCGGCCTGAATAACCTTTTTTAAACCATTAACATATGCATTCTCATAAGACTCCGGAGATTGCTCATCTGCTGCGACAGAATACAATACAAAATCTGGATTGATTTTTGTAAAAATTTCATCAAGCTTATCTTTAAAAATATCGGACTTAATTAATTCAACATTTTCTTCTTGGGAATAAATACTTCTCCTTAGGCCAAAAACTTTAAAATCATTGGATATGAGAGATGCAATAGAGTGAGCAACTTTTCCATACCCCACAATTAATAATTTAGCCATTATTTCCAAATGACTTTATAAACAAATCCAGGAAAAGAGAAAACAATAAAAAGAAAGAATGTAATTGTATAAAACTCCCAATCTTGAGAGTGAACATTTCCAACCACTTGCTTCTCGACCGAGATTAAAAAAATGCTCCAAATTAAATATAAAATTAAAACTTCTAATAGCATCAGCGGAAGAGTTTTATTTTTTTTTGGAAAAAATATTAAAAAATTAGATGTATACCAAGGTAAATTAGCAAAAATAAATGAAAAAATAATTAATATAAGCTGTGTCATGATTAAATACTCATGCTTGCAGCCAAAGCAGCAATGCTCATTAAATATTTTGGAGACAATCCAAGGATCAACAAACTGCCGCTATTAATGAATAATAATGCTACTGATTCCCTAGAAACCACTATTTTTTTCATGGATAAGGGTTTATCAAAATACATAATCTTAATAATCCTCAAGTAATAGTACATACCAATCAAAGCAAATATAACAGCTATGATAGTCGGCCAAATGATATTTGCATCTATAGCTGCTTGAAGAACAGAAAATTTTGCATAAAACCCAACGGTGGGAGGGATTCCAGCCAAACTCAACATGGTCAACATGATTAAAAAGGCAATTGTTGGATTTCTATGACTCAATCCTTTAAAGTCATCTATTAATTCAAAGTCTTTGTCTTTGTTGGATAAAATAATTATTGACCCAAAAGCTGCCAGTGACATCAACGCATAACATGTAACATAAAATAAAGAGGCAGATACACCGTTAACCGTTCCACTCATAAACCCAAAGAAGATAAATCCTACATGTGAAATTGTTGAATATGCTAGCATCCGTTTAATATTTGTTTGAGCTATTGCAGCAATATTACCAATCAACATCGATAAAAGCGCCATAATTAAAAGCATCTGCTGCCAATCTTCAACTGAGCTCTCTAACCCCTGAAAAAGTATGCGAATTAACAACGCAACTGATGCAAATTTTGGAACAGAACTAATCATCATTGTCATAGGCAATGTGGCACCTTGATAGATATCTGGGACCCACATTTGAAATGGAACTGCACCAAATTTAAAGGCTATTCCAACAACAATGAAAACTAAGCCAAAGGCAAGAATTGAGGGCGAAATATTACTTTGATTAATTTCACTTGCAATGTAATTCAAATCCAAAGAACCGGTAATTCCATAAATCATTGACATTCCATAAAGTAATAAACCTGATGCAAGTGCACCGAGGACGAAATATTTCATCGCAGCCTCAGTTGCCAATAAATTGTCTCGATTAATTGCAACCAAGGCGTAAAGGCAAAGTGATAATAATTCCAAACCCATATAAATGATCAAGAGATTATTTCCAGAGATCATCAGCATTATTCCAAGGAGAGAAAAGAGGGATAGCGAGAAATATTCACCAGACAATAGAGATCTTTTCTGAAGAAAGGGTTTTGCATAAATAAATACTATGGAGGAGGATATAAGACTCAATAATTTTAGATAACTTGCCAGGTTATCGCTTATATACATTCCATTAAAAACAATTTGCGTTGATTCCAAGCTTTGCTTGGCTATTATAATTGCAGTCACCAGTAAACTTAGCTGGGAAAGAGCATATATGATTTTTTTTTCTGGATCTTTAATATACAAGTCTACAAGCAAGATGAACATTGCTGAGAGCGCAATTATGATTTCAGGCAGAATTACACTTAGTTGAAATGGAATATTAATCATAAAATTGGAAACTTTGATCGGTTCATAAATTGAATAAAATTCTCAGCAGTAGTATTAGTAATATCTGTAATTAAAAATGGAAATAGGCCTAGAATTAAAATAAGCAAAGCCAGTGAAACTAATACAAATGTTTGTTTAAAGTTAATTTCCTTTAACTTTAAGACCACTTTGCTTTTTGCTTCTCCATAAAAAACTCGTTTCACCATCCAAAGTGAATATGCTGCGCCAAGTAAAAGGGTCATCGCAGCTGTTAATGCTATCCAAAAATTTTCTTGGGCTGCTGCCATAATCACCATAAATTCTCCGACAAAGCCGGATGTTCCGGGTAAGCCTGAGTTGGCCATGGCAAAAAAAACTACCAAAGCAGAAAAAAGTGGCATTTTGTTAATTACCCCTCCATAGTTTTGAATTTCTCTTGTATGTGTTTGATCATAAAGAATGCCAATGCTAATAAACAATGCGGCAGAAATAAAACCATGAGAAATCATTTGTACGTATGCTCCTTCAACACTCATTGGCGTTAATAAAAAGATACCCAATGTAACAAAACCCATGTGTGAAATTGAGGAATATGCAATTAATTTTTTCATATCTTTTTGAGCCATGGCAATAATAGCAATATAAACGATGGCAATTAGGGATATTACTATTAACGCTGGTTGAAGGAAGCTCACTGCATCCGGCGTAATAGGTAGCGCAAACCTTAAAAAACTATATCCGCCAAGTTTAAGCATTATTGCCGCTAAAATCACTGAACCTCCAGTAGGAGCTTCAACATGCGCATCTGGAAGCCACGTATGGACAGGCCACATAGGAATTTTTACCGCAAAGGCCATGAAAAAGGCAACAAAAAGAAATATTTGTATTGGCAAGGATAATGGAAGGTGATAATAATCAATGAGAGAAAAGCTACCAGCCTCGAAAAAAAGATAGATAAATGCGACAAGCATTAAAAGAGAACCTAATACCGTGTAAAGAAAAAACTTTATAGTGGCATAAATTCTATTCGGGCCACCCCAAACTCCAATAATTAAAAACATTGGAATTAGCATTGCCTCCCAAAAAATATAATAGAGAATCACATCCAGAGACGAGAATACTCCTATCATCAATCCCGACATCATCAAGAAAGCGCCATGATAATAATTTAAATTTTTTATATTCGTATCTTGGGTTAAAAATATGACAATCATTGTCATAAAGCTAGTAAGCAATATTAAGGGTACAGAAAATCCATCGACCCCAAGATGATAATTTATTCGGTATGGCAGGATCCAGTGGTGAAATTCTTGGAACTGAAATAATGGGCTTATATAGTTAAATTCGATAAGGACAGGGATAGTAATAATGAAAGATACAAAACCTCCAAGTAGCGCCAAATTTGGGCCCAATTTTTTTGGTAAAAGTCCTCCCAGACCAATTAATATAATACTAAAAAGTATTGGGGTCCATATGGCTAAAGATAGAGGTGCAATCATCTTATAATTTAATAAAAAAAGTCATTAACAAAAATAAGCCAATAATCATAATAAAGGCATAGTGATATATATAACCTGATTGCAAGCTTTTTAATTTAAAAGCCAGGCGATTAATAAGATATGCTGGGCCATTAACCAAGTATCGATCTATTAGATTTAAATCGATCCTTAGCCATAAAAAATTGCCAGCGACCCTTAACCATCGGGCAAAATATTTTTCATTTAACGTATCAAATCCATACCCTTTTTCTAGTATCTTTGAAATAAAGCTAACAAATTTTGGAGTGATATTTGATTTAAACATCTGAGAATTTACAAACCATGCGACAATAATACCCAGCATCATAAAGAAAAATGGAAGCGTTAAAAATCCATGTAAGCCCGTTTTTATTGGGCTAGAAAAGTGATTATTAATCTGTGAAAAATTCTTATGAATTTCATCATTGATAAAAATAGATGTTGTGAAAAAATCACTAAAAAGTATGGTGTCAATAGATAAGTATCCAATTATTACCGAGGGTATAGTAAGAAGAATTAGTGGCAGCGTAATAACCCATGGACTCTCGTGAGGTGACTGTTGGGAATTTAAGCCATGATGCGTATTTCTTAATTTTAACGTACGCCATTTTTCTGTTCCATGGAAAACCATTAAATAAAGTCTTGTGGAGTAAAGAGCGGTAAAAAATACGCCAAAAATTAACATCCAATAGGCAAAACCTGAACCAAAAATTTGGCTATATTTTGTTGCCTCAATAATCATCTCTTTAGAGTAAAAGCCCGAGAAAAAAGGAGTACCAATAAGCGCAAGTGAGCCCAACAGGAATGTTATCCATGTGATAGGCATATATTTTTTGATATTACCCATATGCCGTATGTCTTGATCATGATGCATTCCAATAATCACTGAACCAGCAGCTAAAAAAAGTAGTGCCTTAAAAAAGGCATGTGTCATTAAATGAAAAATCGCAACAGAATATGCGGAAACTCCAAGAGCAACTGTCATGAACCCTAATTGAGAAAGAGTTGAATATGCGATTACTCTCTTAATGTCATTTTGAACAACCCCCATTATGCCCATCAATATTGCAGTGGATGCGCCAATTATTGTAATAAAAGAGAGGGCTGTATCTGACAATTCAAATAATGGGGAAAGACGGGACACCATAAAAATCCCTGCGGTCACCATAGTCGCAGCATGAATTAAAGCTGATATGGGGGTTGGTCCCTCCATCGAGTCAGGTAGCCAAACATGAAGAGGAATCTGAGCCGACTTACCCATCGCGCCAATGAATAATAAAATGCATATCACAGAAAGCAACGAAACTGCCGAGTCTCCGAAAAGAAAAATTGATTGATTTCCCAATGAGACGGATCTATCAAAAACTGTTTGGTAATCCAAAGATCCAAACCAAAAAAGAATCAATCCAACCCCCATTAAAAGACCAATATCTCCAACCCTATTAACTAAAAAAGCCTTCAGATTTGCATGAATAGCGGTTGGTTTTTTATACCAAAAACCAATTAAAAGGTATGAGACCAGTCCTACTCCCTCCCAGCCAAAAAAAAGTTGTAAAAAATTATTACTCATCACCAGCATAAGCATCGCAAAAGTAAACAGGGAAATATAACTAAAAAATCGACTGAAACCAGAGTCTTGTTTCATGTAACCAATGCTATAGATATGCACCATAAGAGACACGAACGTTACAATAACCATCATTAAAGCTGTCAAATTATCAATCATAAAGCCTATTTCAAAGTTATAACTTCCTGTCGCAAGCCATTGATAGAGAGTAAATTCTCCATGAAACCCATGGCTAGTTATGTAAAGTGTATAAATTGAAATAAGAAAGGCTATGCCCACACCTAAGGTCGTCAAGGCGTAGCTAAATACTTTAGGACATTTTTTTCCGAAAAGACCTACTATGATCGATGCAAAGAGCGTTGCAAATGGGGCAATTGAAAATACATGAATTAATTGCATCTTACCCTTTCAGCCTGTTTAATTCATCAACGTTAATTGATTGATTATTTCTAAAAACAACAATAATAATTGCTAGACCAATCGCTGATTCTGCCGCTGCAACAGTTAAAATAAAGAAAACAAAAACTTGTCCAGCTAAATCTCCAAGATAATGACTAAAAGCAATAAAATTAATATTTACTGCAAGCAACATAAGCTCTATCGCCATAAGTAAGGTAATGATATTTTTCCTATTTAAAAAAATACCAATAACCCCAATTAAAAATAAAAGGGCACCTAAAGTTAAATAATGACTAAGAGTAATCATCTTTTTTTCTGTTTACCCAATTCCACAGATTTCATTTTGATCATTTTGATACGTTGATTCCTTTGCACCTTAATTTGATCCGCAGGATTAATGCTCTTGTGAGTTTTCATACCTCGTAATGTTAGTAAAATTGCAGCAACAATGGCTACAAGCAATATAATCGATGCTATCTCAAAAGGGAAAACGTAGTCTGTATATAAGACTTGGCCAAGAGCCTCCGTGTTACTTGTTGAAAGAGCGTTATTAACCTTCATATCTTTAAAATAGCTATGGTTAAGGACAAGAATCATTTCAAGCAGCATAATTAGTGCAACAATGGATGCAACTGGCATGTAATCCCAAAAGCCTTCTTTAAGTCGATCAAGATTAATATCTAGCATCATGACAACAAATAAAAATAGAACCATGACAGCCCCAACGTAAACTAAAACTAATGCAATTGCTAGAAATTCCGCTTCTAAAAGAAGCCAAATCCCCCCGGCACTAAAAAAAGAAAGAACCAAAAATAAGGCTGATAAAACTGGGTTACGAGACGTAATAACTTTCAATGCAGAAAAAATTAAAACGGCGGAAAAAAAATAAAAAAGAAATTCCATTATCGATACTTAGCCTCTTTTTCTCTATCTGCTTGAATTATTTTTTCATACTGATCACCAACCTCAAGGAGCATTTCTTTGTTGTACAAAAGATCACCTCGTTCTTCACCGTGATAATCAAGAATCCTTGTTTCAACAATTGAATCAACAGGGCATGATTCCTCACAAAAGCCACAAAAAATGCATTTCGTAAGATCAATGTCATATCTTGTTGTTCGTCGAGTATTATCCTCACGCATTTCAGATTCAATGGTAATTGCCATTGCTGGGCAAACAGCTTCACATAGCTTGCATGCGATGCAACGCTCCTCACCATTGGGGTATCTTCTAAGTGCATGCAAGCCTCTAAAGCGCGGTGATTGAGGTGTTTTCTCCTCAGGATACTGAATTGTTACTTTTTTTGAAAAGAAATACCTTCCAGTTAAGCCAAGCCCAAGAAGTAATTCGTATAATGAAAGCCCCTTAATTAAACCAATAATTTGTTTTTTAATATTCATTTAGTGAAACATTCCTTTATATGGTGTTTGCATCATAAAACCTACGAAAATAATCCATACTAAAGTTATAGGAATAAAAACTTTCCAACCAAGCCTCATGATTTGGTCGTAACGGTACCTTGGAAAAGTTGCTCTAAACCATAAAAAGAAAAAAAGACAAATACCAACTTTAAAGAATAACCATAGTATGCCATCCGGTAAAAAACTAACGGGTGAAAGCCAGCCCCCCAAAAACATTAATGCAGCGAGCATTGAAACTAAAATCATATTTGCATACTCTGCAAGAAAAAAGACAGCAAAGGCCATACCAGAATACTCAACGTGGAAACCAGCAACAATTTCAGACTCACCCTCGGCAACATCAAAGGGTGCTCTATTTGTTTCAGCAACTGCGCTTATAAAATAGATAATGAGCAAGGGAAATAATGGCCAAATATACCATTGCAGCAGACCACCCTTCTGCCCCTCTACGATATCGCCCAAATTAAGGCTATTGGCGCACATTAAAACACCCACTAATGTAAATCCCATTGCAATCTCATAGGAAACTATTTGTGCGGCAGAACGTAAACTTCCTAAAAATGCATATTTTGAATTTGAAGCCCAGCCTGCGATGATTACTCCATAGACAGCAATTGATGTCATTGCAAGGACGTAGAGTAAACCAGCATTGATATCTGCTAGTACCAATTCGGCATTAAAGGGAATCACAGCCCATGCTGCAAATGCTGGCGCAATCGTTAAAATGGGTGCTAAGAAAAATAAGGTTTTATTTGATTTGTTTGGGGTAATGATCTCTTTAAACATTAACTTTATCGCGTCAGCGATGGGTTGCAGAAGTCCGTAAAAACCCACTCGATTTGGACCGATTCTGCCTTGCATGTAACCTATAACTTTTCTCTCGAAGAAAGTTAAATACGCAACAGAAATCATTAAGGGGATAACAATCAACAGGATTTTAAAAAGTATCCAAAAAGACTCGAGCACAATATCTAACCATTCGATATTCACGATACTACAAAACTCCCTTTTTATTGTTCGCCAACTGTTTTCTTTTCTTTTCTTGCAAAGAAGCGGCTCTTCTGACAATCATATCTGATTGCTCCAATGAAAAAATCTCTGAGGTCTCATTGGCATCATCAATCGAAAGCGTCCAGTTTGGATCCAAGCTTTTTGTAGAGATCGATGGAAAAGTTAAGCGTTTTTTTGGATGAACAACTTTGCATAAGACTTCATCTGATGAATCATATTCAAAGTCATCTAGACCCAGATAATTACCTAAAACACGTAAAATTTTCCATGCCGGCCTAGCTTGCCCTTTAGGCGAGGTAACTGCCTTGATGGTTTGTAACTTTCTTGCAATGTTGATATACGAGCCTGATGACTCGGTGAAGATAGCCATAGGCAAGACACAATCAAAGCTATCGAATTCCTCTCCAAAATAAGGAGTAATTGCTGTTTTGAATTTTGCTTTATTGATCGTTTTTAAAATATTTATCTTTGAGCGGATATCATTTTTAGGGTCTATATTTAAAGCAATAAATGCAGATATATTTTTTTCTGAAATTTCTTTTAAATTATGCAATTCTTGTTTATGCGAAATTAAATCCAATCCCACACCGTTAGGGTAATTGGAGAGCGAACCAAAAATTCCTGAAATGCTCTCAGTAAGGGCATTGGCAAGTAAAACTAAATCACCTGCATCCTTTGTTTCTAATGCACTTTGTCCAAGAAAAATAGCCTTTTTGTTTCTTCCCCTTATGAATCGCTTAAGCCATTCGAGTGTATCCAGATTGATTTTTTCTTTTTTGATCAAATTCAACACATCTTCATTTTTAATTTTTTTTGGGTCAATCTCATATAAAGCCCGCAACATCTTTATTAGTTGTAATTTATATTCTCCTGATTTGCAGATAATTTTTTTCTCAAGAGGGATAAGTGGATCATGATCCGAAGAATTAATTAAAGTTAACTTTCCACCATTGTTGACCATTTTCCTAAAACGGTTTGCAAGCAGAGGTTGGTCTAATCTTAAGTTGGAGCCAATAATAATAACATTATCAAACGTTTCAATTTCCCGAATTTCACATCCTAACCAGGCCCCAGAAAAATCAAAATTATTTTGAGTTATTCTGTAATCAATATTTGATGACCCGATTTGGTTAGCCATCTTATGTATTAAGTATGATTCCTCAAGCGAACTTTGGGGAGAATGGAGGAATGCAAGAGAATCCTCGCCGTCTCTTTTGATTATTTTTTTTATATTCTGAGTAAAAAAATCTAAAGCCTCTTCCCAGTCAACTTTTTGCCATTTTTTGTTTTTCTTAATCATCGGTTCAAGCAATCTGTCACTGTGATAAAAACCTTCATACGAAAAACGATCTCGGTCAGATATCCAACACTCATTAATTTCATCATTTTCTTTTGGAAGCGTCCTCATAACATGATCATCTTTAATATGCATCTCAAGATTAGAGCCAAGGCTGTCATGAATAGAAATTGTTGGTCGTCTTATGAGCTCCCATGTTCTTGCCTTATAGCGAAAAGGTTTGGATGTTAGAGCGCCAACGGGACATAAGTCAATGATGTTGCCTGACAATTCTGACTCAACAGATTTGTCAACATATGCAGATATTTCAGCATGCTCACCTCTGCCAACGAGACCTAATTCCTGAACACCTCCAATTTCTTTTAAAAATCTTACACAACGCGTACATTGAATGCATCGTGTTAAGTCAGTGGATATCAATGGGCCAATATTTTTATTAATGACAACTCGTTTCTCTTCAGCGTATCGGGTTTGACTGGTGCCGTATGCAACTGCTGTATCCTGTAGGTCACACTCACCGCCTTGATCGCATATTGGGCAATCTAAAGGGTGATTTATTAGTAAAAATTCCATGACACTTTGTTGAGCTTCTTTTGTAAATTTTGTTTTTGTAGAAACCTCCATTCCGTCCATAACCTGTGTTGCGCAGGCCGGTAAAGGTTTGCCAATATTTTTAACCTGAACGAGACACATTCTGCAGTTAGCCGCAACAGATAATTTTTTGTGGTAACAGAATCTGGGGATATCTATACCTATTTCGTCAGCAACCTGAATAATGGTTTTTTTGGACTCTACCTCAATAGACTTACCATCAATTTTTAATTTAATCATTTGATGTCTCTATCATCGATTTACCATTTCGAATAAAATATTCGAATTCCACCTCAAAGTGTTTAATAAAACTGAGGACAGGAACTGCAGCAGCATCCCCTAAAGCGCATATAGTTCTTCCCGATATTTTATTACTTACATCTTTTAGTAAACTCAAGTCATCTAATCTACCGTTTCCTTCAATTATTCTTTTAATAATCCTATATACCCATCCAGTTCCCTCACGACATGGTGTACATTGGCCACAAGATTCTTCATAAAAAAAGTAGGAAAGTCTTTTTAAGACGCTTACCATACAGGTTGTGTCATCCATAATAATTAACGAACCTGCACCTAAACTACTGCCTATTTTACTCAACCCATCATAGTCCATGGTTGCTTGCATTATTTCATGCGCTGGCACCAAAGCTGTAGAAGGCCCCCCCGGTATAACTGCTTTTAATTTTCGCCCTTTCCAAATACCACCAGCCATATTTAGCAGTTCTGCAAAAGGTATACCGAGCTGAACCTCGTGATTTCCTGGGTTATTAACGTGGCCCGATACCGAAAAAATTTTAGTCCCTCCGGCGTTGGCGACACCTAACTCATTAAAAGCTTGCCCCCCATATTTGATAATCCAGGGGATAGATGCAAATGTCTCGGTATTATTGACACAAGTTGGCTTGCCGTAAATCCCATGCGTTGCTGGAAAAGGCGGTTTAAATCTTGGTTGCCCTTTTTTACCTTCAATGGACTCAATCAACGCCGTTTCTTCGCCACATATGTAGGCCCCATAACCATGAACTGCATGAAGATCAAAAGAAAAACTTGAATTAAGAATCTTTTTTCCTAAGAATCCTGCTTTTCTCGCTTGTTTTATAGCTTCTCCAAAGGAGAGGTATTCACTCCAAATTTCCCCATGAATATAGTTAAATCCAACCGTTGCATCCATAATATAAGCGCCAATAATCATTCCCTCAATTATTTGATGCGGGTTATATCGGATAATATCTCTGTCCTTAAAAGTGCCTGGCTCACCCTCATCACTGTTGCAAACTAGATACTTGTCACCTTTAATTCCTTTAGGCATAAAGGACCACTTTAGTCCGGTAGGGAAACCTGCGCCACCTCTTCCCCTTAAACCTGACACTTTGATTTGTTCAAGTAAATCTGCCGGAGCAATTTTTTCATTTAATATTTTTTTTATAGTCTCGTAGCCACCAATACTTAGATAAGTATTTATGTCGGCAGGGTTCTCCAAATGTTTTGTTGCCAAACATAAGGGGAAAGATTTTTTTTGCGCCGGCGGTATTATTCTTTCATCAGGCATTATTTGAGTTCCTTGATGATTGAATCAAATTTTTCCGGTGTTAATTTCTCATGCATTTTTTCATTATTGATTACCATCATTGGAGCAGCATCACAGTTACCCATGCACTCGCTCTCCTTGAGGCAAAATTTTCCATCGTGTGTAATCTGATTAAAATCTATATTTAAAGTATTTTTTACATGGCTAACTAATGAATCAACCCCTCGCAACATGCATGAAACGTTTGTGCAAATCGATAATTTATATTTACCTATCGGCTTTAGATCATACATATTGTAAAAGGTGGCAACCTCCATCACGGCAATTTCTGGGATATCAAGATATTTAGCAACTTCCCCTATATTATCATTTGACAGCCAACCTTCTTCTGCCTGAACAAATTGTAAGGCAGCCATCACAGCGGATTTTTTTTGGTCTTTTGGATACTTAAGTAACTCATTATCAATTTTTTTTGTAATTATTTTTGAAAGGGTAGTCATCGATCTATCTCGCCAAAAACAATATCTTGTGTACCAATAATTGCAACCAAGTCTGACAACATATGACCTTGTGTCATTTCATTTAAGGCCGCTAAATGAGGAAAACCCGGTGCTCTTATTTTTAAGCGATATGGTTTATTAGCCCCATCTGAAATGATATAAGTGCCAAATTCGCCTTTAGGATGTTCAACAGCGGCGTATGCCTCACCTTTTGGTAAGTGGAACCCCTCGGTGAAAAGTTTAAAATGGTGGATCATTGCTTCCATATCTTCCTTCATATCCTCACGTTTTGGTGGAGCAACTTTATTGTCTTTTGTAATAACCTCCCCTGGGTTTTTTCTTAACCAATCTATACACTGGGAAATAATTTTATTTGACTCTCTCATTTCTTCAATACGCACTAAATAACGATCATAACAATCACCCTCTTTACCAACTGGAATATCGAAATCCAGTTTATGGTAAATCTCATAGGGTTGTTTTTTCCTTAAATCCCACTCAACTCCAGAGCCTCTTAACATTGGTCCAGTCATACCTAATGCAATTGCGCGGTCAGGGTCGACAACGCCAATACCAACAGTTCTTTGTTTCCAAATACGATTATCTGTGAGGAGGGTCTCATACTCGTCGACATATTTTGGGAAGCGTTTAGTAAAATCTTCAATAAAATCTAATAAGGAGCCCTGTCGATTAGCATTTAATTTCTCAACTTCTTTTGGGTTTCGGTTTTTAGTTATCTCATATTTCGGCATGGTGGCTGGAAGATCACGATAAACCCCACCAGGTCTGTAGTATGCGGCGTGCATCCTTGCCCCAGAAACGGCCTCATAACAATCAAATAGATCCTCGCGTTCCCTAAATGCATAAAGGAAAACTGTCATAGCACCAACGTCTAACGCATGCGCTCCAAGCCAGAGCAAATGATTTAATATCCTCGTGATTTCATCAAACATAACTCGAATATATTGCGCACGAGGGGGAACCTTGAGGTTGAGAAATTTCTCGATTGTCATGATGTACGCATGTTCATTCATCATCATCGAAACGTAGTCTAACCTATCCATGTATGGGACTGATTGAAGATAGGTTCTGTTTTCTGCTAGCTTCTCTGTTGCGCGATGAAGTAAACCAATATGAGGGTCAGCTCTTCGAATTACCTCTCCATCCATTTCAAGTACCAGTCTAAGGACTCCATGTGCGGCGGGGTGTTGCGGCCCAAAATTCATTGTGTAATTTTTTATCTCAGCCATTGTGAAAGCCTTCATCACGAATGATTCTGGGGACATTATTTCTTTGCTCTATCGATACAGGCTCATAGATAACCCTCTTTTGACTAGGGTCATAACGCATCTCAACTTTTCCAATCATTGGAAAATCTTTTCTAAACGGATGCCCTATGAAACCATAGTCTGTCAAAATTCTTCTCAGGTCCGGATGATTTAAAAACATAATACCCAAGAGGTCAAAAGCTTCTCTTTCATACCAATCTGCAACAGGCCACAAAGAGATAACCGTCGGGAGTGTAGGAAATTCATTATCTTCAAGAAAAACTTTGATGCGTAATCTGTTATTTTTTTTAAGAGATAAAAGATGATAAACCACTGCAAATCTTTTATTGTTTAGTTGTTCTTCGGGATATTCTAAAAAATCCACCCCGCATAAATCAATGAGCTGCTTAAACTGAAAATCACGATTGTCTTTTAGGGTTTTTAAAATATCTATTAATTCCGTCGCCCCTACCGCTATGGTAACCTCATCAAAACCCAAAGAACTACGTAGTATTTTTTTTCCAAAACTTTTTTTTAGACGCTCTAACAATAATTTGGCATGTGTTTTCATCGTGCGATGGTATGAGTTTTTTTGATTTTTTTCTGTAACTGAATTAATCCGTACATCAGGGCCTCTGCAGTGGGAGGGCAACCTGGAACATAAATATCAACTGGAATAATTCTGTCGCATCCACGAACTACGGAATATGAATAGTGGTAATAGCCGCCACCATTTGCGCACGATCCCATTGAGATAACCCATTTTGGATCAGGCATTTGATCATAAACTTTTCTTAAAGCTGGAGCCATCTTATTAACAAGAGTTCCGGCAACAATCATAACATCAGATTGCCTTGGGCTTGGTCGAAAAACAACGCCAAAGCGATCTAAATCATATCGAGATGCGCCTGCATGCATCATTTCAACTGCGCAACAAGCCAAGCCAAATGTCATTGGCCAAAGGGATCCTGTTCTCGTATAGTTAATTAATGTGTCAAGGTTCGTAGTCACATAACCTTTTTCTAAAATGCCCTCAATGCCCATGAATTACTCCCAATCCAATGCCCCTTTTTTCCATTCGTAGATGAAGCCCACTACTAAGATGGCTAAAAATATCAACATCGCAACAAAACCAAATAGCCCAATCTCATCAATGACAACTGCCCATGGAAAAAGAAAGGTGATTTCAAGGTCAAATAGAATAAATAGGATTGCCACCAGGTAGTAACGCACATCAAATTTCATACGTGCGTCTTCAAAAGCTTCAAAACCGCATTCGTAGGGTGAGTTTTTTGCATCACTGGGCTTATTGGGGCTTACAAGAGAACCAATAATGATTGGACCTAAACCAATAGCAAGACCAACAAATATGAAAAGCAAAATTGGAAAGTAATTTTCCAGCACAACCGTCCTTCAGTTAAAAATAAATTTTTGGTGCCGTCGGCGAGACTCGAACTCGCACGACTTTCGTCACTACCCCCTCAAGATAGCGTGTCTACCAATTCCACCACGACGGCTAATTAACAAAAAGCCTTATTTAGTCTGGGATATCGTCAACACTTGTGATCTCATCTGACTCAGAGTTGCCAACAATAGTTTCCACAGATTCTGTTTCTTGAGGTAAATTTGAAACAGTTGATGAACCATGTTTTTTACTGGCAACAATAGCCAAAGCGATACTTGTACAGAAAAATACCGTCACACAGATTGAAGTTAAACGACTAAGAAAATTTGAGGATCCTTGAACCCCAAAAACGCTTCCTGAATTTCCACCTCCAAATGCAGCGCCAGCATCAGCACCTTTGCCGTGCTGAACTAGGACTAATCCTATAACGCCCAAACATGCTAAGACATGAATTATTACTATTAAACCTTCCATAATCCCTCTTCAAACAACTAAATTGAATTAACGATCTGACAAATTTTTATAAACTCCTCAGCATTCAAAGAGCCTCGTCCAATTAATGCCCCATCAACGCTTTCTAACCCGCATAATTGTAACGCATTTTTACTATTTACGCTCCCGCCATAGATAATTTTTAAGCCCTCAACATTGTTATTTTCTGTGTCGTTAATTAACCCTCTTATAAAACTACACATGTGGTCTGCCTGATCAGGTGAAGCGGCTAAATCAGTGCCAATAGCCCATATTGGTTCATAAGAAATAATAGAATCAGCAAAAATATTTTTACCATAATTTTTTCGAATAGTATTTATTTGACTTGCTACCACACGCTCCATTATCCCAGCTTCTCTTTCAATTAAAGTTTCACCAACACATAACACTGGAGTCATCAATTTATTTTTTAACGCACTAAATTTTAATGCAATATTCTCATCTGACTCGCAATATGCAGTACTTCTCTCAGAATGGCCAACAATCGCACATTTGGCATTAAAATCTGAAAGCATAGAAACGCTAACCTCCCCTGTAAAAGGACCATCACTATCTTTTGCAACGTTTTGGCTGCCCCAGAAAATATTACTTTTTTGAAAAATTCTTTGGGCTTGAAATAAGTATGGATAGGGGACACAAACACCAATATCAACATCACTAAAATCATTAACTCCAGATTTAATGTCACTAAAATGCTTCTCATTAAAATGCAATGAGCCATTCATTTTCAAGTTACCTATCACTACTTTTTTAGTTAATTTAGTCATTAATTATCTGTCGCAAAATTAATTGGATTTCCTCTCTACCAGAAAACCGGTTGATATCAATTTCATAGATTGCTTCTATTTTATCAGCTAGTCGATGCTCGTAATTAAAATACATTGCAGTATATTTTTTTTTCTTGTATTTCAAAGTGCATTTTATATGTTTATCACCAATACTTGTTTGCTCAAGAACCTCAAAAGTGTCGCAAAAAATAGGTGTTGGAAAACCTTGTCCCCAAATTTCAGAGTTGAT
Organism: Methylophilaceae bacterium; assembly: GCA_016778465.1. GTDB lineage: Bacteria > Pseudomonadota > Gammaproteobacteria > Burkholderiales > Methylophilaceae > BACL14. The sequence goes on from JADHPM010000006.1 coordinate 50,842, forward strand.
TAAATTGATGTCATCCAAGTTAATTTCATCGAGAATTGAGTGATCAACTTCAAACGCAAGACTCAAATCATTATCATTGAGCAAGTCACTGGCAACACTTTCAAATTCTTTATTAAATAAATTGAAATTATTATCCTTAATAGTTAAGCCAGCTGCCATTGCATGACCACCAAAACTAAGAATTAAATCAGGATGTTTTTTTGAGACGAGATCAATTGCATCGCGTAAATGAAAATTTCTTATTGATCTCCCGGAGCCTTTTAAACATCCGCCATCATCTTTAGCAAAAATAATTGTAGGGCGATAAAATTTCTCTTTAATTCTTGAGGCTAAAATACCTATTACACCCTGATGCCAACTTTCATCATACAAAGCTATTGCTTTTTTATTACCAAGTTCTCCTAAAATGCTTTGTGATAATGCACTTTCTTTCATCTCATTTTCAATTTGACGTCTCTCGGAATTTAAACTTACTAGCTCTCTGGCGAAAAACAGAGCCTCATCAAGATCTTTTGCAAGCAAACATTTGATTCCTAAAGTCATATCATCAAGCCTGCCTGCAGCATTTAATTTGGGTGCAATAACAAAAGACAAATCTGAAGTTTTTAGATTTTTTAATTGGCGCTTACTCAGTTGTGTAATTGCTTTAATTCCAAAATTTCCCTCTCCAGAGCGAATAATTTGCATGCCAAATTTAACTAATAAACGGTTATTAAAGTCAAGTTTAACTAAGTCAGCAATGGTTCCTAGGCAAACGATATCAAGTAAATCAGATAATCGCGGAGCATCGTTTTGATTAAAAATATTTCTTCTTATTGCCTCAGATTTCATGGCAATAAGAAGGTAAAAAATAACGCCTACCCCACAAAGATTTTTGCTAGGGAAGTGACAATCACGTTGGTTTGGATTAATAATAAAGTTTGCATTTGGTAAAGTGTCGCCTGGTAAATGATGATCTGTAATTATGACATCGACATTATGAGCTCGAGCATATTCAACTCCCTCTAGGCTAGCTATGCCATTATCTACTGTGATAATTAAATCTGGTTTCTGACTTAACGCCTTCTTCGCAATTGACACCGACAAACCATAACCATCCTCAAAGCGGTTAGGAACAAGAAAATCAACATTGGCGCCAAATTTTTTAAGACCGAGAATTGCGCAAGCTGAAGCAGTGGCCCCATCAGCATCATAATCACCTATGATAAGTATTTTTTTATTGGCTAAAATAGCGTCTAAAATATAATTTGCGGATGATTCCGCAAAGCTTAGCTGGCCATGTGGTATCAATTTTTCAAGCTTGTAATCAATATCACTCACTGAATAAATCGCTCTTGTACTCAGAATTGATGCAAGGGTTTTGTGAATTTCAAATTCGATTAACTCTTTTTCAAGAATCGTATTTTTTTTTCGTAACTTAGTTTTCGTTGATGAATTCATGAAATATTTTCTGTTTGCTAAAATTGATAAATGAAAACCAATTGGTTCTAGCAACTAGACAACTGTTTTCTCTAATTATTTTTAATTGCAATTGTTTGAGTTTATTTCTCGAGAAGCAATGCTCAATGTAATTTAAAATTAACTCTCGTTGCTCCGACATGACTCTTAAATCAAAATAGAAATTAGCATGGCTTATAGGATTCGTGGGGGCAACCGCTTCAAAAGGAAGAATCATAAGTGACGAATCCACTAGGCTCATTTGTTTTACCAAAAAAGAATTGGTTACAATTTTTTTTCTGTGAACGATTGAAAGATTTGATGGAAGTTTACCGCCACCTGAAAACCAGATTGTATTTATAGGAGGCAAACCCTCCCGAATTCTTTTCTTATTAAAGTCTGTATCGAATAAACACATTTGAATTTCATTGATTAACTGGTGCCAAAACATTGCATCTGCGCCTTGAGGCAGGAAATTTTTATTAGCAAAGGCGTTTAATTGCTCAGGAAAAAAACATTTAACATCAGTATTTAAATTTGTTTTTAATAAAAGAAATTTATCATTTACAATAAATTTGAATGCATTTTTCGAAAAATTATTATTTAATAAATCACAAATATAGGTAAGTGTTTTTTCATCTAATTGATTGTCAAAGTTTTTTTCAAACCGATAAAAATCTCTTTGCAGAGAGAAAAAACAGGGCGATGCTTTAAAAAAATATTCTGTTTCTTCGTTTATTTTTTTTAGGCCAAGTATTGAGCCAATAGGTAACTGATCCGACTTCAGATTTAAAATATCTCTACTTACTAATTCCTCAAATGTAACATTTTCATTATGAAGTCTTGATTTTTTGACAAATTTGTTAAGAACTCCTGAGTTAATTGGCTCATCAATAAGAAGGTTAAATGTGTTCAAATTTATTTGATAAATATAATTAACAAACCAAAGTAGAGAAGTGCAAATATTGCAATCAAAATAAACACTAGTTTTAATGTTTTGTGTATTTCGCTAAGTAAATTTTTAATTTCTTTTAGATCATCATCTTGCATGAGTAAATTATACGCAAAACTCTTTAATTTGTTGGGGAGAATACTGATCTTATTAATATAGATCAATATTATTTTACATCTGACTAGTCACATAACACTTAAAGCTACCCTGCAAGATTTTTCTTTTTTGCTCATCTTCCAGGATATGGTCAAATTCTGTACTCAAAATTTCAAAGCGTGTGCCGCAAATGTCTTTTACTTTATTTTTAAAAGTAGTTTTAAATTCTTTGTCATCAATTAACTGTTCCCCTGTGATGATTAAAATATAGGTATCGGAACCTTGAGGAAAAAAATCTAAGTTAAATTTTTTGAGGTCATTTGCCCAAACACATGAGATTGATAAAACAAAAAGAAAAAGGAATTTTTGCATTTTTTTATTGTTGAAATATTTAATAACTTGGAGCCCCGGGACTCAATTCATTTATGATTTAATAACCTTTTATAAACAATATCAGCTATTAATATAATAAAAAAGAAAATTGGTTTTGTAATGGTGCCCGGGGCCGGAATCGAACCGGCACGACCGTTAAAAGTCGAGAGATTTTAAGTCTCTTGTGTCTACCAATTTCACCACCCGGGCATATCGCTATTTTATCATTTCTCCATTGAAATGATAAAAATGGAGGCGCGTGCCGGAATCGAACCGGCGTCTACGGCTTTGCAGGCCGCTGCATAACCACTTTGCTAACGCGCCAACGTCTAAAACTAAAAAGGGGGATTAATTAACCCCCCTTGTTTTTAATTTGGAGCGGGAAACGAGGTTCGAACTCGCGACCTATACCTTGGCAAGGTATCGCTCTACCAGCTGAGCTATTCCCGCATTGCGAAGGCAGTATTTTAGCGTTTTTTAGCTATGTGTCAATCATACAATTTTCATTGTTTTTTATCAGTAAGCGATTGAATAGCCTTATTTAAATAAAATATCATGGAGACAATTGTAAGTATGGCAGCGATATTAATTAACCACGAGCCAATGGTGTATATTGGGATAAGCATAATATTATGTGCAAACAACAGACAGGGTATCGCAATCATTTGAAAGATTGTTTTTAACTTTCCAATAAAAGCAACAGCCACCCCACTTGACCGTCCAACAGTTGCCATCCATTCCCGGAGTGCGCTGACTACAAATTCCCGCCCGATGATTATGATTCCAATAAGTGCGCTAATTCGATCTAATTCGATGAGTAATATTAGGGCAGTTATAACGATAAACTTATCTGCCACCGGATCAATAAATGCTCCAAATTTTGAGGTCTGATTCAAACGACGGGCTAAATAGCCATCCAACCAGTCTGTTAGCGCTGCAAGAATAAAAATAGCTGTCGCTATAATGTCTTTTTCATATAATGATAAATAAGAATTGGGCAAGTAATAGGTCGCGACTAGGCATGGAACAAGAAGTATTCTAAAAAAAGTTATTAGGTTCGGGATGTTGTAAATTGTCATAGATCTTTATTTTAATGGAAAAAGTCGTATATTTTTTCTGCAAGCTGTTTATTTATTCCCTCGACCAAAATTAATTCTTCTATAGGTGCACTTTTTACGCCATCTAGCCCCCCAAAATACACCAATAAATTCTTTCTTTTTTTGGAACCAATCCCCTCAATATCCTCCAGGCTCGAGGCAAGGACAGCCTTCGCTCGCCTAGCACGGTGCCCCGTAATTGCAAACCTGTGTGCCTCATCCCTAATTTTCTGGAGCAGATGAAAACCAATATGACTCGAATCAGTCTCTTGAATAATTTTCCCATCAGATAAAATTAATTTTTCATTTCCAACTTTTCGCGCAGGGCCTTTTGAGACACCAACAAGAAAAATATCATGGACACCTAACTCATCGATTATTTTCTTTGCAATGTTTACCTGACCTAATCCTCCATCAATTAAAATTAAGTCAGGCCTCTTGCCCTCTTCAAGGATTAACCTTTTGAGTCTGCGATCAATAACTTCTCTCATTGCGCCATAATCGTCGCCCGGGTTGTCGTGCTTAATATTAAATTTTCTATACTCCTTAGGTTGCATATTAAAGTGATCATAAACAACACAAGATGCAACTGTTTGTGCTCCCATTGTGTGACTAATATCAAAACACTCTACTCGATTAACATAGTCTGGAAGCTTCAAAAGTTCTCTTAATTTTATGAGCTTCTCCTCCTGAGCTGACTGCTTATCATTTTCTTGTAATAACGCTACCTTTGCATTTTTTTCTGCCATCAAATGCCAGTTCTTTTTATCTCCAACTAAGCGAGAGATAATTTTTATTTTTTGATAATTTTTAATTTTAAAAAAATCTTGGAGCAGCGATTTATTAATATTCTTATTAATCACTATTGAAGGCGGGGGTTTAACTTCGTCATAAAACTGAGTAATAAAAATTTCAATTACATTGATATCATCTTGATCTTGTTGAAATCTTGGAAAATAACTTTTGTCGCCCAAATGTCTCCCGCCCCGAATCATGACGACATTCACGCAGACTTTGCCAAATGCATGAAAAGAGGCAATGATATCAGCGTCTTTTTCACTAAAATCACTAACCGATTGTTGTAACCTGACTTGTCGTAAACTTTGAATTCTGTCTCGGTAAACGGCTGCCCTCTCATAATTAAATGCATCCGCGTGTTCATTCATTTTTTGGGTTAAATTTTTAATTACCTCACTACCTTTGCCATTCAAAAAAAGCGCTGCTTGTTTTGTATCATGCATATATTCAGACTGACTAATTAAATTGACGCAAGGTGCCGTGCAACGTTTAATTTGATACTCAAGGCATGGTCTTGAACGATTTTTAAATACAGTATTTTCACAGGTTCTCAACATGAACACTTTTTGTAATAATTTTATGCTTTCCCTGACAGCTGTTGCATTTGGAAAAGGTCCAAAATATTGAGTATGCTTCTTTTGTGCACCTCGATGAAAGCGCATTCGAGGAAAATTATCATCAGTTATTGCGAGGTATGGGTATGATTTATCATCTCTAAAAATCACGTTATAGCGAGGCATGAATTTTTTGATAAGATTATTTTCTAAAATTAACGCTTCTGCTTCAGTGTTTGTTACCGTAAATTCTATCTTATCAATATTGCCCACCATTAACTTTGTTCGTGGGCTACTTTGATTTTTACCAAAATAGGACCTTACCCTATTTTTTAAACTTTTTGCCTTTCCAACATAGATGATATCTCCTTTGGAGTTTATCATGCGATAAACTCCAGGGAGATCAGGAAATGTTTTTGCTAAATCTTTTAAATACTGCACATTACCCCAACAAACTTCCTCCAATACCCCAGTCCTCGCCTTTTACTTCGTCAAAAACAATATAGGTATATGAAGGAGGTTTTCCTGCAACTCTTTGCATAACGTCGGTAATCTCTTTAGCAATTTCCTCTTTTTGATTACGATTTAAGGTCCCAGCTAGTTTTACATTGATATATGGCATTTATTCTCTCCTCTTTCTTGGACAATTAATTTAAAAATATTTTGAAACATATCTTTAGTTAATCTTTTAGTCTGCGTGTTATAACGACTGCAGTGATAACTATCATATAAAATTAATCCATTTATCAACTTATGTCGACTCCCATGTGCAAACTTGTAATTTGATTTTTTAAGTTCAAGAGCCTCAAGGACTGCATTGTGCGCAATGGTTCCAAGAGCCAAGATGAGTGAATTTTTAGGAAGTGTATTAATTTCACAAGCAAGAAACTTATTACAGTTTTTTACTTCCTCTGGTAAGGGTTTGTTTGCAGGTGGAAGACACTTTACCGCATTTGTAATTTTGCAATCGCGCAACTCTAATTGATCATTGTTAATAGACTGAGGAGCAGATGAGAAACCAAATTCATAAAGCGTCTCATATAATAAAATCCCTGCATAATCTCCTGTAAATGGACGTCCTGTTTTATTGGCACCATGCAATCCTGGAGCTAGCCCAACAATTAGTAAATGTCCGTTTGAATCGCCAAATGGAGCAACAGGCTTGCAATAATAGTCAGGAAAATCTTCTTTGGTTTTAATTAAAAATTGGTTAAGGCGACGACACTTTGTACAATTTTCATCAAATTTCATTGAGACTAGCTGATAGGATTAATTTCGATAATTTTCTTATCTGTGTAATCTTCCATCAAGTTAAAATTTAAGTATTGATAAATCTCGCTAGAATTAAGATTTATTTTTTTTGCCATAAGTTCTAAATATTCGTCTTTCGAAGGAATGTAGCCAAGCATTGCTGCAAATGCAGCTAGTTCGGCAGAGCCTAAATAAACCTGTGCACCTTTTCCTAATCGATTATCAAAATTTCTTGTGCTGGTTGAAAATACTACCGCACTATCCTCGACTCGCGCCTGATTACCCATACATAAACTGCATCCAGGTATCTCTGTTCTAGCACCAATCTTTTCAAATATTTTATACATACCCTCTTTCTTGAGCTGGTCCTGATCCATTCGAGTGGGAGGCGCAATCCATAAACGAGTATTTATTTTGTCAAAACCCTCCAGAACTTTTGCTGCAGCACGATAATGGCCGATATTAGTCATGCAACTTCCAATAAAAACTTCATCAATTTTATCTTCTGCAATTTCAGATAATGTTTTTATGTTGTCAGGATCATTGGGACATGCAATCAAAGGCTCGGTAATTTCATCCATATTTATTTCTAATGTATAGGCGTATTCCGCATCTGAATCAGCTTCCAATAATGTTGGGCGATTAAGCCAAGTCTTCATTTCATCAATACGTCTCTGAAGTGTTCTTGCATCTTGATAGCCATGATCGATCATATTTTGCATTAATGTGATGTTTGAGGTGAGATACTCTATTACAGGCTCTTTATTTAATTTTATTGTGCATCCATTTGCAGAGCGTTCGGCTGAAGCATCAGATAACTCAAAAGCTTGCTCTACTTTTAAATCTGGTAAACCTTCAATCTCTAGAATTCTTCCATTGAAAACATTTTTTTTACCTTTTTTTCCTAATGTTAGAACCTGATTTTTAAGAGCGTAATAAGGTATCGCGTTAACCAGGTCTCTTAAGGTGATACCGGGCTGCATCTTGCCTGTAAATTTAACAAGCACAGATTCTGGCATATCAAGCGGCATGACGCCAAGCGCAGCAGCAAAAGCAACTAAACCTGAACCTGCTGGAAAAGAGATGCCTAATGGAAACCTTGTGTGAGAATCCCCTCCAGTTCCAACTGTATCTGGAAGAATCATTCTGTTGAGCCAAGAGTGAATGACGCCGTCACCCGCCTTCAAACTCACTCCACCTCGGCTACTGATAAAATCAGGCAGCGTGTGTTGTAAATCTAAATCTGTAGGTTTAGGGTAGGCTGCCGTATGGCAAAAGCTTTGCATTACTAAATCTGCGCTGAATCCCAAACATGCTAATTCCTTCAACTCATCTCTTGTCATGGCCCCAGTCGTATCTTGTGAGCCAACTGTGGTTATTTTTGGCTCACAATAAACACCGGGCCGAACACCGTCAACGCCGCATGCCTGTCCAACTATTTTTTGTGCCAATGTGTAACCTTTGGCGTTTTCTTTTTTTTCATTATTAATAAATATAAATTGTTTTGAGGGCTCTAAATCAAGAGCCTTCCTAGCTTTGGCGGTTAAATCTTTTCCAATTATTAAGGAAATTCTTCCACCCGACCTCAATTCATCAAATAAGGTTGGTGGCCTTAATTCAAAGGGTACTGAATCCGAGCCGTTGATTTCAATATTTAAACTTTGAGTATTAATTTTTAAAATATAGCCTGACTTCATATTTGAAACATCACACTCAATAGGTAATGCACCAGAATCCTCAGAGGTATTAAAGAAAATAGGAGCAATTTTGCCTCCCAAAATAATCCCCCCCGTATTTTTATTAGGGATGTATGGAATAGGATTTCCCATATGCCACTGCAGAGAATTTAGTGCTGATTTTCTTGAAGAGCCGGTTCCAACAACATCCCCAACATAAATTAGGGGTAAGTTATTTTCCTTTAACTCTTTAATAGTTTCCAAAGCATTAGGCATTTTTGCCTTAAGCATTGATTGTGCATGCAACGGAATATCTGCTCGACAAAAAGCCTCTTGTGCAGGTGACAAATCGTCAGTATTTGTCTCGCCATCCACTTTAAAAACGACTCCCTCAATTATTTGAGGGATAGTATCTTTTAAATTAAACCAGTCAGCGTCAGCCCATGATTGTATTAACTTTGTTGCAAAATTATTTCCAGCTTTATGCAGCGTCTCTACATCATAGAAGCTATCAAAAATAAGTGTAGTTTTAGAAAGGGCTTGGAAAGCGTTCTCTGCAAATTTTGTTTCTAAAAGCTTTACTAAGGATTGAACATTATATCCACCGAGCATGGTACCAAGAATCTCTATAGACTTTATAGGAGATAAATCTTTAATAGCAATTTTCTCATTTGCAATGTCAGTTAAAAATGCAGCCTTTACAAAAGCAGCTTGATCCACACCCGCAGGAACTCGGTGGATTAATAAATTAATTAAAAAATCATGTTCGTCCGTATGGTTTTTAAGTAAATCTATTAACTCAGCAGTTTGTTCTGGATTTAGTGCAAGGGGAGGAAGATTTTGCTGTTCTCGCTCAGATTTGTGTAATAAATATTCTTTTAACATCTAATGGGATTTCATTGAAAATTATAAATAGGGACATATTTTAAATTAAAAAAAACAATTTCCCAAAAGAAAGATTTAATCCCCTTTGGCTGAACATCGTCATCGCTCCTATTTTTAATGTAAAATATACTTGTTTTTAAAGAAAGAAACTTATGACTGATGCTTTGAATGCCCTTTCACCTCTTGATGGCAGATATGCCAAACAGGCAGATAACTTAAGGCCTATCTTTAGTGAATACGGATTGATAAAAAGAAGGGTTTTCATAGAAGTAAATTGGCTCTTGTATCTCTCTAATGATAGTCAGTTAGTTGAAATTTCCGGCTTCAGCAAGCAGACGATTGCTGAACTAAAAAAATGCGCTGAAGAATTTAGCTTCAAAGACGCTAAAAGCATCAAGGCAATTGAAAAAATAACTAATCATGATGTAAAAGCTGTTGAATATTGGTTGAAAAAAAAATTTAAAAACAATCAAGAGATTTCAAAAGCTTCTGAGTTCATACACTTTGCGTGTACTTCCGAGGATATAAATAACCTTTCTTACGCGCTTCTGATAAAAGATGGACTTCATAATGAGCTTATTCCCTTGCTGCAAACTTTTCATGAAACTCTCCGAACACTAGCAAAAAAATATTCGAGTATCCCAATGTTAGCAAGAACTCATGGGCAAACAGCCTCACCAACTACGCTGGGTAAAGAATTTGCCAATGTAGCATACCGTCTAAAACGCCAATTAGATCAGCTTAGGAAAAAACCAATTCTTGGAAAAATGAATGGTGCAGTCGGTAACTTTAATGCTCACATGGTGAGTTTTCCTAAAAAGAATTGGAATACATTTTCCAAAAATTTCATCCAAAGCTTAGAGTTACAATTCAATCCATACACAACGCAAATAGAGCCGCATGATTTTATGGCAGAGATTTTTAATTCGATAAGTTTGATCAATACAATAATCATTGATCTTAATAGAGATTTGTGGGGTTATATCTCACTGGGCTATTTTAATCAAAAACTTAAAAAAAATGAGGTCGGCTCATCAACGATGCCTCATAAAGTAAATCCGATTGATTTTGAAAACTCCGAAGGAAACTTAGGGTTAGCCAATGCGATATTGAGACACCTGGCTGATAAATTACCAATCTCAAGATTCCAAAGAGATTTAACTGACTCTACAGTTCTCAGAAATATTGGTATTGGTTTTGGATACAGCTTTATAGCTTATCAGGCATGCCTCAAGGGTCTATCAAAGTTAGAGGTGAATACAAAAAAATTGGAAGATGATTTGAATGCCTCATGGGAGGTTTTGGCAGAACCTATTCAAACAGTTATGAGGAAACATGGTATCAAAAACCCATATGAAAAATTAAAAGCATTAACGAGGGGCAACAAAAATATTTCTAAAGCATCTTTGCAAAGCTTTATTAGTAAGCTAGATATTCCTGATGAAGACAAATCAATGCTCTTAAATCTTTCCCCATCTTTATACATTGGGAACGCTGCACAACTCGCAAAAAAAATCTAATGGCAACAATACTAGTTCTTTACTATTCCAAAGGCGGTTCTGTTAAAGAAATGGCTCATCTTATTGCGCGGGGAATTAATTCAGTTAAGGGTGCTGAAGCAAAAATAAGAACTGTGCCTGAAGTATTTACATCTGTAGAAGAAAAAGCACCTTCAATTCCTGAGACTGGTTCAATATATGCGACATTAGAAGACCTAACGAATGCAGATGGTTTGGCTATCGGAAGCCCTACACGTTTCGGAAACATGGCTTCGCCACTAAAATATTTTATTGAATCAACCTCTTCACTTTGGCTTCAAGGTGCGCTAGAAAATAAACCAGCAACTGTTTTTACTTCATCAAGTTCTTTGCATGGTGGCAATGAATCAACTTTATTGACAATGCAATTACCGTTACTTCATCACGGTATGATTCTCATGGGCGTCCCCTACTCTGTATCAGAAATTGCAACTACCTCAACTGGAGGAACACCCTACGGCGCCAGTCATGTAGGTGGCAGTAAAAATACGAGCATCTCTGAAGAAGAAAAAAGTATATGCATCGCGCAAGGAAAAAGGTTAGCAAATTTAACCCTAACGATTAAAAATGGCTCATAATTTTTTCGCGAAATATAGCCTTATTTTTCTAATCTTTCTAAGTTTTATTTGGGAGGCTTTTTTTAATCCATTAAGAGATGGCTCATCATGGTTAATTTTAAAGTCAGTCATCTTACTTTTCCCTCTTAGAGGGATTCTTAAAAATAATATATACACCCTCAAATGGTCTGGCATGTTGATCATTTTATTTTTTATAGAAGGGGTAGTCCGCTTTTATAGCGAAAGAGGAATATCTCAGTGGTTTGCGCTTGCAGAAATTATTTTAACTGTCATATTTTTAGTATCTATTGGAAATTTCTTTTGGAAAAAAAAATATAAATGAAAATTTTAGTTTCGAATGATGATGGCTATGACGCACCGGGACTAATTTGCCTTGTTGAATATTTAAAAAAAATATCAGAGGTTATCATTGTAGCCCCTGACAGAAATAGAAGTGGTTCAAGTAGTTCATTAACGCTGGACAAACCTTTAATGGTAAATAAAATTAATTCCTACACATATGCTTTAGATGGAACCCCCACTGATTGTGTTCATATTGCGCTCACCGGATTGGTCACAATGAAACCGGATATGGTGATTTCTGGTATTAATGATGGACCAAATATGGGTGATGACACAATATATTCCGGTACTGTGGCAGCGGCTATGGAAGGCTACCTTTATGATATTCCCTCACTCGCAATATCAATGGGGAAAAGGGAACCCAAGTATTTTGAAACTGCAGCTAAAGTCACACTGGATTTGATTGAAAGATACAAAATAAATTCCTTTGAAAAGCCAACTCTACTTAATGTAAATGTGCCTGATCTGCCGTATGAAAAAATCATGGGAACAAGCGTAACAAGACTCGGAAAAAGGCATCAAGCGGAACCTGTTATTCAGTCGATCAGTCCAAATGGGGAAAAGCTTTATTGGGTAGGAGCCGCTGGGGAGCCTAATGATGGTGGGCCAGGTACTGATTTTTTTGCTATCAAGGAAAATCATGTTTCAATATCCCCAATACAAGCTGATTTAACTCAGCATAAAGATATTTCAATGTTAACGGACTGGATAAGATGAGCTTTAAATCTTTAAAATTACTAACAATTTTATTTTCAATTTTTATGCTGATTGGGTGTGCATCAAAAGCCCCAGCTCCGGTAGAGGGTGGAATTGATTTTGAAAAAAATGAGCCCAAAGAACCTGCTATAAAGTCAAGCGCTCAGTGTCCAGATGTCTACATTGTAAAAGAGGGAGAAACTCTATTTAGCATCAGCTTAAAATGTGGGTTTAACTATAAAGAGGTTGCCAATGCAAATGGGTTAAAAACCCCATATAAAGTTAAAAAAGGTGACGAAATAAGATTGGATTTATTAAGAAAACAGGATCCCGCAAAAATTGAGCCTGCCCCTTCCCAAGAGGACGCGGTGGAAACTATTCCACTCAACGATGGAAGCACTTTGGATACAATCGAAACAGTTGAAGAATTTCAAGGTTATGGTTCACCAACCGAAATAAGTGAGCCAAAAGTAATCCGTGAAGTTTATAACAATAAAAATTTGAAAGAAACAGAAAAATTTATTGCTCAGAAAGAAAAGTTATCCAAAACTTGGGCCTGGCCTACAGAAGGCAAAATTATTTCCGAATTTAATCCAGATAATGGAAAAAAAGGACTAGAAATTCTTGGTGAGATGGGGCAAGAAATCAGAACGGTGTCGAGGGGGAAAGTTATATATGCTGGCGAGGATTTGAAGGGATACGGCAAGCTCATCATTATTAAACATGATGACGACCTGATTACCGTCTATGGCAATGCTCAGGAAATACTTGTATCTGAAGGCCAAACTGTTGAGGCGGCCGAAGCTATTGCAACTATGGGAAGTTCAGCCTCTGCAAATGAAGCAAAATTAATCTTTGAGGTACGCAAAGGGGGGCAATCAATAGACCCCATGAAATTTCTAAAAAGAAATTCTTAATTTAACTGATTATTTTCTTCTCGATTGTAATAATCATGGACAGTGCTCATGTCATAATCGCGTGCCCACTTAATAATTTCATCCAATGCGGGAGCACCGATTTCACCGATTTGTGCATGGATTCCTGCTTTTTCTCTGACAACAAGTAGCCCAGGAATTTTTTCAATTTGAAAGTATTCACCAATTTCTGGATCTTTCTCGATATCTACCATACCAAAAATAATATCTTTATTTTTTTTTGCAGCTTCTTTGAAAACCGGAGTGAAGTTAACACAAGGTTCACACCATGGAGCCCAGAAATCTACGATTACAAAATTATTTTCTTCAATCGTTTGCTTAAAATTATCTTTTGTTAATGTTACCAAGTTTGCCATTTTAGTCCTCTATTATTTCCATTCATTAATCGAATATATTTCATTGATAGGCTTTCTTTTCCTTTGAACAGACTCTTTTTCTTTTTGTTCAACGCTTAAATCTTCCTCATTCAATGCCCGTCCCACAGCAATACAGGCCATAATATCAAAGTCTTTAGGTACTTTGGCCAATTCTCTTGTTTTTTCTGAGTTAAACCCACCCATTTGATGGGCACTTAAACCCATACTTGTTGCTTGTAAGCATAAATTTTCAGCAGCTGCCCCTGTATCATACTGACCAAAACGATTGGGTTCTCCATTATGATTAAATTTCGTGTTGGCACACACCACGATTAATAATGACGCATCCATAGCCCAGTTCTGATTTCCGACCGATAGGCAATTTAATATTCGTGCCCAGGCAGTAGCGTCCTGTTTATTGTAAGCAATGAATTTCCAAGGCTGATCGCCATAGCATGATGGAGCCCAGCGAGCGGCTTCAAAGAGCGAGCACATAGCCTTCTCATCAAGGAAAAAACTCGGATCAAAAGCACGAGAACTCCAACGCTGGGAGATTAAATCGTCAACAGGAAAATCTAAGGGAGTTTCTTTCTTCATTTATTTATCTATACACTGGGTAAGCACCATGCAACATAGCCACTATTTAAAATTTAATTTTGCTTTAATCACAAAAAATTTATATGAACTCACTGCATCATTATAATTCATTTTATTTAAATAACTATGAGGCTTAAAAAATTTGCATGTGTAATATAATTCAAATTATATGAATTTAAATACTAATCACGAGTACTTCATGTCGCTAGCTATTGATATGGCAAAAAAATCCCTTGAGTTTGATGAGGTACCGGTTGGCGCCATTGTGGTGAAAAATAACGAAGTAATTGGTCGCGGTTACAATTCTAATTTAAATTCAAATGATCCAACCGCCCATGCTGAAATCAATGCGATAAAGGAAGCAAGCAAATTCCTCAATAACTATCGACTACCGAATTGTTCTCTGTATGTAACATTAGAACCATGCATCATGTGTTTAGGGGCAATATTCCATGCCAGAATAAGCCATGTCTTTTTTTCAGCTAACGATCTTAAGACAGGGGCATGTGGAGGGTTTATTAATCTAATAAATAACAGAGGCTTAAATCACCATTGTGAGTTCTCCAGTGGATTATTATCAAATCAAACAAGCACTCTTCTGACGAACTTTTTTAAAAGCAAAAGGCAAAAAAAACCGCAAAACTAGTTTTGCGGTTTTTTTATTTAAGACTAGTTGCTAATCCCGGTTTCCCATAAGCGCAATTAAGAGATGAAGCAAGTTAACGAACAGATTATAAATGTTCATATAAAGCGCAAGTGTAGCCATAATATAGTTGGTTTCACCACCTCTAACGATGCGATTAACGTCATACAAAATAAAACCTGAGAAAATCAATACTGCAATTGCAGAAATCGCTAATGATGCCGCGGGTACTTGGAAGAAGATATTAACAATTGAAGCTAATATCAATAATATCAAGCCAATCATCAAAAATTTACCCATGAAAGAAAAATCTCTTTTTGAAGTCTGCGCGATTCCCGCCAAGGTTAAGAAAATGGCACCGGTGCCTCCCGCAGCTAAACTGACAATCTGACCGCCATTACTTAAACCCATGGCAAATTGGAGTATAGGGCCTAAGAGCACTCCAAGTAAAAATGTAAGAGTCAAGAGAAAAACAACACCGAGGCTACTGTTGCGGTTTCTTTGAATTAGAAAAAACATGCCAAAAATACCAGCAAGAGTAAGTAACATAAACATCATTGGGCTCGTTTGCGCCATTGCAAAGCTCATATTCATGCCGACAAAAGCGCCAATGACAGTCGGAAATAAAGAAACCCCCAGCAAAGCGTAGGTATTTCTTAAAACTTTATTAGTAGAGACTGCTGAAGCAGTCTGTGCTGCAACATTGAAGTTATTTTCCATTAAAATTTATATCCTTAAAGTTAAAATACAGTTATTAGAATAAGGTCATGTTAACAAAGTTTCAAGTATTTTTTGCTTAATTGTAATGATTTGTAAAAAAACTGACTTCATCTTGAATCATTTTTAAGCTTTGCCCCTCGAAGGTGCTAATTTTGTTCTTTTTTTTATCCAGCCGCATTTTCTTTAATTTTTTAATGAGTATTTCATAATTTTCCGATTTTATTTCTTCGAGCACTCTGTCCACATCCTGAGGGGAATTGCAAATCAAAGCAATATCAATACCTGCCGAGAAGGCCTCATTAACTCTTTTTGAAATTGAGGGGGAATAATTGACTGCGGCTTTCATACTTAAATCATCGCTGAAAACCAGCCCATCAAAGTTTAATGTGTTTTTTAAGACATCATTAATCCAAAAGTTAGAAAACGTAGACGGTCGTTTATCACATTTTTCGTAGACAACATGTGCCGACATAATTCCATAAAGATTTTTTTTAATTGTTTCTTTGAATACACCTACATCCTGCTGGATAATTTGATCTAATTCTCGCCTATCAACAGCCGTCTCCAGATGAGTGTCTTCTTTGATAAAACCATGCCCTGGAAAATGTTTTCCCACACCCTGCATTCCACCAAGTGAAAGCCCCTCTATTAAGGCATTGGCCAATTCACTTATAATAGCCTCATTATGATGGAATGCACGATCACCGATTATTGAGCTTGAAGCATAATCAATATCCAGCACAGGAGTAAAGCTAAAATCAATATCCACACTCCCTAGTTCTTTAGAAATTAGCCATCCAATTTTTTTGCTCATAACCAGAGCTTGTTGGGAATCCTTTTCGTATGCATAGCCTAGATCTCTCATCGCGGGAAGAATTGTAAACTGTTGGCGAAATCTTTGAACCCTACCCCCCTCATAATCCACAGCAATTAGAAGATTTTCTTTTTTGGACCTGACTTCATCAATAAGTGCTTTAAGTTGATTTTTGTTTTCAAAGTTTCTAGAAAAAATAATAATTCCAGCAACTGCGGGATGTTTGATTCTGTCAATGTCTGCATCCGTTAATTTTGTTGCCTCAAGGTCAATCATTAGAACACTCATATTAACCTCTTAACTAATTCGAAATGGATTGAAGTTGGTTTGATGATCATAGTGATCTATTTTCTCTTTTGACTTAAGAAAAGCCACAATCTTGTAAGTAATAGGGGTAAATAAAAATTCTATGCTTGTTTTGGCAATAAACTGCGCAAAGATCACTAGCGGTAGTTTTTCATTTGGAATTATTCCTGAGTTATAGAAAGCTAGGGGATAAAACAACAGCGAATCTACCCCTTCACCTGCAACAGTTGAGCTCATAGTTCTTGCCCACAAAAATCTACCTTGGGTCCAAATTTTCATTTTAGACATGACAAAGGAATTAGTGAATTCGCCTATCCAAAAAGCAATTAAACCCGCTAAGGCGACTCGCCATGCTGAACCAAAAGCTATCTCATACACCTCTTGATTTTCCCAAAAGGGTGCTGGTGGTAATGCAACAATTACCCATGCCATCATTGAGGCAAAAGCCAATCCAGCAAAGCCAGCCCAAATTACCCTTCGTGATGCAGCATAACCATAAACCTCGGTTAAAATATCGCCAAAAATATAGGAAATTGGAAAAAATAAGACCCCTGCACCAAACGTTAATGTGCCAATTAAAGGCAAATCAATTTGAGAGATTTTAGCAGGGCCAATTATGTTGGCTGTAATTAGAACAGTGACGAATGCAGCCATTACCAAATCATAATATTTGTAATTTTTACCTGTCATGAATTATCTCTACATTCCAATATTTGTGAAGAAAATCTCCTGTCGCATTTATACAGTAGACCAATGACATAATACTAGCTCCAACAAAAATAGCGTAATGAGGTGAAACCAGAAGAAATCTTACACTGTCTCGCATCATCCCTCCCAAAGAGGCCTCAGGAGCCTGAATTCCCAACCCCAAAAAAGATAAACTTGCCTCAGCTATAATTAATCCTGCAACTGAATAGGTCCCCTCTACTAATAAGGGTGTTTGAAGTGCTGGTAGTATATGTTTTTTTAAAATCCAAAAATCGTTACTTCCCATGGTTTTTGACGCTTTAACATAATCACAATTTTTAGTAATTAAAGTCTGGGCTCTTGCCAGCCTGGCATATGAAACCCAGCTACCAATTGATAGAGCAATTATTAAATTAAGCTTACCGGGTGAAAGAATAGCTGCAAACGCAATTGCTAATAAAATTCCGGGGAATGACATGAAGAGATTAATAAAATATGAAATAAGCTGGTCAATTTTTCCACCAAAATAACCCGCAACGACCCCAATTATAATTCCAATAGATGAGGCTACTAGTGTTACGATAAAAACAATAGTAAGAGAATTTATTAAACCGTCAATTAACCTTGCTAAGATTGATCTTCCATAATCATCTCGCCCAAGCCAGGCATCAGTGCTTGGGTCAGATAAAATTTTATAAAATATCATTTCATTTGCGTCCCAGTTAAGAGCTAATCGAACGACAACGAAAAAACTCCAAACGGCGAAAAAAAATAAGGCAATCTTATTCACTATTAAGAATGCCTCATCCGAGGATCAATAAACTGATAAAGAATCTCAGTAAGAAAATTAATGCAGACATAACTGGTCGCTATCAACAAAATACAGGCTTGTGTTATTGGATAATCACGAGTTTGAATTGAGTCTACAAGGAGCTTACCTATTCCATCCCAGCTGAAAATAGTCTCAGTGATAACAGCTCCAGATAAAAGGGAACCAAATTGCATTCCTAATAATGTCACAATTGGAATAAGAACCAAACGAAAAACATGATGAATCATTACGCTCCACTCACTTAAGCCTTTTGCTCTTGCCGTTCTTACTACATCAGAATTCATTAAATCAACCATGCAGTTTCTAGTCATCTTGATGGTAACGGCCAATAGTCCTAATGCCAAAGTCAGCGCTGGCAAAATAATAGAATTGAAACCACTCATTCCGCTCACAGGCAACCATCCCAAAAAAATTGAGAATAAAAGAATCAATAATGGGCCTAAAAAGAAATGTGGAATTGAGATAAAAAAAAGGCTCGAGTTGGAAATCCACTTGTCCAGCCATTGGCCTTGATTCTTTGCAGCAAAAAATCCGGCAGTCAAACCAAAAGTAAGCGTTATCATCAATGATGTTATTGCGAGTACATAAGTATTTTTTATTGCTTCTGTGATTAATTGAGCAACAGGTTGCTGGCTAAAGATTGATACACCAAAGTCCCCTTGAAAAATTCCTCTTAACGAATGATAAAGTTGCTGAAGGAGTGGCTGATCAAGACCCAGGGATTCTCTTAAAGCGACCCTATCTGAAATAGTTGAAGACTCCCCTAGCATAATTAGAATAGGGTCACCTGGCACCAAGTGAAGTAATATAAAACTGATCGTAAAAATACCGAAAATTTGAAGAACTAAATAAAAGACTTCGAATGATAAATTATTTTTCATTGATAAATACTTTAGTTCCTATAGCAGTTTTATCAAATAAAAAAATCACATCATCGTTAGACATCCGGATGCAACCATGCGAGCTCGGTGTGCCCAATAAACTTTCCTCATTTGTGCCATGGATATAAATGAATCTCTGCATTGAGTCGACCTCACCCAAACGATTTAAGCCATGATCCTTTCCTGATAACCACAATATTCGAGTTAAGATCCAATCGGTTTCCTGTTCTTGCTGCTCAACTGATGGAGACCATAGAAAGCTCGTTGGACGGCGGCCCCTAAAAACCGTAAATTTAGGGGCATTTTGCCCAATTTTTGCGCGAACCACATGTTGTCCAAGGGGTGTTTGGTTACTATTTTTTTGTTGCCCTGTTCCTGCCTTAGCTGTAGATATTGGGAAAGTATATGACCTATTTTCAGGCGTGACTAAAATGAGTTTTTGCTTGGCAACTGATATTGTAATTTCGCTACTCATTGACTTTTCTCAATACTTATCAGGGAATCCCAATTCCCATCGTTTTTCAGATTATAAAACTTGATTTTTTTACTATGCGCTACAACGTTTCCTTCAAACCATAATGGTATAAATGCTACATCATTAAATATAAATCTTATAGTTGGTGACCACAAATTACTATCTAAGGATTTTTTTACCAAAGAATCAAATTCAATATTTTTATAGTGCCCTCGGTTAAGACCCAATGGGGGAATGTTTTTCGAAAGAAAAATCTTTTCATAGATGTTAGGGTTTTTTATTCCAACCCAAGTTAATGAATACATATCGAAATTTCCTGCCTGGATATCCCTGAAGTATGTTCCCCAGTCGAGAGATTTAATTGTTAATTTAACACCAATACGGGCTAGTTGGTTCTGAATAATAGTGGCAACCTTCATTCGAAAAGGGTCTGTGGATGTTTTATAGACTATCTCAATAGTCTCTCCATTATTATATTTTTTAATAATTTCTCTGGCTTTATCTGGATCGTAATTGTTTGGCGTCAAGCTTGCATGTACCCAATGCTCTGGTGGAAATAATTGGTTTGCGCTACGAGTTTTTTTATTGAAAAAATATGCTAAAAAAGTATGTTTATTTATGGCCATTTCAATTGCCGCCCTGACCTCCTTAATCTGTAAATACTTGTTGTTAAAATTAAAACCTAGGTAGGTAATATTGGAGCCCGCCTTTTCCTGAACATTAATGTTGCTTTGTTTCCTCAAGAAATCCACTGTTGCAAGTGGCAAATCATTTTGCATGATATCGAGCTCATTTCTCATTAACTTTAAAGCCCTCACTGTTGGATCTTTTATCTCTAAAAACTCAATAACTTGATTATCAGACTTTCGCTTAAATTCAATTTTATTTTCCTTCGAAACTATGCTAAAAGGGCCAGATCCCACAGGCAACAATGAAAAAATATGATCTTTTTTTAGAAGCTTATTTGGTAAGATAGGAATCTCAAGTCGATTAAGAAAATTGGGATCAAATTTTTTTAACGTTATTTGAAATGTTTTTAAAGAATTTATTTTTATAGACTGAATAATACTTAACTCTTGTCTATAGCGGGAAGTTTTGGAATCTTTTAAATACTGAATAGAATTGACGATATCGTTTATATTCATTTGCTCCATATTTGTAAAAAAAGGTAAGTTTTCCTTTAGCGTGAAAGAGTAATGCAAGTTACCATCATATCGCCAATCAACTAGTTTTGAATTAACTGTAAAGCTATCATCGTAGTTAAATAGGTAGGAATATAGTAAGCGGTTAATTCTCTCCGAAGCTGCATCGGTTGCGCTGGATGGATCAAAATTTTGTGGCTTTTGTGCCACCCCAAAAATTATCGTTGTATCTTTTTTCTCTTTGCCACACGCACTAAGTAGGCATAACAAAAAAATAAAAAATACTATTCTAGCCTTCATAAGCTTTGAATAAACTTATTGATTCAATATGCGAGGTATGGGGGAACATGTTTAAGATCCCAGATTGTACAAAGCAGTAACCCTTCTCATTAATTAACACCTCTGCATCTCGGGCAAGAGTTGCTGGATTACATGAGATATAGACAATACTTTTAGGCCTCTTTTTATCGAGACTTTTGACAAGTTCAAGCGCCCCATCACGGGGCGGATCAATAAGCCATTTATCGGCATGGCCATATTTTTGCATCTCATTAAATTCAATTTTAAAAAGATCAATCTGCTCAAATTTAGCGTCTAACTGATTGCGTATCGCATTATCTTTTGCAGCATTCACCAGGGGAAGACTTCCCTCAAAACCAGTTACTTTTGAGCCATAAGTGGCTATAGGTAAAGTAAAATTTCCTAGCCCACAAAAAAAGTCAAAAATCGTATCATTTTTTTTTGGGTCTAAAAGGTGCATTGCTTTTCTTATTAAAACCTCATTGATGAATGGATTAATTTGAGTAAAGTCAGTTGGATGAAATCGATAGACCAAATTAAACTCTTTATTCAAATAATCAATATAGTCGATCATTTTATCTAACAGAGGTCTAACGGTATCGATACCCTTTGTTTGTATCCAAAATTCAATATCATATTTTTCTTGAAATTCTTTTAAGATTTTCACATCTTCTGCAGAGAGAGCGCCTAAAATCCTCAACACTAATAAATGCCTTACCTGATTAGATGCATATTCTATTTGAGGCATTTGGTTTTTAATGGAAAGTGATGTTATGCAGTCCTGTAACGGCCTTAGTAATTGAGAAATTTTTTTTGGTATCACTTCACATGAAGCCATATCCATCAAGAAATGAGATAACTTTTCATTAAAGCCAATTAAAACACGCTCTTTTTTCTGAACATACTTCGCTCTAAATCTTGCCTTATGTCGGTAAGCTTTAATTGGGCCAGCTATTGGAGACATTAAATTTTCTGGTTTCACTTTGCCTACGTGTTTAAGCGTCTCTTCAAAAGCTTTTTGTTTGTAAGCTAATTGGGTGGTGGCCTCATAATGCTGCATGGAGCAGCCTCCACAGATCCCATAATTTTCGCATATTGGGTTTATCCTGCTTGAGGATGGTTTAATAATGTCTACACTTTTTGCAAAGAAAATTTTCTTCTTTTTTTTGAAAATTTTATATGTCAATTCCTCGCCTAATAAAGCATTTTCTATAAATAATGTTTTATCCGCATCGTAGGCGATACCTCTTCCCTCATGATCTATTGCAACAATCTTAACTGTTGCGGTTTGCGAATTGTCATCAGGCATCTTAAATTAGGCTGGAAAAATACCTGTAGATAGATATCGATCGCCTCTGTCACAGGCGATAGAAACGATGACCGCATCAGGAATTTTTTTGGCAATTTGTAAAGCGATATATAGCGCACCTCCCGTAGAGGCGCCTGAGAAAATACCCTCTTGCTTAGCCAGTTCACGCGCTGTTGTCTCGGCATCCTTTTGGCTCACCAAAACAACGTCATCGATATTATCTTTAGAAAAAATTTTAGGAAGGTATGCATCTGGCCATTTTCGAATACCAGGAATCTGCGCACCCTCTTCAGGTTGGACACCAATAATTTGGATACTAGGGTTTTTTTCTTTTAAAAATTTTGAGGTACCCACAATTGTGCCTGTGGTCCCCATGCTTGAAATAAAATGTGTTACTTTTTTTTCAGTATCTCGCCAAATTTCTGGGCCAGTACCCTCATAATGAGCCCTGGGGTTGTCATCATTGCCAAACTGATCTAAAACTATCCCTTGCCCCTCTGCTTGCATCCTTAATGCTGTGTCTCTGGCAAGCTCCATACTTCCTTCCGCTGAAGTTAAGATCAGCTCAGCACCGAACGCACGCATAGTTTGCCTTCTCTCTAAAGATTGATTTTCGGGCATTATCAGAATTAAATGATAGCCCTTCATGGCAGCTACCATCGCCAATGCAATGCCAGTATTTCCTGAGGTAGCCTCAATTAGGGTGTCGCCTGGCTTTATTTC
>JADHPM010000007.1 GCA_016778465.1 Methylophilaceae bacterium
CTTACAAAAGATGAGTTCTCTTCTGATCCCAAGCAAAATGGTGGTAATACCTACGCTAACTATGACTGGGATGTTGACAAATACTCGGCGGGGCTAGACTACACATTCAATAAAAATTTATCTTTATCGATAGATTATTATGATGAGAACAAATCACAATATGCAATTTCAAATGGCTATATTAATGACTATGACTATGACTCTAAGGGTCTTAACATAGCTATTCCCTATGCCACTGAGAAAATGTCAGTTACAACGGGAATTCAAATTTTTGATGGCAGCAGAAAGACAACAACGGGAGAGGCGACGAAGGACAACGAAGCCTTGTTTATTGATACAGAATATCGTCCCGATATTTTAAATAGACAATTACTTCTCTCAGCAGGCATTCGAATAGAGCAAGTAGAATATACCTGGCAGGATGGAATCAATCCCCTCAAGGATGATGAGGACCTGCAGGCATGGGATATAGGACTGAACTACCAAATCAATAATGAGCTAAACGCTTTCATCAACTACAATCGAGGCTTTCAAGCCCCCGATGTCGATCGCTTCTTTAAGTCAACCTACGGGGGTCCTCCCCTCTACAGCTATGCTGGTGCCGAATTTAATGCCTTCATCGACCCTGCAGAATCGGATACCGTTAACTTGGGCTTTAATCATGTAACGCCTCTTAACCAATTACAATTCAATCTGTTTTACTCCAAAGTTAAGAATGAAATTGTTTTTGATCCCACTACCTATATCAACACCAATATTGATAACTCGAAAAAATATGGTGTAGAAATTTTCAATAACCTTAACCTATCAAAAAAAATAAATTTAAATGTAAGCTATAACTTTGTAAAAGCAGAAATTGGGTCCAATAGCCTAGGATTTGACAAAGGCAAGGATATGCCAGGGGTGCCAAATCAATCTATCATTGCAAACATTAATTATAAATTTCTATCTACCGGCAACGTGAATATTAATCATGTTTGGAAAGAGAGTGCTTACAACATGGCGGACTTCGACAATAATGGGGGAAAGCAACCCGCCTTTATTTCAACGAACCTTTCAATCAATTATGCATTTGAATCAGTTAAATCGGTTGATTCGATAAAAATCTTTGCGGCTATCAATAATATTTTTGAACACGAAAATGGAATTCAGACAGGAGATGATGCAATATATCCCTTTAACTTCACAAGAACCTGGATTACAGGAATCGAGGCTAATTTCTAGAAAAAATTTAAAACAAAATGATAGAATGAGACCATGAACCCATCTGACAAAAATAGAAAAATTTTATCCTCCAGCTCTATGATATTTACCCTAATATTAGGAGCCATCGCTCTTACACGGTTTAGTCATGAACTGACAGCTTTTTCATTACCCGATGCTAGCCTTATTCTTTTCTTAGCCGGGGGTATTTTGCTAAAAAGGCTGAGCTATTTGTTGGCACTTCTATGCGCAGTCTTTTTAATTGACGGCTACGCAATCATGTCCCATCAATATGCTAACGTAGCATTCAACTCAGGCTATCTTATCCACCTGGCCACCTACCTCTTTGCATGGATGACGGCACTTAAATTTCTGAGCAATGGCCGAGCAAAGACAAGTAAATTCTTTTCCATATCAGGTCTAGTGATTTGCATGGCATACTTGCTATCGTATGGGAGTTTTTTCTTGCTGAACCATAGCGCCGATGTCAATAGTCTCTATACTTTCCTCATGCAAGATTTAATAGCCTTCATTACGGCAAACTTTGTATACCTTGGCCTATTATTTCTCGTGATGAAAATCAACCAGCATATAGTGAATCAAAACACTACCGCTAGAGCGCTTATAAATAATTGATTGTTTCAATAGACGTTTTATAAGATAAGTTGCTATAATTGCGCACTTAACGTTATAAGGCCAGATAGCTCAGTCGGTAGAGCAGTGGACTGAAAATCCTCGTGTCGGCAGTTCGATTCTGCCTCTGGCCACCACTTTCTTATTAGCCTGTTAACATTTATTTTGAAAAAAGACATAGTAAGAAAAACATTTCTAAAAAAAAGACAAGAACTCTCTTCTTCTTTATTCGAAGAGTTATCATCGCAAGTTATTCAAAATACGATTGAGCTAATTAAGCAACTTAAACCACAGTGTATTCATTGCTTCTTGCCCATCAGCACAAAGGGGGAGATAAACACGATGCCCATAATCCAGTATTGCTGGGATAATCAGATCAATGTAGCAGTCCCCGTCAGTAACTTTGAAGATGGAACACTAAAAAACGCAGAACTTAGACCAAATACTGGGCTAAAAAAAACTCAACATAATATTGCCGAGCCAATTGATCCGATTTGGAAGAACAACTCTGCCATAGATCTTGTTATCACGCCCCTACTAGCATTTGATATTAGAGGATATCGTGTGGGTTATGGAAAAGGATTTTACGATCGATTTTTTGTCTCTTTAAGACAAGAACCAAAAAAAATAGGCCTCAGCCTTTTTGACCCATGCAAGGCGATTGAGGATATAGCAGATCATGACATGCCTTTGACCCACTGCGTGACTCCCCAAAAAATTTACATCTTTTAAACAATTCAAAATGATGTATTTTTTTTGGGGTCACTATCTTCTTCTAACTCGCTATTTTTTTGCCGGCGCGTAAGTTTCTTTTTCCGATGGGAATGCCTCCGCATGAACATCTGCAGCGAACTGATTGACGGCGTCTTTGATAAGTTCTGCTCCGTTCATATATGTCCTGACAAATTTTGGCTTGAAGTCTGTCGAAAACCCTAACATGTCAGGTAGGACCAATGCCTGTCCATCTACATCCAAACCGGCTCCCACGCCAACAACTGGGATAGAAACTGCGTCCCTCACAGCAGCCCCGACATGCCTTGGCACCGCCTCTAGAACGATTGCAATACATCCTAGCTTCTCAAGTGTCTTTGCTTCCTCAATGATTTTGAGCTCACTCTCCTTAGTCTTCCCTTGAGCTTTGAATCCACCAATTGCATTATGATGGGTGGGAGTAAGGCCGATATGACCAATGGTTGGAATCCCCGATTCGGTCAGATGCGCGTAGAGCTCCTCATTACCATCAACCCCCTCTATTTTGAGAGCGTTTGCTCCAGCCTTGATTAGAATTTCAACATTATCCATGGAATCCTTCATCCCCTTACGATTGCTCATAAAAGGCAGTGCGGCGATAAGAAATTTATCTTTGGCGCCTTTTTTCACGGCACGAGTGTGCATCGCAATGGTTTCGACATCGCAATTCATAGTATTTTCATTGCCATGGATCACCATAGATAAATCATCGCCGATCAAAATACCATTGATATCCGTATCGTTGAGAATCTTTGCACTCCAATACTCATAAGACGTAACAACGACAATTTTCTTACCCTCTACCTTTAACTGCTTGAAACTCTCTAGTACACTCATAATATTCATGCTCCTATAGTTTTCAGAATTATCGTATCATAAGACATATTTAACAGCTAGATTTCAGATAAATGCTTGGTCGAACTAGACTGAGAATTTGCTAGCTTTCAATATAAACAAAATGGAACTAAAGCTCAACAAAGACTCAAATTATCTTTGAGAGGAATTAATTCTTATGAGTAAACTAAAGCTTTTTGCCATTGTTTTTGTTTCATTAGTTATTGTTGGCTGCGCGTCATCCGAAAGTTATGAAAGCCCGAAAGATGAGTCATGGCGCGAAAGTGTCTATTAAAATCTGATAAATAAGTTATCTTCTAAGGTTTGCATATACTATTGTTTCCATTATAATCGTATGTTCTTATTAACTTTTTAAAGTCTAACTATGAATAAATTACTTTTCACAGCGATGGTTTTCATAACGCCTTTGACAGCCTTTGCTGAACAGGGTTTTTATATTCAAGGTCAAATCAACAAAGTTTTCGTTCGCGACCTTGATGGCTCTGCCAGCGGCACTGTTGATGGTGTAAGTACTACGCTTGATGGCGAAATCGAATACGACGAATCCACAACTGCTGGTATCGAAATTGGTATGAAAGGTATCGCTGACACTAATTGGAGGGCTGGTATTCAGTATATCGCCCCTGAATTTGAATTTAGAAAAGCGAAAGTGACCTCTGCCACTATCGATGGTACTAACTATGCGGCTGACTTATCACTTACAAGAGATGAACTGAAGACAGCGGGAGTTGACCTTGACGCAGACGCAAAAATGTTATTTGTAAACGGCTATTATGATTTCGTCGGGCACTGGGACTCTTTCGTACCTTTCCTCGGTGCAGGAATTGGAGGCGTTGAGTTCGATGGAGCTTCAGGAACTGAACTTGGGGTTACCGCGATGATAGGCTTTAAAAAATATGTTACTGACAGCAAGCAACTCTATATTGGTCATAAGTCAAGCTTCACCAACGTAAACGGCCCTAATGTAAGGGGTGTTGAAATGGATGATTTGAAATTCTACACAGCAACATTTCAGCTCGGCTACGAATTCTAAATACTTATCATTCCCTGCCTGAGAAGGCAGGGAATGTCTTAAATACTTCACTGAATTTTTTTATTTAAATACCTTCACTTTAATACATTATTACCATGGATTAGTGAAATGTATCGCGCTATTAAGGGGTTAGCCAGGTAAATTTAACATCTGGGTTTTCGTAATCTAGTTTTGCTCTTCTGTGCCCCTTCGCTGAAAGATATAGCCACTCAATAGTTAAAACATAACAACGAAAAACGCAAAAATTTTCAAAACCAAGTTCACTTTCCTCCTGCGAGTATTGGAAGCTCTCATATTTTTCTGGTAAACCTGTGCCAGGCTGTCCAAGAGCTGTCCCTGGAGCACTCTCAGCCAAGTAACATTTTCGACTGATGTGTTGTGTCTTCAACCAAGACTCACGACTGATATCGTTTTTATGATGAACTTGGCATTTCGTTTTTATGCGCAGCTGAATTTTTTCAGAGCGGTCATAAAAAACAAAAACTGCCTGGTCATTTTCCTGGATTGTCTTTATCTTTGAAGATCGGTAATCGGCATGAAATTGTAAAAAATTCTCAGCCCCATTGGCAGCACGTAAAACAACGGTCCTTCCATCAAATTGATTTTTACTTCCACAAATAAAAACTGGCGTGCGGCATTCAGACGTCCTGTCACGCGTGGCATTTTCAAGCATTTGCCAAATTTTTTTTTCTAAAATAGCTGGGTTCTCATATAGCCCACTATCCTTTTTTATTATTTTTTCCGCCATAGTTTTTTCAAATGCTATATCTTATGAAATAATTGATTATGATAGTTTAAAGGATTTATCAGGATGGAGCGATAGATGTCCAAGTATCACATTGGTATCGATCTAGGCGGAACAAAGATTGAAATAGCGATTTTAGATGAAGCCCGTGAAATTATTTTTCGTAACAGAATCAATACTGACGCACATAAAGGCTCGTCGCACATACTCAGTCAAATATTTACTGTCTATCAATTAGCAGTCAATCATATTAAAAATGCGGAACATAGTCTTGGTATGGGCACTCCCGGCTCGCTCTCAGCTAAAACTGACTTGCTCCGAAATTCAAATACTCTTTGCTTAAATGGGCTCCCTTTAAAATCATTAGTTGAAAAAAAATTAAATAAGCAATTAGTGATAGAAAACGACGCTAACTGTTTTACTCTCGCTGAGGCGCTCATGGGAGCCGCAACCAATTTTAAATTGGTTTTTGGAGTCATCATGGGCACCGGGTGCGGCGGGGGCTTTGTTATAAACAAGCGGTTAAGAGTTGGTCCACAATTTATCTCTGGTGAATGGGGACATTCAATAATTAATCCCTCAGGCCCAAAATGTTACTGCGGTAAAAATGGATGTGTTGAAACCTACATTTCAGGAAGCGGTCTAGAGCGAGATATCAAAGAAAAGCTGAATCAGCATCTCTCTGCAAAAGATTTTTTAAATCAAAAAACATATACTCATGATGAGCAAGAAATCCTTAATAATTTTTATCATTATTTTGGCTTATCTTTATCGAATATAATTAACATCATTGATCCAGATATAATTGTTTTAGGTGGCGGATTATCGAATCAAAAAGGGCTATACTCTCATGGTCAGAAAGAGGTCTATAAAAATATATTTAGTGATTACAGAATGACTCCTATTAAAAAAAATAAGTTGGGCGACTCGGCTGGTGTTATTGGTGCCGCCTTAATTGGGGCGAGTATGTCATGTTAATGATCACTGCTTTTTATGCGTCATTACTAGCTTTTATCTACATCAAGCTTTCACGAAATGTTATAAGACTCCGGCGACAGCATAATATGACGGTTGGCTTTGGTAAATTTAAGGATTTAGAGCAAGCTATGAGAGCGCATGGAAATTTTAATGAATATGTGCCCTTAGGGCTTATTTTATTAGCATGTCTAGAAATAAATAGAATTCACCCCATCATTGTTTTTATTCTGGGAACTTTTTTTGTCACTGGCCGTTACCTTCATGCAAAAGCATTTCTAAAAAAAGATATGGATATTGCTTTGCGTGTGAAGGGAATGAAAGCAACCTTCTGGTCAATGATGTTGATGGCCGGCACGAACTTATTGGCGATATTGGTATCACTAATTTAAAATATAACTTAACTAATCATAAGGATTACTATGGCAGATAACAAAAAAATAATCGAGGCACTTAATAAAATTCTCGAGTTAGAGTTGGCAGGTGTCGTTCGTTACACTCACTACGCACTGATGGTATATGGTTACAGTCGTATCCCTATTATCAGCTGGTTAAGAGACCAAGCGACTGAGTCGCTTGACCATGCAAACCGTGCAGGTGAGCTCATTACAAACCTTGGCGGACATCCGTCGCTTGCTATTGGGCCCTTACTTGAAACGCATAATCATGATATCGGTAATATCCTAAGAGAATCGCTAGATCATGAAAAAATTTCATTAAATGGCTACAAAGAACTTTTAACGCTTGTTGAGGGACAATCCGTTATGCTTGAAGAATATGCCCGCGAGATGATTTACACTGAGGAACTACATCTGGGTGAAGTGGATAAAATGTTACGAAATCCAGGTGATGTGAAACCATTTAGCGAATAAAAAATGAATTACGATGCAGTCGTTGATGCTGTTGGATTAAAGTGTCCAATGCCTATTCTAAAATGCAAACGAGGTTTAAACTCAATTCAAACAAAGCAAGTGCTTAAGATACTGTCCACAGATAAAGATGCAAAAAAAGACTTTGAATTTTTTTGTCGCCAAACAGGCCATAAGTTAATTTCTCATGAGGTAGAAAATAATATTGATATTTTTTTGATACAGAAAAATTAGCCTTTGACCTTTAATAATTGCATTTCGAACTTCTGTTTAGCTTCTGTAAATTTAACTAACCTTTCTTTTTCTTGATTCACGACTGCTTCTGGGGCCTTATCAACAAAGCTTTTGTTATTTAATTTACCTTGCGCCTTGGTAATCTCGACAGTTAGACGATTAATCTCTTTTTCTATCCTTACGGCCTCTTCAGCAACATCAATCTCAATATTAAGCATTAACTTAAAATTTCCAATCAATGCAACAGGGGCATCTTTTTGAGGTAATTCATTATGAAACTCGATATCACTTAGCTTTACCAAAGCTCTCAGGTAAGGAGCAAATAAATCAATTATTTTTCTATCGCCCGAAATAGCCAAAGGAATTTTTTCTGCTGGCGATAAATTCATTTCACTACGAAGTCTTCGGCACTCATTAACCATTTGTTTTAGCAGATCAATGATCTCCACTGCCTCATGATCTACTTTATTTTGACGGTACTCGGGGAAAGGTTCTAGCATAATTGATGGGTTATCTTTTTTTGCTAGTGGGCCTACTATTTGCCAGATTTCCTCTGTAATAAAGGGAATAATTGGATGCGCTACCCTCAAAGTCATCTCGAGTATAGATATTAAAGTCCTCCTAGTCGCCCGAATTTGTGGTGCTGTTCCATTTTGGATTTGAACCTTCGCAATCTCGAGATACCAGTCGCAATACTCATCCCAAATAAACTGATATGTTTCTTGCGAGACCAAGTCAAAGCGATAATCTTCAAATGCTTGGTGTATATTTTTTAATGTTTTTTGGAACACGCTAACTATCCAACGATCAGCCTTTGAAAATTCTAAGTATCCCTCAGTGCACTCTTCGAAGCCATTATCTTTTTCATCACAATTCATGAGCACAAAACGGCTTGCATTCCATAATTTATTACAAAAATTTCGATAGCCCTCACAACGCTGTAAGTCAAACTTAATATCACGACCAGGGCTGGCCAAGCTTGCAAATGTGAACCTGAGCGCGTCAGTACCATAGGGTGAAATTCCCTCTGGGAATTCTTTCTTAGTCCGCCTTATTATAGCTTCCTCTTGCTTAGGGTTCATCAAGCCAAACGTTCTTTTGTTAATCAATTCCTCTAATGAAATACCATCGATAAGATCAATTGGATCTAATACATTTCCTTTGGATTTACTCATTTTTTGACCCTCTGCATCACGAATTAGGCCGTGCACATATACATGATGAAAAGGGATTTTATTTGTGATGTGCTTAGTCATCATTACCATTCGAGCGACCCAGAAAAAGATAATGTCAAATCCAGTCACCAAAACAGAGGACGGGAGGTATTTGTCTAAATACGGGTTTGATGCCTTAGGAAATTCCGGTGTCCAATCCAATGTTGAGAATGGCCACAAAGCCGACGAGAACCAAGTATCTAAAACATCCTCATCACGTCGCAGGGGCCCGTCATAGCCGGCCGCATTGGCAAGTTTTTTTGCTTCCTCATTTGAGTGCGCTACAAAGACTTCATCATTATCCCCATACCATGCAGGAATTTGATGTCCCCACCATAATTGTCGCGAAATACACCAATCTTGAATATTATTCAGCCATTGGTTATAAGTATTTACCCAATTTGAAGGGTAGAATTTTATCTCTTCCTTTTCGACAACCTCTAGTGCTCTTTCTGCGATACTTTTCTCATCATACTTGGTAGGTTTTGTCATAGCCACATACCACTGATCTGTTAGCATAGGCTCAATGACAATTCCAGTGCGATCGCCACGAGGAATTTTTAAATTATGCTTTTCAGTTTTTACCAAAAATTTTTGAGCTTCCAGATCAGCAATAATTTTCTTACGCGCCTCGAACCTCTCAAGGCCTTGGTAGCTGCTCCCTCCTTGGTCATTGATGAAACCATCTAACGTGAGAATATTTATCAGTGGTAAATTATGGCGTTGACCGACAGCATAGTCATTAAAGTCATGGGCGGGAGTAACCTTAACAACACCCGTGCCAAAGGTTTGATCAACATAATCATCGGCCACAATAGGTATCTCACGATTAATCAGAGGAATAAGCACCTTTTGACCAAGAAATTTTTTATAGCGCCTATCATCTGGATGGACCATCAATGCCACATCACCTAACATCGTCTCAGGTCTAGTTGTCGCAATTGTAAGAAAACCCTGTTGATCTTTAAGTGGATAATTAATATGCCATAACGATCCAGCTTCATCTTCTTGAATAACCTCTAAATCAGATACAGCAGTCTGTAACTTAACATCCCAGTTTACAAGACGTTTACCCCTATAAATTAAGCCCTCATTGTATAAACCTACAAAAACCTCTGTCACAGACTTGGAGAGTCCTTCATCCATTGTGAAACGCTCCCTTGACCAATCTGGTGATGTTCCCAAGCGGCGCATCTGTTGGGTAATTTTTCCCCCTGAAAAAGCTTTCCAGTCCCAAACTTTCTCTATAAATTTATCTCGCCCCAAATCATGACGTGAAATCCCTTCCTGATCTAATTGCCTCTCAACAACAATTTGGGTAGCAATACCAGCATGATCTGTTCCAGGTTGCCATAAAGTATTATCACCGTTCATACGGTGGTACCTTGTTAAAGCATCCATTAAGGTTTGATTAAAGCCATGCCCCATATGTAGCGTCCCAGTCACATTTGGGGGAGGAAGTAAGATTGAAAAGTGATTAGTTTTTTTGGGGTCATTTCCAGCTTGATAGAAACCCTTTGATTCCCAAAATTCATACCATTTTGATTCAATCTCTTTTGGAGAAAACGATTTAGATAATTCTTTTTTCATGAAATTTTTTTAATTAAAGAGAAATTTTAACACGTTGCAACATCCCTAAAGAAACGTTATGCACAGACCTCACACTTTGGATCTTTTCTAAATTTCATCTCACTCCAGTGCATATTTTTTGCGTCATAAATGACTAACTTGCCAACATTTGAGGAACCAATATTTAAGAGTAATTTTAGGGTCTCGACTGCTTGCATAGATCCGATAACACCAACCACTGGAGATAATACACCATGATCCGAACACCTCACTTCCTCTTGACTTGATGAGTCAGGGAATAAACATTGATAGCATGGAGTTTCGTGATTTCTAAAATCATAAACGCTAAGCTGGCCATCAAATTGAATAGCGGCACCTGAAACAAGTGGTTTTTTTAAATCAAAAGCAATTTTATTAAGGCTATACCTAGTTTTAAAGTTATCAGAACAATCTAATATAACGTCTACATCTTTCGCAAGCTTTTTTACTTCATCAATATTTAATTTATTTTTAACCGAAATAATCTCAATGTGAGGGTTAACTTTCTTTAATGTTTTTTTTGCTGAAAACGCTTTATTTGTTCCAACACTATTATCTTGATGCAGAATCTGTCTTTGTAAATTTGATAAATCAACACTATCAAAATCGCATATTGTTATCTTTCCAACACCAGAGGCTGCAAGATAAATTGCTGCTGGTGACCCCAGTCCCCCTGCCCCAATGATAAGAACGTGAGATGCAGTTATTTTTTTTTGGCCAGAATAGTCAATCTCTGGTAGCAAAATATGTCTGCTATATCTGATTAAGTCATCATCTTTCATTGCATAAATTTAATGTTAAAAAATTCATATTCAAGTCATAAATATACCGCAATATTTCAAGTGCGTGATGCAAGCATACTCCCCGTAATGCTAATGTACGCAAAGCCTCTTTCACTAGAGGCTTTTTTATATCTTAAAGGGAAAAATGGGGTGGCTGATGGGGTTCGAACCCACGACAACAGGAATCACAATCCTGGACTCTACCAACTGAGCTACAGCCACCATTATTGGCCTGCCCGACAGGAATCGAACCTGTAACCCCCAGCTTAGAAGGCTGGTGCTCTATCCAGTTGAGCTACGGGCAGCTAACTAATCAAATAAAGCAATTGTTACCAGGCGCTCTTTATTTGGACAATAATTGGTCGGGGTGGAGAGATTCGAACTCCCGACATCCTGCTCCCAAAGCAGGCGCGCTACCAGGCTACGCTACACCCCGAACGCCGCAATATAGCCTAATTTAGAAGATTGGTCAAATTTGCTTTTTTTATATTTTGTCATTCAATTTATACTTCCAAATTTCTGTTAAAATTTATGTGAAACTAAAACTATAGGTTAAAATTTATGGTAGCTCAAATAATTGATGGCAAACAAATTGCGTCAGATCTTCTTGAAAAAATCCGCCAAGAAATCCTAGAAAGAGCATCAAATGGTATAAGAAATCCATGTCTTGCTGTAATCTTAATAGGCGATAATCCAGCTTCACATGTTTATGTTAAAAACAAAAAATTGGCCTGCGAAAAAGTGGGTATAAAGTCAGTCGCATATGACTTTGATTCTTCAATAACTCAAAACGAGTTGCTTAGATTAGTGAAGGAAATTAATTCTAATCAAGAAATAGATGGGATTCTTATTCAATCACCACTGCCTGAACATATAGACGAAGATGTCATAATCAATGCCATTGATCCCAAAAAAGATGTAGATGGTTTTCATCCCTTTAATATAGGACTTTTAGCAATTAGGCAGCCTAAATTAAGATCATGCACACCCTACGGGGTGATTAAGATGCTCAAAGCCTCCAATATAAATTTAGAAGGGCTGGATGCAACCATCGTCGGTGTATCAAATAATGTTGGTAGGCCAATGGCACTTGAACTGTTGCTTGAAAAATGTACTACAACCTCATGCCATAGCAGAACAAAAAATCTTGAGGAAAAAGTAAGGCAAGCAGATTTGGTAGTTGTTGCTGCTGGTAGACAAAATCTTGTCAGAGGTGAATGGATTAAAAAAGGCGCAATCGTCATCGATATTGGAATTAATCGTGTCGATAATAAGTTGGTTGGTGATGTTGAGTTTGAGGTTGCCAGCAAGAATGCGGCTT
This sequence comes from Methylophilaceae bacterium, assembly GCA_016778465.1. Taxonomy (GTDB): domain Bacteria; phylum Pseudomonadota; class Gammaproteobacteria; order Burkholderiales; family Methylophilaceae; genus BACL14. The sequence goes on from JADHPM010000007.1 coordinate 12,223, forward strand.
ATATCACGCCTGTTCCTGGTGGTGTTGGGCCAATGACCGTTGCAACATTAATGGAAAATACACTTATAGCGCAAAAACTTTTTTAATACTTTTCATCTAATCGTAAAAAGTGTAAACTCCCCGCCTAAATATTGTTTTATAGGAAGCAAAATGGCAGAAAAAAAATCTTTAATGGAAAAAGCAATGGCTGCTGCTAAAAATGTCATAAAGAAACCCGTTGCGAAGAAAGCTGCTCCAGCGAAGAAACCCGTTGCGAAGAAAGCTGCTCCAGCGAAGAAACCCGTTGCGAAGAAAGCTGCTCCAGCGAAGAAACCCGTTGCGAAGAAAGCTGCAAGTGGATTTAAGGAATTTACCCCTTATAAACCAAAAGCTAATGAAAAATATATGAGTAAGGCTCAAATGGAACATTTTGTGAAAATACTTAATGAGTGGAAAGATGAGCTCAGTCATGACATAGATCGAACTGTTTCAAATATGCAAGACGAAGTTACAGCCTATGCTGACCCCAATGATAGAGCCAGCCAAGAATCTGACATGGCTTTAGAATTACGTAATCGTGACCGAGAGCGAAAGTTAATTAGAAAAATTGAGTCTACGTTGCAAAATATCGCAAGCGATGAATATGGATACTGTGAACAATGCGGAGAAGAAATTGGCTTGAAAAGATTACAAGCTAGACCAACTGCAACACTTTGTATTGATTGCAAAACACTTGACGAAATAAGAGAAAAACAAATGGCTAAATAAAAAACCCGCTTTCGCGGGTTTTTTTTTATTCCTCTTCTGCCTCTTGCTTTTCCTCAGGAGCAGGTGGCTCAATAAGAGCCTTTGCACTTACCCTTACTCTTCCTTTATCATCTACTTCAATAACTTTAACCTTCACTTCGTCACCCTCAGACAAGTGATCCTTAACTGCCTTTATTCGCTCATGCGCAATTTGAGAAATATGCAATAAACCATCTTTACCAGGCAACAAAGACACAATTGCACCAAAATCTAAAATTTTAATAACTTTACCCTCATAGACTTGGTCGACCTCCACATCAGCAGTAATCTCTTTAATTCGATCAATAGCTGCTTGGCCCGATTCTCCCGACGTACATGCTACTTTGACTAGACCGCTATCATCGATATCTACAGTGGCACCAGTTTCTGCAGCAATTGATTTAATTACAGATCCGCCTTTACCAATAACATCACGAATCTTATCTGGATGAATTTTAATTGTCATAATTTGTGGGGCAAACTTAGATAACTCAGTTTTTGGTCCTTTAAGAGTTTTTTTCATAATTTTTAAAATATGATCGATACCCTCTTTTGCTTGCGATAAAGCAACCTGCATAATTTCTGCTGTGATGCCCGTAATCTTGATATCCATCTGCAGCGCTGTAATACCATTGTCAGTCCCTGCAACCTTAAAATCCATATCACCCAAATGATCTTCATCACCAAGTATGTCTGTCAATACTGCAACGCGTTTACCCTCTTTAATAAGACCCATAGCAATGCCAGCGACGTGGTCTGAAATGGGGATACCCGCATCCATCATCGCCATCGTTCCTCCACAAACAGATGCCATAGAGCTAGACCCATTTGATTCCATAATCTCTGATACAACTCGAATTGAATAATCAAAGTCCTCTTTTGCTGGAAGTGCGGCTTTTAAACCTCTTTTTGCTAAATTTCCGTGGCCAATTTCCCGTCTTTTCGGTGATCCAACTCTACCAGTTTCTCCTGTAGCAAATGGAGGAAAATTATAATGGAACATAAAACGGTCTTTATACTCACCTTGCAACGCATCAATAATTTGTTCATCTCTATCAGTCCCAAGTGTTGCTACAACCAAGGCTTGAGTCTCACCTCGAGTAAATAATGCTGAGCCATGAACCCTTGGTAAAACACCTGTTCTAATTTCAATTGGGCGAACTGTTCGAGTATCACGTCCATCAATACGAGGTTCTCCATCTAGAATCTTATTTCTCACAATTTTTGCTTCAAGATTAAAAAATTCATTTTTAATGACATTTAAATCTGTCAAGGGGGTATCCTCTTTGACTAATTCATCAAGAACTTTATCTTTAATTTCAGAAAGTTTAGATGAGCGCTCACTTTTAGATTTGATTGCAAAGGCTTTTTCTAATTCTTTCAATGCAATCTTTTCAACTTGTTTTATAATTTCTGAATTTGGTTTAGCAGGAGCCCAATCCCATGGATCCTTTGCTGCCTCTTTAGCAAGCTCTGTAATCATTTTGATAACAGGTTGCATTGCCTTATGCCCCTCTAAAACTGCATCCAACATAACTTTTTCTGGTAACTCTTTAGCTTCGGATTCAACCATTAAAACAGCCTTATCGTTACCGGCAACTACAAGGTCCAGCTCACTGCTCTCAAGTTGTGTTTTTGTTGGATTCACAACAAATTTCTCATCCACATAACCCATTCTCGTTGCCCCTATTGGGCCATAAAATGGTATTCCTGAAATTGCTAATGCTGCAGACGCACCGATAATTGATGGCACATCCGAATCAATCTCGCTGTCAGATGACATGACTGTTGCAACGACTTGTACTTCATTGTAGAAACCATCTGGAAACATAGGTCTTAATGGCCTATCTATCAAACGGCATGTTAATGTTTCCTTCTCACTAGGACGGCCCTCACGCTTAAAAAAACCTCCTGGTATCTTTCCCCCAGCGTATGTTTTTTCTTGATAATCAACTGTTAATGGAAAAAAGTCTTGGCCCTCTTTAACATTTTTATTCCCCACTACAGTCACAAACACAACAGTGTCTCCGTAACTAACAACAACAGCACCATCTGCTTGTCGGCCAATCTCGCCCGTTTCAATTGTTAATTCATAATCTCCAAACTTAATACTCTTTTTTACTTTGTTAAACATTTAATTTCCTTTTTTTAGGTCATTACCCACTACTCAATAATGACTTTTACAATAATAAAAAAGCCGATACTCGCAAAAAGCTGATTATCGGCTTTCAATATAGATAAACTATCTTATTTTCTAAGACCTAGTCGCTGAATAAGACTTTGGTATCTTTCAAGACTTTTTCTTTTTAGATAATCTAATAATTTTCTTCTCTGACTAACCATAGCTAATAGACCTTTTCGAGAATGATGGTCTTTTGCATTAACTTTAAAATGCTCAGTCAAATAATTAATTCGATCGGTTAATAAGGCAACCTGCACTTCAGGTGAACCTGTATCTTTTTTTGCTAATTGATAATCTGCTACAATTTTTGCTTTTTCTACAGCAGTACTTGTCATTAATACTTTCTCCTATTTCAGAACCGCACATTTTAACGGCATTTTGCAAATTTAACAATATGTTTTTATTGATTTATTCACATGTATTCAGAAGTCGTCGAACTTTTAAGCAGCCATCTTCATAGCAATATCCAAGGCCTATAAAATCCATATTGTCATCATAAAGTCTATAATAAGCCTTCTTTAAATTCTCAATTTCCAAAATGATTCCATTTTTTAAATTTTTTACTTGTGGCTTGTTTAAATAAATAGCATCAAATCTGAACAAAATTGAATCCATTGGCTTTAATAAACCATATCGTTCTTCTTCAGCAATTTTATCAAGCTCATCCAAACTAATCGCATCCTTAATTTCTAATTTTCCAATCGATGTTCTATGAAGCGTTCTTATGTATGCACCAGTTTCTAATTTGTCACCAATATCAGCAGCAAGTGTTCGAATATAAGTTCCTTTGGAGCAACATATGTCAAGGGTAAGTTCGTCATTATCCCATTTTAAAACTGATAAACCATAAATACTGACATTTCTAGATTTTCTCTCTATCTCGATACCCTCTCTGGCATACTTATACAAGGGTTTTCCATTATGCTTAAGCGCAGAGTACATTGGAGGTAATTGAGAAATCTCTCCTTTAAAATCTTCCAGAACTTGATAAATATCATCCTTAGATAAATTTGAATTAGGAGATATCGGTGTTATTTCGCCCTCAGCATCCCCTGTTGAACTTGTGTAACCCAATTGAATTGTTGCTTGATAGGTTTTTTGTTCATCTAATAAATAACTTGAAAATTTTGTAGCTTGTCCAAGACATATGGGAAGAAGTCCTGTAGCTAATGGATCTAAGGTACCTGTATGGCCTGCTTTTCTTGGATGAAATTTCTTTTTTATTGCAGTCAAGGCTTGATTAGAGCTAATGCCACGGGGTTTATTTACCAAAATCAAACCATTAACATCGAGCTTGATGTTTCTTTTTTGCATATCTAATTATGACTTAAATAGATTATTAATTAATTGGCCTAATTTATAATTTTCATCAAAAGTTTTGTCATATACAAACTCAAGTTTTGGAATACCTCGTGTTGTCATACGTTTTGATAAACAGGTTCTGATAAAGGGCATTGATCTTTTAATACCTTTTTCAAATTCTTTCTCATCATACTCGTGAGCAACATAGAAAATACGAGCAAACTTCAAACAAGGGGAAACATTTACTTCAAGAATAGTTATTGTTTTTAAAGCAGGGTCTTTCAATTCATTTTGAAATAAATTGGCTAATTCTTTTTTGATTTGCTGGCTAATGCGATCGCTTCTTGGATAATCTTTTTCCAATTTATAACTTCCTTGCAACCTCTACAACCTCATAAACTTCTATTTGATCATTTACCTTAATATCATTAAAGTTCTTTACAGATAAACCGCATTCAAAATTGGATTTCACCTCTTTGGTATCATCTTTAAATCTTTTTAAAGAAGAAAGTTCTCCATCAAATGTTACAACGTTGTCTCTTAGTATTCTAATTTTAGAATCTCTTCGAACAATACCATCTAATACAAAGCAGCCAGCAATCGTTCCAATTTTGGAGGCTTTGAAAATTTCTCTAACTTCAACCAAACCAAGTATATTTTCTTTTTGCTCGGGAGATAAAAGTCCACCGAGAGCTGCTTTAACTTCATCAACTGCCTCATAGATAATACTGTAATACCTGACATCTACCTCAAGACTGTCTGCTAACTTTCTAGCACCAGCATCTGCGCGCACATTAAAAGCAATCACAACTGCATTTGAGGCAGTCGCCAAGTTGATATCTGATTCATTGACAGCACCAACGGCAGAGTGGATAACGTTTACTTTTACTTCACTCGTCGATAGTTTCTCTAGAGATGTTGCGAGAGCCTCATAAGAGCCCTGAACGTCTGCTTTAATAATGAGCGGAAGAATTTTCACTTCACCCTCAGCCATTTGATCAAACATATTTTCTAATTTGGAAGCTTGTTGCTTTGCAAATTTCACATCTCGATACTTACCTTGTCTAAACAAAGCAACTTCACGTGCTTTTTTCTCATCATTTATAACAATAAATTCATCGCCTGCATTCGGGACATCAGAGAGTCCAATAACTTCAACGGGGATTGAGGGGCCCGCCTGTTTAATATTTTTTCCGAGCTCATCAATCATGGCACGAACACGTCCAAATGCAGTTCCTGCTAATAATGTATCCCCCGGATTCAATATGCCAGATTGCACCAACAAAGTTGTAACAGGGCCACGCCCCTTATCTAATCTTCCCTCGACTACAATACCTTTTGCGGGTGTATTTGAAGGAGCCTTTAACTCAAGAATTTCTGCTTGGAGTAAAACTGCATCCAATAAGTCATCGATGCCCTGGCCTGTTTTGGCCGAAACTTCAACAAACATCGCATCGCCACCTAAATCCTCCGGTATTACTTCATGACCAAGAAGTTCTCCTTTAACTTTTTCAGGATTTGCCTCTGGTTTATCAATTTTATTAATTGCAACTATCAAAGGAACATTAGCCGCTTTTGAATGATTAATGGCCTCAATCGTTTGAGGCATAACACCATCATCTGCCGCAACAGCAAGTACAACAATATCTGTAGCTTTTGCGCCTCTAGCTCGCATAGCAGAGAATGCTTCATGGCCCGGTGTATCGAGAAAAGTTATTACCCCTTTAGCAGTCTTAACGTGATAAGCACCAATATGCTGAGTGATTCCCCCGGCTTCTCCAGAAGCTACCCTTGACTCACGAATATAATCCAACAGGGAAGTTTTACCATGATCCACATGGCCCATTACGGTTACAACGGGAGGTCGAGTTTCTATTTTTTCTTCAATATTCGATTCGATATTTAATAGGGATTCAGGGTCATTTTCTTTTGCGGCCTCAGGCTTATGTCCCATTTCCTCCACTGCAATCATAGCTGTTTCTTGATCCAATACCTGATTAATAGTCACCATCATTCCCATACCCATCAGCGTCTTAATCACTTCAGTAGCTTTTACCGACATTTTGTGGGCTAAATCTGCCACTGTTATTGTCTCTGGCACAAGAACTTCTTTAGAAATAGGTTCACTAGGAGCAGAAAAATTTTGCTCTTTTTCTTCTTTCGACTTATGTTTAGATTTAGGTGCACGCCATCCATCCATCGGTGCATCTTGTCTCGTCTTAATTGGTCTTTTTTTAATCGTTCTATCGACCCAATCATCTTTTTGATTAGTTTTTTCTTTTTCAGATTTAACACCCACTTTAGATGCAGGTCGATGCAGGGTTCCCTCGTGCGCTACTTTTTTAGCATTATCTTTTTTATCTTGATTAACTTTTACATCAGTTGCCTGGGACTCAGCTAAAGCAGCTTGTCTTTTGGCTTCATCTTCTCTAAGAATTCTTTGATTTTCATCTACCACTGGTGTCGTCTGGACTGATTTTTTTTCAACCGGTTTTATAGTTTCAGTCTCAGGCTTAACAATGGTTCTTTTTTTTCTTACCTCCACCTGAATTGTTCTGCGCCTTCCATCCAAATCAGTTTTTTTAATTTCAGTATTTTGTTTACGAGTTAATGTTATTTTTGCTTTTGGTTTTTGCTCTCCGCCATGTGAATTTTGTAAATAACGCAATAATGAGGACTTATCTTCCTCAGATAATGCATCATCCGATTTGGCAATATCTACTCCTGCGCTCTTGAGTTGCTCCAACAGAAGCTCAACAGGTAATCCTAATTCCGTAGCAAATTTTTCAACTGTAAAACTCATATAATTTTTCCTATGCGAACCATGGGGCACGCGCTGTCATGATGAGTGATTTGGCATGCTCCTCATCTAATTTTACAACCTCTAAAAGCTCATCGACCGAGAGCTCAGCTAAATCTTCCATTGTTACAATGCCTTTAGATGCTAATAATTTTGCAGTATCAGCATCCATTCCATCCATTGCCTTTAAATCTTCTGCTGGCTCAGCTACCTTTTCTTCTTTTGCGATTGCATCAGTTAAAATTGCTGCGCGTGCTCTTGACCTTAATTCAGCGACGGTTTCCTCATCAAACTCATCAATTTGATTCATCTCATCTTCCGGTACATAAGCCACTTCCTCCAGAGAGGTAAAGCCTTCTTTTACTAAAATATCAGCAACATCTTCATCTACATCTAATTTTTCAATAAATAATTGGCTGACTGATGAGTATTCTTCCTGATTTTTTTTGTCAGATTCCTCTTCCGTTAAAATATTAAGCTCCCATCCTGTTAATTCCGAAGCTAGGCGAATATTTTGACCATTTTTTCCAATCGCTTGGGCCAATTGATCTTCAGCAACCACAAGATCCATACTGTGTTTATCCTCATCAACCACGATACTTACCACATCAGCGGGCGCCATAGCACTGATGACAAATTGTGCTGGCTCCATTGACCAAAGAACAATATCTACCCGCTCTCCTGCTAATTCACTTGTCACTGCTTGAACACGAGAACCTCTCATACCCACACACGTTCCCACTGGATCAAGTCTCTGATCGTTGGCTTTGACAGCAATTTTTGATCGCAAGCCAGGATCTCTTGAGGCTGACATAATTTCAAGTAGCCCTTCTTCAATTTCGGGTACTTCTAATTCAAATAATCTAATTAAAAATTCAGGAGCTGTTCGTGATAAAACTAGTTGTGGGCCACGTGCTGTATGATCCACCTTCATTAACACTGCACGAATTCGATCACCGATTCTGAGGTTTTCTTTTGGTATCATTTGATCTCTTGGCAGCACTGCATCTAAACGACCAATTTCTATAATGGCATTACCTCGTTCCATACGCCTAATCTGACCTGAAACAAGTTTTTCATCTCGTGCTAAAAAATCATTTAAAATTTGCTCACGTTCTGCTTCACGAACTTTTTGTAAGATAACTTGTTTTGCAGCCTGGGCTCCAATTCTTCCAAACTCGACGGAGTCTGTTTTTTCTTTAATCACATCATTTATTTCTTTATCTTTCGCACGTTCATCGGTTAACGTAATTTCTGCATCAAGGTTTTCAAGCTCCTCATCTTCGACAATTGTCCAACAACGAAATGTTTCATACTCACCGGTATCTTTATCAATCTCTACTCGAATGTCCGCACCAGACTCAAATTTTTTCTTCGTTGCAGAAGCTAAAGCTAACTCAAGGGCAGTAATAATGACGTTTTTAGAAACGTTTTTTTCATGTGCTAATGCATCAACAAGTAGTAAAATCTCGCGACTCATTTTTTTCTCCGGTCAAACAAATTTATAAAATAGGGTCAATTCTTGCTTTATCTATCTCGCCAAAGGGAATCTTTATTTCACCTTCGTCCTCAGCGTCCAAGATTATAGTCGTTCCCTCAACCCCCAATATTTTTGCCTTAAAATTTCTTCGATCATTTATTGGCATTCGTGTTTTAAATTTAATTTTTTCGCCAATAAAACGACTAAAATCTTCAAGCTTTTTAATCACCCGATCAATTCCCGGTGATGACACCTCAAGTCGATCATAATCTATACTATCTTCAACACTTAAGACATGATTTAATTGATTGCTGACATCAACACAGTCATCAATATTTACAGATCCTGGTTTATCTATATATATCCTAATCAATCTTCCTTGGTTATGAAATTCAAAATCTACCAACTCATAACCCATGTTGTTAACTGTCTTCTCAACCAGACTTTCTAGATTAATCGACACAAATTATCCTCAATCTAAACCTCAAATAAAAAATGGGCCTATCGGCCCATCTTCAAAGGAAGTGATTATATCAATTTATTCCAGTTATTCAAAGAATTTTCTATAAATATCAATCTTTTAAGTAAAACTAATTTTTGCAAATTTTCGTTTGCCGACCTGGATAACAAAATCATTATACGAACTAATATTAACTTTTGGATCATCAGCCTTCTTGCCATCAATTTTAATTCCACCCCCATGCATCAACCTAATAGCCTCAGAGGTACTGGAGACATAATCTATTTGTTTGAGCAATTGTGGTATCGTGATTTCATCAGAATCTGGTTTTATAATTATTTCAGGTATATCTTCTGGAATAAGGCCTTTAGCCCGCGTGGAGAAATTCTGTTCGGCATTGTTTGCCGCATTTTCATCATAAAATCTACTTACGATCTCTTTTGCAAATTCAACTTTAATATTTTTGGGATTTTCACCTGTCTTGTATCGTTCTTTCCATTCGTCAATTTCCGAGAAGGACTTTAAAGAGAGTAATTCAATGTAGCGCCACATCAATTCATCCGAAATTGATAATAGTTTGGAAAAAATTATCTCAGGCGATTCATGAATGCCAATATAATTATTTAGTGATTTAGACATTTTTTGAACCCCGTCTAACCCTTCAAGAAGAGGCATAGTCAGTATACATTGCTGTTCCTGATTATAATGTTTTTGTAATTCTCTTCCCATGAGCAAATTAAATTTTTGATCTGTACCTCCAAGTTCGATGTCGGCTTCAAGCGCCACCGAATCATAGCCCTGCATAAGAGGATATATAAACTCATGAATTGCAATCGGTTGTTGGTTCGCAAATCGTTTAGAAAAATCATCTCTCTCTAACATTCTTGCTACAGTGTGAGTAGCAGCAAGCTTTAAAATTCCACTCGCGCCCAATTCACTTAACCAAATAGAATTAAAAACAATCTGAGTTTTATTCTTGTCGAGTATTTTAAAAACTTGCTCAGCATAGGTTTTTGCATTTCTCTTTACATCTTCTTCGGTTAGGGGTGGTCTCGTCGAATTTTTTCCAGTTGGATCACCAATCATGCCTGTAAAGTCGCCGATTAAAAAAAATATTTCATGGCCTAAATCTTGTAGTTGTCTTAATTTATTAATGAGTACAGTGTGGCCTAAATGAAGATCTGGGGCGGTTGGATCAAAACCAGCTTTTACTTTTAATGGTTTGCCTTTTTTTAATTTTTTTATTAACTCTTCCTCAATGAGAACTTCATCGGCACCACGTTTAATAATTGCTAATGTTTCTTTAATACTCATAAATATTCTCATTAAAAAAATATATCTAATTCTAGCCTATTTACAGAGATTAAAAAATTGCTAGAACGCTATGGAGAGGCTATTCTGTTAAAAGTATTATTTTAAGATTCAAAAAATGAAAAATTTATACTTTGGGGTTATGTCTGGCACAAGCCTGGATGGCATCGACGCTATCTTAATTGAATTTAAAGGTAAAACCATCAACATTCTAGATTTTGCTCAAAAAAAATATAATCCCACATATAAGAAAGCATTTTTAAACATTTCAAGCCCCAAAATTAATGATCTTGAGCAAAGTTATCAGTTAGGCCTTGAGCATGCGCAAATTACTTCTCAGATAATTAAGAAATTGTTAAAAAAAAATAAAATAAGCAAAGAAGAGGTTGTTGCTATTGGTTATCATGGTCAAACAATCAGGCATCGGCCTGAAAAAAGTTATTCAATTCAAATTGGCAGTGGTCATTTATTAGCAGAGCACTTAAATATCTCAGTTGTAAGTGATTTTAGAAATAGAGATATTGTCGCAGGAGGTCAAGGAGCTCCATTGGTACCAGCTTTTCATCAAACATTTTTTAGCTCCAAGAAACATAATAGAATCATACTTAATATAGGTGGTATCAGTAACATCTCCTACATAAGAGGAGATGGAAAACTAATTGGCTTCGATTGTGGGCCAGGGAATATTTTGATGGATAGTTGGTGCCAAAAGAATTTTAATAAACCTTTTGATAATTTTGGAGCTATAGCTAAGCAAGGTGAGATCATCGATTCAGCCTTAACCACTATGTTAAAAACATCTTTTTTCAAAAAACATCCCCCAAAAAGTACAGGTCGCGAATTATTTAATTTAACTTGGGCTGAAAAATTTTTTCAAAGAGGTCTTAAAATACAAGACGTACAAAGAACCTTATTAGAATTAACGAGCCAAAGCATAGTCAACTCAATTCAAAAGTTTTGTAGCGATTTTGACGAAATATATGTTTGTGGAGGCGGAAGTAAGAATAAATTTCTTATTCAAAACTTACAAGAAAAACTTCAAAGACCTATTTCTTTTACTAGACAATTAGGAATCCCCGAACAACAGGTTGAAGCTGCAGCTTTTGCATGGCTTGCCAAAACTGCTATAGAGAAGAAGAAAAACAATTCCCCAACTATTTCTGGAAGCAAGGGAGAAAGAGTCCTTGGAGTCATTCATCATCGTTAATTCATTTTAGATTTAAGCTATAATACGTCTTCAAAAGTTAGTAGGTAGCTATGGTAGATAAAAAAGCGAAAATTAGTTTTCAGGAAAAAAATATTGAAGTTCCCATTATCGAAGGAACAATGGGTAAGCCTGCTATTGATGCAAGAAAATTAGATCAAAAAGGTTTTCTCTCTTATGACCCTGGTTTCACATCGACGGCCTCATGCTCTTCTGCAATAACCTATGTTGATGGCGAAAATAGTACGCTACTTTATCGCGGCTATCCCATTGAGCAGCTAGCGGAGCATTGTGATTTCCTTGACGTGGCTTATCTTTTATTTAATGGCGAATTACCAAAACCACTAGCAAAGGAAAAATATCAAGGTATTATAAATAGCCATAATCTTCTTCATGATCAAATTAATAATATCTATCGAGGCTATCGAAGAGATGCCCATCCAATGGCGGTAATGATTGGTGTTGTGGGGTCAATGTCAGCATTCTATTTTGATGATATGAACATCAATAATTTAAAACACCGACGACAGTCTGCCTATCGCTTGTTAGCCAAGATGCCAACAATTGCAGCTTGGAGCTATACCTACAGTTTAGGGTTGCCATTCATCTACCCCAAATACGATGTTGGTTATGGTGATAATTTTCTTAATATGATGTTCTCTGTTCCCAACAAACCTTATCAAGTAAATCCTGTTTTAAGCAAAGCTTTTGAAAAAATTCTGATTTTGCACGCTGACCATGAGCAAAATGCCTCAACATCCACGGTTCGTCTTGTGGGATCAACTGGAGCAAATCCTTTTGCTTGTATTGCATCTGGGATTGCTTCACTTTGGGGTCCCGCTCACGGTGGAGCTAATGAAGCGACTCTAAAAATGTTAAGTGAAATAAAAAATGAATCAAGAATTGGTGATTACATCAAACGTGCAAAAGATAAAGATGACGATTTTAGATTAATGGGATTTGGTCATCGTGTTTATCGAAATCATGATCCTCGTGCAGAAATTATGAAAAAAACCTGCCATGATATTCTTGACGAATTAGGTTTAAATAATGAGCCATTGTTCAAATTAGCCAATACTCTCGAGAGAATTGCACTTGAAGATGAATATTTCATCGAAAAAAAACTTTACCCGAATGTAGATTTTTATTCGGGAATTGTTATGCGCGCTTTAGGTATTCCAAATTCAATGTTTACAGCCGTTTTCGCTCTCGCAAGAACTGCTGGCTGGATTGCACATTGGAACGAAATGATGACAAGCGCAGAGAACAAAATTGGGCGGCCTCGCCAAATTTATACTGGTAAAACTAGAAGAAACTTATAGCCCTTAAACGGAAAAAGACGAGCCACATCCACAAGTAGTAATTGCATTAGGGTTTTTAATCACAAATTGCGAACCTTGAACATTATCCTGATAATCAATCTCTGCTCCTGTAAGATATTGCAAGCTCATAGGATCTATCAAAAGTGTGACGGAATCTTTAGTAACTTTTGTATCATCATCATTTTCAGTTTCCTCAAAAGTAAAACCATATTGAAAGCCTGAACAACCACCGCCACTCACAAACACACGGAGTTTAAGATCAGGTGTTCCTTCCTCATCAATTAATTCTTTTACTTTTTTGACTGCATTATCAGTAAAATTAATTGGGGTTGGCATTTCTAATTGCACATTTTCCATTTTATATCCTTATTTACTTTTGTCTTTTGCTGGATTTGCGCCAGCAATTCTTTTGATTTCAATTTTCGTTAATTGTTTCAATTTTCCGCTAACTTTTGCACCAGCATGGATTTCCAATACATTATAATCTATATCTCCCTCAATCTCTGCTTCTCCATGAACTTCTATATATTCATAAGAGGTTAGGTTACCCGTAACCTTTCCGCCAATTACTGCAGATGCCACCTGAATATTGCCTTTAATTAGGCTTCCATGCCCCATAACCAAAGAGCCATGCTCGCCGTCAATTGTAAGATTACCGTATATTTTTCCATCAAGACGAATGCCGCCACTTACTGAGGTATTTCCTCGAATAACCATATCTTTATCTATCAACGTATCAATTCGAAATTTTTTTTTCTTAAATAACATTAGCGTTTTCTTTTCCCAACAATTTTTTCATAGAATAAAACTTCTTCTTTCAAGGCATTATTTTCTTCTTTAGCAGTTTTTAAATCATTCTTTAGTTTTTCCGATTCAATTGTATTAATTTGTAATTGCAATTCTAACTCTAAAATTTGACTCTCATTTGTATTAATCAAGCTTTCAAGCTCTGAAATTTTAAAAAGTGTCCTAGTAACATTACCTGCATCGAAATAATAGTAAGTTAGGCCAAACCCCAATATTAACGATAAAATCGCAATAACAATATATCTCGGTAAAGAACTACCAATTTTAATGTGTGCTCTTTTTTTTGTAATGAATTTATTTCTTCTTTTAACCATGATTAAGGTACCAGAGGCACAATTTGATCCAGTCCCTCTATTTCGTCAAAACCCATCATAATATTCATATTTTGGACAGCTTGACCTGCAGCGCCTTTAACTAAGTTATCAATAACAGAAAGAATAATTAGTCGATTTGAGTGAGGCTCCTGGTACAGCGAAATTCTACATAAATTTGAAGCTCTTACCGATTTTGTATCGGGATATAAATTTTTCTCAAGCACATCAACAAATGGCTCATTTTTATAAAATTCATTAAAAATTTCATAAGCGTCAAAAGTCTTAACACAATCAACATAAAGAGTTGCATGAATTCCTCTAATCATAGGTATTAAATGTGGGACAAAGGAAAGTTTTACTTTTTTATTTTTCGTAAAATAACCTAACTGCGCCTCTATCTCGGGAGTATGTCTGTGACCATTTACAGCGTATGCTCTAAAACTTTCATTGGCCTCTGACATCAGATAGGGGATTTCATTTTTTCTTCCTGCACCGCTAATACCCGATTTTGCATCAGCAATAATAGTTGTAACATCTATTAAGTCCTTTGTGATTAGCGGCAATAAACCTAACTGAATTGCGGTGGGGTAACAGCCCGGATTAGCGACTAAATTCGCTTCTTTAATTTTCTTTCTATTTATTTCAGGTAATCCATAAACCGCCTGATTAATTAGATTTTTGCACACATGCTCCATACCGTACCATTCTTCCCAAACAGAAACCTCAGGAATTCTAAAGTCAGCTGCTAAATCAATTACTTTTACATTTTGTGATAAAAGTTTTTCTGCATGCTGCATCGCAATACCATTAGGAGTGGCGAAGAAAACTAAATCATTATCCAGTAAATGAGCCTCATCAGGATCAACAAATACATGATTCAGAACACCCCTTAATGCAGGATAAACTTCTGATACAGGCCTTCCCCTATCAGATCTTGAGGTAACATGATTTATCTCAATCTTAGGGTGCTTTGACAAAATTCTTAAAAGCTCAACCCCTGTGTATCCTGTTCCACCCACAACACTGACTTTTATCTTTTTCATCATTTATTTATTTTACTCTGTATTAAAAATATAATTAAAAAAAAAGCCGCTAAAGCGGCTTTTATCAATTTGAAACTATCGTTTTGAAAATTGCTTACGACGTCTTGCTTTTCTTAAACCAACTTTTTTACGCTCTACTTCACGGTCGTCACGTGTTACAAAACCTGCCTTTGAGAGGTCTGGTTTGAGTGCGATATCATAATCCATTAACGCTCGTGTAATCCCATGCCTAACGGCGCCTGCTTGTCCAGATTCTCCACCACCAAAAACATTTACCTTTATATCAAAAGTTGAAGCATTTTCAGTTAATTCGAGAGCCTGTTTAAGAATCATACGAGATGTGTATCTCGAAAAATATTCATCTAGTGGTTTGTTGTTAACAACAATATTTCCTTTGCCGGGCTGCATAAAAACTCGAGCCACTGAACTTTTTCTTCTTCCTGTACCGTAATAGTATTTACCTATCATAATTGTCCCAGATTAAATCTTAACTAATTGTGGTTGTTGAGCAGAGTGAGTGTGTTGATCCCCCGCATAAACTTTCATTTTTTTTGCCATTGCATATCCGAGGGGTCCCTTAGGTAACATCCCCTTAACTGCTTTCTCTAGCGCACGACCTGGATGTTTACTCTGCATTTTCTTGAAATTTGTTGAATACAAACCCCCTGGAAATCCAGAGTGACGATGATAAATTTTATCTTCATCTTTATTTCCAGTAACCTTAATCTTTTCCGCGTTAATCACAACAATATAGTCACCCGTATCAACATGCGGTGTATATATTGTTTTATGCTTGCCACGTAATCGATGTGCAATTGCGCTGGCGAGTCGACCTAATGTGGCATCAGTCGCATCAACCAACAACCAATCTCGTTTAACTTCGTGTGATTTTGCTGAAAATGTTTTCATTTTTGTTTCAATTACAAATTAAAATAAGACGCGAATTTTAGTCTATTTTGCAGAGACTTGTCAATTTTTTTTACGGTTTTACTCACTTATGCAAGGTTTTCCACTAAAAAGGCTAAAAAAAACAAAAAACCAACGTAATTATTATTTTTAAACGCTTTAAAATTAATTTTAGGATCTAGTTTCCTAGAACCTATTAAGCCTTTTGTTGCAATCAAGAGTGATAACGTTAAGAAAAAGTAGCTCAGCATGGAAAAGTTATTTAGGATCGCCAAACTGTAAAGCGCAAGATACATTCCAAGATATGAAAACAGAATTAAATAAGGAGAAAATTTTTGGAAAGTTTTCACAGAAGAATGGATAGGTATATTTTGATCGTCACTCAAGTCTGCAATCGCATAATGAGAGTCGTAACCTAATGCCCAAAAAATATTTGCAAGAAAAAGAAGCCACGCGTTAATATTTAATTCATTTTTAACTGCTGCAAAGCTCATTAAAATACCAAATCCAAAGGCAATGCCTAGGATAAGCTGGGGTAGCCTAAAAAAACGCTTTGTTAGTGGGTAACATAGCGCAAAAAATAACGCCGGAACCGATAATAGAATTGCATATATGTTTAATTGGAGGACAAGAATAAACGATGATAAGAGCAATAATACAAGAAATATCAACGCACTGACCTTAGTAATCTCCCCCGTAACCAATAACCTATTTTTGGTTCGCTCCACATGTTTATCAAAATTCACGTCTAGTAAATCATTAACGACACAACCTGCAGCTCTCATCAAAATCGTCCCAACAATAAAAATAAATAACAAATTCAATTGTGGAATTTGTTCTGATGCCAGAAAAAGAGCAGCTAACGTTGGCCATAGGAGCAAAAAGATACCTATCGGCTTATCGAACCTCGCTAGGATTAGTAAATTTTTTAAATTTTTCAAATTAATAATTCACATCATTAAAATTGCTAAAAAACACCTCAGTCAGAAGAACACATTGCTTTCTCATTTCAAACGATGATTGCCTTGTAACCACAACTTTTAAATTATGCTTATTTAAAGCATTGATTATTTTTAATAAATTATCCCTTTTTTGGGGCACAAAAAAATCAAATTTAGATCGTTTGATAGATTTATTCTCAAAAACAATATTTGCTAACGGCTTTTCTTTTAATTTTTTAATATTTCCCCAAAACCCCCGAAGATAAATTTTTGGCAATAGAGTTCTGGCGTACATTAGCGGTTTTTCATTCAAATAAATAAGAACTTCTCTAAGGTATAACTCTTCTTTTTGATAAGTTGAAAATTGTATTTTTTCTGATAACAAAAGCTTACTTTGCTTTGAGTTAATTACCTCGACTCTATAGTTCCCAATTTTATTAAGCTTGTCACTAATTGACTGCCTTGAATTTAACCAGGCATTCAAATTATTCGATGGAGTAATGAAATTTTTTCGGTAATTCATTTAGGTTCTGACAATCTCGTCATGATTCGGTAACCAACAATTAAGAAAAGACTTAACGGAATTATGATTTATTTTTAATAATTCATCTGCATCAAGCTTGGCTTCATCTAAAATATCTTCATCCCGCTCTAAAGAAGCAATTCTCAATGATGGTAAACCGCTTTGTTTAAGACCTAAAAATTCGCCAGGGCCTCTAATTTTTAAGTCCTCCTCAGCAATAAGAAAACCATCATCATGATCAAAAATAATACGCAATCTTTTTTTTGCTGTATCCGATAATTTTTCTCCATAAAGAAGCATACATGTACTTTTTTTTGTACCTCTGCCGATCCTTCCTCTTAATTGGTGCAGCTGAGATAACCCTAAACGCTCAGAATTTTCAATTACCATTAATGTTGCATTGGGTACATCAACTCCAACTTCAATTACAGATGTAGCTACAAGGATATCAATTTCCCCGCTTTCAAAGCTATACATTATTTTTTCTTTTTCTTTTGGTTTCATTTTTCCATAAATGATTTCTACCGTATGTAACGAAAAATAGTCTTTTAGTTTTTGATGCGTATTGATTACCGTTTCGAGCTGCATTTTTTCGCTCTCCTCAATAAGAGGACAGACCCAATATACCTGGTTGCCCAAAGAACACTCGTGATCAATTGATTTTAATAAATCGTTTCTTTTTTTGGCTGAAAAAATTCTTGTATTTATTTTTTGTCTACCGGGAGGCAATTCATTAATGGTTGACATATCCATATCCGCAAAATAACTCATCGAAAGTGTTCTTGGTATCGGGGTTGCACTCATCATCAACTGATGTGCATGAAGATTGTTATCAAAGTGATTTTGTCGCCTTAATAATAATCGTTGCTCTACACCAAAACGATGTTGTTCATCAATGATATAAAACGCCAATGATTTAAACTTCACTTTTTCTTGAAACAATGCGTGTGTACCAATAACGATATCTATATCGCCAGAGGATATATTTTCATAAAGTATTTTTTTGTCTTTAGCTGAGAGGCTGCCTGTTAAAAGTGCAGTTTTTAGAGGTGTATTCTTAAGCCAGGCCGTTAATTTTTTCATGTGCTGCTCAGCAAGGATTTCAGTTGGTGCCATAAACGCAACCTGATAACCGCATTCTGCAACTTGAAAAGCTGCCAAGCTTGCAACGACAGTTTTTCCACTTCCAACGTCACCCTGCAATAATCTATTCATTGGAATTGAGCTTCCTAAATCCTTCAAAATTTCTTGTAAAGCACTAGTTTGTTTCTTAGTTAATGAGAACCCTATATTTTTAAAAACTGTGTCCTGTATTTTTGATGATAAATAAATTTTTGGAGCTTGCTTAGACTTTCCCCGTAAATATATTCCGCGAAAAAATAATTGATTTGATAATAATTCATCATAGATAAATCGTTTGCGATATAAGTAAAGGGTTTTTTCAATGCTCTCGTAATTTTTTGGCTTTGGAGGAGAATGTATTATTTCTGCGGCCTCGACAAATGCAGGTAATTTTTTTTTCTTAATGAGCTCAGGAAAGTATTCAACGAATAACCCCTTCTCTTTAATATAAGTAATTCCCTTTTGAATTAAGCTTGTTAAGGTTTTTTGCGTTATCCCAGACGTTAAAGAATATATAGGTTTAAAGTTTTGATCAGTTGCTTGGTCTGG
Organism: Methylophilaceae bacterium; assembly: GCA_016778465.1. Classification (GTDB taxonomy): domain Bacteria; phylum Pseudomonadota; class Gammaproteobacteria; order Burkholderiales; family Methylophilaceae; genus BACL14. Next base: position 31,254 of record JADHPM010000007.1, read on the forward strand.
GTCAACAAATGTGTAATCTGGATGTATGAATTCTTTAAAAATTTTTCCCTCCTTTAATTCACCATAAATTCTGACCCATTTTCCTTCTTGAAATTGTTTTACTTGACTTGGGTAAAAATTTACAAAACGAATTTGCATGCTACTGGATTGATCCTCGATAGTAACAATTAGGTTTTTTCTGGGAAAATATTTGACATCCACATGTATTACTTGCCCTTGAACTTGATAATATTGACCAACTTTAATATCTTTAATTAAAAAAATATTAGTGCGATCTTCGTATCTTGTTGGAAGATAGAGAATTAAATCAAATAAATTATAAATTGCTAATTTATTAAGTTTTTGGATTTGTAGCTTGGTAAATAAATCACTAAATGCATCAAAAGTTTTATCAATCAATTACAATAAATCCATCAGCCTCAATTAAAGCTCCTTTGGGCAAAGACGCAACGCCAACCGCAGCTCGGGCAGGAAATGGCTCCTTATAATATTCTTTCATTATTTCATTCACTAAGGAAAAGTGAGCAAGGTCAGTCAAATAGATATTTAATTTTGTCATATCTTCTAAAGCACAACCCGAAGCTTTAACAACAGCATGCATATTTTTAAATACTTGATGAATTTGTGCCTCTATTCCATCAACAAGATCCATAGACACTGGATCTAGCCCAATTTGACCTGATAAAAAAATCATATTGCCTTTTTTGATTGCTTGTGAATAAGTTCCGATTGCCTGAGGCGCTTTATTTGTTCTTATAACTTGTTTTGTCATATTTTATCCTATTGGTTTGACTGCTTTGATACGAGCAACACGGCTTATTTTATCAATTTTTCTTAAATTTCTTATTAGGTCCGCAAGATGAATACGATCTTTTACTTGAACAACAAAATTGATATTAGCAAATTTACTGCCATCGGATTCTTGCAGTGAGACATTATCAATATTTGAATTTGAGTCTGCAATAATTGAGGCTATTTTGCCTAACATTCCTCTTTCATTCCAAACTAAAACATCCAAATTGACTTTAAATAAACGATCGGGGTTAGGTTCCCATTCCACATCTAACCATCGCTCGGGATCTAAATTAAATTTTCTGATGGCTGGGCAGTCATGTGTATGAATGATCAAACCCCTATCCTTATTAATAAATCCTAAAATAGGGTCCCCAGGAATTGGGTGGCAACATGTTTCAAGTTGTATGGCCATACCCTCGGAACCTTTGATTGTAATGACATCTAGTAATTTTGTTTGATTCAATGTTTTTTTGGCGCCATCCATAATTGAGGTTAACTGGTGAGCTACCATAATGTTGACTCTTTTTCCTAAAGCAATATCTGTCAAAATTTGATCTTTATTTTTTAGGTGATAATCCTGGGCTAACTTGTCCCAATGTTTTTTCTTGATTGAGTCAGGGTCAATGTGAAAAGCCTTTAGGGCATTATTGAGCATGCTGTAGCCTAAGATCACTAGATCCTCTGAGCCAGCGGTTTTAAGATAAGATCTTATCTGTGCGCGTGCTTTTCCAGTAATCACAAAATTTAACCAAGCAGGATTCGGTTTTGCTAGTGGGGCAACAACAATTTCAATATGGTCACCTGTTTTAATCTCTGTTCTTAATGGAACAAGTTCTTGGTTAATTTTTGCAGCAACCGCACTATTACCAACGTCAGAATGAACGGCATACGCAAAGTCAATTGTTGATGATCCCTTCGGTAATACAAAAATCTTACCTTTAGGTGAAAATACATAAACCTCATCTGGAAAAAGATCGACTTTCAAATGCTCTAGGAACTCTAAAGAGTCAGCTCCATCCGTTTGAATTTCAAGAAGCCTTTTTAGCCATTGATTAGTTTGTTGTTGTAACTCTGTAACATGTGCATCTTTTGTTTTATATAACCAGTGTGCCGCTACACCAGCTTCAGCTAACTTATGCATATTGTCCGTTCTAATTTGTATCTCAATCGGCATACCAAACGGACCAAAAAGTGTGGTATGCAATGATTGATATCCATTAGCCTTAGGAATAGCAATATAATCTTTAATTTTTCCTGGGATAGGTTTAAAAAGTGAATGCAACGCGCCTAGCGCTAAATAACAATCTGTTTTTTCTTTTACAATAATTCTAAAGGCATAGATATCATAAATTTGTGAAAACCCTGTATGTTTATCGAGCATCTTTCTGTGAATACTGGCAGGATTTTTCTCTCGCCCAAAAACCTCGGCAAGAATATTTTCACTTTTTAATTTATTTTGGATATCAGCTAAAATTTTTTCAACCACCTCTTTTCGATTGCCTCTTGATGACATGATCGCTTTATGAAGTGTTTTATAGCGCAAGGGGTGAATGTATTTAAAACATAAATCTTCAAGCTGTTGGTAAAGATTATTAAGGCCTAAACGATTTGCAATTGGAGCATAAATGTCTGTAGTTTCTTGAGCAATTCTTAATTGTTTTTCAGGTTTTAAGTGATCTAAAGTTTGCATGTTATGCAAGCGATCGGCTAATTTCACTAAAATAACCCTAACGTCCTGAGACATTGCCAATAACATTTTTCTAAAATTTTCCGCCTGTGCCTCAGTCGCATCATCAAATTTTATTTGATCTAATTTAGAGAGTCCCTCAACCAGTTTTGCAACCTGAGGGCCAAATTCTTTTTTAATATCTGCAATTGAAGTATTTGTATCCTCGACTACATCGTGAAGCAAAGCTGCTTGTATAGAGAGAGAATCTAAATGAAAAGCCGCAGCAATGCATGCAACCGAAACAGGGTGCATTATATAGTCTTCGCCGCTTCTTCTTTTTTGGCCGGCATGCGCCGCATAACTATAACGATAGGCACGCCACACTATTTCTATTTCATTATTCTTTAGATAGCGTTTTAGGAGCAGTGTAAGTCTAGAATCCGGCTGATCTGCGGGTAAAAGAGGGGGCTCTTTGTTAGAATCTTTTTCCGCTTTTAAATATTGAGCGGTTTTCGCCATGTGCCCCCCAAATTATTTAGCTAATATTTTGTAACAGGATATCTTCGCCAATTAAGCCCTCAGCAATTTCTCGAAGAGCAATTACAGAGGGTTTATCATTTGATCCCTCAGTATTTATACGTGGCTCAGCGCCATTAGCGAGCTGCCTGGATCTCAAAGATGCAACCAAAGTAAGTTGGAATCGGTTCGGTATTTGCTCCAAACAATCATCAACAGTAATTCTTGCCATTTTATTTTATCCTTATTAGTTTCTTAATTTTTCTATAACGCTTTTGTAACGTGCAAATTGAATACTCGTTTTTAAATTTTCCGCTTTTATAATTGCTTCAAGTTCTTTTAACGTTGTCTCAAAATCATCATTGATTGTAACATAATCAAACTTTTCAAGATGCGCCATTTCACCTCGTGCAGCAGCTAATCTTTTTTTAATAACGTCATCCGAATCTTCATTTCTATTTTTTAATCGTTGAGTTAAAACATCCATAGATGGAGGTAAAATAAAAATACTTATAGCATTGGAAAATATTTTTTTGACACTGAATGCCCCTTGCCAATCAATCTCCAAAATAACATCGTGACCCTCTTCTAAATTTTTGGCTAAAACTTCTTTTGAGGTACCGTAATGCGCCCCATGACATTCTGCTGTTTCTAAAAATTTATCATTTAATTGCATTTCATTAAATTTCTCTTGAGATACAAACCAATAATCTTTTCCATTCTCCTCAGACTGTCTTGGTTGCCTTGTGGTGAATGAAACAGAGACAAAAAGATTTTTGTTTTGTTTTACAAGCGCCTTCACAAGTGACGTTTTTCCTGCCCCTGATGCTGCCGTAATAATAAATAATCTTCCTATTTTCATCTTATTGTATATTTTGAGTTTGCTCCCTAATTTGCTCGATACATACCTTTAAATTTATAGACATGTTTGAGATTTCAATACCCGCCGCTTTTGAACCTATGGTATTCGCCTCACGATTAAACTCTTGCATTAAGAAATCCATTTTTTTTCCAATCGGTGTTTTTAAACTTAATAATCGAGTAATCTCTTCTATATGAGACTCTAGTCGGTCTATCTCCTCGTTTATATCACTTTTTTGAATAAAAAATAACAGCTCTTGCTTGATTCTCTCATCATTCGCATCAATCAAATTTTCTTTTAGGCGGCTAGTAATTGTTCTCATATTTTTATTAATTAACCTAGGCATCACTTTTTTTGCTTGCGTCACAATTTTTTTTATTGCTTTAACATTGGATAAAATTACAGCACGTATTTTTTTTCCTTCTCTTTCTCGATCCACGCAAATCATGCCAATACCCTTATTAAGAAATCTAAAAAGGTCTGTTTTTAGAAAAGCTGTATTAATCTGATTAGGCTGAGAGGTTAATATTTCAAACACTCGGAGCGGATCAATTTCTAATGAGCTTTTGAGCACTCCATTTACAGTATCAATTTTTTTTAGGAGCTTTTTTAATTTTTCTATATTAATAGGTTGTTCAACCTGATTACTCTCGTCAGAAGTCTTATAAAAAACCCTACAATCAACTTTTCCTCGAATAATTTTACTAGCAATCATTTCTCTAATTTTTGGTTCAAACTCTCTTAACTCTTCACCTAGTCTTAATTGCAACTCAAAAAAACGGCTATTAAGAGTTCGAATCTCGATGGTTAGCTTTCCTTCCTTTAGTTTTATTTCTTGAAAAGAAAAACCCGTCATGCTTGAGATCATAAATACATCCGAAATTGATTGAATTAAGAAATTATAACGATAAACTCTGATAAGAAGCTAATTTTCAAAAATACGTTGGATTATAATAGTGATAAATTATTAAAGGAATAAGATGAGGCACGCTAAAAGAAAAGATAATGAATTACGTACAATTGAATTTATACGCCATTACACAAAACATGCTGAAGGTTCCGTTTTAGTTAAGTTTGGTGATACGCATGTCCTATGTAACGCAAGCATTGAAGAGACCGTGCCCTCATTCCTAAAAGGCAAAGAGCAGGGGTGGGTCACAGCAGAATATGGCATGCTCCCAAGGTCCACTTCATCACGAATGCAACGTGAAGCCGCGCGGGGAAAACAATCAGGGCGCACCCAGGAAATACAGCGTCTGATTGGAAGAAGCCTAAGGGCAATCATGGATCTTAAAGCATTAGGAGAAATAACAATTCACTTGGACTGTGATGTAATTCAAGCGGACGGAGGTACCCGTACGGCGAGTATTTCTGGTGCTTATGTTGCGCTTTTTGATGCAGTTCAAACGCTTATCAATAGCGGCAAACTAGATTCTTCTCCGATACTGGACTCCATTGCAGCAATATCTGTAGGCGTTAAAGATAGCTCTATTTTGTTGGATCTTGATTATTCAGAGGACTCACAATGTGATACGGACATGAATATTGTAATGACTGGGTCTGGAAAATTTATTGAAATCCAGGGTACGGCAGAAGGGGTTCCTTTTTCACGAAATGAAATGGATCTCCTTATAAACGCTGCCGAAGCAGGAATCAAAACTATTATTACAAAACAAATAGAAGCGCTAAATCATTCATGAATGATATTGTATTGGCAACTAATAACGAAAAAAAGCTTGCTGAGCTGCAATCACTTATGAATGGTTTAAAAATTAATTTTATTCCCCAAGCAAAATTCAATATCGGCTCCTCAGAAGAGCCTTTCAACACGTTTATAGAAAATGCTTTGATCAAAGCTAGGTATGCTTCAAAAAAAACCAATCTTCCTGCTATTGCAGATGACTCTGGTATATGCGTGGATGTTTTATCAGGAAAGCCTGGTGTCCATTCCGCACGCTTTGCGGGCGAGCCTGCTTCAGATGAGAAAAATAATAACAAATTACTCGACTGCCTCAAAAATAAGAAAAATAGAAGGGCACATTACCACTGTGCCATTGTATTTATAAGGAATGTTGACGACCCTGAGCCAATTATTTGCGAAGGGCAGTGGTATGGGGAAATACTTGAAGCTCCCAGAGGTAAATTTGGCTTTGGCTATGATCCTATTTTTTTAGATTTCAAAACTGAAAAAGCTGCGGCAGAATTAGATCCTGAGGTAAAAAATAGAATCAGCCACCGAGGGCAGGCTTTGCAAAAACTTAAACAAAAATTTAAAATAATTTATGAGCAATAAAAAGAAAAAATGGCCTACCTGGTATCGAGATGATAAAACAACCGTCTCCTGTACCGAAAAAATAAAAGTGATGTCAGAAAATTTTGATGAGATACAACAAATAACTCAGGACGCATTCGAGGATGGCCTACTTATGGAAGTCTCAGATGAGCAAATGCGTGAAGCTCTTCATAAAATGGTTGATGGCCTTCACAATAACTTAAAAAATAGCAAATCTTAGTGCTTAGGCCTCCGCCTCTTAGCGTCTATATTCATCTTCCTTGGTGTGTTCACAAATGTCCTTATTGTGATTTCAATTCCCATGAGAAGAACCAAGCTACCTTTCAGATTGACAAAAAAAATTACCTCAATGCAATCATAAAACAAATTAATCTAGCGGATACTGATGGGAGAAAAATTCATAGTATCTTTTTTGGGGGTGGAACACCAAGCCTATTTGATCCTGATGAAATTAATCAAATTCTTATTGCAATAAAAAAGAAATACAGCCTGAATCCCAGTTGTGAAGTAACGCTTGAAGCAAATCCAGGCACAATTGATTTGCCTTATTTTGGGGGTTATCAACAAATTGGCATCAATCGTCTCTCTCTCGGAATTCAAAGTTTTAATAATAAACATTTAAAGGAATTAGGCAGGATTCATAGCGCGGATGATGCCTACATCGTTGCCGAGCGGGCTAATCAAATTTTCCATAGAGTCAACCTAGATTTAATGTTTGCTCTGCCTGACCAGACATTAAACGATTTAGAGAATGATATAGAGACCGCTTTAAAACTCTCTCCCCAACATATTTCATACTATCACCTCACAATTGAGCCAAATACCTTGTTCCATAGATTTCCACCCAAACTACCGGATGATGATTTGAGTGCTGAGTTTCAAGAGCATATATTCAAAAAGCTGTCTATGCATCACTATGAACATTACGAAACGTCGGCCCACACTAAAGAAGGAGGCGCATGTTTACATAATTTAAATTATTGGCAATTTGGTGACTATCTAGGTTTTGGTGCTGGTGCTCACAGCAAAATTACCAAGAATGATGAAATAAAACGTTTATCTTGTTATAAAAACCCGCAACAATATATCAGTCAAGCAAACAATGAAAACTTTTATATTGAACAGAAAACAATAACTCAAAATGACAGCATTTTTGAATTTATGTTAAATGCGTTAAGACTGAATGAGGGCTTTCAAATTAACCTTTTTGAGAGTCGAACAGGAGTAAATTTTAACAATATTGCCCCCGAGGTAAATGAGGCGCTTGAAAGGGGGCTAATTATCCTTACAGATGATATTATTAAACCTACCAATCTAGGTCAGAATTACTTAAATGACCTTTTACAAATTTTTTTAAGAGAGTAAGTCATGTTATTAAATAAACTAAACGAAAGTTATACCGTTTCAGATCAAATCACCATTGATGATATTGAAACGATTAAGCAACAGGGTTTTAAAACCATCATTTGCCACCGTCCAGACGATGAAGAGCCCAATCAACCCAATGTCGAAACAATCAAGAAAATCGCAGAAGAAAATGGTTTAAATTTTATCCATCAGCCCGTTATTGGCAGTCAATTAAACATGAATGATGTTGCTGATTTTCAAAATCACTTTGAGACTGTAGAAAAACCAGTTTTTGCTTATTGTCGCTCTGGGATGCGCTCTTGCACACTTTGGGCCTTGTCAAACGTGGGGATCATGGAGCCAAAAGAAATTATTGAAGCAACCAGTAAGGCGGGATATAACCTAAGCCATCTCATTAAGTAAACTTAAAGTAATAATTTAGCTTTTTGAATAGCTCTTTTTACTGCAATCGGCGCCGTACCGCCAACATGTTTTCTTGCGTTTAAAGAGCCCTTCAATGTCAATGATTTATAAACGTCCTGATCTATTAATTTAGAAAATTTTTGTAACTCACTTAGCGACAAATCAGCTAGGTTTAGTTCTTGCTTAATTGCATATTTTACAGCTTTTGCAACAACCCCATGAGAATCTCTAAAAGCTAATCCTTTTTTAACTAAATAGTCAGCCAAATCAGTTGCCGTAGCATACCCTTTAATGGCAGCATGCTCCATATTTATGGGCTTAACTTGCAGCTTATCGATCATCTCCGCAAAAATTTCTAGCGTATCTAAAAGAGTGTCGGCAACATCAAAGATGGGCTCCTTATCCTCTTGATTATCCTTGTTGTAAGATAAAGGTTGCGCCTTCATTAGGGTTAAAAGCGCTACTAAATGACCGTTTACCCTGCCCACTTTACCTCTCACTAATTCCGGGATATCAGGATTTTTCTTTTGCGGCATAATACTTGAACCCGTGCAAAAGCCATCTGAAATTTCAACGAAATTAAAAAAATCGGATGACCAAAGGATCAGTTCCTCTGAAAATCTGGAAAGATGCGTCATGATTAGAGATGCACAGGCATTATATTCAATAAGAAAATCTCTGTCAGATACAGCATCCATTGAATTTTCTGCTACCCCATCGAATTTCAGTAATTTAGCGGTGTATTTTCTGTCAATAGCATAAGAAGTTCCTGCCAAAGCAGCGGCACCTAACGGAAGCTGATTTGTTCTTTTTCTAGCATCGATTAATCTTGATTTGTCTCGTTGTAACATCTCAAAATAGGCCATTAGGTGGTGCGCAAAACTCACTGGTTGTGCTACTTGAAGATGAGTAAACCCCGGCATGATGGTATCAATATGCTTTTCGGCTAATTGAATTATTTTTTTTTGAAGATTGCCAAGTTGAATAAGATGCTGATCAATAACGCCCCTAAGCCATAACCTCATGTCTGTCGCTACCTGATCATTTCTAGATCTACCAGTGTGTAACTTCTTACCAGCTTCACCAACAATGGCTATAAGCCTTTTCTCAATATTTAAATGGACATCCTCATCATCTATAGACCATTGAAATTGGCCCCTTTCCACTTCTTTTTGAATTAACTTCAAGCCCCTTAAAATATCCGTTAGATCTTTCTTTGTGATGATTTTTTGTTTGTTTAACATCTGCGCGTGGGCCATCGAGCCCTGGATATCCACCAATGCTAATCTAAAATCAAAACCAACCGACGCCGAATATCGTTTTACTATATCGCTAGTTGGCTCATCAAACCTGTCTGACCACTTATTTGCCATAACTTAAATTTATAATTAATTCAATGAATTATATATGAAATAGAATACGATTTGATGAATGTCTACTTTCTGTCTATGCTAAAATCTTAAGCGATTATGGTTGATCCACTTATTATTGCCTCCCGTGAAAGCCCTCTTGCTATGTGGCAGGCAGAACATATTAAATCTAGAATACAAACGCTCTATCCCAAACTTACCTTAAAAATTGATGGCTTTAAAACCCAGGGCGATATTATTTTGGACCAATCCCTTGCAACAATTGGTGGCAAGGGCCTTTTCATCAAAGAGTTAGAGCATGCTCTAATGGAAAAAAATGCTCATATCGCTGTTCACTCAATGAAAGACTTGCCCATGGATATGCCCAAAGGATTTTGTTTGGCCGCCATCACAGAGCGAGAGGACCCTAGGGATGCCTTTATATCAAATTTATTCACATCATTAGACGATTTGCCAGATGGCGCGGTGGTCGGTACCTCAAGTCTGAGAAGGCAAAGTCAAATTAAAGCTAAATTTCCCCATCTCGTCATCGAGCCACTTCGAGGAAATTTGCAAACGCGCCTGAGAAAGCTTGATGAAAATCAATATGCAGCCATCATTTTAGCCGCTGCTGGTCTAATCCGTTTAAATTTATCAAACCGTATTAAAGGCTATCTTGAGCCAAAGGATTTTATCCCTGCTGTTGGGCAAGGTGCGCTGGGTATTGAAATTTTAGAAACCGATCAAGAGTTGTTAGATATTCTTCGCCCACTTAATGATGACAAAACAGCCGGTTGTGTCAGAGCGGAACGAGCAGTAAGCAGGGCTTTAGCAGGAAGCTGTACAGTTCCTCTTGGCGCATATGCCCATATCGTAACAAACCATATTCATTTAAGCGGTTTTGTTGCCAAGCCTGACGGCAGTCAGATCATTTCAGCATCTATTACCGGCTCTGAGGATAATCCTGAGAAAGTCGGCGCTGAGCTCAGTGATATTTTAATTGCAAACGGTGCACTCAAATTATTAAACAGTTAATCCTATGTCTAAAATAGCAGATATTGCTCTCATTTCAACCAGACCTGAAGAGTTTAATACTAGTCTTCGAGATAGGCTTGAAAATTCTAAGATTGAAGTGCTCAGTTTTCCGCTTACTAAAATAAATCCGCTCGATAATTACGCCTTATTCGACTTACAATTAGAGAATCTTGGGTCATACCAGCACCTCATCTTTATAAGCACGAACGCAGTACATTATTTTGTTGAACGGGTTAAAAAAAATAAAATACAGCTCCCAAAAAAAATTTGCTTATCGGCGATCGGGCCTAGCACCAAAAAAAGATTAGTGGATTTTTTTAATGTTGAAGTATATTGCCCACAAAAGAAATTTGATTCTGAAAACTTTACAAAGCTTGCAATTTTCGACAATTTAGAGGGGCAAAATATCCTTATTGTCAGGGGAGTTGGTGGGAGGGAAGTTTTAAAAAAAAGGCTTGCAGGCAAAGGAGCTAATATCGATTATGCCGAATGTTACTTAAGGCATTACCTCAAGCCGGACATGAATTCTATTCAAAAAGCTATTCAGAATAAAAGCAAAATTTATTTTTTAATTACTAGTTATGAAAGCGCACTTAGCTTTTCTAATAACGCCAACACTCAAGAATCTGACTGGCTATCTTCAACTTATTGCATTGTGAACCATGAGCGCACTGGGCAAGCCTTAAAACATCTGTTTAGGGGGGTCTCAATCGCGCCCGATTTAGATCACACAACCTTAGAAAAAATGTTACTGGACAGCGATATTAACTGAGAAAGGTCCGCTTCCAAAAGAAAAAATATCATAATCAGCTCCGCTAGAGGGAGGAAAAAGCTGGGGGTGAGTACCGTTATTCACTGAAAACTGCATATCCGCCTCGCTTGTTGAATCAGTAATAATCACTGGCGTAGTCCACTGTAAAAAACCTATCAGCCTATCAGCCGCTAAAAGAGGGTTTGACAGAAAGTTATCGCTAACTAGAGCGCCACTTGCGGAGGCTTGATTGACTAAATAGGCCGTCATTTGTCCATCGCTGGTAGGGGCGCTCGCAGTAAATTCACAATTTCCTGGGACAGCAGCGGGGCCATCACATCCAAAGACATCGAGGGTCTCTGTGATTTTTATAGCTTGGCCAGCAGATGCGCCACACGTTACGTAATCCTCCGGACGACTCGCCAAGGTCCCTGAATTAGATGCATGATAGCCTGTCGAGCCATCGACCGTATTGGCTGAGGAGTAACAAAAATTTCCCTGACCAGAACCTGCACCAATCCCCTCCATGACATTTCCAAACTCCTGTGACAGTGTTATGCCAAAGCTATTTGCCATAATCACGTAACCATAGGTGTATGTACCATTAGCAGGTTTTTCCGCACCCTCCATATTAAACGATGCGCCAACTGCCAAATTAAAAGCCTCTCCGGCGTCGGATTGATAAATTACCTCACAGTTTGTCGTTGTATCTGCCGCCGATGCGCCAGTCGGTGCTGCTGGTGCTTGCGTGCACATACCAAATTCATAAATTATGATTTCATAACCATCCGGTGCAAATTCACAATCATCTAATAGGTCGGGATCTCCAGCAGCAGGATAACTAATTACATCCGTATTGACATTTTCATAAGATTCACAAAAACCGGCAGCCAATAAATTATGTGAAAATAGAAGAAAAAGAATTGGTATATATTTAATCATTTAAATTCCACTCACTTTCGCCGCAAAACCTGAACTGACTATCTGTTTGACTATGACATTAGATCGTCTGACCTTCTGGAAACGCTGATCTTCCATCGACTCTAGCTTGAAAGCTTGATCGCTCACCCAAGCTTCTTGTGCACTTGGCTTGTCTTTGAAAAGCTCAGTAAGGTTGTAACTTGCGGTAATAAAGTTCTCATCACTGTAAGTTGAGCCGGAATAAAAAGAACGGCCCGCTTCAACTTCCAGGCCAGTTAAAAAACCCGGAAATCTTGCACGTAAGGAAACATTCTGTCCTTCTTTATCGTCAACGCCACTGTAGGCGTTCCACTCAAAATGTTTAACAAAGACTGTTGCCCAATTCATGTAAGGCAAGGGTACACCTGCTTCAATATCATATCCATGCAGAGCGCGTTCAGTGTTACCATAACGCCCTGTTTTTTCATCTGTTAGAGCAAAATATTTATTTGCTCGTACTTCCCACATTGTTGTAAGGGCCTCTACACCAACAGACATTCGCCCGTGATCATAACGTAGCTCGTGGTCATAAAAAGTGTTGATGCCAAGTAACATTTTTTTGTCATCTGACAAAGATCGGTAGCCCAAACCTAAGTTAAGGGTTGTACGGTTATCTTGATAATTCGCGCTAACTTGGGTAAAGACGGTGTTATGAATGTCACTCTCATCCGAGAGGGGAGCGACGACCAAGAAATTCCACTGAGGCTTCTCACCGCCCATGGAGGTTGCACCGATTTCAACGGTTGGAAAATAACGCTCCAAGAAACTTTTAGAGATCCCTACCCCTTCTTCGACCACAGAATTAATTGCAGTATCAGAGAGCGCTTCGACATCCCCAGCCAGCAGCATTGTTCCATAATCTAGGAACTCATACTTTTTATTCTCTTCGCTTGCTTTCAAAGATTCACTGAGATTCGATTCCGTAACACCCGTTGCAGCAAAGCCAAGAATAATTGGCGCAATTAGAAAATGTTTTCTCATATCAACTTAATTATGGTCTAAAAACATAAATAAACCAGCATTTACTAGTATTTTCTAGCAAGTGAGTCAACTTTGTTGTTAAAAAACAACCAATACTTGAAGAAATGAACTAAAGTGGGGCGTTTTTAGAGCTTAGGCTTAGGAGGCGCAAAACTAAATGCATCAGCAAAAAACTCGTCCTCCAGCAAGCCATTTTTAACGAAATCATTAAATGCAGTTTCTACTAAGATTGGGGCGCCACAACAGTAGACTTGATAATCAGCGAGCAATTGAAAATCATCTATGACCGCTTGATGCACGAAACCGGTTCGTAAATTATTAGGATTTTCTTCTATTTCAGAGAACACTGGGATGTAATTAAAGTTTGAATATTTCTGATTCCAAGATTGACAAAGTTCGTCCATGTACAAGTCCTCAAACTTTCTGACGCCCTGATAAAGATAGATGGTTCTTTGATTACCTTTTTCGAACATGTCCTCAATCACCGACTTTATCGGCGCAAAACCTGTTCCGCCAGAAACAAAAATTATCGGCTTTTCACTCTCTCTTAAAAAAAATTGGCCGATGGGGCCTTCGATGCGATGAATTGATTTTTCTTGCATCTCTTCAAAAACAAAGTGGGTAAATTTACCGCCCTCGATTAATCGTAAATGCAATTCAATCAATGGGGCATGAGGTGGGCTTGCTATGGAAAACGCGCGACGCGAACCATCTGCCATAATAAACTCAATATATTGTCCTGCAATGAAATTTAATTTTTCATTGCCAGGTAATTTCAAGTACATACGCATGACATCATGATTTAATTTTTCTAACGCCTCGACCCTGACTGGGGTAATCTTCGATTGCGGTATATCACTATTCGTTTTACTAATCCGTGCTTCAATCGTCACATCCTCTGTCGCATAGGCTTTGCAGCATAGTGTCCATCCATTTTCTTGTTCATCATCTGTCATGGCTGATTGCTGGAATTCTTCGCAATGAACCTTGCCAGATAAAACCTTTGCCTTACATGAACCACAGGCCCCATTTCGACAGCCATAGGGAATCGTGATACCCGCTGCAATAGCCCCCTCTAAAATAGTCTGGCTCGATTTGAGATCAAAAATGACCCCATCAGGCTGGATAGTTATTTTATGACTCATGCACTAATCGTCTTCACGACGATATTCTCCTTCGATGATATCGTCATTTTTTTTAGTAGTGTTATGACTGAAAGGATTACTCGCTTGATTGGGAGTGGCTTGAACTGGAATTAAAAGTAAAAAGACCCCTATCACGTCAGTAATCACGCCAGGGAATAGAAAAAGAGCGCCTGCGAGGAGATTTTTTGCACTCCCAAGGATGCCCGAAATTAAATTACCCCCCTGCGACATCATGGCAACTAACTTCGGAATTACCATCATTTTTTCATCTTGAATAAGCTGCCAACCTAAAAAGGCCATCAAAACGATGTAACCAAAAAACCACCAACCAAACTCAGCCCCTAATTTAAAGAGACCATATATCTCAAAAAAAGGAAGACTGATCAAAAGAAGAGTGAAGATAAGGCGCATTATTTTAAGTGAAATCTAGTAAACTGATGTATTTGTTATTTATGAATTATTCAATCATATTATAGTCTCTAAAATATGCCAAAAATTCAAAAGTTTTCTCTTTGCTTCATCTTATTGTCATGCCTCATGGTTCACTCTGTTTTTTCGAATCCGTTTATCAATGAGGAACCTAAATTCCTTCCGGTAAAACAGGCATTCAAGATAGAAGAACTTATGTTTGTGGACGAAAAAACGGTTCATATCAATTTCTCAATTGCTGAAAATTACTATCTTTATAAATCAAAATTCAAGATACAGACAGCTCCTCTCATAAATTCCACTATAGATTTACCTCAAGGAAAAATTAAGGAGGATGAGTACTTTGGTAAGCAAGAGGTCTATTACAAAGGAGTTAACCTTAAAGTTAATTTTGCCAGTAACCCCAAAGATTCAAGTATCGAGCTCATATATCAAGGTTGTAGCGAAGAGGGTTTGTGCTACCCCCCTACAATAGAGGTAATAAATCAATTGCCTCTGAAGCAAGACCTACCTTTATCTGAAACCCAATTACTCGTTAATCAACTCAATTCCGACAAATTTTTTATTGGCCTTTTGACATTTTTTATTTCAGGAATTTTATTGTCACTTACACCATGTGTTCTACCTATGGTGCCTGTTCTCTCTGGCATCATACTAGGCGCGAACCCTGCAAAAGGGAAAGCTTTAACATTGAGTTATATTGCTGGTGTCACCTCAATGTATACCTTATTAGGCGTGTTTGCTGGATTAACTGGAAATCTTTTGTCCTCTAGCTTACAAAATACTTTTTTTATTGGGCTAAGCAGTTTCCTATTTTTGTTATTTGCTTTGGCAATGTTTGATTTTTTTCACATTGGGCTCCCACAATCATTGACCCGCTCAATTAATCTCTTAATTGATAAATTAAAGACAAAACATCTCGGTTCAACTTTCATTTTAGGTTTTTTATCTGCCTTGATATTAAGTCCCTGTGTGGCCCCTCCTTTAGCGGCCTCAATCCTCTATATTAGCCAAACTCAAAACTATATCTTTGGCGGCATGGGCCTATTTTTTCTGAGCCTCGGAATGTCTCTCCCTCTTTTTATTGTCGGGTTTTCGCTAGGTCAATTTTTACCAAAACCTGGTGCTTGGATGAATTTCATCAAAAAACTGATGGGATTTGCGCTCATTGCTATGAGCATATACATTGCCCGGCCATTAATGAGTGATTTTTATTTCTATCTTTCATTAATCATTATTCTTCTGATAGCCGTCCTCTTTTCTTTTTATCAAAAAGATTTATTAAAGGCTTTGAGCAAAAAGGTCACAATTATTTTAATGATTTTACTAATTCTTATTTTTAGTTCTTTAATTTATCAGGCGGGGCAAGAACATATAAAAGAATCGAATTACGATCGGCATACCTTTTTTGAGCAAATAGATACCGTGAGTGATTTGAAAAATGCAATAAACGCTAACCCAGGCCAACCTATACTAATCGATTTTTATGCAGACTGGTGTGTGGCTTGCCTAGAATATGAAAAATACACATTTCAAGATATAGAGGTAAATGCGTTAATGAGAGATTTTTACCGCATACAGATTGATGTGACAGATAATAATGAAGAACATAAAAACTTATTAAGAAAATTTAATCTATTTGGACCTCCTGGTGTCATATTCTTTGATAAGCAGGGTAACCAACTAAAACAATATGATATTGTGGGCTTTAAAAATGCAAATGATTTTGCATCTATCCTGAAAGAAATAAAACACTATGACCAATAAAATTTACTTATTTTTAGTCGCTGCAATCATTGCCGCTGTTGCAGGATTCTTCTTCCATAAAAACTCATTAGAGGGCGAGCAAAAAGTAACCGATATGTTATATGAACTTAATTTTGCTGATTCAAAGGGTGGCCAAGTCAATCTTCAGCAATATAAGGGAGAATGGCTAGTGGTAAATTTCTGGGCCACTTGGTGTGCGCCTTGCAGAGAAGAAATTCCTGAATTAAACCAGTTCCACTTAACAAATCAGATTAAACTCATAGGAATTGCCATAGATGATATAGACGCTGTTAACAAGTTTCAAAAGAAAATTCCGATTAAGTACCCCTCATATATTATTGATGACTTAAGTGGGGTCAAGCTCTCACAATCGATGGGAAATGAGAAGGGGGTTTTGCCTTTTACGGTACTAATTAATCCGAATAATGATATTGAAAAACTATATTATGGTAAAGTAAAAATTCCTCAACTCAGCCAAGATGTTGCAAACGCATTAAATCTTTAAATATCTATAAAATACTCAATAAATCAATAAAATGTAGACAAAAGACTGTATTTTCGTCAAAATAGCATTTCTATTGTTAAGGTTTAACGCATGGCAAAAAAGAGAATCAGCATTATTCACGGACCCAATCTAAATCTACTTGGACAACGTGAGCCGGAAGTTTATGGCAAAACTTCTCTTGCTGAAATTAATGAACTCATTCAGAGTGAAGCAGCTAAGCTCGATTTAACCGTTGAGATTTTTCAAAGTAACAGTGAAGCCGAGATTGTCAATCATATCCATCAATTAAAAGCTGGTTTTGTTGTTATCAATCCTGCTGCATTTACTCATACATCAGTAGCCATTCGTGATGCGTTTTCTGGTGTTAAAATTCCTTTCATTGAGGTTCATATTTCTAATGTATTTGCCAGAGAATCTTTTCGAAAAGAATCATTTTTTTCCGACATTGCTGTGGCTGTCATCAGTGGTTTAGGTGCTGAGGGTTATTTAGCAGCACTGCGTTTCGCAGCGAAATAATTTTAAAGAGGTTATTATGGACTTAAGAAAGCTAAAAAAATTAATTGATCTGGTTGAAGAATCTGGGATCGCTGAACTTGAGCTAACCGAGGGAGAAGAGAAGGTTAAGATAAGCCGTCAAAACCAAAATCTACAAGCTCCTTTTCAATACATACAACAACCCCAGCAAACTTTTCAAGCCCCACAACCTTCATCACCGGTGCCAGAAACTAAATTAGAAGAACCAAAAACAGTAATAGCACCTGCAGGCAAACAAATTACCTCTCCCATGGTAGGAACGTTTTACAGATCATCATCTCCAGATGCTGCCCCGTTTGTCGAGATCGGTACCCCTGTTAAAAAAGGTGACACCTTATGCATTATTGAGGCGATGAAGATCCTTAATGAAATTGAATCTGATCAGGATGGTGTTATCAAGCAGATTCTAATTGAAAATGGCCAGCCAGTTGAATTTGGCGAGCCCCTATTCACAATAGAGTAATTACTATGTTTGAAAAAATTCTTATTGCCAATCGTGGCGAAATTGCAATGCGTATACAAAGAGCCTGCCGTGAGATGGGAATAAAAACCGTGGCTGTTTATTCGCAAGCAGATGCTGAAGCGAAATATGTAAAGTTAGCGGATGAGGCTGTGTGTATTGGGCCTGCCCCATCCTCAAAGAGCTATTTAAATATCCCCGCGATCATTAGTGCCGCTGAAGTTACCGATGCGCAAGCAATTCATCCAGGCTATGGTTTCTTATCAGAAAACGCTGATTTTGCTGAACGTGTAGAAAAAAGTGGTTTTACCTTTATCGGTCCAAGGGCAGACACCATCCGCCTCATGGGAGACAAGGTAAGCGCAAAAGAGGCCATGAAAAAAGCTGGAGTACCTTGTGTTCCTGGCTCTGACGGCGCATTACCCAATGACCCAAAAAAAATTATTGAAACTGCTAGAGAAATCAGTTATCCCGTTATTATAAAAGCCTCTGGAGGAGGTGGGGGACGGGGAATGCGGGTTGTTCACACCGAAGCCGCACTTCTAAATTCAGTTTCCATGACAAAGAATGAGGCAGAAACGGCATTTGGTAATCCTATGGTATACATGGAAAAATTTCTTGAACGTCCAAGACATGTTGAATTTCAAGTACTCTCCGATCAACATGGAAACTCAATTCATCTTGGTAATCGAGATTGCTCATTACAACGACGACACCAAAAAGTTATTGAAGAAGCCCCGGCACCTGGAATTCCAAGCAGAGTGAGTGATAAAATTGCTCAGCGCTGTGCAGATGCGTGTAAAAAAATCAACTATCGAGGTGCAGGTACCTTTGAATTTCTTTACGAAAACGGGAAGTTCTTTTTTATTGAAATGAATACACGCCTCCAAGTAGAGCATCCCGTCACTGAATTAATTACTGGAATCGATATCGTTAAAGAACAAATTAAAATTGCCTATGGAGAAAAATTAAATTACAAGCAGCGCCATATTGAATTTAAAGGCCATGCAATTGAATGCCGCATCAATGCAGAAGACTCCTTTAAATTTATACCGTCACCCGGTTTAATTACTCGCTTTCATCTACCAGGCGGACCTGGTGTTCGTATCGATACTCATGCCTATGGAGGCTATACTGTTCCGTCACATTATGACTCCATGATTGGTAAACTCATCACCTTCGGCATTTCACGTGAGGACGCAATTGCAAAAATGCAAATTGCCCTTTCAGAAGTTTTTATTGATGGTATTAATACCAATTTGGATCTTCACCGTGATTTGTTGCATGATTCCGCATTTAAAGACGGAGGAATGAGCATCCACTATTTAGAAAAAAAATTAGGCATGAAATCCTAAACTGATGGCGTGGGTAAATCTATCCATCTTTACTAACAATGAGCTTGCCGATCAATTATCTGACCAACTTTTAGAACTTGGCGCGGTATCGACTTCTATTCAAGATAAAAATCTCAATCAAAATAATGAGGAGATGATATTTGGTGAGCCTCATAATGGCCCTCAAGAATTTTGGCAACACAATCAAATTGATGCTTTATTCGACTCTTCCGTTGATCTGCAAAGCTTATTAAAATCCTTAGAAAAAAATACGGGGGTCGTATTTGATTACTTAATCAGTGATGTTAAAGATGAGGATTGGGTAAAGAAATCCCAAGAACAATTTAGCCCTATTCGAATTGAGAAAAATTTTTGGATTGTTCCTTCATGGCATGAAGTAATCAATGAAAATGCTATTAATTTAGTTCTTGATCCGGGGCTTGCATTTGGAACAGGCTCTCATCCAACCACGCATCTTTGTTTGAAGTGGTTAATAAAAAATGTCAGTCAAAATTCTTCTGTCCTCGATTACGGTTGTGGATCAGGTGTTCTATCCATTGCAGCAAAAAAATTAAATGCAAAAGATGTCTATGCTGTCGATATTGACGAGCAAGCTCTTCAAGCAAGTCAAGATAATGCTAAAAGTAACAGGGTCAATATAAAAATAAGTCATGTCTCTATCCCTATAAAAATTCAAGCTGACCTCGTTGTAGCAAATATATTATCTAGTGCTTTGTCTGTTTTAGCACCTGCATTGGCAAATTATTGTAAGGCTCGTGGAAAAATCGCTCTATCCGGTATTTTAGAAGCACAAGAAAATGAAATTAAAGCAATTTACCAGCAATGGTTTGATTTTGAGGAGAGTTTTTATAAAGATGGCTGGGTTTGTATTAATGGAATAAAGGTCAAATAAAGTCAATATTTTTTAAGTAAATCTGTGATTGATCAACAAGTTGTTTTTTTTGTTCACTATCCATTCGTTTCAATTGATTATAAACAATGCCCAAACGTTGATTGGTTGCAAGCTTATCCTTATGCGTCTCAAAAAAATTCCAATATAAACTGTTAAAAGGACAAGCTTTATCACCTATCTTAACTTTAGAATCATAATGACAAGATTTACAATAATTACTCATTTTATTGATATAGCTTGCAGATGACACATAGGGTTTTGATGCTAATTGACCGCCATCAGCAAATTGACTCATTCCTAATGTATTAGGAAGCTCTACCCACTCAAAAGCATCAATATAAATACCCAAATACCATTGATGAATTTCTTCAGGTTTAATACCCGCTAGCAAAGCAAAATTTCCTATTACCATGAGGCGTTGAATATGATGCGCATAGGCTTGATCTAAAGACTGATTGATTGAATTTGCTAAACAATTCATATTCGTATTTCCCGACCAGAACCATTTAGCTAACGACCTTTGATGATTGAAATAATTATTTTTTTCATAACCGGGCATAGCAGACCAATATATACCGCGAATATATTCACGCCAGCCGAGAATTTGTCTAATAAAGCCCTCAACAGAAGACAAGGGTAATGCATACTCCTCATAGGCCTTCTCCGTGCGCTCAACAACCTCCATGGGTGAGATCATTTTAGTATTTAGAGCAAATGATAAAAAAGAATGAAACAAGAACCAATTTTTATCGTGCATGGCATCTTGATAATCCCCAAAATATATTAAATTCGTCCTTATAAAGCTCTCCAATAGTTCTAGTGATTCAGCACGGTTTATTGGCCATCGAAAATTTTTATAATCACACTTACCGAAAAAATTAATCTTTTCCTGACTAATTTCATTAAATATATTTTCAAGGTTATGACTGGGTCGCAAATCAATAGAAGCATCCGGTTTTCCCTTCCAAGATTTTCTATTATCAGCGTCATAATTCCACTTACCCCCCAGCGGTTTTGAATTGTTATCCATCAAAACATTATGTTTTTTTCGCATATTTCGATAAAAATATTCCATGCGCCATTGTTTTTTATCTTCAAAAAAATTCATGACACATTGACGCGTTGTATAAAAATGCTCGGAAGAAAACGGCTGAACTTGAATATGTAAAAGTTTTGAAAAGCTTGAAAAGAGATTATCTAATCGATATTCATCGGGCTCTTGATATTCAATTTTTTTTATAGTGTACTTCTTGATGATCCATCTTAAATTTTCTATAAAACTGTGTTTATTTTGAGGGTCACTTATTGTTAAATATAATGTACTAAAATTCCTCTGTTTTAATTCAGCATCAAAGTTTCGCATGGCTGCAAAAATACCAAGAATTTTCTGCACATGATGCTTTACATAGCTTGTTTCGTCTTTTACCTCCATCATTACATAAAGGTTGTTAGGGTCATTGTCATTAAACCATGAGTGGTTAATATTTAACTGATCACCTAATAATAGTCTTAGAGTTTTCACTTAGCCAAGCCACCTTTTAATATAACTCCCATTAGGATCATAATTTTGCTGTTGCTTTAAAACATTAAAACTTCTACCACCTCTTGGGTCTGTTCCGAGACCCGCAATATAAGCCCAGTTACCTTGATTACTATAAACATCATAATCAATTAATTGAGACTCAAACCATGCAGAGCCGGCTCGCCAATCACAATCTAAATCATATACAAGAAAACTTGCGACGACCTGCCGCATGCGATTTGATAAAAAACCCGATTGACGTAATTCAATCATTGCTGCATTGATAAAATTATTATTTGTTTTACCCATCATCCATTTTTTAAATTTATGATCATCATGGTTTATATGTATATTAGCTTGTCTCCCTTTTAATCCATACTTATAAAAAAATTGATCGTCATACTTCATAAAAATAAAACGAAAATAGTCACGCCATAACAATTCAAAAAAAATCCAATAAGTACTCTCGTTTTGAATTTTAGACAATTCATAATTTCTTAAAAAATCAAAAATTGTTCTTGCCGAAATAAATCCAAGAGATAACCATGGTGAAAACTTTGTGGAAAAATCTATCCCCGATAGTTCATTTCTTGTCTGCTTATAATGACTAGCTAAATCTGTTTTAAAATATTCAAGTGTATAGTTTTTTGCTGACATTTCTCCACCAAAAAATTCTTTTTTATCGATAGGAAACGAACTTTTTGAATAATCTTTAAGTGCAATCTCACTAATCTCTTTCGAGTCAAGTTCAAGCGACTTTATGCTTTTTATTTTTTTAGATAAGGCAAAAGGTCTTTCTGGTTGAATGGAATCAGCTTCTATCACCTTTCTAAATGATGAAAAAGAATTGGGAATTTGATTAATCTCAAAAGGAAGCTGGCTTATATAGAAAAGCGAGGAATCCCAAAATGTCTTAATCGGAATACGACTTTTTTTTAATTCGGCAACTTCAAGTTTTTCCTCTGTGGCATGTATTTCCTCTGTATAAATAATATCGAAATTATTTTTTGTATATAAATTTTTAATCTCTGCGCTTGTGTTTCCATGATATATATTTAGTTGATGCCCATATTCTTTTAGGTTACGCTTTAATTCTCTTAGCCCCTGAAATAAAAAAGACTGGCGATGTTCAGCAACTCTCCTGAAGCCCCATTGCACCTGTTGTTTGAATTTTTCATCAAATATATAAATAAAACTTACTTCATTTGCATCCTCAAGTGCCCTATTGAGGCTTAAGTTATCTTGCAAGCGTAAATTATTTCGAAACCAGTAAAGAATCTTCATATTATTTTTTTTTATTTTGACATCGTTTTGAGCAATACTTCACTTGCTCCCAACAATTTTTCCATTTCTTACGCCACTCAAAGGGTCTATTGCAGACTATACATATTTTCTTTGGTTTAATTATTTTCATTTCATGTAAATGATAACTTGATATAGGAATACTTTTATCATTAGGTAAAAGATTGTATTTAAGCCTATAATTATCCATATGAAAAAAAATATTTTATTTTTGATTATTTTTTTATCATCTTGTGCATCATCTTCTACACAAGAAACCGTTTACCCCGCTCCTCATAACGATTACCAAGGTGTTATCGTGAAAGAACACTTTGGCAAAGAAGATCCTTATGATTTCATGATTCGAACCTGTAAAATCTACGGGGGGCTTGATGAATCAAGTGTAGCTTCTTTAGGAGAAGATACTTTTTTTCAAGATATCACTCAATTTAGATGTAATTATCATGGCCGACTTCAAGAAGAATTAAATATCGATGGTAAATCCTCTCAACGATTAAGTGGTGCAGCAGCTAAAATTAAATGTGAGAATCTAAATTTTGAAGTTGGTACCATAGAATTTAGAAAATGTATGGAAGAATTAACACAATAAATTATGAATAAGCTAATTAAAACACTCTTCGTTATTGGTTTGCTAACTCAGCTTCAATCGTTAGTGGCGGAACCCAAAAGTCTTTCATTAAAATGTACAGGAAAAAGTGAATTTGAAATTGTAGGTTCGCCAGGAGTCAAAGAAGAAATCAAGACCATCAACTATGAAATAGTTAATGGCGAGCTAAAAGACCTTAATAATATTGTATGTGAATTTAAGAACAATTTGATTACTTGTGAATCAAGCTTTTTAAACTTTAGAAAATTAGTGATTAATCAAGATGCAAAAACGGTTAAAGACTTTATTGCCGGGAATAAAGGCTTTGGCCAATATACCGAGAGTTTTGAAGGAAAATGTGATTAAAGTTAAAAAGATTCAAAATCATCTGTACAAGGTAAGTGTTTCAAAAGATGGGCATACCATCCATCACGTAAGTCTCTATCCGACCGATTATGAAAACTTTAGTCAAGGACGTGTGGAGAAAATCGAATTAATTGAAGCATCATTTCGCTTTTTACTTGATAGAGAGTCAAATCAGTCTATTCTCAAAGAATTCAATTTAAATGTGATTCAAAAATACTTTCCTGAATACCCAAACACAATTAATTCTTATTTTTAATTTAAAGAAACTCATTCTCTCCCATATTGTCCTTAAAAAATTAAACAATTCAGGAATATAGCGATGATCTTAAGATTTTTGTTGCTTTTGCTTTTAACCATTAATGTTTACGCCGAGACAACGAAGCCTCAGGACGGAGTCTATCAAGAAAAATTTAACAACGGAAAGCTCAAATATGAAATCTCATTTTTGAATGGTCAAAAACATGGCAAGGAAATTTTTTGGTATGAAAATGGAAATAAAAAAATGCAAAGTCATTTTGTCAAAGGCGTCGAGGAGGGATTATGGAATCAATGGTATGAAAATGGGCAAAAAAAATTAGAAGTAAACTATTTAAAAGGCAAAGAAAATGGTTTATGGCAACAATGGTATGATGACGGCAAGCTAAAATCTAAAGTAAATTTTGTCAATGGCATAAAAGATGGTATCGAAACCTATTGGAATCGTGATGGTAGTATTAAATATCAAGACACCTATATTAATGGACAAATTAAAAAACCTTAACAATGGCTAATTACAATGTCAGTGGATTAATGACGCTCTCTGAGCTTGCCAAAAATAATAATAAACCATGGTGGGTCTATATTGTTGAGTGTGCAGATAATACGCTTTACACAGGAATTACCAATGATATTGATAAAAGAATTTCGGTGCATAATGCCGGTAAAGGTGCAAAATATACGCAATCTCGTCTGCCTGTCAAACTAGTTTATCAAGAATCTTGTAAAGATAGAGTTCATGCTGGTCAGCGTGAATACCAAATTAAGCAATTAAATCGTTCTGATAAAGAAAAACTATTTATTCTTAAATAGACATTTTAAGAAATTCACTTAACATACATTTATGTACCATTGGTTTGAAAAGCTCATAAATCCCTTTCCTGTTGGTGTTTTTAAAACACCAACAAATTCTCTATCTAAATTCATATGGCAGTGTACTGAAGGGCTCAGAGGTTATATTTTTTTAATGGCCTTTTTCACCACAGTCATTGCAAGTTTTGAAGCTATTCTTTATACGGTCCTTGGCAAAATGATAGACCTTATGAATGAAGAGGGACCCAAAGATTTTCTCACCAATCACCGTTACGGGTTATATATATTAGGCCTGATATTGATAGGAAGTACTTTATTTGTTGCCGCACAAACTATATTTAAACACCAATCATTAGCGGGGGTTTTTCCAATGAGAATGCGATGGAATTTTCATCGATTATTATTAAATCAAAGTATTGATTTTTACAATAATGAATTTTCCGGTCGTATTGCGACAAAAGTTATGCAAACTGCATTAGCTGTCAGAGATATGTGGTTCATTCTTGCTGATATATTAATTTATGTTGTTGTCTATATTTCAACCATGATTATTCTAGTTGGTAGCTTAAATCCATATCTATTTTTGCCATTTTTAATTTGGTTATCGCTTTACCTTATTGTCCTTTTTTATTTTGTGCCTAGGCTTGCCAAGCTATCAAAAAATCAAGCTGACGCACGATCCTTAATGACCGGAAGGATTACAGATGCCTATACCAATATTAGCGTAGTCAAACTTTTTTCACACTCAGGGAGAGAATCCGAGTATGCAAAACATTCGATGAAAGAATTTTTGAATACTGTCCATGCGCAGATGCGACAAGTTTCAACCATTCAAGTCATTAATCATTTTTTAAGTATGTTTTTAATTGTTAGTACAGCAGGTACGTGTATCTGGTTATGGTCAAACGAGGTTATTCTTATAGGAACATTAGCCACAGCATGTGCCATGGCCTTGAGACTGAATGGAATATCCCATTGGGTCATGTGGGAAATGACATCACTCTATGAACAAATAGGAACTGCACAAGATGGTTTGAATATGTTATCGAGACAGCAGGAAATTGAAGACGCTGAAGAGTCAAAAATTGTTAAATTTTCTAAAACCGATATTTCTATTAATAATATTTCATTCAGCTACAAAAAGCATAGCGCCCTATTCGATAAATTTAATCTAAAAATAAAACAAGGGGAAAAAGTTGGCTTGGTGGGACGATCAGGCGCAGGTAAAACAACACTCATAAATCTTTTGCTTCGATTTTATGAATTAAATGATGGGGAAATTTTAATAAATGATCATGACATCAAAACCATTACCCAAAACAGCTTACGAGAAAATATCGCCATGGTTACCCAAGACACCTCATTACTGCATAGAAGTGTTAAAGAAAATATTTCTTATGGGAACCCATATGCTTCAGAAAAAAGCATTATTACTGCTGCAAAAAAAGCTCAGGCCCATGACTTTATTCTTCAACTTAAAGATCAATATGGTAATAAAGGTTATGACACCCTAGTAGGGGAGAGGGGCATCAAGCTATCAGGTGGACAAAGGCAAAGAATTTCAATTGCTCGAGTAATTCTTAAAAATGCACCTATACTAATTTTAGATGAGGCAACGAGTGCACTAGATTCAGAAATCGAATCAGTAATTCAAAATAGTTTAACCAATCTCATGCAAGGCAAAACAGTGATTGCAATTGCTCACAGGCTCTCAACAATTGCTGCAATGGATCGACTAGTTGTAATTAACGATGGGAAAATAGTTGAGGAGGGGAGTCATAACAGTCTCATTAAGAAAAAAGGACTCTATTTTCAACTTTGGCAACATCAAAGCGGTGGGTTTATTGCAAATGAGTAGATTTATTGAGATAAAAAATTATTTGACTCTCGACAGTCATATATTCCAAATTTTACAGTATCAGTTTGATCTTGATCACCATAAAAATCAATCATCATTTTTTTTTGAATAAGGTTAAAGGCATGTGCCTCATAGGGCGATTTACAAACTATATCAATATCTGACGAATGACATTGCTTCCAAGTAAAATCATTCATCGTCTGCTTTAGTCCAAAATAATAATTATTAATTTTTAAAATTTTTTGATCTGAAACTTTAACGGTTTTATCTTTTGAGCCAAAGACCAACATTTCCAGAGCGCGAAACATTTCAACAACACTTTTCTCGTCCTCTGAGAGACTGTCCGCACTTTCTAATGAATTGTCTGCCAGGGGTTCCATAATCTTACCGTCACAAGTCAAATATTTTTTTTCAGGAAAGAAATAACCTATAGCTATTAAAACAATAATAATTATGACACCATAAAGATACTTCATTTATCCGACACGGCGAGATCTGTGATTGAATAAAAACCTGTTGGCCTTTCTTTTTCAGTTTTCCAAGTTTTTTTCTTAATAATACAACATCGATCACGATTTATATCTGATGCACCAAACTTTAACTTTGCGTTGGGAATAATTCGATAGATATGTCTCTCTATACCATCAATCGTCTCTGGAGCGTCATCCTGTGCACAAAAAATTAAAATATTTTGTTGTCTTGTATCTTGCCTCATAACCACTAAATCTGTTCTGCCTAAATCTTTCAAATGTTTTTTAATTTTTTCCATTTCTTCATTAGATAGAGGCTCTAATTTTAACAAGCTTACTCTTTTTACTACAGATATGGCGTTTGCATTAATTTTATCTTTGCTCAGTAACTGAGGAATAAATCGAACAACCCAAACCTCTTTTTCTTTTGAGGTTTTGAGATTTGTAACAATATCTTCAACTGGATATTTAGTAAGAATTGGTGGTCGCATTTTAATTCACTATCTTTCCAAAAATAAAACCTACAAAAAATGTTACTGCCAAAATAATCCCACCAGAAAAAATAAAACTTGGCATCATTTTAGCAAATCTACGATCTTCATTATAGACTGATTTTAATTGAGCCGTTTGATATAAATAAAAGCCAACTAAATAACTGGGTAACATTATGATTAACCATAAAATATTCAACCCATGAAAACCAATCAACAAAACTAGAGCTAGGCTTGAAATGACAAGAATGCTCCCCAAAACAGACCAGAAAGAAATTTTTTTCATTGTAATTTATTTGACTGTGAAGTGAATACCCATACAATGGAAATTGTATAGTATATTTATTTTAAATATTAGATATGAGCCGTTTTGATACAATTATTCTTAGTTCCACCCTTATCTCAAGTATCACTATATTTCTAATTTATTGTGGCCTTAAAGTTTATAATTTTTTTAAATATGGTCAGTGGGTTAAAGGGATAACCACCTGTCAGGTTTTTGAAATTGCCTGTTTTGAAAATACAAAATTTGCATTTATTGGCAATCTAGAGGCACTTATTTTCGTCCCTCTTATTTTTTTAGTATATTTTCTAATTCATTTATCTTTAATAAGGAAATGATAAATTTTTTTAGCTACACTTTACTTGATCTTTATATCCTGATTTTCCTTATTGTCGTTCTCGTCATCATTATCTATTTTGCTTATAAAAATACTAGGTAATAATGATATTTATATTATGATAGGCAAATGTTGATAATTATTAAACTCATTGTCACCTCAGCAATCATTGTGCTTATTTCAGAAATTGCAAAACACTATGATCGCCTTGCTGCTTTGATTGCCTCGTTACCCCTAGTAACGCTCATTACTTTATTTTGGCTTTATTATGAGGATCAATCTGATGAAAAATTAGCAAGTCACGCTTATTACACGTTTTGGTATGTCTTACCGACATTACCAATGTTTCTATTCTTTCCTTGGGGGATTAAAGTTTTTGGGTTCTGGATTACCTTTATTCTTTCAATATTCTTAACAGTTATTTTATTTGTAATTTATGCCATGCTTTTAAAAAAGTTTGGTATTGATTTACTTTAACTTTGAATTTTTATTTAAATTAATAATCAACAACTCATGCCTTATTTAATAAAAATTATTATTGCCGTAGCAATTATTGTCGCTGCAAGTGAGTTAAGTAAAAAAAGCGTTACTTTGGCAGCTATTTTGTTGGCGATGCCAATTGTTTTATTTGCCTCATTTACAATTATTTGGGAAGAAAGTCATGATGCGCAAAAAATTGCAACATTAACTCATGAGACTGTTTTATTTATTTTACCTGTCATTCCCTTTTTATTTTTACTAAGTTGGTTACTCAAACACAATATTAACTATTACCTTTCATTATCAATATCATGTATTGGTATCGCTATTGCTACATTAATTGTTCAAAAGTTTGTTCTTAATAATTTCTAAACGCTCTTATAATTTTATTCAAGCTCATATGCGCAATTGTTAAGCTCGCAAGTATTGGAAAAACAACAAGTAAATTATTTGTAAGATCAAAGGTATTTTCCTTTGCGAAAAAAATAAATAATACTATGACTGGAATGGTGAAAGCTGTTAGCCATAATATATCTTTCTTGAAGTTAAAATTAATACCTATTAATGCTCGAATTCCATGTAAACCACAAAAATAAATTGCGAACCAAGTAATGGGATGAACAAATATTGCTAAGAGAATTAAAGTCACTAGTTCAAATAATGCCAATATTATCTCAAATTTATTTTGATAAAATAATATTGCAGAAGCTATAAAAAGAATAATAGAAAAAACTATCAAAGCTCTTACAATATTTATGAGAACCATTGAAAATTCATAATTCGTCAATAAATAAAAAATATTAAGCACTTCATTGGGCTGGAAAATCAGTGGAAGAAGCGTCACAGATATTCCCCAACAATATTTTGAAAAAGTATTTATTTGATTAGTAAAAAATAAGTCTGATTTGGCAAAATGAGCACAGGACATAATAATTAATAAAATAAGTCCTGCCATGGGAACGACAAACCAAATTACCAAGCCAATAAGAACCAATAATAGATAGATAGAAGAAATTTTAACCCTCATCAAAGTTTTACTTGAAGCTTGCCATATTAATTTTCCGTCCATCGCCCCATGACTCACTCCAATTGAAGCAATTAAGAGAACAGAAAAATAAACAAAAGAATTATTTATAGTTAAATTAACAAATCCTTGATTGGCCATGAATGTGTACAAAATGAATAGCTCACCAAATAAAATAAAAGCTATTTGATGTTTAGTGACATTATTCATAACGATTCAATAAACCTTTGATCATGATTTTTTTTGGCAATGCCCAAACTATCCTGATGATATCAAACCAAGAAGGAACATCTGACATGAAACGAATAATTGAAAAAATATTAGCTTTTTTAAATAGTGACATAAAAAGTAATGGTCCAATCTGTGGTTGGTAATAACATACTTTTAAAAAAATACTATCAAGCCAATCTAGAATTTTAGGTGATCGATAAAAATAATTTTGTTTGTTCGAATTTTTAATTTTCATAAATCGAAGGCTATTAATCCAATTAGCCATTCTTTGCATAGAATATCCTGTTGAAGGCCTCATCATTCCGGCACCTATTCCTAGCCTGAGGATTTTATCACTTTTAGTATTATTGAGAATTGCCATTGGCAATACTGCTTTTTCTGTTCTGACTTCCTTGAAGTTTTTGTATCTCTTTAAATACAATTTATGTTGATTATTTATCAACTTAAAATCTACATGTTTAGTAAAGAAAGTGGTTTCGACAAGTGCTCTTTTTTTTGAAAAGGGTAGAACATAGGTGAAAATAATTTCATCTTTATTTTTTTGGAAATCCATTAGGGTTACAGTAGTCTCATCAAATGAATTATTTGGTAACATAATCTCACTTCCGATAAATGCT
The DNA here is from genome assembly GCA_016778465.1 of Methylophilaceae bacterium. Taxonomy (GTDB): domain Bacteria; phylum Pseudomonadota; class Gammaproteobacteria; order Burkholderiales; family Methylophilaceae; genus BACL14. The sequence continues at coordinate 61,957 of JADHPM010000007.1, forward strand.
TGGCTTAAAGATTCTTTATATTTGTATGATTGACTATCCTTTGGTGGTCTACTATCAAAAAGATACAAAGAGTAAAATTCGTCTTCCTTATCAGTTTTGATGGTAAATACATCGTCATGTTGTATTTGTTTAACAGTGATATTGCTTTTATAGGTAATGTTTTTACAACTTGAAAGCAATTTTTTAAGAGTCTTATTGCCATCAAATGCCACATATTGATATGGCTGTAAATCTTTTAAAATAAAATTCGTATTATCTACTAATTGAATTTTGTGCCATTTTTTTTTTGGTTTTAAATTAAATGTTTGAGCAATATCCACTATGCTAGGTCCTGCCCATGCACAAAAAGTTTGGTCATCTCGTATAGATTTGTTTTTTTCCAGCACAAGAATTTTTTCTTTAGGGTTTTTTTGAGTGTACTGACTTAAAAACATTAAGGATGATAATCCGCCACCAATAAAAATAATGTCATAAACATTCTTCATGCCAGGTTTGCTTCTGGTAATTTTTGTATTGCTTTATGCAATAAATAATTATGCTTTGGAACAGTAATATTTCTTTTTTTATTCCTCATTAATATTCTTATAGTTTTAGCAAATTTTTCAAATTTTGTTAAAAATACCCTACCTTCATCATACGAAATATCATTATTTTTAATCTTTAAACCAATTTCTCGATATAAGTTAGCAGCAATCAAAATAGTTCTTTTTGTTTTTTTTGGTAAAAAATTAATTCCAATACTAGCACTACTATAATAATGATCAGCCAAATCGATTAGTTTGTTACGAGCAGCATTGATGATTTTTTTATGTTTGGCAGAAGCATCTATAAGTTCTGATGGCCGTATTTTACCTATCATGGTTTGGGGAATATAAAGCCGTCCATTGGCTGCATCTTCATAAACATCTCGCGCAATATTCGTTAATTGCATTGCAATACCCAAGTCAATTGCATAAAACCTTAACTCTTTTCTTTTTAATTCCATCACATCACATAACATTAAGCCAACAACACCTGCAACACGGTAACAGTAAATGATGAGTTCATTTAGACTTTTGGGCTGTCTGGGATTGATGTCAAATGACTGACCTTGAAAAAACTGTATTATTAAATATTCTTTTGGCTGTAATTTAGGTGGCAGGGTTTTAAAGGGATTAAAAACTTTGTGATGCTGATTTGTATTCCAATGATGAATAATATTTTTGAGTTCTTTTTTATCTTTTTTTTCGTCAACTATATCATCGATATTTCTACAAAATTCATAGACTGCATAATAACGGTTTGCTATTTCTTTCTCTAAAAATTGAGATGCCCAAAAAAAAGTTTTACCATGCCGTCTCATTGATGCTGCATGTGAGCTCATGGGTAAATAATCCTCTCCACTACTTTTGCCGAATTAATCACACCGGGCAAACCTGCTCCAGGATGAGTTCCAGCGCCAACATAAAACAAATTATCATACAAATCATCTTGATTATGTGTTCTAAACCAAGCGGATTGACTAAGCAATGGTGCAATAGAAAACCCTGAGCCATGAGGTGTTCGATAGTTTTCTTTGAAATCTATTGGTGTCATTGAAAAGACGTTTTCACTATTAGTATTAATTCCAGGCAAAATTGTATTATCAAGGGCTAGCATTACCTCTGAGGTAAATTCATCTTTTATATCACTCCAATTATGGCCACCTTTTAAGTTTGGCACAGGAACTAACGCATAAAAGCTATCCCCTTTAGGTGGCGCAAAAGATCCATCCGTGCACGTTGGGCGATGTAGATAAATGGAAAAATCCTCTGCTAATTTGTGATCATCAAAGATATCTTTTAATAATTCTTTATATCTTGGGCCCATCCAAATAGTGTGATGAGCTATATTTTCATACTTAACTTTTGAGCCAAAAAATATTACAAATAAACCCATCGAGTGTTTTGAGAATTTTTTTATAAATGAATTATGCAAAGAAATTTTTTCTCTGCCTAAAAGTTCCGATGAGATTTGAATGGGGTCTGCATTACAAATTAGTTTATCGAAATTAGCTTGTTTTCCATTTGTAAAATTAATACCTATCACTTGTGAATCCTTGACGTAAATTTGTTCAGCATCATAATGAAAATTAATAGTGATGTCATGTCGTAACATCAATTTTTCTAACTCATCTACTAACTTCCCTGTTCCCCCCATACAAAAATAGATACCCCACTTTTGTTCCAAGGCATGAATTAATGAGTAAATTGACGAAGTTGAAAAAGGATTGCCACCCACAAGTAATGGCTGAATTGAAAAAGCTTGTCTAAGGTGAGGATGCTTAATATAACTGGATACAAAACTATAAACTGAACGATAACCCCTCATGCGAATAATATCTGGCGCATATTTAAGCATCGTTTTTAATTTCCCAAAAGGTTGGCTCGCGAGTTTTTCATAACCAAGCGCAAATATATCTTTTGATGCTTTTAACATGTTTAAATAGCCATCAACATCTTTTGGCGAAAGCAACTTTATCTGATCTAACATTTTTTCTTGATTAGGACCATAATCAAAAACTAATTGATCTGTAGAAAAGTAAAATCGATACCATGGATCTAATGGCTTAAACTCTAAATGGTCTTCAAGATTTTCACCTAACAATTCAAATAATTCATAAAAAAGATTTGGCGCAGTTATGACGGTTGGTCCTGCATCATGACGGTACCCACCTTTTTCAAAAACCTGTGCTCTGCCACCCAATGCACCAAGTCTCTCGAACAGAGTTACCTCGTTTCCTCTAGCACGCATTCTTATTGCGGCCGCTATTCCACCAAATCCACCGCCAAGAACACTAATTTTTTTCATATTTTTTTATTCGGTTTGTTAGTTCATTCTTAATAGTTACGATGATTGGTTGAATCACTATAGGTAATCGATGAACCTTTAACATTAGCTTACCAAGAAGTAAATTTACTTCTTTTAAGTTTTCTAATATGACTTGTTGGTTAATTAGTTTTTTTAAATCCTCATTCGACTTTTTCTGTAATTTAGAATCTTCATACATCCTAATCAACACTGCATTAGGATGATTTTTTAATAAATCCGAATACTCTTCTTGTTCAATACCAATGATATTTTCAATATCATTTAACCATTGATAAGCTAAACCAAATTGATTTGCTATCTCCTCTAGTGCCTCGCATTCATCTCCAACATATTCTTTACACTTAAACATACCCATCATTGGCAGCAAAATTAATGGCGCTGTCTTATTAATCGCAATTTTTTTATACTCTGGCCATGAAATTCTTTTCGAGTCCACACTAACATCGAAGGATTGACCAAAAATAATATCTTTCACAGAGCATGAAAGTAATTTTAACAAAATAGTTTGATGCCAGCCTTGTTCAATTTCTGTTAATTTTCTAAATGATTCCGCAATTAAAAAATCTCCCGTACATATTGCTGCTGGAATGCCAAACTCTTTCCATACTGTAATCCTTCCCCTTCTTAACGCATCATTGTCGCAAATATCATCATGTAATAACGAAGCGCTGTGAATTAGTTCACATACTACTGCCCATTTAATATAGGTTTGTGCTGATAGCCCTAATAAGGCTCCTGAAGATAAGGCTAGTCTTGCGCGTATCCATTTGCCTTGTGATTCCCCATGGTGTTTAAGCCATTGCGATAGAAAACTATCATCGACCAATAAGCTAGCGGCAAACTCATTTTTTACTTGATATAAAAACTCATCCGCCTCAGGTGGCATAAAAAATTCAGAATATCCTATTTGACTTAGTTTCATATATTAAAAAAAAACGCGCCATTTCTGGCGCGTTTATTCTCAAGTTATTAAAGCTTTACTTTATTAGTAACTAAGCACCAGCATCAGATTTACGTTGTGCGATCATGTAAATCATGACACCAAATACTGCCTTAGCTACTACGTCAGCAATTGTATAACCTACCTGAACGGCGGCATTAATTTCACCTGCAACCATTCCACCAACACCTAACATTGGCAGGATAAACACTACTGGATAAAAACACCATGAGAGAATTGTAAGAGTTCTAGCGCCACCTACAAGACCTTGAACTGCTTTTGGTTGTTTTGGAATAGATGCACCCAAACCAGAAACCAAGTCTCGTACAATATACAAGAATGGAATCATAGCTGCAATCCACCAAACCCAACGAGTACCTGCATCTGCAGAAATCTCACCTGGGTAACCAAGCACAACCATTAAGGCTGCTGCAAAAGCTAGTTTTGTACCTCTTGAATATGTTTCGTCTTTACTTAATCTCATAACTAATACAAGTTCAAGTAATAGAAGCGGAACTGTTAAGAGCCAATCAACATAACGATATGCATCATTAAATTGCGCTCCGGTTGCCTCAACCGCTCCATTAGAAAGTACGTAAGCGTCATTGAAGCTTTCGAACATTCTTAAGTAGTGGTAAAAAGCGATTAAACAAACTAGACCAGATAAAGTTAAAGCGGTTTTGTATGCTGGAGCGACTTGAGAACGCTGAGCAAAAAAGAACACTGTTCCTGCACCAAAGGTAGCAATAGCGAAAGACAGTGAATTATAGACTAAATTATAATCTGTAATTTCCATTGTTTCTCCTGTTCCATATTAATACCTTTTTTAAACTCCCGTCTCTTTAAAAATTGCATTAATACATTTTCATTAAATGAATAGGCAAAATAATTGAAATGGAGAATCTGCATCCCTCCCAGTGCAAAAATTTAGCCACTTATTACAAATACAGTCAACGATGCGTATTCTAAAACTGTATACTATTGCTAAGTGTACTTATAAATAAGGACTTTGGATAGATAAAATTTTATTTAGTTTAGTTTTTTTTGGAATAAATTGAATACAATATCCAAACAAAAACTATGCCAGCTGCACCGGCACTTGCGATATTACTAAATATTTTTGTTAGCACCTCAACTAAATTGAGATTACCAATAAATGGAATTTTAGGTTGTCCTAACAAAAGCTCAATCAAAACAAATAAAACAATTAAACTTAAAAGTGCTTCAGTTAAATGAACAGCCCAACTATGGATTAATTTTAAATAATTCATTTAATAAACCTCTTTTAAAAAAGGGCCCAAAAGGGCCCTTTAAACTATGGAAACTTAAACAATTTCTATACTACTTCCTAGCTTTCCAAATTGAATAAAGAACCCAAACAGCGACAAGACCAACAATGCCTTGACTGCCTAGACTATTTATTAATTCAGTAACAGTGCCGATTACATTAGGTGTTCCAAAAAATGGGACAGCTGCACCTCCCATTAATATTTCTAGAACAATTGATAATGCTAGCAGGCTAACAATGGTTTCTGATAATCCACCAGCCCACTTTCTTACGGTTGCTAGTACATCCATATCTTTCTCCTGTTGTAATATAAAAAAGTTTAAACTTTCTGCTCTTTAAACTTGTAAAAAGTCTAC